>CAXTAY010000014.1:33769-88789 GCA_964242335.1 uncultured Acetobacteraceae bacterium | reverse complement strand
AGCACCAGACTACGAATCTGGGGGTTGGAAGTTCGAGTCTTTCCGGGTGCGCCAGCATCGCCGGGGCCGGCAGCAAGACCCGGCCGCATCCTTGACCGGGCCGCACTCCGCTCACGATCGTTCCTGGCGAGAGGGAGTATGCCTCGTGATGGAGTCGAACTCGCAGGCAGGTCGGGACGATCTGATCGAAGCGCTGCGCGGCTTGCTCGACGGCGAGACCGACCTGATCGCCAACGCCGCCAACACCGCGGCCCTGCTGTTCGAGCGGCTCCCCGAGGTCAACTGGGCGGGCTTCTACTTCCTGCGCGGCGAGGAGCTGGTGCTCGGGCCGTTCCAGGGACGCGTCGCCTGCGTGCGCATCAAGCTCGGCCAGGGCGTCTGCGGCACCGCCGCCGCGCGACGCGAGAGCATCGTGGTGGCGGACGTCCATGACTTCCCCGGACATATCGCCTGCGACGCGGCCTCCCGATCGGAGATCGTGGTGCCGCTGCTCCGGGAAGGGCAGCTGCTCGGCGTGCTCGATGTCGACAGTCCGGCACCGGCGCGCTTCACCGAAGCCGACCGGGTGCTGTGCGAGCAGGTCGCGGCACTGCTGATGCAGGCGTCGCGGCCATAGGACGACCGGTTGCCGGCGCGGTCGCGGTGACGGTGCGCGAGCGCAGGCTCCTGCTGGTGCGGCGCCGCAACCCGCCCGATGCCGGGCTCTGGGGTTGCCCGGGCGGCAAGATCGAGGCCGGCGAGACGATCGAGGACGCCGCGATGCGGGAGCTGCGGGAGGAGACCGGTATCCTGGCGCGTCCGCTGCAGCTCCTGACCGCCTTCGAGGTGATCCGCCGCGACGAGGAGGGGCAGCTGGTCGGCCACTTCATCCTGCTGCCGGTGCTCTGCCAGTGGCTGTCCGGGACACCTACCGCCGCCAGTGACGCGCTCGACGCCGCGTGGTTCGAGGTCGACGGGCTGGCGCAGCGGCGGTCGAGCCTCTCCGAGCACGTGCCGGCGCTGGCGCACGAGGCGCTGGCTCGCTCCGACCGCCTCAGGTGACGTGGATTTAGCAGGTTAGCGGTCGCACGGATAAGCGGTCACACGCTGGCGCTTCGGACTGCGCCGGTCGAACTCGGCGGTGGAACTCCCGAATACCGGTAGTTCGCCATCTACCTGAGGCCGGACGATGGCTGGTTCGACATGGTAGGGCAGCGGGTTGAACACCAGTCATGCAACCAAGGTATAGCACATCGTTGCAATAACGTGCGGCCGCTAGCAGACGCTTAAACATCGACCGTCTATGTTCCCGGGCCGTCGATAAAACCGTCATCGTGACCGGAAGGGCGGCCCAAGGGCATAGGCATGAGCCGGTTCCTGTTTTCCACTCAGAATGCTGATGGGTCTATCAGTCTTTTCTCAAGCGACGGCTCGGCAGCGGGGACGGTCGACCTGAACCTGTCCGCGTTGGGTTTTACCGGGACCGGCGCTGCATTCTCGGACTTCACCGAGTTCGACGGAAAGAGCTTCTTTGCCGCGACCGCAGAGTCCGGTGGAGAGACGGAGCCGTTCATCTTCAGCACCGACGGAACGGCCGCAGGTACGCAGGGCATTACAACAAGCAGCACCGGTGGACCGTTCGGTGTCTCCACGATGGCCGTCATCGGTAACGACCTGCTGATCTCCGGCCGCTCCGAGTTCGCCACGGCGGGGCTGTTCGCGACCTCCGACGGGACCTCCTTCACCGAGATCGAGTCCGGTATCAGCCCGACCTCGATCACGCTCTCGAACGGCGTCGGCTTCTTTGCGGGGACCAGCGGCGGCCTCTGGCGCACCGACGGCACGGCCGCCGGCACCTACGCCGTCACCCCTGCCGGCGTCTCGCTCAACCCGGGCTCCATCGCTCAAGTCGGCGGCGGCAAGACCGTGTTCATCAACCAGCCGGCCGGCGGCGGCGCGGGTGCCCTCTGGGTCACCGACGGCACCGCGGCAGGCACCCATCAGCTGGTCGACGCTGCCCTCGGCACCCACGTCGAGTTCGGCGGGGCGGAGACGAACGGCAAGTCCGTCTTCACCGCGATCGACGCATCCAACAACATCAGCGTCTGGTCGACCGATGGCACGACCGCCGGCACAACCGAGATCCACGTGAACGGGCCGAGCGACGCGCCGATCCGCACCCCGTACGGCTACACAAGTGTGAACGGCAAGGTGTTCTTCGACACCGGCTATGGCCCCTGGGTGACCGACGGCACCCTCGCTGGGACCATGCAGCTGACCGGCCAGCCGGGCGACGAGGGATGTGTAGTATCTGGCAACAAGCTGTTCTTCCTCGAGCCAGAGACGGGAACGGGCAACATCAACCCGGAAGGTCTGTTCGTCACCGACGGGACGCCGAAAGGCACGTCTCAGGTGACCGTCGCGGGACTGCAATACCTCCAGAACGGGGGTAACATCACGGCGGTAAGCGGCGGCGTTGTGTTCGAGGGCACGGACACGTCTGGCAAGCAGGCGCTGTTCTTCTCCGACGGCACCTCGGCAGGCTCGCACGAGATCACGCTGCCGGCCGGCGTGCCGATCAGCGCCGCTACGGTCATAGCGGCTGAGCCAGACGTCCCGCCGGGGCCTCCGGCCGTGGTCACCCTCGGCGGTGGCGCGCAGTTCTACCAAGCGGCCGCAGGCGTCACCGTGCAGGGTGGCAGCGGCTCCGATACCGTCCTGGCTTCGGCCGGGTCGGTCACGGTCACCGGCGGCGTGGGCTCTCTCCTGTTCGTCGGCGGCACCGGTGCCAGCTCGGTGAACGGCGGCGCGGGTTCCGCGACCATCTTCACCGGCGCGGGCGGCGGCAACTTCACCGGCGGCAGCGCCCGCCACAACAGCTTCATCGTGCAGACGGCCAGCGGCGCCAACACCACGCTGACCGGGGGCGGCGCCGGCGACGAGATCTTCACCTCTGCCGGATCCGCCACGGTCAATGGCGGGCCGGGCGGCGATGACATCGTCGTCGGCAGCACCGGGGTACTCACGGTCAACGCGGTGAAGGGCGACGCAATATTCGGCGGCGCGGGCTCGCTGAACGTCACCGGCAGCACCAGCGGTGCCGACTCGATCATCGGCGGCGCCGGGGCGCTGACGGTGGCGGGCAAGGGCGGCAACATGCTGGTGGTGACCAGCGCCTCCACGTCGAACATCTCGATCGGCAACGGGGCCAGCCTGATCTTCGCCAGCTCGGGCTCGAACACCATCACAGGCGGCACAGGCTCACTACAGGCGGTGCTGGGGGCCGGCGGGTCGAGCTTCACCGAGGGCAGCGGCCCGAGCGTCTATGACGTCATCGCTGGCTCTGCGGGAGGCACCGACGTGCTGAACGGGTTCAAGCCGAGCACCGACAAGATCGACCTGTTCGGCTACGGGTCCGGCGACCAGCACATCACCACCAGCGGCGGATCGACGGTGCTCAGCTTGGTCGACGGGACGAAGATCACGCTCGTGGGTGTGACCGATCCAGGCGGCAGCATCGTCGGCTGAAGACTTGTAGGAGAGAAGCCGTCGGATCTCCGCGGCTCCTTTCTCGTGCCCGAGCTGCGAGGCACGACGGCGTCGGCAGCTCCGTCCAGGCGGCTCGTCCATGACTATTTCGTCGACCTGATTTCGGCGGATCCCGCTGCTCGGCAAGGTCGCCAGAGTCTGGACTCAACCGAGCGGGAACAGATTTCGGGAAAGTGAGGCCGCCCCGACGTGGTGCTGGCCACGACAGGGCGGCTTTCCCGCTGCAGGTTCGCTCGTGGGAAGGTGGATCAGATCGTAGCATGCCTCACGGTCGATTCCGAATTAGAAGCGCTACTTCATCCTAAAGCGAAATCTACCGCTGCCTGCACATGTAGCTCGGTGGTGTCGAAAACCGGATAACCCGGTAGATCTTCCTGCGCTATCAGCAGGAAGATCTCGGTGCAGCCGAGGATCACCCCTGCCGCCCCGCGCTCGCGCAACTCACCCACAATCCGCAGATATTCGTGTTTCGAATCCACCCGCAGCTCGCCGCGCACCAGCTCATTGAAAATGATCCGATCGACGATCTCCATGTCTGCCTGTGTCGGCGCGACGACCTCCACTCCAAATCGCTGTCGATATCGGTCGCGCAACTCCGGGGATTTCATCACGGGCATCGTGCCGAGCAGGCCAACGCGGCTGATCCCGGCCTTGCGGATCGCGTTGCCGGTCGGATCGGCGATGTCGATGAACGGCGTCTTCCGTTGCGCCATGATCGGCTCCACGACACGGTGCATGGTATTGGAAACGCAGATCACGACGTCGGCGCCGGCGCGTTCGAGCCGGTCAGCCTTGTTGGTCAGATAGGCACGCGCCTCGTCCCAGCGGTCGTTGCGAATGAAATATTCGATGTTGCCGAAATTCGCTGAGACGATAACGATCTCACCGTTATCCCATCCATCAAGCCGATCATTGAGCTTCGTATTGAGCAAGCGGTAGTACTCGCTGGTAGCCTAGTTGCTCATGCCGCCGAGGACGCCGATTGTCTTCTGCGGCAGCGGGCGGGGCCGTTCAGACTGCATGAACAGGGCCTCCGGAGTTTGTCTACATACGTGGAAGTGCGACTACCAGGCAGCCGCTAACGCATCCATCACCAATGAACCGTTTATCAGGCCGTCGAACACGCTGCGAGCAGGATGCTTGCACGAGTAGCAACCAGGGGCGGCGGCTCGGTGTCGACCAGCTTTCCCATCTGCCGATCCAGTTTTAAGGAAAGCAGGAAACCGGTTCTGACGGAAGCTACCTATCATGCCGACACAAGAGCTGTCGGACCGGAAACCACCCGTTGCGAACCATGATGCGGTCGGACGTTCCCGCGCGATCAGAACCAGAACGCAGTGACGGCGGCGAGCCCGTCCGCAGAAGCGTAGTTCCGGTCGAGCTTGTCGTAGCGGGTAGCGACGCGGCGGAACTCCTCCCGGCGGCAGAACATGACCTCGATACGCCAGCGCTCCCGGTAGCGTCACCTCTCACGCCGGTAGGTCGATGCGTAGCCAGTCCGCGTCGTAGCCCCGGTCCGCGGCCGGGCGGCGGATGCGGTCGAGCGCGTCGGCCTCCACCGTGGGGAAGGTCGTCACGTCACTGGCGTGGGCGGGCGTCAGCAGCAGGAGGCCGAGACGGCCGAGCACATCGACGAGGGCGTGGATCTTGGTCGTCTGGCCACCACGCGATGAGCCGATGGCCTGCGCGCACGTGCACCCCTTCGCCGCCCTGCGCCGCGCGGTCCGCCGTGACGTGGGTCGCATCGGTCGCCGTGGCCTCGCCCGACCATCCGGCCTCTGCCAGGGCGGTCGGCATCGCCCGCCGGAAGCCCTGCCGGGACCAGCGGTTGAACCGGTCGTGGACGGTGGTGCGGGAGCCGTAGTCAGAGGGACAATCGCGCCAGCGGCAGCCGGAGGTCAGGACGTGCAGGATGCCAAGAATGACCCACCGGTCGTCCTCGCGCTCGGGTCCCGGCCGGTTCTGCGGCTTGAACGGTTCGACCACTACCCACCGCGCGTCGAAGAGCCAGAACGTCCGCCATCATCGCCTGCGAACCGCAGAGCAACGCACCGGATCACGGAACCGCAGCACCGACGAGGCTTTGGTTCGACTCAAGATCTAGGTGATGTCGAGCGACTGGATCACCGTCTCGATCTCCAGGAAGCTCGGCATGTGCTCGTTGGGCACCATCTTGCGGCCGCTCTCGACGCTGACCTGCGCCGGATGGCCGTGCAGGTGCGCCACCAGCACGGCGCGGATCAGCTCGAAATACTTCGACTCCTCCATCACCACGTCGCGTAGCCTGGCTGCGACCGGCGCCACGACACCATAGGCCAGCAGCACGCCGAGGAAGGTGCCTACCAGAGCACCACCGATCATCTCGCCGAGCACCGCCGGCGGCTGGTTGATGTGCGACATCGTCTTGATCACACCGAGCACCGCGGCAACGATGCCGAGTGCGGGCAGCGCGTCCGACATGCTCTGCAGCGCGTGGCAGGGATGCAGCTCCTCGGCCAGCGTCTTCTTCAGCTCGCGCGCGATCACGTCGTCGATCTGGTGCGGATCGTCCACGTTCATGCCGACCATGCGCAGGTAGTCGCAGATCATGCTGCTGGCGTGATGGTTGGACAAGATCCTCGGGAACTTGGCGAAGGCACTGCTGTTCTGCGGATTCTCGATGTGCGGCTCCAGCGCCATCACCCCGCGCGTACTGGCGAGACGGACGAAGAAATACAGCAGGCTGAGCATCTCGATATATTCGGGCTTCTTGTACGACGAGCCCTTGATCACTTTCTTCATGCCGGCGATCGTGTGCTTCACGTCGTGCATCGAGTTCGCCATGACGAAGGTGCCGATCGCGGCACCCAGGATGCTCATCAGCTCGAACGGCATCGAGCCGAACAGTGGCCCGATGGCGCCGCCCGACGCGACGAAGCTGCCGAACACGCAGGCGAGCAGGAAGACCAGGCCGCCGATGGTCAGCATCGCACGGCGCTCACTGCGCCCGTGCGACGGGTGGCTGCGGCCAGGCGCGGTGCAGCGTCAGCACGACACGCCGGTTGGCAGCGGCGAGCGGATCCGCCGGCAGCAGCAGCTTGCGGTCGGCATAGCCGGTCACGTTGCTCAGCCTGATGTCGGGGAGGCCCGCCCCCGCCAGCACGTCGCGGGCCGCATCGGCGCGTCCCGACGAGAGGCTCCAGTTGGAGGGATGGCCGGTGCGGTAGGGTGCCGCGTCGGTATAACCGTCGATCGAGACCGGCTCCGGCATCGGCTTGATGAACTGTGCGGCCACGCGCAGTAGCCCACGCGCACGCGCCGTCGGCGCCGTCGATCCGCTGTCGAACATCGGCTGATGCTCGGCATCCATGATCTGGATGCGCAGGCCCTCCGGTGTGACGTCGATCGCCATCTGACCGCCGACCCCGGACAGCTCCGGATCGTGCGCCACCGCGTCGCGCAGCCGCTGCGCGGTGTCGTGCATCGCCTTGTCTTCGGCGGCCGCGCGGGCGGCGCTGCCTGCGTCGTCGGAGGCGTGGTCGGCCGGAAGGTTCGCCTGCGGCGGCGATGCGGGCGTGCTCGCCGCGGCGGCGGCCTCGCCGGTCGGGCCGGATGGCGGCGCATCGGCAGTGCCGGTATCCGCCTCGCCGTCATTCTCGGTCTTGCTGCTGTCGCCGTGGGCGGACAGCGTGGCGAGCTGCATCGGGCCCTGGTCGACCAGCTGCGCGGCGTCCGCGACCGGGCTCGTACCGCCGGGCACCATGCCGGCATTGGAGAAGCCGTGTTCCACCTCGGCCATCGGGCTGAAATAGGCGGCGATGCCGCGACGCTGCTGATCGGTGGTCGCGTTCAGCAGCCACATCAGCAGGAAGAACGCCATCATCGCGGTCACGAAGTCGGCGTACGCCACCTTCCAGGCGCCGCCGTGATGGCCGCCCTCGATGATCTCTTCCCTGCGGACGATGATGCTGGGACGAGACTTGCGCGGATCGCCGGATCGTTTGCCGCCTCCCGTGCCCGCCATGCGTCGTCCCCTGAGTCGCCGAAGGGCATGGTGGCGCAGGCGAGTTAAGCGACTCCTAACGTCGCGGGGACGGCAGCCGCACGAGCTGCGCGCGCTGGGCGTCCGGCAGTCCGGCACGCACCGTAACGCGGTAGACGCGGTAGCTCTCGGCAACCCGCGCGCCACGGCCGCGGCGCACCTCCCCGAGGCAGACAGCGTTTGAAAACAGGCTTTTGTCGGGAGCACCCGGGCGTCGCAACGACCGCAACAGCAAGCCGGTGGTGCCCCCGGCATCCGGGTGCGGCAACGCGAACAGGCGCCAGCGCGGCTCCGCCGCGAGCACCACGTCGTGGGGTAACGAAAACGCGAGCTCACTAGCGAGGCCATACTCGTCGGCGACGATGAAGCTCGCGGCGGGATGATCGGTCCGGCCCAGTGTCGCTACATGGCGTGCTAGTTCCGGCCAGCCGGCGAGCCTCACCAGCGTGACATCGAGCCGGCGCGGCAGCGACACCGGAGCAAGGGTCGACTGGGCGTAGACCAGGGCGTTGAGCAGCAGCCCGACGGCGATGGCGCTGCGCCAGCGCCATCGCAGCGACGCCGCCGCGATCGCGCAGGCAGGATAGAGCAGGCCGGGCCAGTTCGCCTGCACGCGGTCGCCCAGAGCGTGCTCGACGAATACCAGGGCCGCCGGGAGCGTGACGAAGACCAGCAGGGAAGATCCCGCGGGCCCGGACCAGGGATGGCGGGCGATCCGACCCATGCCGCACAGGAACAGGACGAAGATCAGGGGCGTCGCGAGTCCGACCTGCCCGCCGAGCAGTTCGGCCAAGTAGCGCGCGGCCTCGGCCGGATGCCAGGCGCCGGTGCGGCCGCCCTGCTTCAGGAAGCTCGCCCAGCCGTGCGACGCGTTCCACGACAACACGGGAGCGAACAGCAGCAATACGATCAGTCCGGCCAGCCACGGCCACGGCGTGCGCAGCCAGCCGCGTCCCTCCCGCGTCGCGACCAGCCACAGCGCCAGGCCGGCGCCCGGAAGCAGGAGGGTGTATTTGCTGTCCAGCGCCAGCCCGATCGCCAGTCCGGCGACCAGCCACCACCTGCCGTCGCGGGTCGCGATCACCCGGCCCAACCCGAACAATGCCGCGGTCCAGAAGAACAGCAGCGGGGTGTCCGGCGTGATGGTGACCGCACCCACCCCGAGCAGCAGGGTCGCGTTCAGCAGCACCGCCGCGACCAGCGCGCGGTCTCGGCGCGGCACCGGTGCGGCGTCGATCAGGTCGGCGCAGGCGGACGCCAGCAGGAGGGTGCCGCAGCCGGCCGCCAGCGGCGAGAGCAGGCGCACGCCCAGCGGCGTGTCGCCGAGCAGCCAGGTTCCGGCACGGATCCAAAGCGCCGTCATCGGCGGATGGTCGAGGTAGCCGGGCGCCAGGGTGCGCGACCAGGTCCAGTAATAGGCCTCGTCGGGAGAAAGACCTGACGTGCCGGCGACCAGCAGACGCAGCGCCGTGATCAGCCCCAGTGCGACGAACCACGGCGCAACGGACCATCGCGCAACGGGCCATCGCGGCACGGGCCATCGCGGCACGGGCGATCCGCCGGGCCGCAGCATGCGCCGCGGCTCGGCGCGCATCAGCGCATGCGCCAGATCAGGGTCGAGGAGACGGCGTAGTTCCACACCACGCTGATCGCGGCACCGGCGGCACCGGCGGAGTCCCAGCCGCGATGGGTGGCGACGAGGGCGGTCGCGATGCCGACATTGGCGATGGCACCCATCCCGCACACCAGCATGAACACGGTCAGGCCGACCCACAGGCCGCGCCCGCGCAGGCGGCGGTCGCGATAGGTCAGGGAGTTGTTGAGGCCGAAATTGGCGACCATCGACACCAGGGTCGCGACGATCTGGGCGGCGGCGAAGCCCGACCCGCACAGCCGTGCCAGTTCCAGCACCGCGAGATTGACCGCGACACCCACCGTGCCAACCAGGGCGAAGGCGAGGAAGCGCATCGGCAGCAGGCCGTGCGCCGCCTTGTCCAGCAGCATCGCGGCGAACTGCACCAGCACCAGCGCGTCGAGCTTGCTCTCGCCGGCGGCGCGCTCCTTGAAGTGGCAGGGCACCTCCAGCACCCGCGGCGGCCTCGGCGCGGTCAGGATCAGGTCGAGCAGGATCTTGAAGCCGGTGGCGCTGAGCCGTGGCGACATCTGCTCGAAATAGCTGCGTCGACAGGCGAAGAAGCCGCTCATCGGGTCGCTCAGGCGTACCGGCAGCACGGTCTGCGCCAGCCGGATGCCGAGATCCGACAGCTGTCGCCGCCAGGGTGCGGACAGGCCGTCGCTGTCGCCGCCGCGCACGTGCCGGCTGCCCACGGCGATGTCGCACCGCCCGTCCTCCACCGCATCGACCATGGCGGCGAGCCGCGTCTCGTCGTGCTGCAGGTCGCCGTCCATCACCGCGATGATCTCGGCCGACGACGCCAGCACACCCTCGATCACGGCCGACGACAGGCCGCGCCTGCCGATGCGGCGCAGGCCGCGCACGCGCGGATCGGTGGCGGCCAGGGTGCGGATCTCGGCCGCGGTGCCGTCGGGACTGTCATCGTCGACGAACACGACTTCCCAGCGGCGTCCGGCGAGCGCGACGGCAAGGGCGGCCACCAGCGGGCGCACGTTCTCGCGCTCCTTATAGCAGGGCACCACGATGCTGAGCTGTGGCGTGCCCGAGAGCACCGGCGCGGGGAACGTCATGGCGGGCGCGGACATGCTGCTTCAGCGCGGCTCGATCGGCACGCCGGCGAGATCCCGGCTGGTGCGGATGGTCTGCAGGGTCTGGACGCGGCTGACATGTGCCGCTTCGGTCAGGCGCCTGGTAAGCTGGTTCTCGTGCGCGGTGTCGCGCGCCATTAGGCGCAGCAGGAAATCGCCGCCGCCCCGGATCATGTGGCACTCGCGCACTTCCGGCCAGTCCGCCACCAGCGCCTCGAATCCGCTGAGCACCGCGTCGCGCTGGCTGTCGAGACCGATCAGGGCGAAGAACACGATCGACCAGCCGAGCAGCTGCGGATCGCTGTCGCCGTGATAGCCGCGGATCACGCCGAGCTCTTCCAGCCGGCGCACCCGGCGCAGGCAGGGAGGCGCGGAGATGCCGGCACGACGGGCCAGCTCGACGTTGGTGATGCGGCCGTCTTCCTGAAGCTCGGCCACGATCCGCCGGTCGATGGCGTCAAGCTCGGTCACGCGGGTCGTGTCCATCATCTGTTCGGAAGTCATCCCCGGCGCGAGCATATAGGGCAGCGGCAGGAAAGCCGCAAAGCCGCGCGAAACGCATGGGCGAGGTCGCGGGCCCGGGCATCTTGCTTGCACCGCCGCAAATCGGGCCGATATCCTCACTTTCCGAAGAGTGCAGACCGAAACTATGACCGAAACGATCTCGACCGACGTGCTGGTGATCGGCGCCGGGCCGGCCGGCTACACCGCCGCCATCTATGCCGCGCGCGCCAATCTCAGGCCGGTGCTGGTCGCCGGCCTGCAGCCGGGCGGCCAGCTCATGATCACCACCGATGTCGAGAACTACCCGGGCTTTGCCGATGCGATCCAGGGTCCGTGGCTGATGGACCAGATGGCGCGTCAGGCCGAGCATGTCGGGACCCGCATCATCCATGACCTGATCATGGAGGCGAACCTCGCCGCGCCGCGTGCGCCGGGCGCACCGTTCCGGCTGATCGGCGACTCCGGCGACGTCTACCTCGCGGGCAGCGTCGTCATCGCCACCGGCGCACAGGCGCGCTGGCTCGGTCTGCCGGCGGAGAAGAAGCTCCAGGGGGCGGGCGTTTCAGCCTGCGCCACCTGCGACGGCTTCTTCTATCGCGGCCGCCGGGTCGCGGTGATCGGCGGCGGCAACACGGCGGTCGAGGAGGCGCTCTACCTCACCCACCACGCGGATCACGTGATGCTGATCCACCGGCGCGACCGGCTGCGCGCCGAGAAGATCCTGCAGGAGAGGCTGTTCGCCCACCCCAAGGTCTCGGTGATCTGGAACAGCGTGGTCGAGGACATCATCGAGACCGGGACGCCACCGGTGGTCGGCGGGCTGTTGCTGCGCGACATCGTCACCGACGCGCCGTCCCGCCTCGCGGTCGACGGGATGTTCGTGGCGATCGGGCACACCCCCAACACGTCGGTGTTTCGCGACCAGGTGGCGCTTGACGAGGAGGGCTACGTGATCACCCGGCCGGGCACCACGCAGACCTCGCTGCCGGGCGTGTTCGCCGCCGGCGACGTGCAGGACAAGGTGTTCCGCCAGGCGGTGACCGCCGCCGGCACCGGCTGCATGGCCGCACTCGAGGCGGAAAAATATCTGGCGGAGTGGCACGCCGCGCGGGTTCTGGTCGCCGCGTGACAGCGGTCAGCGCGGCCACATGACACGGAAGTGAGCAGCGCAGCATGAGCATGGACTGGGACAAGCTCCGCATCTTCCACGCCGTGGCCGAGGCAGGCAGCTTCACGCATGCCGGGGACGTGCTCAATCTCAGCCAGTCGGCGGTGTCGCGACAGATCTCGGCACTGGAAGAGGCGCTGCAGGTGCCGCTGTTCCATCGCCACGCGCGCGGGCTGATCCTGACCGAGCAGGGCGAGGCGATGAACCGCACCGTCCGCGAGGTGTTCGCCAAGCTGGCGATGACCGAGGCGTTGCTCACCGAGAGCAAGGAGAAGGCGGCCGGCCGCCTGAAGGTGACGACCACCACCGGCTTCGGCAGCATGTGGCTGACCCCCAGGCTGCCCGCGTTCCTGCGCAACAATCCGGATGTCAGCATCACGCTGATCCTCGAGGACGGCGACCTCGACCTCGGCATGCGCGAGGCGGACGTGGCGATCCGCATGCATCCGCCGCGTCAGCCCGACCTGGTGCAGCGGCATCTCGCCGACATCCACATGCCGGTCTGCGCCTCGGCCGCCTACCTCGAAGCCGCCGGCACCCCGGCCGGCCTCGACGAGCTCGACGACCACAAGCTGGTGCTGTTCGGCTCCTATCAGCCGCCTGCGCCGGACATCAACTGGCTCGCCACCGCCGGCAAGACGAACGGGCAGAAACGAAGCTCCACCTTCGAGGTGAACAATTTCGGTGCGATGGCGGACGCGGTCGAGGCCGGGCTCGGCATCGGCTCGCTGCCGCACTACATCGTCAACGAGCGGCCCGGCCTGAAGAAGATCCTGTCGCAGGTGAAGGCGCCGGTGATCGAGGCCTACTTCGTCTATCCCGAGGAGCTGCGCACCTCCAAGCGGGTCGCCGTGTTCCGCGACTTCCTGCTGACCGAGATGCCCTCGCGCGGCTAGCTGCGAGCCGCACCGCGCGATCTAGACCCGCCCGTACTCGTCCTCGATCCGGACCACGTCGTCCTCCTTGAGGTAGGAGCCCGACTGCACCTCGATCAGGATCAGCGGAATGCGGCCCGGATTGCCCACCCGATGCTCGCACCCGAGCGGCAGGTAGATGCTCTCGTTCTCCCGCACCAGCACCTCCTCGCCGTCGCGCACCACCAGCGCCACCCCGGCCACCACGATCCAGTGCTCCGCCCGATGGTAGTGCTTCTGCAACGACAGCTTGCCGCCCGGCGAGATCAGCACCCGGTTGACCTGGAAACGGTCGCCCGCGGTCAGCGCCTCCTGGAAGCCCCAGGGCCGGTAGATCCTGTTATGCGCCACCGCCTCGTGCCGGCCATGCGCGCGCAGCCGCTCCACCACCTTCTTGACGTCCTGCGCGCGGTCCCGGTGGGTGACCATCACCGCGTCCTCGGTGACCACGACGATGGCGTCCTGCAGCCCGGTAACCGCGGTGACGATGCCGTCGCTGCGCACGTAGCAGTTGCGGGTGTGCTCGAGGAAGACGTCGCCCACCGCGACGTTGCCGGTCTTGTCCTTCTCGCTGATGTCCCACAGGGCGTCCCAGCTGCCGACGTCGGACCAGCCCAGGTCGGCGGGCACCACGGCGGCGCGGTGGGTGTGCTCGGCGACCGCGTAGTCGATGCTGATGTCTGGCGCCTCGATGAAGGCGGCGGCATCGAGCCGGATGAAGTGCAGGTCGCTGGTGCGCGCCTCGACCGCGCGCCGCGCCGCCGCCAGCACCGCCGGAGCGTAGAGCTGCATCTCCTCGAGCAGGGTCTCGGCGGTGAACACGTACATGCCCGAGTTCCAGAGGTGCCGCCCGGAGGCGACCAGCTCGACCGCACGCTCCAGGTCGGGCTTCTCGACGAAGCCGGCCAGCGCGCGCACGCCGGGCAGCCCCGGCAACGGTTCGCCGGCCTCGATGTAGCCGTAGCCTGTCTCGGGACGCATCGGCTTCATCCCGAAGGTGACCAGCCGGCCGCACAGCGCTGCCGCGACCGCGGCCGCGACCGCCTCGGCCAGCGCTTCCGGCTTGGTGATGGCGGAGTCCGCGGCCATCATCCACAGCACCGCCCGCGGGTTCTCCTCGGCCACCAACAGCGCCGCCGCCGCCAGTGCCGGCGCGGAGTTCCGGCCGACCGGCTCGAGCACGATGCGGGCACCCTCGATGCCGGCCTCGCGCAGCTGCTCGGCGATCAGGAAGCGATGCTCCTGGTTGCAGACGATGATCGGGGCGGCGAAGCCGTCGCCGACGCCGCGAAGGGCGGTCTCCTGCAGCAGGCTGCGCTCGGAGATCAGCGGCCAGAGCTGCTTGGGGAAGCTCGCGCGCGACACCGGCCAGAGGCGGCTGCCGGAGCCCCCGGACAGGATCACCGGCACGACCGTCGTCCGGTCCGCGAGATGAGGCTCGATCGCGGCTCCGGTCTCGTTGAAGTCCAGCACCGTGGAACCCTCCGTGTCGCCGCACTCAGGAGTTCCACTATACGGATCGCGCAATGAGCTGGCCACCGCCGCCGCGCGCGTAGCTTCGGTCAGCGGAGCGGCGTCGCGCGATCCGCCAGGTCGGGCGTCGGCGCGAGGCCCAGGACCCAGCCCTCCCAGCATCGCACCCAGGGATCCGCGGGCGCCTCGTCCGGCCGATGCCCGCCCAGCACCGAGAGCACGCAGATCAGTCCGACGACGCTGTCGAAACGATCCTCGGCCGCCGCATCGGCGCCGAAGCCGTCATCGAGTGCCGCCCGCAGCGCCGGCGAGATCCTGACCTGCAGCGCGCTCAGGGCATCACGCAGGCCAGGCGACAGGGCCGCCCGGTCCGGCTGCCGGCGCTTGCTGCCGCGCCCGGCGGCACCGATGGGCGAGGTCGAGCGCAGGCGCAGCCCGAGCTGATCCAGCGCCTCCGCCGGATAGGTCTCCGCGAGCAGCACGCGACCGGCCGCCGCGGGCGCCGAGCGCCAGGCCGCCAAGTCGCCGTCGAACGGCCACAGATGCAGCAGCGCCGGCGCCTCGCGAAGCGCCGGCAGCACCAGGTCGCGCCACGCCGCGATCGCCGCCTTGCCGGACTGGTTGGCGCCGAGGGTCCAGAACAGCGGCGCGCCGGCCGGACGGGTCGCGGTGGCGCGGTCGCAGCGGCGATACAGCGATGCCGGACCCTCCAGCCCGAGTGCCGCCGCATGATCGGCACGCCGCATGCCGCGACGCGGGTGGCGCGGATAGAACGGACGCGGTCCGCCGACCTCCGCGAGCTCCGAGCAGACCTCCAGCCACTGCGGCAGGGCGTCGAGGCCGGCGAGGAACTCGCGAAAGTCGCGGCACCGGCCCGGATGACGCCGGACGTAGGCGCGGGGCAGGCCGAGCGGGCAATCGATGCCGAAGGCGATGCCGCGTGCGATCCCGCGTGCGACCTCGCCCTGGGCCGCCCGCGCGCGCAGGCGGCGCAGCAAGGAGCCGGTATCGCCGACCGGTTGCGGCGCCTCGGCGTGCCAGCCGCCGTCGCGCCGGATCGCCCAGGTCATCCAGCGCTTCGCGGGATGCACGCTCCAGTCGGCGTGCAGCGCCAGCGCGCAGCCGGATGCGTCGGTCCCGTCGGGCGGGCTCAGAGCGGCTTGTGCGCCCGATCCAGCAGACGCTTGAGAAAGCCGCGCCTGGCGGGAGCCTTGACGCGGGCGCGACGCACGGCCTCGAGTTCTGCCTCGGCGCGCTTCTGCTTGTCGGCCATCCACCGCTCCAGGCTGACGCCGGCCTTGGCCGCGCGACGCGCCTCGTAGGCCTGCTTGCCTGCGGGCGGCGGCCTTCCGTCGGATGCCGGCCTGTCCGCGGGCATCGGTCTGGTCGGAGGCGCCGGCCTGGCTACCGCATCGGTGAGCGGCGTCGCCTTCGAGCTGCCGTTCGATTTCCTGAACATGCTCAGCGCCGCGCGCTGGCAGGAAAGCGGCCGTCAGGGACGAGGTGCGGTTCAGCCATGATGCTGCGCGACCTTCCACCGGCACGCGGATCCGGGATGGGAGAAGAACATCGCATTACGCAGCGGCGCGAAGGCGCGTCGCGGGCTGACGCCGCGCTGGGAGTGGCCGAACCCGGTGGATGCCTGCGAGGTCGCACAACGCAGCAGGCGCTCGCGTCCCAGCGCCGGCTCCTGCATCGAAGCCAGTCCGGTGGCGAGGATGATCGCGGGGCAGACCCAGTCGCGGACGATCCGGTTCATCACGTGGTTTTCTCCCAGGCCTGCGCACTGGTCCCGAGCCTATCGCAGGAACTCGAACATAACAAGAACATGAACCGAACGCACCGATCATCTCCCACAGCGTGTTCAGCTTCGGCGACCGGATCCGCGCTGATTGACCCGCTCGCGCAGCTCCTTCCCGGCCTTGAAGAACGGCACCATCTTCTCATCGACCGCCACCGCCTCGCCGGTGCGAGGGTTGCGGCCGGTGCGGGCGTCGCGCTGCTTGACCGTGAAGGCGCCGAAGCCGCGCAACTCGACACGGGCGCCACGCGACAATGCCGCGGTGATCTCGTCGAAGACGGTCGAGACGATCAGCTCGATGTCACGGCTCAGGAGGTGCGGATTGGCCGAAACGAGCTCAGCGATCAACTCCGACTTGGTCATCCTGTCCCCCCGAACAGGCTGTCAAGGTTGCCAGAGCGCCAGCGGCCCGTCAAGCACAAGTCCTTGCGGAATAAGGGTTTTCAGCGACGATCCCGCAATGAGCCGGTTCAGCGCCGTGGTCGTGACATCCTCCAGCACGGCACCCATCTGACGCCGCCACCAGGGGCCGTGCTCGGCCGGCTTGAGCTCCCGCGCCTCGGTATCGACCGCGATGTGCTTTGCCTGCGCCAGCCAGAGCCTGGCGTCCTGCTCGGTGCCGATCTGATCGACCAGTCCGAGCCCGATCGCCTGGCGACCGGTATAGGGGCGTCCGTCGGCGAGGCCGCGCACTCGGGCGGCATCCATGTGACGGCCGCTGGCGACCATGTCGACGAACTGCCCGTAGAGATCCATCACCACGCCCTGCAGCATCGCCCGCCCATCCGGCGAGAGCGGCTTGACCACGCTGGGCTGACCCTTGAGCGGACCCGATACCAGCTCGTCGACGCTGACACCCAGCTTGCCGAGCAGGCCGGAGACGTCGGGAGACTGCAGCAGCACGCCGATCGAGCCGGTCAGGGTGGCGTTGGAGGCGAAGATCCTCGCCGCCGGCACCGCGATCATGTAGCCGGCGGAGGCGGCGACCCCGCCCATCACCGCGACCACCGGCTTGCGCGCGGCGAAGCGGTCGATCGCATCGTGCAGCGACTCGCCGCCTGCGACCGAGCCGCCCGGGCTGTCGATCGACAGGATCATGCCGAGCACGCGCGGGTCCTTGCGGGCCGCATCGATCAGCGCCAGCCGCTCCGGATCGTCGGTGATGATCCCGTCCACCTTCAGCCGGGCGAGATGCGGTCCGGGTGCCGGGTGGAAGCGCGCGCCGCCCGCCAGCAGCAGCGCCAGCACGAAGCCGACGACCGCCAGCGTGCGCCACAGTGCGAGACGGCGCTTCAGACGCAGCCGATCCACGACCAGATCCGATTCGAGGCTCATGAGGTCGCATCCGGTGTCATGTACGACGCCTACGCTACGTTAATTTTTGCCGTCGGCAAGCCGAGCCCTCTACAACGCTGCATGATCGACAGCCTGCAGCAGCGTCTCGACAGCCAGAAGCGCGCGGCGGCACGAGACCCCTGCCCGTCCGCTGCGTCGCGGCGCGCCGCACTCGCCAGACTGGGCGCGTCGCTGCGCCGCCATGCCGAGCCGCTGCATCGCGCGGTGCACGCCGATTACGGCAACCGGGCGCGCCCGGAGACGATCCTGGCGGAGATCCTCCCGGTGCTGGAGGCGCTCAGCTATTCCAGCAACCGCACCGGGCGCTGGATGCGGCCGCGACGGCACCGGGTCAGCGCCCGGCTATGGCCCGGCCGCGCCTGGAGCGTGATCCAGCCGCTCGGCTGCGTCGGCATCGTGTCGCCCTGGAACTACCCGATCCTGCTGTCGCTGCTGCCGGTGGTCGACGCGCTCGCGGCCGGCAACCGCATCATGCTGAAGCCTTCGGAACACACCCCGACCTGCTCGGCGCTGCTGGGCTGCCTGCTGGCAGAGGCGTTCGAGCCGGACCAGCTCGCGGTGGTGACCGGCGACGCCGAGGTCGCGCGGCGGTTCTGTGCCCTGCCGTTCGATCACCTGCTGTTCACCGGCTCGACCGCGGTCGGCCGCAGCGTGATGCAGAGCGCGGCGCGGAACCTGGTTCCGGTGACGCTCGAGCTCGGCGGCAAGTCGCCAGTGATCCTGTGCGAGGATGCGGTCGCGGGTGATGCGGCGCTGCGCCGCACCGCGCACAGCGTCGCGGTCGGCAAGTTCTTCAATGCCGGCCAGACCTGCCTGGCGCCGGACTACGTGCTGACGCCGCGCCACCGCCTGTCCGCCACCGCCGAGGCGCTGCACGCCGCCGCGGCGCGCCTGTATCCGAGCATCGCGGACAATCCCGACTACACCGCCCTGATCAGCGACGCGCATCATCGCCGCCTGAGGGCGCTGGTCGACGACGCGGCGGCGGGATGCGACGCGGTGCTGCGCCATCCCGAGGACCGGCGGGAACGTCGCCAGCGGCTCGACGCGCAGCGCCGGATGCCGCCGACCATCCTGTGCGCGCCCGACCCGGCGTCACGGGTGATGCAGGAGGAGATCTTCGGCCCGGTGCTGCCGGTGCTGGCCTACGACACGCTCGAGCAGGCCGCGGCCTTCGTGGGGGCGCGGCCGACGCCGCTGGCGCTGTACTGCTACACCGATGACCCGGCGCGGCAGCAGCTGGTGCTGTCGCGCACGCGGTCCGGGGGCGTCACCCTGAACGGCACCATCCTGCACGCGGCGATGTCGTCGCTGCCGTTCGGCGGCCTCGGCCAGAGCGGCACCGGCACCTATCACGGCCATGCCGGCTTCCTGCGCTTCTCGCACCAGCGCGCGATCTACCGGCCCGGCCGCTTCAGCGGCTTCACCTGGATGAGCCCGCCGCACGGCCGGCTGACCGAGCGGGTGCTCGGCCTGATGCTGCGGCGCGGCCGCTGAGGAGACGAGCCGAGGGCGCTGCCCCCGACCCGCTGGGGCCGCAGGGCCCAGACCCCAGACTCCGGACCCCAGACTCCGGACCCCAGACTCCGGACCCCAGATCCCAGATCCCAGACCCGATCCTCCTACCAGCGCAGCCAGATCCCCCGATCGTTGTCGTAGACGAAGGTCATCGGCGTCGACGGCGTGATCGAGGACGCAGCACCGACCACCGTCAGCCCGACGGTGGTGCTGAGGGTCAGCGCTGTCACCGAACATTCGGAGGCGACGTGGAAGGACTGCTTGGGCAGCGGGCTCGCCGGCATCGTGATCGTCAGCGAGGCCAGCGTGCCGCTGCAGACCAGGATGATCCCCGTGGAGCCCTGCACCGGCACCTGGGTGCTGCCGCTGGTGGCACCCACCGGTCCGGGCGAGCTGTCGATCATTCCGCCCTTGGGGGTGATCGTGAACAGCGCCTGGGTCGAGGGCGTCAATCCCCTCGGGTTGGTCGCCTGCAGGATCGCCGTCGTGTAGCTGCCCTGGTAGACCGCGCCGACCGCGTGGCTGCCGCGATCGTTGCTGAAGTTGGTCGCCGAGGACACCGACAGGACGTCGTCATTGACCGCGCTGACGCTCTGCAGCCCCTCGAGCCAGCCCTTGCCGGAAATCCCGGCGCCGACCAGGAAGCCGATGCCCATGTTCTGGCTGCCGTTATTGCCCAGCCAGACGCCGTAGCCGCCGACATTGGTCGAGAAGTTGGCGGCGTCGATCTCGATCCCGTGGATCAGGCCGCTCGAGCCGGGTTCAGCCTCGACGATGAAGTTCGCACCCCACGCCTGTCCGCCCAGGCCCGGCGCCTGGTGGGCGGTCAGGTCGACGGAGGATGCCAGGCCGCTGAACTGCTGCGCGCTGGTGTTGGTGGTGAAGGTGACGGTTGAGCCCGGCGGCAGGTCGGCGAGCGTCGGGGTCGACAGGTGCAGCACGGTGACCTTGGTGCCGACCGACGCCGAGGCGATGGTCTCGCTGGCCGGCAGGGCGGACGGCACCGAGGCGGCCAGCGTGCTCAGCGTCTGGAACGAACCGATCGCCGAGATGGTGCTGACGTTGCTGATCGAGGCGTTGTTCGACACGGTGATCGTGCTGCTGCCGGCCGGCGTGTCGACCGTCGTCGTGAGCGGCGGGCTCACATAGTCCGCGATCGCGCCCTTCAGTCCGAACGTCGCTGCGGCACCCCCGATCGAGGGGATGTTGGGGGTGAACTGCATGCAGACACCCGACGGGCTGCTGAGCTGCCCGCTCTCGGGAGCCTGGCAGAGCACGCTGCCCTGGGTCTGGAACACGCCGGCCGCGTCGTTGAGCAGCAGCGGGGTGTTGACGGTGGTGAAGGAGCCGCTGCCCGCCTTCGAGAAGGCCGGCTGGGCGCGGGCGGGGATGACGACCAGGGCCGGCATGGCGACCAGGATGGACGCGGATGCGACGGCCGGCAGGAGCCTCGAGATGCCGCTGGCAGGCGCCGACCACGACCCAGCCGGGCGCGGATGTGACTTCCACATCGTGATTTTTTCTCCGCAATGTTCATCGTGGTGGGAGGCCGACCGGGCGTGAGCCACGCGCCAAGCCGAGCCAGGGGGCATCGAGCCGGGCGGCGTCGAGCCGAAGCGGCAGCGCGACGCGCCCGGAAGCCTCATGCTTCCCGGCGCCCTGGCAGCCTTATTTCAGTATTGCATCAAATTAGCATGGGCCGGGTCCGGCCGACAAGCAGCCTTTGCCCGCTCGGCCCGGCCACGGCCGCCGGCCGACCGGGCCGCCTCAGCGGATAGAGCGGCCTCGCCGAGCGCCACCGACCGCCGCGATGCCGCGGGTGGAGTGCATCACCGTGCCTGCCTCCTGGCCAGACGCCGCCTGATCCGACCGCTCCTGCGACGCCAGGCGCGTCTCGCGCTCCAGAGGGCGAACATCAGCACCGCCGCGATCACGCTGAACACGACGACCTCGGTGATGAACCGGCTGATCATCACCAGCGCGGGAGCCGTGGAACGATCCGGTGCCCGCGCGTCCGACAGAAGCCCGAGAGCCACGCCCACCGCCAGCGGCCAGGGCCATCTCCATCTCACCGCCCGTTTCCAGAACGAGGCGGGCCTCAGGCCGCAATTCGGGCAGGTGCCGAGCCGGTCGTCGTACTCCACGTAGCAGCCCCGACACGTGACACGCGCCATAGATCATCCCATCACCGCCGCGCGAGACATACAGCAACCGAATGAGCGCCGCGACTCCCCGACGTCGTCGATCACGGCACCGAGGAACGGCACCGAGGACGGACCGGGCAGACGGCGCGGCGTGGACCTGCTAGAGGCCGCCGATGCAGCCCGAGACCGCCAACTTCGCCGGCCTGGCGGGCGCCTTCCTGCTCGCCTTCCCGGCCCTGTTCTCCATCGTCAACCCGCTCGGAGCGGCGCTGGTGTTCGCCGAGGTGACGGCCGGCCGCACCGGCGCCGAACGCGCCAGCCTGGCGCTGCGTGTGGCGTCGTATGGCTTCCTGATCCTGTTCGTCTCACTGTGGCTGGGCAGCGCGCTGCTACACTTCTTCGGCATCACCATCGGCGCCCTGCGCATCGCCGGCGGCCTGGTGGTGGCGGTGCGCGCCTGGGGTCTGCTGCAGGCGCCGGAGGTGAACGAGGCGAAGAAGGAGCGCCAGGCAAGCCAGGACGGTCGCACCGCCGCGGCGGAGGACGTCGCCGACACGGCATTCTTCCCGCTCACCATGCCGTTCACGGTCGGCCCGGGCAGCATCTCCGTCGCCATCGCGCTGAGCGCGGAGCGGCCGCAGACCGGTGGCATCGCGGCCCTGCTCTGGTTCGGTGCCGGCGTCACCTTGGCGGCCGTCCTGGTCTGCGTGACGGTCTGGATCGCCTATGCCGGTGCCGAGCGCGTCGTCCGCCTGCTCGGGCGCTCCGGCGCACGCATCGTCACGCGCCTGGTCTCGCTCATCCTGCTCTGCATCGGGGTGCAGATCGTGGCCTCCGGCGTGCAGGACATCCTGCTGCCGATGCTGGGCCGTACGCCCGGCTGAACGCCCGCCGGTGCGTCCGGCTGCCCGCCCGGAGCGCCAACGGGACGACGGGGGTATCCAAACGAGCCTGGGCATCCTATATAGACAGCATCGGTGTTTCGTTCAGTCAGCCAGTCCGTCCTAACGTCGGCCTTTCGTTGTGTTCGAGCAGATGGGTCGTCTTTCTGGTGGCCTCCGAGTTCAGGAGACGGATCATGCCAAGCGGCACCGTAAAGTGGTTTAACCCGACCAAGGGCTTCGGCTTCATTCAGCCGAGCGACGGCTCGAGCGACGTGTTCGTGCATATCTCTGCGGTTGAGCGCGCCGGAATGCGCAGCCTCAACGAGGGCCAGAAGCTTGATTTCGAGCTCGAGAACGGCCAGCGCGGCAAGGTGTCCGCGGTCAACCTCAAGGCCGAGTAGCATCAACGGCAGACCCGCCGTCCGGCAGGTCTGCCGCGGCGATGGCCTGCGATTTCAAGGATAAGCTGGAATGGCAGGTCATCGTTACGCGATCGGCGACAAGATAGAGATCAGGCGCTCGACCCATCAGGTCGATGTCGGTCCATATACCGTCGTGCGGTTGCTGCCGAACGACCAGATGGACCGCGAATACCGCGTCAAGCACGAGCGCGGCGGTCAGGAGCGCGTGGTCGCCGAGAGCGCCATGGTCGCCAGCGACGCTCCCGCCCCGATCCGACTGTTTCGCTGATCAGCCGACCCTGCGGCCCGACCGGCCCGGGATCACGGACCGGCAGGGTGTTCCGATGAAGATCCGCGCGGGTTACGAGATCGTCTACGAGTGTCCGCGGCCGACGCCGATGATCCTGATGCTCAGCCCGCATCCTTGCAGAACAGCGGACCTGCTCTCCTCGCCCCGGGTGCTGTTCGACCGGGCGGTGGACGCTTCGGCCTATATCGATGGCTTCGGCAATCAGTGCACACGCATCGTCGCACCCACCGGACGGCTGACGATTTTCGACCGCTTCCTGATCCGCGACGAAGGACTTCCCGAGAGGTCGTTGCCGCAGGCGCGGCAGCACCCGGTCGAGGCGCTGCCCGACGACGTGCTGGTCTACCTTCTCGGCAGCCGCTACTGCGACACCGACCGACTGTCCGACATCGCCTGGTCGCTGTTCGGTCAGGGGCCGGACGGATGGCAGCGGGTGCAGGCGATCTGCGACTACGCGCATGACCGGATCGCCTTCAACTACCAGCACGCCAGTTCCACCCGCACCGCCGCCGACGCCTATCACGAGCAGCGCGGGGTATGTCGCGACTACGCCCACCTCGCGATCACGATCTGCCGCTGCCTGAACATCCCGGCACGCTACTGCACCGGCTTCCTCGGCGACATGGGCACCGAGCCGCCCTACGGTCCGATGGACTTCGCGGCCTGGTTCGAGGTCTATCTCGAGGGCGGCTGGCACGTCTTCGACGCCCGCAACAACGTGCCGCGGATCGGACGCATCCTGGTCGCCGCGGCCGCGATGCCACCGATGTCGCCATCGCCACCACCTTCGGTCCCTGCAGCCTGACCGGCTTCACGGTGATCACGGACGAGCTGCCGCTCTGACAGCGGCCGGCTCGCCTACCAGACAGGACGTCCATCATGCCTCCGAAAAAGCGCATACTGAGCAGCTTCGTCACCTTCGACATCCTGTACGAAGACGGCTCGAAGAGCTCGAACCGCCGGGTTCCGGCGGCGGAACTGGTCGGGCTCGACGGCGACGGGCCGGCGAAGGCGATCCTGGAGGCGCAGGATCGCGAGATCGGCCTCGCCTCCGGACGCCCGCGCGGACCGATCAAGCGCCTGATCCGCTCGCCCTCGTGATGATGCGGTCGAAACGAAGAGCTACAGGGCGCCGATACTTGCTGTAACAAGAAGACGCGACAAACAACCGTCAATAAAGCCAAAGCTCGTCACGCGTTAAAACGATGTGAGTGCTCCTCTTGGCTGCTGCCTTCTAATTAAAAATGCTTTATTACTAATCCAACGAGCGCAGTGTATCCGGGTCCTGCATCCGGTCGGGAGACGCAATGTTGGACTCCGGCAACCTCACGATGATGAACGCGATCTGCAACGAGGAGGCGTCGCCGCCGGATCGTCATGACAGCGCCCCCACACGCTGCGGGTTCGGCAGCACGCCGCGTGCCGCCGCCGAGCCGTTCGCGGACGCGAGCACCAGGACCCTGCGCATCGGTCTGATCGACTGCTACCGGTTCAGTCAGGAATGCCTGGTCAGAGCCTTCGGCGACCTGCAGCCGCGCTTCACCATGCTTCCCTTCTCGACGGTGCGGGAGTGCATCCTGAACTCCGACCAGCTGTTCGACCTGGTCCTGTACCATGCGCACGCCTCCGAGACCGACAGCGCGCAGAACATCTCGATCCTGCTGCGTAGCCTGAGCAGCATCCCGCTGATCGTGCTCTCCGATGCGGAGGACGCGCACCAGCCCGAGACGATCTGCAGCACGTTGCAGCAGGGCGCCCAGGGCTTCGTCCCGACGCGCACCATGGGCATCCCGATGATCGTCGCGGCGATCCGGCTGGTCGAGGCAGGGGGCACCTTCGCGCCGCTTGATCTGCTGTTCAGGGAGGGCCGCCCGGCTCCCGAGCCGATCCAGGCGCCCCCGGCGCCGACACGTCAGGATCGGCTGACCTCACGGCAGATCATCGTGCTGCGACACCTACAGCAGGGCAAGGCGAACAAGATCATCGCCCACGAGCTCGGCATGAGCGAGAGCACGGTCAAGGTCCATGTCCGCAACATCATGCGCAAGATGGGCGCCACCAACCGGACGCAGGCGGTCTACAAGGCGCAGGGCGTGCTTCGCGCGCAGCATGCCGGCGGCTCCTAGACCGGCATCGGTACGAGCCGCGCGACTGGGCACCGGCGCGTCGGCACGGTAGAGATCGGATCCCGCAACGGGATCGGGCCGGACGACGCCGACCCTCACGACGGCCTGACGCATGCGCACCGACATCCTGATCTGGGCGATCGCCGGTCTGTCGACCGCCGGCGTGATCGGGCGGCCGTTCAGGCTGCCGGAGGCGGTATGGGCGGTGGCCGGGGCGGCGTCGCTGGTGGTGCTCGGCCTGCTGCCTTGGCATGCCGCGTGGCAGGCGGCGCGCCGGGGCACCGACGTCTACCTGTTCCTGACCGGCATGATGCTGCTCTCCGAGCTGGCCCGCCGCGAAGGCCTGTTCGACTGGATCGCGGCACTGGCGGTACGCCGTGCCCGCGGTTCGGCCAGCCGGCTGTTCGTGCTGATCTACGGGGTCGGCACCCTGGTGACGGTCTTCCTCTCCAACGACGCCACCGCGGTGGTGATGACACCGGCGGTGTTCGCCGCGACCCGCGCAGCGAAGATCGAGCAGCCGCTGCCCTACCTGTTCATCTGCGCCATCGTCGCCAATGCCGCGAGCTTCGTGCTGCCGATCTCCAATCCCGCCAACCTGGTCCTGTACGCGAGCCGGACGCCGCCCCTGCTGTCCTGGCTGGCGCACTACGCGGTGCCGTCGACGCTGTCGATCCTCGTGACCTACGTGCTGCTGCGCCTCACCCAGCGCACGATGCTGCGACGGCCGATCGCGACCGCCATCGACCAGCCGCCGCTCTCCGGCAGCGGCCGCACCGTCGGCCTCGGCATCGCGCTGACCGCGATCATGCTGCTGGTCTCGTCGTCGCTGGGCATGCAGCTCGGCCTGCCGACCGCCCTGGCCGGCCTCGCCACCGTCGCCGCGGTGCTGGCGCTGAACCGGGAGCCGCCCTGGCCGGTGCTGCGCGGCATCTCCTGGACGGTGCTGCCGCTGGTCGCCGGGCTGTTCGTCCTGGTCGAGGGCGTCGACCATACCGGGCTGCTGCATCAGCTGGCCGGGCTCCTGCGGCAGGCGGCGCGCGACGGGGTCGGGCAGGCCGCCTTTGCCGGCGGCGTCGTCCTCGCGATGGCGTCGAACCTGATGAACAACCTGCCGGCCGGGCTCATCGCCGCCGATACCATCGCCCGGGCCAAGCCGCCGGCGCCGGTGGTCGAGGCGCTGCTGATCGGCGTCGATCTGGGGCCCAACCTCTCGGTCACCGGCTCGCTCGCGACCATCCTCTGGCTCGCGGCCCTGCGCCGCGACGGCGAGGAGGTGGGGTTCTGGCAGTTCCTCAGGCTCGGCGCCGTGGTGATGCCGCCGGCCCTGCTCCTCGCCCTCGCCGGCCTGCTGCTGACCAGCTGAGCCGCCGGGAAACCCATCATGAGCACGCCGGGTCTCACCGCAAGCGCCGCGTCCGGTCGCCGGGCCCGCGCGGGACGCCTCCCCCTCGCCGCCCGGCTCTACCTGCTGTTCGCGTCACTGGCGGTGCTGCTGGTTGCGCCGACGATGCCGCCGTTCCAGAACGCCGACGAGGCCAACCACCTCTATCGCGCCGACCAGATCAGCCATCTCGGCCTGCTGGCGCAGCGGCTGCCGGATGGGCAGCAGGGCGGCTGGATCGATGCCGGCCTGCCGAAGGCGGCCGCACGGTTCTCGGCGATCCCGTTCCACGTCGACCGGAAGGTGTCGCGCGGCATGTACCGGCCGGAGGCCTGGGGCACGCAGATCCAGGAAGGCTTCCCCAACACCGCGATCTATCCGCCATCCTTCTACCTGCCGCAGGCGCTCGCCCTCGCCGGCGCGCGTGCCCTGCATCGCCCGGTGCTGCAGGGGGTCCTGGCGGCGCGGCTCGCGACCGCGGCCGCGACGATCCTGCTGGGAGCCACCGCGATCGCGCTCGCCGGCACGGCGGCGCCCTGGCTGTTCTCGCTGCTGCTGCTGCCGATGTCCCTCAGCCTGACCGCGGCGGCGTCGCAGGACGCGCCGCTGCTGGGCTGTACCGCACTGGCCGCGGTGCTCGCCGCCAGGCTGCGGCGCCGAGGCTCGCCCACCGGCCTGCTCGCCGCGACCCTGCTGCTGGCGACGGTCGGCATGGCGAGACCGCCCTATGCCGGCTTCGCCCTGGTGCTGCTGGCGGCGCAGGCACCGCTGCGGTTCCGGCTCGCCGCCATCGCCGCGATCCTCGCGTCCGTGCTCGGCTGGGCGCTGCTGAGCGGACCACACGTCGTGCTGCCGGTTTCGCCGGCGGCGCAGGCGCGCGGCCTGATCGCGGCACCCTGGCGACTGTTTCCCATCCTGATCGCGACCGCACGCGCACATGGGCCGGCGCTGCTGCGCAGCTTCATCGGCGAGCCGGGCTGGCTCGATGTCGACCTGCCGAAGGCCTACCACGCGCTGGCCTGCCTGATCCTCGCGGCGGCGCTGCTGCTGGGCGTCGGCGGTTCCGCCTCGCGGCGGACCCTGCCGACGTCGCGCTGGCGCCCGGCCGGGTGGGCCGGCCTGTTCGGCATCCTGGCCGCGGCCGCCGGCGTGATGCTGGTGCAGTACCTGACCTGGACCGCGACGGGCGCCGCGGTGATCGAGGGGTTGCAGGGGCGCTACTTCATTCCGCCGGCGCTGATGCTGACGGCGCTCGCCCGCGTGGCGGCCGCTCCGGCAGGCTGGTCCGAGCCGCTGCGCCGTGTCGTGCTGCTGTTCCCGATGCTGAGCCTGCCGGTGCTGCTGCACGCCCTGCTGCTGCGCTACTATTTCTAGCGCGGCTGTCGCGGAAGCAAGCCAAGGGCGCTGCCCTTGACCCGCTGGGGCCGCAGGTCCCAGACCCCGACCCCGACCCCTTAGAATCAGGTTTTCAAAGGCTCGCCTTTGATGGGGTCGAGGGGCAACGCCCCTTGCTCTGCCATCCATGCGAGAGCGACCTGGTCGTTCGTGAACAGTCCCCGCGTCGAATGATCGCGCCGCGAAGCCCCACCGGGAACGTCGGTTGCCATCCGCATCAAAGATGGAAAGGAGTTTCCAGGGGCGGTCGCTAGAGGGACGGAGTGCTCCGGTGTAGCGGGAAGGACCGATGAGAGCGGAGGGACTGGCACCATGTCCGGAAAGACGGATCTCGATGCGTCGGCAACGGCGTCGTGGCGGGTGACCTGGACACGATCGCCGGCGTGACCGACGAGCCGGTCACCCACATGATCTACAGCCACCGGCATCCCGACCACGTGGGGGCGGGCCGCGTGTTCGGCAACGATCGCCATCGCGGCGCCCGGCTTCCGTCCTTGATCGCGTGAGCAAGAGCCCGGGGGGTGTCGAACGATCGTGCATGAGCTCGACCTGGATCGATCCGGCACGTGAGTTCCCTGATCAGCACGGAGAGAACCGGATGCCCGGACGGCAAGTCGAAGCTCATACGACGGCGGCCCTGGTCGCGGCGGTGGCCGATGAGGAGGTGGCGGTCGTTCGGGTTGCCGGCTCCCTCGCCGACGTGCCGACGCTGACGCTGCGTCCCGGCCAGGCGCTCCTAGGATCCGGAAGTGCCGTCAGGCTGGCGTTCGGCGCCGGGCAGGACGGCCTGCGCCTGTCCTCCGACAACCGCGTCGAGGGGCTCGAGCTTGCAACAGACCCGGACCGGCGCGCCATCTTCAACGATCCCGCTGTTGACGATCTCGGCCGGCTGGAGCTGCGCCAGCTGAGGATCACGGGATCGGTGCGTCTCATCGCCGCGGGTCGCATACGCGAGGGCCATGTGGAGGCGCACGACGTCGACAGCGTCATGGCGGACGCCCGCCACTTCGACGAGCGCCCGGCGGGCTTCGGCGTCGAGGTGGTGCCGGGCGTCTTCAGCGTGTGGAACCGTCAGGCCGATCCGGCGGTGACGATCACGGCGGACCTGACCGGCCTGTCGATCGGTCGTGCAGGCGCGCCGGTGCTCGGCGGCGGCGTGTTCGTCGCGGGCGCCGGAGAAGCGGGTGGGCGGCTTCTGGTCAGCCGACTCGAAACCGGAGAAGTGCATTCCGACGGCGGCATCCCGCCTGGCACAGCCGATCGCATCTCCGGGGGCGTGTTCACCGTGTCCGGCGCCGCCGTCGACCAGGTCCGCAACCGCGGTTCGGTGACCACCTACGGGCCGAACGACATGGTGCTCGATAACTGGGGCGTGGTGGATCGCTGGATCGCGGAGGCCGAGGTGACCTCACACGGCCCGAGCGGCATCGGCTTCGTCAATTTCGGCGCCCTGCGCTCGCTGCAGGTCCTGGCCCCGATCGAGACCTTCGGCGGCGGCGCCAGGGGCTTCAACATCTACGCTGGCAGCCTGGGGGAGGCCGAGTTCGACCGCATCGTGACGCATGGCGACGGTGCCGTCGGGATGCAGATCAGCCAGCCGGTCGGCCGCATCCTGGTGCGTCGCGGCATCGAGACGCATGGCGGCGTCGGCGACTCGCTGGTCAAGGGCGTGGTGACCCGGCTCGCCGCGATCGCGCTCAGCATCAAGCCGGGCGGCGCCGCACGCGAGATCAGCGTGACCGGCGGCCTGGTCACGCGCGGCCCGGCGGTCGAGGCGCTCGAGCTGCATGGTGCAGTCGAGAGTTTCAGCGTCCAGGGCGGACTGGAAGCCGCGGGAGGCGGCGTGGTGTCCCTGTAAGCGCGAAACTCTCCTCTGCACCCGGAGCTTCCGGCTTTCGCCGCAGAGCCAGGGAAGCCTCCCTCGACCGCATCAACGAATTGGGGTCTGGGGCCCAAGGCCCCAGCGGGCCAGGGCAGAGCCCTCGCCTTGCTGTCTCATCAGCCACTGGGACATGCCTCGGCCAGATACCGCTCGAGCTCTCCGGCGCGCGCGAGACCGGTGTGACCGGTCAGCACGATCTGCCGCGCCCGCGCCGCGATCGCCTGACGGCGCGCCTCGTCGATCGACAGCAGCGCGTCCGTCACCGCGTCCCCGTCATCGGCGATCAGGATCGCCTCGCCGTCCGGCAGCAACGCGTCCAGGCCGTCCCACCGGTCGCTGATGATCGGCGTGCCGCAGGCGGCCGCCTCGAACAGCCGGACGCTCGGCGACCAGCCGGCGGCGATCATGTCGGCGCGGGTGACGTTGAGGGTGAAGCGCTGCGCCCCGTAGAACCGGGCATGGGCATCGGGCGGCAGGTGCTCGATCCGCTCGACATTCTCCGGCCAGTCGATCCCGGGCGGGTATTGCGGGCCGGCGACGACGAACCGGCAATCCGGCAGCCGTCGCGCCGGCTCCAGCAGCAGCCGCTGCAGCGCCGGCTGGCGATCCGGGCTGTAGGTGCCCAGGTAGCCGAGGTCCCAGCGCGGCGCCTGCGGCCGCGGCAGGTAGCGGGTCTCGTCGACGGCGCAGTAGAACGCGCGCGGCCTGAGCGCGCCGTGGCGCTGCGACAGCTGCGACAGCACCGGGCCGCCGGAGAACGACAGGTACAGGTCCAGCCGCGCCACCTGTGCTGCGGCCAGGTAGGCGCAGTCGCCGCGACCGAGTGCCGCCAGCGTCACCGGGGTGTCGATGTCGTAGAAGACGCGCACGCCGCCGGCGATCGACAGCACCAGCTCCAGCACCGCGATGCCGTCCGGCACGTAGGAGCCGACCAGGACCGCGTCCGCCTCGATAAGGTCGGCGGCGAAGCGGGTCCGCAGCTCGTCGAGGTCGCGGTAGAAGGCGAGCGCGCAGAAGTCGGGCTCCGGCAGGTCGCGCTGGGCCGCGTACCAGGGTACGTCGCGCTCGAGGAACAGCACCCGGTGGCCGAGCCCGGACAGGCCGCGCAGCAGGGCGCGGTAGGTCGTCGCGTGCCCGTTGCCCCAGGACGAGCTCAACGACAGCCCGAGCACGACGATCCTCATGCGTCGCCCCGGACGCCGCGGCGCGCCCAGGCTTGGCGCAGCACCCGGTCGAGCTCCGCCGCCCGCCGGTCGTAGGTGTGCTCGCCCAGTACGCGCCGGCGCCCCGCGGCACCGATGCGCGCCGCCTCGGCGACGCTCACGCCGCGCACCGCCTCGGCGACATCCGGGCCGTCGCGCACCACCAGCACCTCCTCGCCCGGTGCCAGGAACAGCTCCAGCCCGGCCCAGTCGTCGGTCATCAGGCAGGCGCCGGCGCCGGCGACCTCGAACACGCGTGTCGCCGGCGAGAAACCGGTCGAGGCCATGCTGTCGCGGCTGATGTTGAGCACCATGCGGGCACTCGCGTTCAGCGCGTTGTGCGCGACGGTGGAGACGTGGCCGAGCTTGACCAGGTTGGCCGGGACCGGCTTGTCCCCCCAGCCGGACCCGCCGAGCAGGAAGCGCGCCTCCGGCACCAGGGCGGCGGGACGGAGGAAGAAGCGCTCGACCCGCGCCTCGCGGTCGGGCAGCCGGTTGCCGAGGAAGGTCAGGTCTGCGGCGTAGCGCGGATCCGCCGCCACCGGATGATGGGTGACGGGATCGAGCGCGTTGTAGATCGGCACGCATACCGCAGCACCGAGTGCCGCGTAGGCCTCGACCACCGGGGCGCCGCCGCCATAGGTCAGCACCAGGTCCAGCGTCGGCAGCGCCAGGCGCAGCGGATGCTGCGGCTGCGGCCGGATCTCGGCGAGCGTCGCCGGCGCATCGACGTCCCAGAACACCCGCAGCGCGTCGGTCCGCGCGCCCTGCAGCATCCCGGCCAGCAGCGCGTCGTCGGCATAGCCGACCCCGCTCGCCTTGATCACCACGTCCGCGTCGGCGGAGGCCGCGAGTGCCGCGCGCACCCCCGCGTCGGTGGCCGGGTAGACCAGCACCGCGCACCAGTCCGGCGGCTCGATGTCGCGGTGGCTCTGCCGGTCGAACGCGTCCGGCTCGTGGAACGTGATCGCGTGGCCGTGCGAGGCGAGTGCCCGCAGGATGCCGCGGTAGTAGGTCGCGGCCCCGTTCCAGTACGAGGACAGCAGGCTGGAGCCGTACAGCGCGATCTTCACGCGAGGGTCCCGCACGCGGCGAGGATCGCCATCAGCTCGTCCACCCGGTGCGCGCAGCTGTGGCGGGACAGGATCGTCTCGAGGCCGCTGCTTGCCACCGCTTCGGCCAGCGCCGGATCGTCGCGCAGGGCGCGCAGCTGCATCGCCATCTCCTCGCCGTCGCGCGCGGTGAGGAAGTCCTGGCCAGGCCGGAACAGACCCTCGCTGTCGTGCCACGGTGCGCTGACCAGCGGGATGCCGCAGGCGAGTGCCTCGAACATGCGTATCGTGGGGATCCCCGGCAGCGCCTCCACGTAGGGGCGGCGCGGCACGTGCAGCGTCATGCGGTGGCGGGCGAAGGCGTGCGGCGCGTCGGCGTTGGCGATCCAGCCGCCATAGCGCAGCCCGGATCCGCGCAGCCGGTCGAGCGCGGGTGCGGGATAGCGCACACCGTGTACGACGCCGGAGAGCTGCAACCGACGCGCCGGCTCGATCAGGAACGCGTCGAGCTCGCGCTCGCGCTCGCCGTCGCCCCAGTTGCCGATCCAGATCAGGTCGGCCTGCGGGCGCACCGACGCGATCGGACGGAACAGGCGCGTATCGGCGGCCTCGTGCCAGGTGAAGGCGCGGCGCCCCCAGCCGGCGCGCAGGTAGCGCTCCCGCAGCGTCTCGCCGAACGCCAGCACGGCGTCGTAGTCGGCGAGTGCCAGGCCCGCGATCGCCTCGGCGTCTGAGACACCGCGATGATGGGTGTCGTGGAACAGCAGGGTGAAGCGGCCGCCGCGCCCACGCAGCGCGCCGACCTCGGCCACCACCGCCGGATCGGTCCACTCGTGCACGATCACCACGGTGGCGTCGGCAAGTGCCGCCGCATGGTCGAAACCGGGACCGTAGCCGCGCGTGGCGAGCTCCGGAAAATCGCTATCGAAGCGGTCGAGCGCGCCCGGTCCCTGGTCGGCGAGCAGGTTGCTGCGGCTCCAGCCCGCCTCCGGTTCGAGCGCCAGCGTCTGATGGCCGCGCGCCGCGAGCTCGCGCAGCACGCCGCGCAGGAAGTGCGCGTTGCCGTGATTCCAGTCCGAGCGCAGCGAGTGGGTGTAGAGCACGAAGCGCATCTCAGCCTGCTCCACGCGTCATCGCCTCAGCATAGGCGGCAATCACCCCCTCGAGCTGGCGCGCAGGGGTGAGGCCCGAGGCGATCCGCGCCGCCTGACGGCCGAGATCCCGGCGCCGCTGCGCGTCTGCCGCCAGGGTGGCGATCGCCGCGGCGAAGCCGTCATGGTCCGTCGCCGGCACGAACAGGGCGGCACCCTCCCAGAGCTCGCGGAAGGTCGGTATGTCCGACAGCACCAGCGCCGCGCCCTGCGCCGCCGCCTCCAGCACCGCCAGCCCGAACGGCTCGTAGCGCGAGGTCGAGGCGAAGATCGCGGCCCTGCGCATCAGCCCGAGCATCGCCTCCGGCGGCAGCGCGCCCAGCGCCTCGGCATGCCGGATCGGCGTCCGCTGCCCGTCCGGGCCACAGAGCGCTCCGGCCATGCGCACCGGCCAGGGCGAGGCACGTGCGGCGCGATCCAGCGTCGAGGCGTTCTTGGCCTCGTCCCACCACCGCCCGGCGGCGAGCACGAACGGCTGCTTGTCGAGATCGCCGCCCGCGCCCTCGCTCGCGTTGCGCACCACGCTCAGCCGCTCGACCGGCCCGTAGCTGCGCGCCAGCGCCGCCGCGTGGCTGGCGCTCGGCGTCAGCACGCGGTCGGCGCGGTCGAGGCCGCGACGGTTGCGATGCCGCTGCCAGGCCCAGTGCTCCGGCAGCGGCGTCGCGCGCACCGCATCCCACCAGGTCGGCACGCAGGAGTGCGACGCCACCACCACGGCTACACCCTCCGGCAGGCCAGCCGCCTGCGACGGCAGGTTGAGGTGCAGCAGGTCGCAGCGATGCATGCGCGCCAGCGAGAGCAGGGTGGCGGGCAGACTGTCCAGGATCGCCTCGTGCTGCGTCATCCAGTCCAGGGTCTCGCCGGTCCAGAACGGCCCGGTGCCGGGCAGGTCGGATGCCGCGAGGCCATCGGGCGGCGGCCCGACGCCCGCCAGCACGCAGCCGATGCCCGAACGGTTCAACCCGCGTGCCAGGTCGACCGCGTATCGCCACACCCCTCCCACGGCATCGAGCGTCATCAGCACGCGACGCGGCCGCGTCATCCGGCCGGGCAGCAACCCGCTTCCAGCTGCGGCAGCGGCACCGGCCGCCCGTCCTGGATGTCGCTGAACGACGAGAACGCCGCCAGGTAGTGGTCGTGCGCGCGCTCCCAGGCGAGATCGTCGGGCTCGCCCCACAGCGCGCGGTAGCTCGGCGAGCTCGGGTAGGGATACAGCGGCACCGGCTCGTTGGCCCACACCCCACCCTGCATCAGCACGTCGCGCCAGTGAGCGACCAGGCCGGGATCGTCCTGCTCCATGCCGATCAGGTTGGCCTGCACGAACGGCACGTGACGACGCGCATGGATCAGCAGCGCCGCCAGGTCCTCGGTCTGCAGGCGGCAGCGCTTGGCCAGCGCCTCGCGCCCCTCCGGCGTCAGGCTCTCGATCCCGGCCTCGATCGAGACGCATCCCGCACGGCCCAGCAATTCGAGCAGCTCCGGCTTCCACAGGTCGATCCGGGTCTGCACGCCGAACTGCACGTCGCGTGCGACCAGCGCGTCGAGCAGCGGCTTCTGCGGCAGGAAGATCTCGTCGATGAAGTAGAGGTAGCCGACGCCCTGGGCGATCAGCCCGTCGATCTCGTCGAGCAGCACACCGAGGTCACGCCGGCGGTACTGGTCGCGGAAGTCGATCTTGGCGCAGAAGCTGCAGCTGTACGGGCAGCCGCGCGACGCCTCCACCTCGGCGCCGAAGCCGGTCGGCGTGCTGCCGAAGCGATGATGATGATGCCCGTGCCGCGAGATCCAGCCGTCCGGCCAGCGCAGCGCCGGCAGCGTCACGAACGGGCTCGCGGCGGGCGCCCCGTTGATGCGCACCGCGTCGCCCTCGAGGAAGGCGACCGAGGCCACCTGCGACCAGTCGCGCGACGTGGCCAGTGCGGCGATCACCTCCTCGCTCTCGCCGCGCACCACGAGGTCGCAGCCGAGCTTGCGCAGGGTGACGCCCGGGGTCACCGAACCGTGCGGTCCGATCGCCACCGTGCGGCCGCCGCGCCGGCCGAGTGCCTGCAGGAACGCCGCCGGCACGCGCAGCTCCGGCGGCGCGCAGCGCCAGAACAGGTAGGTCGGCGCCGTCATCAGCACCGTCATCTCGGCGCCGAAGCGCTCGATCTGCTCGCACAGCGCCTCGGTGGACTGCGCCAGCAGGTTGCCGTCCAGCAGCAGCGTCCGATGTCCCGCCGCCTGCAGCAGCGCCTGCGCGTAGCCGAGCTCGAGCGGCAGATGCGCCTCGCGGCAGCCGAAATAGATGCTGCCCTCGAAGCGCCACGGCGGATTGACCAGTGCCACCCTCATGCCAGCAGCCTGCGCGCGCGCACCGTCTCCACCGCCGGCCGGCCGAGGTCGGCGCGCAGCCAGGCCGCGAGGTCGCGCAACCCCTGGTGCCAGCCGATCTCGGCGCACCAGCCCAGGGCGAGCTGCAGCCGGCGCGTGTCGGCGACAAAGTAGGGCTGGTCGCCGGCACGCCAGGGCTCGTAACGCACATCGAGCGGATGGCCGAGCACGGCGGCGATCTCGTTCAGCACGCCGTGCAGGCTGACCGCGTTGGCAGCTCCGCCGCCGAGGTTGAAGGCGCGCCCGCGCGCGCGGTCGATGCCGCCGAGCACGGCGCGGTAGGCGCGCACGGCGTCATCGACATGCAGCACGTCGCGCACCTGCTTGCCGTCGCCGAAGATCGTGATCGGCTCACGTCGCAGCGCGCGTATCAGGAAATGCGCGATCCATCCCTGGTCCTCGGTGCCGAACTGCCGCGGGCCGTAGATGCAACTCATGCGCAGCACCGCGCTGCGCAGCCCGTACGACTTCGCGTAGTCGAGGACGTACTGGTCCGCGACTCCCTTCGAGCAGCCATAGGGCGTGCAGAAATCCAGCGGCCGCGTCTCGTCGATTCCGAAGCGGCACAACGTCTCGTCGCGCGGCAGGTAGCGTCCGCCCGCATCCGAGACCGCGACGTCGGCGAGCTGTCCGTAGACCTTGTTGGTGCTGGCGAACACGACCGGCGCGTGCGGCGCATGGTGGCGTATCGCTTCCAGCACGTTCACGGTGCCCTCGGCATTGACCGAGAAGTCGTGACGCGGATCGAGCAGGCTCGACGTCACCGCCACCTGGGCCGCCAGGTGGAACACCGCCGCCGCTCCGCTCATCGCCTCGCGCAGCGCGGCGGCGTCGCGGATGTCGGCGAGGATCGGGTGCAGCCGCTCGCCGTGCCGGGCGGTCAGCCACGCCAGGTTGCGCTCCACGCCGGGCCGGCTGAGGCTGTCGAGCAGCACGACCTCCTGGCCGTCCTGCAGCAGCGAGTCCGCGAGATTGCTGCCGATGAAGCCAGCGCCGCCGAGGATCACCACCGGCGCCGCCCGGCGCGGCAGCGACGGCGCCGCCAGCGCCGCATGGGTGCCGAGCGCCGCGGCACCCCCCGCCTCGAGCAGCCGGCGCAGCAGCTTCGGCCGCCCGTCCGCGTCGGTCACGCCGAGATGGTAGTGCCGGGCGTCGAAGTTGAGGCCCTCCTGCGTCGGCACGGTCGGCGCCAGGTCCTGCCAGCCGTACCAGTACATGCGCTCGACCGGTGCCGCCAGCGCCTCGCGGAAGCGTTCCACCTGCGTCGCCTCGTCGCGTCGCCAAGTGGAATAACCGGTCTCGGTCAGCCAGATCCGCGCCTGCGGATTGTGACGGTCCAGCACCGAGCGCATCTCCGCGACATGCGCCTCGAAGCCGAGCCAGTTGTTGGCCCGGCTGTCCCAGGTCCCCGGGAAGCCGTGCAGCCCGACCGCCGAGACGGTCGCCAGCACGCCGCGCTGCCCCATCAGCTCGAGCCAGTACGTATCGAACGGGCACGGACCGGCCAGCACCACGTCCCAGCCGCGATGCCTCGCCCAGTGCGCGGCGCCGCCGACCATCTCGCAGAACAGCAGCCAGTCGTGATCCTCGCGCCAGTCCCAGTCGAGCAGGTTGTTGGGCTCGTTCCACAGCTCGATCGTTCGGAAATGCGCGCCGTAGCGGGTGAGCACGGTGTCGATGAAGTCGGCATAGTCGGCGAGCCGCCGCGGCGCGCCGGAGGAGCGCCCGTTGCGCGACAGCGAGGGCGGCGTGTAGTGCACGCAGGGCAGCAGGTCGAACGCCTCGCCCAGCGTCGGGATCAGCCAGTCGTACCAGGCCTCGCCGCCCGGCGCCTGATGTTCCGCCCAGGACAGGTGGGTGCGCAGGTACGAGGCACCGGCCGCCTTCATCCCGGCGACCGCCTGACGCACGCGCTCGTATTCGCCGATGCGGAACCATTCGACGAAACCGAACGGGCGTGCCGCCGAACCTGCCTGCAGCGGCTTCATGCCATCAGCCCGCGCGCCTCGAGCTGCTTCCTGGCGTGCTCGCCGCGATCGGTGGCGTTCGAGCTGCGTATCCAGGCCGCGGCCTCGTCCAGCGTGTCCTCTAGCAGATGCTCCGGGACGAAGCCGAGCAGCGCACGCGCCTTCGAGATGTCGGCGAAACAATGTCGGATGTCGCCGGCGCGCGCCTTGCCGAGCAGGCGCGGCGCCAGCTCCGGGACCTGCATGGCGCCGGCCAGCATCTCGGCGATGCGGCCGATCGTGTACGAGCGGCCACTGCCGATATTGATCACGTGGCCCGCCGCTTCGGGTCGCTGCATCGCCAGTCGGAACGCGCGCGCCACGTCGCGGACATGCACGAAGTCGCGCTTCTGCCTGCCATCCTCGAACACCAGCGGCGACTGGCCGTTCAGCAGCCGCGCGCCGAAATTCGCCAGCACGCCGGTATAGGGGTTGGACAGCGCCTGGCCGGGTCCGAACACGTTGAACAGTCGCAGCGCCACCGCCTCCATGCCGTAGGCGCGCGCGACGATCAGGCTGTTGCGTTCCTGAACGAACTTGGTGACCGCGTAGACCGAGGCGAGGTCGACCGGCTTGGTCTCGTCGGTGGGCCGCGGCGACAGTGCCACACCATCGGCATCGGTCGGATCCCAGCGCGTCGAGCCGTCCTTCAGCACGCGCCGGACCTGCCCGTCCTCGGTGCCGTCGGGCCGTGCGTACATCCCCTCGCCATAGACGCTCATCGAGGACGCCACCACCAGGCGTCGCACCGGCCGCGCCACCAGGCGCTCCAGCAGCACCGCGGTGCCGAGATCGTTCACCCCGACATAGCGCGCGATCTCGTACATGCTCTGGCCGACCCCGACCTCGGCGGCGAGGTGGAACACCCCGTCGGTGCCGCGCAGCGCCTCGTCGACCACGCCCGCGTCGCGTATGTCGCCGTGGACGAATTCGACCTCGGCGGCGATCTGCGCCGGCAGCTGACGCGCGGCGGGCCCATGCACCTGGTCGATCAGGGCATCGAGGATGCGCACGCGATGACCCTGCGCCAGCAGGTCCTCACACAGGTAGCGTCCGATGAAGCCCGCGCCGCCGGTGATGAGGTACGTCCCTGCCATGCCGTGCGTCTCTCTAGAAGATGATGAAGAGTGATGCCGCACGACGGGAGCCGGCACAAGCTCCGGCGGCGCCGCAGAACGGAAGAAGATGAAGATACCGGGGCCGAGCCGATGCGGCGATGCCGCCGTGCCGGCGACACCCCGCGGACGCGCAGGATGCGGCGTCGAGCCGCGACGCAGTCGGTCGAGGCTCTTGGAAGGCTGGAGCCTAGCGCCGGCGGCGCGGCCGGCAGGGACGCCTCAGCCGGCGTTCTTCACCCGCAGGCTGTCCAGCGGCGTGAACCGCCAGGCCACCTCGGTCTCGCCCTTGTGCTGCGCCAGGGTGAGCTCGATGATGCTGCTGCCGTCGTCGCCGCCGCCGCAGTTCTCGCACCAGAACTGGATGACCAGACCGTCGCGCCGCATGCTCGGATTGCCGGAGTCCGCCTGCGCCACCAGCTGCACCGTCGTCTTGCCGACCTCGACGCTGGTCTTCAGCACGGTCTCGGCATCCTCGCTGCGGTCGAAGGCGGCGACTCCGCGATGATGCAGGTAGTTGTTGCCGCAGCGCGGACAGAGCAGGCTCGACCCCTCGCCGTGCTGCTTGACGACGATATGGGTGTCGGGCCTCAGCGGCTGCTTCTCGATGCCGGTGCGTATCGGAACCAGCGGCTCGCGGAGATGACCGCCCATAGTCGTAACGTTCTCGCTCATGATAATGTCGTCCCTGTTCCGTGGAACCTCGCCTTGACCACGCCTGGCGGAAAGCCGGGGCGGCGCAGAAAGATCGAGGGCAGCCGGCGCCGAGATCTGAATTGTTCGTTACTCTGGCGGACCCGAAAGGATTCGAACCTTCGGCCTTCGCCTTCGGAGGGCGACGCTCTATCCAGCTGAGCTACGGGTCCAGCGTGCCGTGCATAGCCTGATCACCACCCTGTGCCAAGGCCCCGGTCGATGCCCGGCCGACGCACCCGACGGCGATGCCGCGCGCGTCAGTCCACCCCGCCGCTGCCGTCGGGCAGCACCCCGTCGAGGTTGCCGGGCAGCCAGACCGGCACCTTCGCCTGCCACGATTGGCCCGCCAGCCAGACGCCCTGCGCCACGTCGGCGCCCGAGGGCAGCGCACGCCGCGGATCGTCGATCCAGCTCGCCACGTCGCCGATGACCGCCTCGCGATCACGGTCACGCATCAGCAGGTGGTAGCCCTGCGGATAGAACGCCCGTCGCACCTCGGCCGGCAGCCGACGCCAGGTGGCACTCATCGCCGCCTGCGGCACCAGCTCGTCATGCGCGCCGTAGGCGACCAGCACCGCCCCGTGCAGCTTCGGCGCCGCCGCCGCCGCCCGCGTCATCAGGGCAACCAGGCCGCGCAGCTCGCTGGTGCGCGTGCCCTTCAGCGTCAGCGGATCGTACGAGAGCCGGTACAACGCATCGAGGTTGTCGCTCGCCTGGACGTGCAGCGGCAGCTCGCGGCCGGTGAGCTGCCAGTCCGGCAGCACGGTCGCCGCCGTCCACAGCGAGCCGGTCATCAGCGGGCTCATCTGGTCGCTGCTCCACACCGCCGGAGCCAGCAGCACGTAGCCCGACACCGGCGGCGGATCCGGCCGCGCCGCGAGGCACATCGCCACCGCCCCGCCCATGCTCTCGCCCATGACGTAGAGCGGCGTCCCGGGATCGGCGGCCGCGAGCAGGCGCACCATCGCCGCCGCGTCGTCCACCAGCTGGTCGGTGCCCGGCCAGTATCCGCGCCCGGGAGCGGCCCCGAAGCCGCGCTGGTCGGCCGCATAGAGCGCGATCCCGTCTCCGGCCAGCACCGGACCCGGCAGCTCCCAGGCGTCGCGGCTGTCGTTGATGCCGTGCAACGCCAGCACCACCGCGCGCGGCGGCCCCGCCGGAAGCCACGCCCGCACCGGGATGCGCGCGCCGCCCGGAAGCGTCCAGACCAGGTCCGGCGGCACCAGCCGACGATCCGCGTCATGCCCCGCCGCGATCGCGGGGTCCCGGCGATCCGCGCAGCCGGCCGCCGGCAGCGTCAGGCAGGCCAGCAGGCACAGGCTGGCGCCGAGGCGGCGACGAAGGCGGGGGCGGGGGCGGCGTTTTGAAACCATGGCGATCCTGCGTATCATCCCGCCGAAGCGCCGGCCAGTCGTGCCGGCGCGCCCCACATCGAGGCGACTGCATGCCGTTCGGCGCATCCACCCCTACCCCGCGGCTGGGCCTCGTCGAGACGCTGCTGGCAAGCAGCCGGGTCGTCGCCTGCGACGGCGGCGACGGCCCGCTCGGCCACCCACGCGTCTGGCTGCGCATCGAGGGCACGCAGACCTTCTGCCCCTACTGCTCGCGACTCTACGTGCTCGACCCGCAGGCGCAGGAGGCCGGCGATTCAGGACATTGAGACCGCCGTCGCGCCGGAGGCGACGGAAGCCGGCGCCCCGAGCACGAGCGCCCTGCCGGATATCCACCTGGTCCTGATCGACGGCTCCGGCTTCATCTTCCGCGCCTTCCATGCCCTGCCGCCGATGAACCGGGCGGACGGCACGCCGGTGAACGCGGTGTTCGGCTTCACCAACATGATCGCGCGCTTCCTGCGCGACCATGTCGGCACCCACCTCGCGGTGATCTTCGACGCCGGCCGCCTCACCTTCCGCAACGAGCTCTACGGCGAGTACAAGGCGCACCGGCCGGAGCCGCCGCCCGAGCTGGTGCCGCAGTTCGCCCTGGTGCGCGAGGCCACCGCGGCCTTCGGCATCCCGGCGATCGAGCTCGCCGGCTGGGAAGCCGACGACCTGATCGCCGCCTACGCGCGCGCGGTCGAGCAGGCCGGCGGACGCTGCACCATCGTCTCGTCGGACAAGGACCTGATGCAGCTGATCCGGCCCGGCATCGACATGCTGGACCCGATCAAGCAGAAGACGATCGGCGAGGCGGAGGTGCGCGAGCGCTTCGGCGTCGGCCCCGACAAGGTGGTCGAGGTGCAGGCGCTGATGGGCGATCCGGTCGACAACGTGCCCGGCGTGCCCGGCATCGGCCCCAAGACCGCGGGCGCCCTGGTCGCCGAGTTCGGCGACCTGGAGGCGATCCTCGCCGCCGCGCCGGCGATGAAGCCCTCGAAGCGACGCGAGATGCTGCTCGAGCATGCCGACAACGCGCGTCTCTCGCGTCGGCTGGTCATCCTGCGCGACGACGCGCCGCTGCCGCTGCCGATCGGCGAGCTCGGCTTCGCCCGGCCCGACCCGCAGCACCTCGCCGCCTGGCTGGACGGCATGGGCTTCCGCTCCATCACCCAGCGGCTCGGGCTGGAGGCACAGGCGCGGCACCAGCCGCCGCCCGCCGAGGCGCCCGCCGCCCATGTCGGCTTCGCCGGCTACGAGACCGTCACCACCGCCGAGGCGCTGCGCGGCTGGATCGACGCCGCCCGGGCCGCCGGCCTGTGCGCCATCGACACCGAGACCGACGGGCTCGACACGATGCGCGCCAACCTGGTCGGCTTCTCGCTCGCCACCGCCTCGGGACGCGCCTGCTACGTGCCGCTGCGACACGAGGGCGACCTGGAGCATCCGGTCGGCAACCAGCTCGAGGCGCGGGCGGCGCTCGACCTGCTCGATCCGCTGCTCCTCGACCCGGGCACGCTGAAGATCTTCCAGAACGCCAAGTTCGACATGCTGGTGCTGGAGCACGCGGGTGCCGCGCGCGCGGTGGCGATCGACGACACCATGCTGATCTCGTACGCCCAGGAGGCCGGCGCGCACGGCCACGGCATGGACGAGCTGTCGTCGCGCCATCTCGGCCACACCCCGGTGACCTACGACCAGGTCACCGGCACCGGCCGCAACCGCATTCCGTTCGCCCGCGTCGACCTCGCCAGCGCCACCCGCTACGCCGCCGAGGACACCGACGTCACGCTTCGGCTGTGGCACGCGCTGCGCCCGCAGCTCGCCCGCAACCGCTCGCTCGCCCTCTACGAGCAGCTCGAGCGCCCGCTGATACGCATCCTCGCCGACATGGAGCAGGCCGGCATCAGCGTCGATGCCACCGAGCTGCGTCGCATGTCGGTCGATTTCGCCGCGCGCATGGCGGTGATGGAGACCGAGATCCACGCGTTGGCCGGCCGCCCCTTCAATCTCGGCAGCGCCAAGCAGCTGGGCGAGATCCTGTTCGACGAGATGAGCCTGGCCGGCGGCAAGCGGATGAAGACCGGCGCCTGGGGTACGGATTCCTCGGTACTGCAGGGCCTCGCCGAGCAGGGGCACGAGCTGCCGGCGCGCATCCTGGAATGGCGCCAGCTGGCCAAGCTTAAATCCACCTACGCCGATGCCCTGGTGGACGAGGTCAACCCCGACACCGGGCGCGTGCACACCTCGTTCCAGATGGCGATCACCTCGACCGGCCGGCTGTCCTCGAACGAGCCCAACCTGCAGAACATCCCGATCCGCACCGAGGAGGGCGGGCGCATCCGGCGCGCCTTCATCGCCGCCCCCGGCCACGTGCTGGTCTCGGCCGACTACTCGCAGATCGAGCTGCGCCTGATGGCCCACGTCGCCGGCATCCCGGCGCTGAAGGAGGCGTTCGCCACCGGCCAGGACATCCATGCCCGCACCGCCAGCGAGGTGTTCGGCGTGCCGATGGCGGGCATGGACGCGGCCACCCGGCGCCGCGCCAAGGCGATCAATTTCGGCATCATCTACGGCATCAGCGCCTTCGGGCTCGGCCGCCAGCTGGGCATCCCGCCCGGCGAGGCGCGCAGCTACATCGACGCCTACTTCGCGCGCTATCCCGGCATACGCGCCTTCATGGACAGCACCCGCGAGGAGGCCCGCACCCACGGCTACGTGCTGACCCCTTTCGGCCGGCGCTGCTGGATCCCCGGCATCGCCGACAAGAACCCCGCACGCCGCTCCTACGCCGAGCGGCAGGCCAGCAACGCGCCGCTGCAGGGCGGTGCCGCCGACATCATCAAGCGCGCCATGGTGCGCATCCCCGCCGCCCTGTCCGCGGCACGGCTGAACGCCCGGATGCTGCTGCAGGTGCATGACGAGCTGCTGTTCGAGGCACCGGAGGCGGAAGCCGAGCGCCTGCAGGCGGTGGTCAAGTCGGTGATGGAATCCGCGGCGAGCCTGTCGGTGCCGCTGGTGGTCGAGACCGGCCACGGCAAGAGCTGGGCGGACGCGCATTGAGACCGCCGTCGAGACGCAAGCTGGCGCCGCCGCTCGCGGTCCTCGCGATCCTGCTCGCCGGCGGCGGCGCGCTGCTCGCCACGCGCCCCTCGTCCGCCCCGACCTCCGGCGGCTCGGACCTCTCGGCCAGCATCGGCGGCCCGTTCCGGCTGGTCGGCGCGGACGGCCGCACCGTCACCGACGCCGACTTCCGCGGCCGCTGGATGCTGATCTATTTCGGCTACACGCGCTGCCCGGACGCCTGCCCGACGGCGCTGAACAACATCGCCAACGCGCTCGACCTGCTGAAAGACCAGGGCCGCGCGATCGCGCCGATCTTCATCACCGTCGATCCCGCGCGCGACACCGCGGCGGTGGTCGGCCAGTACGCGTCGCTGTTCGGAACCCGCATCACCGGCCTGACCGGCACGCAAGCCGAGATCGACCGCGCCGAGCACGAGTTCCGCGTCTACGCCGCGCGGCACCCGACCAGGGGCGGCGACTACACGATGGACCACAGCTCGATCATCTACGTGATGGACGAGCGCGGCCGCTTCGTCGGCTTCATCGACGGCGCGGCCAGCGCCGAGGAGATCGCGGCCAAGGCGCGCGACCTCGTGCGCGGCACGGCCTCGCCGCGCGACGCCTCTTGACCTCGGCGACGGCGAAGCGCCTGCAGCCCGCCTGCCTCGCGTTGGCGGCGCTGTGCATGGCCGGGCAGGCGCGCGGCGAGCCGCTGCAGCCCGCGCCGTATCAGCCGCAGCATCGCGGCGGCACGCTGCGCCTGACCGCCGACGCCTCCGGCGGCACGCTGGATCCGCAGATCAACTATGTCAGCACCAACGCGCAGGTGTTCGCGGTCACCAATGACGGCCTGACCAGCTTCGCCAAGGTCGACGGCCCGGGCAGCGCCACCATCGTGCCGGATCTCGCCGACGCGCTGCCGGTGCCGACTGACGGCGGCCGCACCTACGTGTTCCACCTGTATCCGGGCGTCCGCTTCTCCACCGGGCGGCTGCTGACGCCGACCGACGTGCTGGCCACCATGCGGCGGATCTTCAAGGTCGGCAGCCCCACCGCCGGCAGCTTCTACGGCGGCATCGTCGGCGCGAACCTGTGCCTCAAGGATCCGTCGCACTGCACGCTCGCCGGCGGCGTCGAGGCCGACGACCGTGCCGGCACCGTCACCTTCCACCTGGTGCAGCCGGACGGCGAGTTCTTCGACAAGCTCGCGATGCCGCACGCCTCCATCGTGCCGGCCGACACCCCGCTCAGGGATCTCGGCAACGTGCCCGCCGCCGCGACGGGGCCATACCGGATCACCGCCTTCGATCCGAACCACGGCATGACGCTGGAGCGGAACCCGTATTTCCGTCTCTGGAACCCGCTCGCCCAGCCCGAGGGCTATGTCGATCGCATAAGCTACGATTTCGGCCTCACCGACGAGGCCGAGACCACGGCGGTCGAGAACGGCAACTATGACTGGATGTTCAACAACAAGCCGCTCGACCGGCTCGGCGAACTCGGCGACCGCTACACCGGGCGGGTGCACATCCAGCCGCTGTTCGCGATCTTCTACATGCCGATGAACGTCAACCTCGCACCGTTCGACAAGCTCGAGGCGCGCCAGGCGGTCAACTACGCGGTCAACCGCACCGCGATGGCGATCTTCTACGGCGGTGGCGCGGTCGCCGAGCCGCTGTGCGAGATGGTGCCGACCGGCATTCCCGGCCGCAGCGGCCAGTGCGCGTACAGCCGAGGCGCCGATGCCGGGCATCCGGTCGCGGCCTGGCAGAAGCCCGACCTCGACCGCGCCCGCGCGCTGGTCGCGCACAGCGGCACCAGGGGGGCGAAGGTCACGCTGATCGTGCCCAACCGCGCCATCGACGTCTCGATGGGGATCTACCTGCAGAACACGCTGCGCCAGATCGGCTACGACACCACGGTCAAGTTCGTCACCGACGCGATCGAGTTCACCTACATCCAGAACACCGGGAACAAGGTGCAGATCAGCCTGACCGACTGGTTCGCCGACTACCCCGCACCCTCGAACTTCCTCGACGACCTGTTCGGCTGCGAGAACTTCCACCCGGGCTCGGATTCCTCGATCAACATCTCCGGCCTGTGCGACCGTGCGATCCAGGACACCATCGACCGCGCAGCACGCGTCTCCGCCACCGATCCGGCGGCGGGCACGGCACTCTGGTCGCAGGTGAGCCGACAGATCATGCAGACCGCCGCCGCGGCGCCGCTGATCCAGTTCAAATATGTCGACTTCGTCTCCGCCCGGCTCGGCCACTACACCTACACGCTGCTCTACCACATGCTGTTCTCCCAGGTCTGGGTGCAGTGAGGCATGCGGTGAGCGATGCCGCGAGGGCGGGCAACGGCCCCTGGGCCACCGCCGCCCGTGCGCTCGCCCGCGACGGCGCCGCGATGACCGCGCTCGGCGCCCTGCTGCTGATCGTGCTCGCCTGCCTCGCCGCACCGCTCTACGCGCAGCGTCTCGCCCACACCGACCCGTTCGACGCCGACATCGCCGCCACGGTGACTCTCGACGGGCGCGAGATCGCGGTGATGCAGCCCAACGCCAACCGGCTGCATCTCGGCCTCACCCCGATCGGGCCGACCTGGCGCGCGTCCGCCTACCTGCTCGGCTCGGACGGCCAGGGTCGGGACGTGATGGCGCGCCTGCTCTATGGCGGCCGCAACTCGCTGCTGATCAGCGCCGCCGCCACCCTGATCTGCATCGTCATGGCCGCCGCGGTCGGCATAATCTCCGGCTTCTTCGGCGGCGTCGTCGACGCCGTGCTGTCGCGACTGATGGACATCATGTGGGCCGTGCCGGTCTACCTGTTCGCGATCTCGCTCTCGATCGTCACCATCAGCCAGGGGTTGCGCCTGGGGCCGCTCACCATCGAGTCCGACAACCTGGTCCTGCCGATCTGCATCATCGCGCTGGTCTACGTCCCCTACGCGGCGCGCCCGATCCGCGGCCGCGTGCTGTCGCTGCGGCACAGCGAGTTCGTGCTCGCCGCGCGCGGCCTCGGGGCGTCGCGCTCGCGCATCCTGCTGCGCGACATCCTGCCCAACGTCTCCGGCACGCTGATCGTGCTGGCGCCGCTGCTGATGGCACTGGCGATGCTGGCGGAGTCCGCCCTCTCCTTCCTCTCGATCGGCGTGCAGGCGCCGGCGGCGAGCTGGGGCACCATCATCCAGGACGGCGAGGGCCTGATCTACACCCGTCCGATGGTGGCCTTCGCGCCGGGGCTGGCCATCGTGCTCACCGTGCTGGCACTCAACCTGCTCGGCGACGGGCTGCGCGACGCGCTCGACGTGCGCGACGCCAATCGGCGGCGAGAGTGATGGTGCGCGCCTGATGGTGGCGGCCTTCCTGCGTCGCCTCGGCCAGACGGTCTTCGTGCTGTTCGGCATCAGCGTGCTGGTGTTCGCGGTGTTCTTCGCGACCCCCGGCTCCGACCCCACCGCTCGCATCGCCGGACGCAACGCCTCGGCCGCGACGCTCGCCCTGGTTCGCCACGAGTACGGCTTCGACCGGTCGCTGCCGGTGCAGTACGCGCGCATGATGGACAAGCTGTTCGTCAGCCGCGACCTCACCTCCTTCGTCGATCACGGCGAGCGGGTGGTGCCGGAGGTGATACGCGCGGCCCCCGTCACCCTCTCCCTGGTTGTCGGCGCCGCCATCGTCTGGGTGCTGGCCTCGGTCGCCATGGGCACGCTCGCCACCGCCACCCGCGGCTCCTGGATCGACCGCGGCCTGATGATGCTGGGCCTGATCGGCATCTCGATGCCGGTGTTCTGGCTCGGCGAGGTGATCAACCTGGTCACCCAGAGCCGCCTGCACGACACCTGGATGTTCTCCTGGGTGCCGGGGCTGGGCTACGTGCCGCTGACCGAGGATCCGTGGGGCTGGTTCAAGGCGCTGGTGATCCCGTGGGTCACGCTCGCGGTGCTGTTCATCGGCATCTACGGCCGGGTGCTGCGCGCCGACCTGGTCGCCGCCTACAGCGAGGACTTCATGCGCACCGCGCAGGCCAAGGGCCTGTCGGCGAGCCGGGTGCTGTTCCGGCATGGCCTGCGCACCTCGATGATCACCTTCGTCTCGCTGTTCGGGCTCGATTTCGCGCAGCTGGTCGGCGGCGGCGCGCTGCTCACCGAGGTGGTGTTCGGCCTGCAGGGAGTGGGCCGGCTGACCTACCAGGCGCTGTCCAACCTCGACCTGCCGCTGATCATGGCCACCGTGATGTACTCCGCCTTCTTCGTCGTGCTGGCGAACGCGCTGGTCGACATCCTCTATCTGTTCCTCGACCCGCGCATCCGCGACGGGCGCTGAGCGAGCCATGTCCCTGCTCGAGATCACCGACCTGACCATCGCCCTGCCCAGCGCCCGCGGCCGCATGGTGCGTATCGTCGAGGGGCTCTGCTTCTCGGTGGGCGAGCGCGAGATCCTCGGCATCGTCGGCGAGTCCGGATCGGGCAAGAGCATGACCGCACTCGCGGTGATGGGCCTGATCGATGCGCCCGGCGCGCGGATCACCGGCTCGGTGCGCTTCCGCGGCCGTGAGCTGCTCGGCCTGCCGCCGCGCGCGCTGCGCCGCCTGCGCGGCCGCGAGATCGCCATGATCTTCCAGGACCCGATGACCGCCCTGACCCCGGTGCACACGATCGGCTGGCAGATCGACGAGCAGATCCGCGCCCACGAGCGCCTGAGCCACGCCGGTGCGCGCGCGCGCACCGTCGACCTGCTGCAGCAGATGGGCGTGCCCGACCCGAGGCGCGCCGCCGACCGCTATCCGCACCAGCTCTCCGGCGGCCTGCGGCAGCGCGCGATGATCGCCATGGCGCTGTCGTGCAATCCCGCCCTGCTGATCGCCGACGAGCCGACCACGGCGCTGGACGTGACGGTGCAGGCGCAGATCCTGGAGCTGCTGCGCGGCCTCAAGCGCGATTTCGGCTCCTCGGTGCTGCTGATCACCCACGACATGGGCGTCGTCGCCGAGACCTGCGACCGCACGCTGGTGCTGTACGCCGGCACCGTCGCCGAACGCGGCCCGACCGAGGCGATCTTCGCCGCCCCCGGCCACCCCTACACCAGCGCGCTGCTGGCCTCGATCCCGCCGCTGCGCGGGCTGCGGCCGGCCCGCCTGCCCTCGATCCCGGGACAACCGCCGAGCCCCGCGGCGCGGCCGGAAGGCTGCCCGTTCCAGCCGCGCTGCGCCCACGCCCACGATGCCTGTGCGGTGCGGCCGGCGCTGCTGCGGCGCGGCGCGCAGGACATCGCCTGCGTGCTCGCGGCGTGAGCCCCGGGATCGGGACGGTGCCGCTGATCGAGGCGCGCGGGGTGGGCAAGCAGTATCGCATCGGCAGCGCGCTCGGTGGCGGCCGGCACACCCTGCGCGCCCTGGACGACGTCTCGCTGCGCGTGATGCCGGGCGAGACGCTCGGCTTGGTGGGCGAGTCCGGCTGCGGCAAGTCCACCCTCGGCCGCTGCCTGCTGCGGCTGACCGAGGTCAGCAGCGGCCGCATCCTGTTCGAGGGCGACGACATCACCGAGCGCGGCGAGCGCGCCCTGCGCCGCCTGCGCCCGCGCATGCAGATGGTGTTCCAGGATTCCTACGCCTCGCTGAACCCGCGCCGGCGCATCGCCGACCTGCTCGCCGAGCCGATGCGGGTGCATCGCGCACCCGACGGCGCGCCCTACCGCCGCCCGCAGATCGCGCATCGGCTGCAGGAGCTGCTCACCCTCACCGGCCTGCCGGCGCGGGCGCTGGATCGCTATCCGCACGAGTTCTCCGGCGGCCAGCGGCAGCGCATCAACATCGCCCGCGCGCTCGCGCTGTCGCCGCGCCTGATCGTCGCCGACGAGCCGGTCTCCGCACTCGACGTCTCGATCCAGGCGCAGATCATCAACCTGTTCGCCGACCTGCGCGAGCGGCTCGGCCTGACCTACGTCTTCATCGCCCACGACCTCAGCGTGGTGCGCCAGATCGCGAGCCGGGTCGCGGTGATGTATCTCGGCGCCATCGTCGAGCTCGGCGATACCGACACAGTGCTGCACGCCCCGGCGCACCCCTACACCGCCGCCCTGATCTCGGCGATCCCGGAGCCGGCGATCCGCGCCACGCCCGGCCGCACCATCCTCAGGGGCGAGGTGCCCAGCCCGATCGCACCGCCACCCGGCTGCCGCTTCCACACACGCTGCCCGATCGCCCAGCCGCGCTGCCGGACCGAGGCGCCGCCGCTGCGCCGCCTGGATGACGGCAGGGCCGCCGCCTGCCACTTCCCGCTGGAGGCCTAGCGAGGCAAGGGGCTTTGCCCCTTGAACCCCATCAAAGGCGAAGCCTTTGAAATCCGTCAGTTTAGGGGTCTGGGGCCCTCGGCCCCAGTGGGTCAAGGGCGAAGCCCTTGCCTGCCTTCAGGAAGGAGCGACCCGTCGCAGCACGGGCGCCGGCCCGCGTCGCGCTCGGTTGATCGCGAGGTCGAGGGCGGCGAGGAACGCCGAGCGGTCCTTGGCGGTGAACGGCCTCGGGCCGCCGGTCACCTGCCCGGCGGAGCGCAGGTCGTCCATCAGGTTGCGCGTCGCCAGCGCCATGCCGATCGCGGACTCGTCGAACAGCCGGCCGGTCGGCGCCAGCACCGCGGCACCGGCCTTGACGCAGCGCGCCGCCAGCGGCACGTCGGCGGTGATCACCACGTCGCCCGGCCGGGCGCGGTCGGCGATCCACCCGTCCGCCACGTCCGGTCCGCTCTCCACCACCACGCGCTCGACCAGCGGAGAGACCGGCACCGCGATCAGGCTGTTCGAGACCACCAGCACCTGCACCCGGTAGCGTTCCGCCACGCGGTAGATCTCGTTCTTGACCGGGCAGGCGTCGGCATCGACGTAGACCCGGGTCGCGTGCGCCGTCGCGTCCGCCATCGAGGCTCAGGCCTCCGACGCGTCCAGCCGCCTGAGGTCGGCGATCACGTCGGCGACCGTCTCCTCGACCGTGCGCTCCACCGGCACGATCATCGCCGGCTCGTCGTCCGTCGGCACCTCCAGCGTGCGCAGCTGACTGCTCAGCAGCGACGCCGGCATGTAGTGGCCGCGCCGCTGCGCCAGCCGTTCCTGCAGCACCTCCTCTGACACCTTGAGGTACAGGAACCACAGGCCCGGATTGCCTTCGCCGAGACGCCGGCGATAGGCATGCTTCAGCGCCGAGCAGGTCAGCAGGCCGCCCTGCCCGGCATCGATGCGGGCGCGGATCCATCGCGCGCAGCTATCGAGCCAAGGCTCGCGATCCTCGTCGGTCAGCGGGATGCCCGCCGACATCTTCGCCACGTTCTCCTTCGAGTGCAGCTGGTCGCCCTCCTGGAACGCCCAGCCGAGCCGGTCGCGCAGGATCTCGGCGACGCTGCTCTTGCCGGAGCCGGACACGCCCATCACCACCAGCACGCGCGGCTTGATGAGGTCGCTCATGCCGGCTCGTACTGCACGATGCCGTGCGTGCTCCCGACCAGGGCCAGCGCGGCGCGCCCGATGAACAGCCCGCTCTCGATCACGCCGACGATCTCGCCGATCCGCCGTTCGAGCGATGCCGGGTCCCCGATCACGCCGAAATGGCAGTCCAGGATCATGTTGCCGCCGTCGGTGACGAACAGCGATCCGCCGGCGTCGCGCCGCGGCGCCACCCGGCCGCCGATCCGGCCGAGGCGCGCGGCCGCGATCTCCCAGCCGAACGGCGTCACCTCCACCGGCACCGGCGTATGCTCGCCCAGATGCTCGACCATCTTGCGGTCGTCGGCGATGATCACCAGCCGCCGGCTCGCCGCCGCCACGATCTTCTCGCGCAGCAGCGCGCCGCCCAGCCCCTTGATCAGGTTGAGCGTGCCGCGCTCGATCTCGTCTGCGCCGTCGATGGTGAGGTCGATCTCGCCGTGCGCGGCGAAGCCGGAGAGCGCGATGCCCAGTCCCGCTGCCTGCGCGGCGCTGCGCTCGGAGGTGGCGATCGCCACGAAGCGCAGCCCCTCCGACCAGCGGCGGCCGAGTGCGTCGATGACGAAGGCGGCGGTCGAGCCGGTGCCGAGCCCCACCACCATGCCCTCCTCGACCAGCGAGGCCGCCCGCTCGCCGACCTGGCGCTTCAGCGTCGCCGGATCAGCCGCCTCCGGATCAGTCACTGGCCGTCGCCGCTTCGTCCAGGCCCCAGATCAGCGTGCCCTCGGTGCTGATGTGCGACGCCGGCTGCGCCGGGTCGCCGGCCCGCACCTTCGCCAGCGCCTCCCGCTTGCCGGCACCCGCCACCAGGAACAGCACGGTGGCGCTGCTGGCGATCGCCGGATAGGTCAGGGTCAGCCGCTGGTGCGGCGCGTCGTGCGGGGTGCAGCTGCCGACCCAGGCCTGGCGCTCCTCCAGCACCGGGGTGCCGGGAAACAGCGAGGCGGTGTGCCCGTTCTCGCCCAGCCCGAGCAGCACCACGTCGAACAGCGGACGTCCCGGCTCCAGGCGGTCGCTGCCGTAGGCGGCGCACAGGTCGCGCTGGTAGGCGCGCGCCGCCGCGTCGGGATCACCCTCGGTCGGCATCCGGTGCACTTGCTCGGACGGCACCTCGACCTGCGACAGCAGCGCGCGGTTGACCATGTTGTAGTTGCTCGCCTCGTCGTCGGGCGGCACGAAGCGCTCGTCGCCGAAGAACAGCGCGGTGCGCGACCAGGGAAACCGGTCCCTGAAGGCGGCGCTCGCGAGGATCTCGTACAGCCGCTTCGGCGTGGAGCCGCCGGAGAGCGCGATGCTGAACACGCCCCGATGCGCCAGCGCCCGCTCCGTCAGCCAGGCCGCCGCCCGCTGCGCCAGCGCCTCGGCATCCGGCAGCACCCAGACCTCGCCGCCTCCGACCCCGGTCATAGCGCCACTCCCTCGTCGCCCAGCACGAACCGCTCGATGCCCTTGGCGAAGCCCTCCTCCTCGGACGAGGCGCTGACGTAGGTCGCGGCTGCCTTCACCTCGTCGCTGGCCTGGCCCATCGCGATCGACAGGCCGCCGCGCCGGAACATCAGCACGTCGTTGGGCTGGTCGCCCAGGGTCGCGATCGCGCTCGTCGCGATGCCCAGCCGCTGCGACAGCCACTGCAGCACGTCGCCCTTGTTGGCGTGCGGGTGGGTCACGTCGATGTAGTACGGCTGCGAGCGCGCCGCCGAGGCGCTGTCGCCGAGTGCCGCCTGCACCTCCTTCTCGCACCGCACCATCAGGTCGAGATCGTCGCTGACACCGACGATCTTGACCGCCGCGTCCAGTGCGGCGCCGAAATCGGCCGCGACCTTGGGCGGGAACTTCACCGTCCACTCCTCGCGCCCCACGTGCGGACCCTTGGCTTCGGGCACCAGCCAGTCCTCGCCGCTGTACACCCAGACATCCACCTTGTGCTCGCGCAGCAGCGCTACCGTCCTCTCCGCCACCTCGCGCGGCAGCGTCCTCGCCTCGATGATCGACAGGTCGGGCTGGACGAACATCCCGCCGTTGAAGCCGGCGATCGGCTCGCTGATCTCGAGCGGCGCGATGACCATCTCCATGCCCTTGGGCGGCCGGCCGCTGGTGATCGCGAAGCGTATCCCGCGCTGCCGCAGCGCCTGCACCGCGCGGATCGCGCGCTCGGTCAGGAGCTTCTCCTTGGTCACCAGCGTGCCGTCGACATCCGCCAGCACCAGCGCGATCGGTTCTGCGCTCATCGTCCCGCTCCCGCTTCGGCAGCCCGGCTGCGCGGCAGCAGCAGCTGCTCGACCGCCAGCGCCCAGCCCTCCTGCTCGTTGCTGTCGGTCACGTAGTGCGCCGCCGCCTGCACTTCCGCGGTCCCGTTGCCCATCGCGATCGCGAGCCCGGCGACGTCGAGCATGGCGATGTCGTTGCCCATGTCGCCGATGCAGGCCATCTCGTCCGCGGGCACGCCGAGCAGCTCCGCCAGGCGCAGTGCTGCGTTCCCCTTGTTGGCGTCGGGATGGGTCACGTCGAGGTAGTAGGCCTGCGAGCGATGCGCGTTGACCCGGTCGCCGAGCATGGTCTGCAGGTTGATCTCCACCCGCTCCAGCAGGTGGTAGTCGGCGGTCGATCCCATGATCTTGCCGATCCGGTGGTAGTGGCCCTCGAAGCTCGGCACCACGATCGGCTCGATCCCCACCGCGCGCCGCTCCTTCTCGACATAGGCACCACCGGCCTGGCGCCCCGGCCCGTCCAGCACCAGCCAGTCGCCGCCGGCGAACACCCAGGGCTCGACCCCGTGCTCGCCGAGCGCCTCCACCACCCGGCGCGCCACGTCGGCGTCGAGTGCCAGCTGCGCCAGCACCGTGCCGTCGGGGGCCAGGATCTCGCCGCCGTTCAGCCCCGCGCGCGGCGTGTCGAGGCCGAGCGGGGCGATGAACATGTCCATCCCGCGCGCCGGGCGGCTGCTGACCAGGGCGAGCTGGACGGAGGCCTCGCGCAGCCGATGCACCGCCGCCAGCGCGCGCGGCGTCACCTGCTTGGTGCTGGTCACCAGGGTGCCGTCGATGTCGGACACCAGCAGGCGGATCCGCGCGCTGGCGTCATGGCGTTCAGGGTTCAGGGTGGGGGTGTACAGCCCGGTCATGCGGTCAGCCTCAGCCAGTGCCTGCCGTCGCGAGTCAGCAGCGCGTCCGCCTCCTCCGGCCCGGGGCGGCCGGCGGCGTAGAAGCACAGCTCGCCGAGTCCCGCACCCCAGGCATCGAGTGCCGGCTGCACCACCCGCCAGCCTGCCTCGATGTTGTCGGCGCGCTGGAACAGGGTCGCGTCGCCGATCAGGCAGTCATAGATCAGCGTCTCGTAGCCGGTGCTGGGCCCTTCCTGGAACCAGTCGGCGTAGTCGAACTTCATCCGCACGCCGCCCAGCTTGACCACGGGGCCAGGCATCTTGGCCGAGAACTGCATCGTCACGCCTTCGCTGGGCTGGATCTGCAGCACCATGATGTTGGGCGTGAGCTTGTCCACCGGCGTGTCGCGGAACAGCGCGTACGGCGCCTGCTTGAAATGCACCGCGATCTCGGTCTTGCGCTGGGTCAGCCGCTTGCCGGTGCGCAGGTAGAACGGCACCCCGGCCCAGCGCCAGTTGTCGATGTTGAGCTTCAGCGCGGTGAAGGTCTCGGTGCTGGAATCCGGTGCGACGTCCGGCTCCTCGCGATAGCCGGGATAGGGCCTTCCTGCGATCATGCCGGCGATGTACTGGCCGCGCACGGCGTCGCGTCCGTCCAGCTGATGGATCGCCGCCAGCACCTTGGACTTCTCGTCGCGCACCGCGTCGGCATCGAACGAGGTCGGCGCCTCCATCGCCACCATCGCCAGCAGCTGCATGATGTGGTTCGGCACCATGTCGCGCAGCGCCCCGGTGCCCTCGTAGAAGCGCCCGCGCTTCTCCACCCCCACCGTCTCGGCCGCGGTGATCTGCACGTGGTCGATGTTCTGCCGGTTC
>CAXTAY010000014.1:0-33752 GCA_964242335.1 uncultured Acetobacteraceae bacterium | reverse complement strand
GAAGAAGCCGTTGGAGAAGCGCAGCGCCAGGATGTTCTGCACCGTCTCCTTGCCCAGGTAGTGGTCGATCCGGTAGATCTGGCTCTCCGCCAGCGACGCCGCCAGCTTGACGTTCAGCGCCCGCGCCGAGGCGAGGTCGGAGCCGAACGGCTTCTCCACCACCACGCGCCGGAAGCTCTGCTCGGTCTCCCGGGTCAGCCCGGCCGCGTCGAGCTGCGAGACGATGGTGCCGAAGAAGCGTGCCGCCACCGCGAGGTAGAACACGCAGTTGCCGGGGCCGCAGCTCGCCGCGAGCTGCTGGTAGGTCTGCGGATCGTCGAAGCTGCCGCGCAGGTAGGTGACGCGCTGGTTCAGCCAGGCCCAGGCCTCTTCCTGCAGGGTCGCGGCACTGGCTTTGCGCAGTGCCACGAACTCGCGCATGGTGCTGTCGAGCTGCGCCCGCAGCGCCTCCGTCGTCAGTTCGGCCCAATCGACGGCGACGATCGAGAAGCTGTCGTCCAGCAGCCCGCCGCAGGCCAGGTTGTAGATCGCCGGCATCAGCAGCCGACGCGTCAGGTCGCCGCCGCCGCCGAAGATGACCATGCGGCAGGATGGGCTGCGCGTCGGCCGCCCGGTATCGTCGTCGTCCGGTTCCAGCTCGTGCAGGGCGTCGGTGCGCGCATCCATGCCTCAGCCCTTGACCTCCGACACCTCGCCGCCGTGCTTCTTCTCCGTCAGATGCTGCTCGATATGGCCGCCGAACTGGAAGCGCATCGCCGACAGCAGCTTCTCGCCGTAGTTGTTGTCGGTGCGGCTGCGGAAGCGGGTGAACAGGGCCGCGGTCAGCACCGGCACCGGCACCGCCTCCTCGATCGCCGCCTCGATGGTCCAGCGTCCCTCGCCGGAGTCCGCGACCTGGCCGGTATAGTCCGACAGGCTCACGTTCTTCGCCAGCGCCGAGGCGCACAGATCGAGCAGCCACGACGACACCACGCTGCCGCGACGCCAGACCTCGGCGATGTCGGCCATGTTCAGCTCGAAGCGCTCCTCCTCGGGAAGGTCGTGCGAGCTCTTGTTGCGCATGACGTCGAAGCCCTCGGCGAGCGCCTCCATCAGGCCGTACTCGATGCCGTTATGCACCATCTTGACGAAGTGCCCGGAGCCCGCGGGACCGCAATGCAGGTAGCCCTGCTCGGCGCGCGGGTCGAGCGAGCCGTCGCGCCCGGGCGTGCGCTCGACGTCGCCGGGTCCCGGCGCCAGTGCCGCGAGGATCGGGTCGATCTGCTCGAAGGCCTGCTTGGAGCCACCGATCATCATGCAGTAGCCGCGCTCCAGCCCCCAGACACCGCCCGAGGTGCCGACATCGACGTAGTGTATGCCCTTCTCGCGCAGCTTCCGGGCCCGGCGGATGTCGTCCTTGTAGAAGCTGTTGCCGCCGTCGATGATGATGTCGCCCTCGGACATCACGGCGCTCAACGTCTCCACCGCCTGCTCGGTGATGGCGCCGGCGGGCAGCATCACCCAGACCACCTTCGGTGCCGAGAGCTTGGCCACCATGTCCTCGAGACCGCCCGCCGGGCGGCTGTGTTCCGCCCGCCCCTGCACCTTCGAGACCACCGCCGGGTCATGGTCGTAGAGCACGACCTCGTGCCCGTGCCGCGACAGCCGCACGGAGATGTTGCCGCCCATGCGGCCGAGGCCAACTACGCCGATCTGCATTCTTTCTCTCCATTCGCAGGCGAGGGCACCCCTCGGCACGTCGTGCGTCGGCCCGCCTCGCGGCGACCGGGCCCGCGGCCGAGGTTGCTATGTCACTTGACCAGGGACGCCGTCCGCCGCCGCTAGACCGCCCCGGCGATCGCGGCGCCGAGCCGCTGCAGCCCGGCCTTGAGGTCGCCCTTGACGTGCACCCGCAGCGCCCGACGGCCGCGCTCGGCCAGCACGTCGAAATCCCCCCGCGCCTGCGCAGCCTTGACCACGCCGAAGGTGTATTTCTCGCCCGGCACCGCGATGTCCGCCGCGTCGTCGGCGGTGATCTGCAGGAACACGCCGCTGTTGGGCCCGCCCTTGTAGGCCTGGCCGGTCGAGTGCAGGAAGCGCGGGCCGAACTCGGCGCAGGTCGCCACGTGCTTGGCATCGCGTATCGCCAGCCGCGCCGTCTGGATCCAGCCGCGCGTCTCCGGGTCGCGCTGGATGTAGGCCAGCAGCGCCACGTAGTCGCCTGACCGTGCCCGGGCGAAGTGCGTCCGCAGCACCTCCTCCAGCGAGCCGCCCTTGAGCGCCTCGGCGTTGCCCGGATCGACGAAGAAGCTGAAATCGCCGTCGCTGCCGAAGGCCTGCTCGGCCGGCAGGGTGCCGCTCTGGTTGTAGGCGTCGGTCAGCTTGCGGGTGGCGATCTTGCTGGCTTCCACGTCCGGCTGGTCGAACGCGTCGATGCCGATGATCGCGCCGGCGACCGCGGTCGCGAACTCCCAGCGGAAGAACTCCTGGACGATCTGCAGCGACGACGACAGCGAGATCGTCACCACCGGCTGGCCGGCCTGCTTCAGCGCCGCGACCGCCGCGTCCTGCGCGGCATCCGGCGCGTCGGTCAGCCGCAGGTAGGCGAACACACGGTCGGTGCCGTAATGCTCCGGCGAGGCCAGGGTCTCGCCGTCCACCGGGATCAGGCCGTGCCCGTCCTTGCCGGTGGACTCCGCCATCAGCTGCTCGAGCCAGGCGCCCATGTCGGCGATCCCGGGCGAGGCGACGATGGTCACCTTGTCGCGGCCGTGCTTGGCGGCGACGCCGAGCACCGTGCCGAGCTGCACGCCCGGGTTCTGCAGCGGCGGCGAGCCGGCGCCGCAGACATAGGCCATGCGCTGACCGGCCTCGAGGAACTCCTGCAGGTCGATGCCGGCTGCCGCGGCCGGCACCAGCCCGAAGTTCGACAGCACCGAATAGCGGCCGCCGATCCCCTTGTCGCCGTAGAAGATCTTCCAGAAGCCGTCCCGCTTGGCGACCTCCTCCATGTGCGAGCCCGGATCGGTGACCGCGACGAAGTGCCGGCCGGCCTGCTCGGCGCCGACAGCCTGCTGCATCTTGTCGAAGAAATACGCCTTGAGGATGTTCGGCTCGAGCGTGCCGCCGGACTTCGACGACACGATCACCAGGGTCTTGGCGAGATCGACGCGGCCCTCGAACGCCACCACCTGCTGCGGATCGGTGCTGTCGAGCACCAGCAGCTCGGGATAGCCGCCGCGCTTGCCGAACGTTTCGGCCAGCACCTCCGGCCCGAGGCTGGAGCCGCCCATGCCGAGCAGCAGCACGTGCGAGAACTCGCCCTCCTGCACCGCCTTCTGGAAGCCGGTGAGCTCCTCCAGCCCGGCCAGCCGCTCGTCGATGATGTCGAGCCAGGCCAGCCACTTGCCCTCGTCCTTGCCGGTCCACACCGAGGCGTCGTGCTCCCAGATCTTGCGCACGGTGCCGTCCTTGCGCCAGCTCTCCAGGCTCGCCTTGAACGCCTCGTCTAGCTCGCTCGGCAGGCTGATCTCGGTGCGCGTCAGCCGGTCGCCGGCGAGCGCCACCTGCTTGGCCGCGACCGCGCCGAGCAGCTGGTCGAACGCGTCGGAGAACGACTGCACCCCCTCCACCACCAGCCTGGTGGTGACGCCGGGCAGGTCCAGCCCCAGCCGGTCGGCTTCCGACAGCACGTGCCTGGCGCCCTCGACATCCTCGAGCAGCGCGTCGCGCGGCACGCCGTGGTCGCGGAAGGCGTCCATCGTCGCCGGCGGCATGGTGTTGACGGTGTCCGCGCCGATCAGCTCCTCGACGTAGAGCACGTCGCTGTACGCCTTGTCCTTGGTGCCGGTGCTGGCCCAGAGCAGCCGCTGCGGATTGGCGCCGGCACGGCGCAGCACCTGCCAGCGCTCGCTCGACGAGATCTCCAGGTAATGCTGGTAGGCGAGCTTGGCGTTGGCGATCGCGACCTTGCCGCGCAGCGAACGCAGCGCCGCCGACTCCGCGTCGCCCTTGGCCAGCCGCGCGTCGATCTCCTTGTCGATCAGCCCGTCGATGCGGCTGACGAAGAACGAGGCGACGCTGGAGATGTGGCTGATGTCGTGGCCCTGCCCATGCCGCTCCTCGAGGCCCTGGATGTAGGCTTCAAGCACCTTGCGGTAGGCGTCGATCGAGAACAGCAGCGTGACGTTGATGTTGATCCCCTCGGAGATCAGCGTGCGGATCGCCGGCACCCCCGGCTCGGTGCCGGGCACCTTCACCATCAGGTTGGGACGCTCGACCGCCTGCCACAGCCGCCGCGCCTCGACGATGGTCTCCTCGGTGCGCAGGCCGAGATAGGGCGACACCTCCAGGCTGACATAGCCGTCCAGCCCCTCGGTGCGGTCCCAGACCGGCTTGAGCACGGCCGCGGCGGCGCGGATGTCGTCGATCGCCATCGTCTCGTAGAGCGCGCTCACGGTGGCGTTGCGGTCCGCCGCCAGGTGCTTGAACTGGTCGTCGTAGTCGGTGCCGTGGCCCATCGCCTTCTCGAAGATCGACGGGTTCGACGTCACCCCGCGCAGGCCGTCATCGCGTACCAGCGCCTCCAGCTTGCCCTCGAGCACGAAGGAACGCTGGATGAAGTCCAGCCAGGGCGACTGCTTGAACTGCTCCAGCGCCTGCAGCGGGTTCGCCGCGACCGCGGCACCTGGCGTCTTCTGCACTACGTTCATCTCAAGCTCCTATGCCGACCCGGAGGCCGTATGCCTGCCCGCTCAAGCCGCCTGCTTGGCCTGCTTGCGCGCCGCGTCCAGCACCTTCTCCGGCGTGAAACCGAATTTCTCCATCAACGCGCTCAGCGGCGCCGAGGCGCCGAACGTGCGCATGACGATCATGCTGCCCGTCGCGCCCGCGTAGCGATCCCAGCCGAGTGCGGCCGCCTGCTCGATCACCACACGGCCGGTCACCGACGGCGGCAGCACGGCGTCGCGATACTCCTGGCTCTGCTGCTCGAACAGCTCCCAGCACGGCATCGACACCACGCGCGCCTTGACGCCCTCCGCCGTCAGCGTCTCGTAGGCGGACACCGCCATGCCGACCTCGGTGCCGGTCGCCATCAGGATGACGTCCGGCGTGCCGTCGCTGTCGGCCAGCACGTAGGCGCCCTTGGCCAGACCCGATGCCGGCGCATACTTGGTGCGGTCCAGGGTCGGCATCGGCTGGCGGCTGAGGATCAGCGCCGCCGGCTGCTCCTTCAGCGGCAATACCACGCGCCACGCCTCGGCCACCTCGTTGGCATCGCCAGGCCGTATCGTCAGCAGCCCCGGCGTCGCGCGCAGCTGCGCCAGCTGCTCGATCGGCTGGTGCGTCGGACCATCCTCGCCCACGCCGATGCTGTCGTGCGTGAAGATATAGAGAACCGGCAGCTCCATGATCGCCGAGAGCCGGATCGGCGGCTTCATGTAGTCCATGAAGATCAGGAAGCCTGAGCAGTACGGCCGCAGGCCGGCCAGCGCGATGCCGTTCGAGATCGAGCCCATGGAGTGCTCGCGCACGCCGAAATGCAGGTTGCGACCGTCGTAGCTGTCGCGCTCGAAGCTGCCTGCACCCTGGAAGGTCAGGTTGGTCTTGGTCGAGGGCGACAGGTCGGCAGCACCGCCGAGCAGCCAGGGAAGGTTCGGCGCGATCGCGTTCAGCACCTTGCCGGAGCTCTCGCGCGAGGCGACGCCCTTCTCGCTCGGCTCGAAGCTCGGGATCTCCTTGTCCCAGCCCTCCGGCAGCGTGTGCTGGTTGATCATGTCGAGCTCGGCGGCGAGCTCGGGATATTCTGCCCGGTAGCGATCGAACAGCGCGTACCACTCCGCACTCAGGCTGGCGCCGCGCTTGCCGATGCCGGAGGCGAAGTTCTCCATGACCCCGTCGGGCACGTAGAACTGCTTGTCCTCGGGGAAACCGTATGCGCGCTTGGCGCCGCGGATCTCCTCGTCGCCGAGCGGCTCGCCGTGCGCTTCCTTGGTGCCGGCCTTGTGCGGCGCGCCATAGCCGATCTGGCTGTGCACCACGATCATGCTCGGCCGGTCGGTGACCGCGCGCGCCTCCTCCAGCCGCTGTTCGATCAGTGCCGTGTCGTTGGCGTCGGGCACCTCCGACACCGCCCAGCCATAGGCCTCGAAGCGCTTGTGCGTGTTCTCGATGAAGGCGAGCTCGGTCGAGCCCTCGATGCTGATCTGGTTGCTGTCGTAGATCCAGGTCAGGTTGGACAGTCCGAGATGACCGGCGACGGAGGCCGCCTCGCTCGCCACCCCCTCCATCATGTCGCCATCGCCGCACAGCACGTAGACATGGTAGTCGAACAGGGTGAAGCCCGGCTTGTTGTAACGTGTCGCCATCCAGCGCTCGGCCATCGCCATGCCGACCGAGTTGCCGCAGCCCTGTCCCAGCGGGCCGGTCGTGGTCTCCACTCCCGAGGTGAAACGGTATTCCGGGTGCCCCGGCGTCTTGCTGCTCATCTGACGGAACTGCTTCAGGTCATCCAGCGTCAGCGACGCCGCACCCTTCTCGCCGCCCTCGTTCACCTCCCGCACCCCGGTAAGGTAGATCAGGGAGTAGAGCAGCATCGAGGCGTGCCCGACGGACAGCACGAAGCGGTCGCGGCTCGGCCAGCGCGGCTCCGCCGGATCGTAGCGCAGCACGTTCTGCCACAGCGTGTACGCCACCGCCGCCAGTCCCATCGGCGTGCCCGGATGACCCGACTTCGCCTTCTGCACGGCGTCCATCGAGAGCGTGCGTATGGTGTTGATGCAGAGCTGGTCGATGCCGCCGGTCGGGTTGCCGCCGCCGTCTGGTGCGGCGACGAATGCGGCACGCGCGAAATGATCCGTCATGGAACGCATGGAACCGTTCTCCGTAGTCGAACAGACCGACGAGCGTGCCGGTCACGTGTTGGATGGCAGCGCGAATGGCCCGTCGGACCGGCCGAGCCCGCACGTGGCGACAGTGCTTTGACCATGAAACGCGCCGCTCGGGTGGGAAGCCACCACCATACGACCGCCCGCTGATCACGAAAGCTCGATCCGCTCCCCGACCGGAAACCCGCCGGCGCCGGGCGCACCATGACCGCGACACCGCTCAGGAGGCCGGTCAGGACGGCGGACGACCGGGTGGCGGCTCCCGGCCCGACGCCTCGGAGCGCGGCAGCTCCTGGTGCGGCAGGGCGATGCCAAGCTTGCGATGGAACCACTCGCGCACGGTCTGGAAGGTCACGTACAGCATCGGGATGATGAAGATGCCGACGCCGCTCGCCGCCAGCATGCCGGCGAACACCGGCGTGCCGACGTCCCGGCGGCTGAGTGCTGCGGCACCGGTCGCGGTCACCAGCGGCACCAGCCCGAGGATGAAGGCGAACGAGGTCATCATCACCGCGCGGAACCGCATGTGCGCGCCCTGCCGCGCCGCCTCGCGTATGGTCTCGCCGGCCTCGCGCCGCTCCTTGGCGAACTCGACGATCAGGATGCCGTTCTTCGCCGACAGCGCGATCAGCACCACCAGCCCGATCTGCGCGTACAGGTCGAGCGACAGCCCGGCGATGCGTATGCCGATCATCGCACCCAGCACGCCGACCGCGACCGACATCAGCACCGGGATCGGGATCACCCAGCTCTCGTACAGCCCGACCAGGAACAGGTAGGCGAACAGCAGCGCCATCGCCAGGATGACCCCGGTCTTGCCGCTTGCCTGCACCTCCTGGTAGGCGGTGCTGGTCCACTCGTAGTCGTAGCCGGTCTGCAGCGTCCTGCCCGAGATCGCGCTCATCGTCGACAGCGCGGTGCCCGACGAGGTGCCCGGCGCCGGGCCGCCATTGATGGTGATCGCGCGGTAGTTGTTGTAGCGCGTGATCGCCTGCGGTCCGGTGATGATCTTGGTCACCGCGAGCGAGCGCAGCGGCACGGTGCCGCCGGTGCTGTTGCGCACGTAGATCCCCCACAGATCCTCGATCCTGGAGCGGTCGCGCGCCTCGCCCTGCACGTTGACCTGCCAGACCCGGCCGAACAGGTTGAAGTCGTTGACATAGACGCTGCCGAGCGTGGTCTGCAGCGCGGTGAAGATGTCGTTGACGTTCACCCCCAGCGCCTGCGCCTTGGTGCGGTCGATATCGAGGTAGATCGACGGGTTGGTGGCGGTGAAGGTGGAGAACACCCGCGCCAGGCTCTTGTCGCTGTTCGCCGCCGCGATCAGCCCCAGCATGGCGCTGCCGAGCTGCTGCGGATCCTGTCCCTGCAGGCCCTCGAGCTCGTACTCGAAGCCGCCTCCCGGCGACAGTCCGATGATCGGCGGCAGGTTGAACGGGAATACGGTGGCCGCGCGTATGCCCTGGGCCTCGCCGAACACGCGGCCGATCAGCGCCTGCACGTGGGTGTCGGCCGCCGTGCGCTGTGCGAACGGCTTCAGCCGGGTGAACACGAAGCCGACGTTGGGCTCCTGCACCGTGTCGAGGAACGAGTAGCCGATCACCGCGAAGGTGTGCAGCGCGCCGGGCAGCGCGCGGTTCATCTTCTCGACCTGGCTGACCACCTGGCTGGTGCGCGCGACCGAGGCGCCATCCGGCAGCTGCACGTTGGTGAAGAAGCCGCCCTGGTCCTCCTCGGGCAGGAAGCCCAGCGGCAGCGAGCCCTGGATCACGAAGATGCCGAACGCGCACAGCAGCACCACCAGCACGCCGCCGAGGGCGAAGCGCAGCAACCGGTTGACGATGCCGGAATAGCCGTTGCGCGTCCGGTCGATGCCGTTCAGCACCCGCCCCATGATGCCGCGCCGCGGCCCCGTATGGCGCAGGAACACCCCGCACAGAGCCGGCGACAGGGTCAGCGCGTTCAGCGCCGAGATCAGCATGGCGATGCAGATGGTGACCGCGAACTGCTGGAACAGCACGCCGGACAGGCCGGGGATGAAGGCGATCGGCACGAACACCGAGAGCAGCACCAGGGTGATGGCGATGATCGGGCCGGTGATCTGCTGCATCGCCTTGCGCGCCGCCTCCTTGGGCGGCAGCTCCGGCTCCTCCTCCATCACCCGCTCGACGTTCTCCACCACCACGATCGCATCGTCGACGACGATGCCGATCGCCAGCACCATCGCCAGCAGCGACACCGTGTTGGCCGAGAAGCCCAGCGACACCATGCCGGCGAAGGCGCCGATCAGGCTGACCGGCACCGCCACGGTGGGGATGATCGTGGCCCGCACGCTGCCCAGGAACAGGAACACGACGATGACCACCAGCACGAACGCCTCGAAGATGGTCTTGAGCACCTCCGAGACGGTGTCGTGCACGAAATCGGTGCTGTCGTAGGTGACGTTGTAGACGAGGCCTTGCGGGAAGCGGTGCGACAGCCGGTCGAGCAGCCCCTTGATCGCGCTCGCGGTGTTGAGCGCGTTCGCTCCCGGTGCCAGGTAGATCGCCAGCGCCACCGACGGCTTCTCGTCGAAGCGGGATTCGGAATCCAGCGTCTGCGCGCCCAGCTCGATCCGCGCGATGTCCTTGAGCTTCAGGGTGGAGCCGTCCGGATTGGCGCGTATCACGATCTGGCCGAACTGCTCGGGCTTCACCAGCCGTCCCTGGGTCTGCACGTTGAGCTGGTACTGCTGGTCGGGCCCCGCGGGACGCGCGCCGATGCGTCCCACCGCGGCCACCGTGTTCTGCGACTGGATCGCGCTGGTGATGTCGCCCGGCGACAGGCCGAGCTGCACCAGCCGCTTGTTGTCGAACCAGACCCGCATCGAGTATTTCTGCCGCGACAGCAGCGACGCCTGGCCGACGCCGTTGGTGCGCGACACCTCGTCGATGATGTTGATCGTCATGTAGTTGGCGATGAACAGCGGGTCGAACTTGCCGGTCGGGCTATAGAAGTTCACGAACATCAGGATCGCCGACGAGCGCTTCTGCACCGTCAGGCCTTCCTGCTGCACCGTGCTCGGCAGCTCCGCGTTCGCCGTCTGCACCCGGTTGAGCACGTTGACGGTGTTGATGTCGGCGTTGGTGCCGAGCAGGAAGCTGACGGTCAGCGCGTACGAGCCGTCATTGCCGCTGACCGAGCGCATGTAGATCATCTTGTCGACGCCGACCACCTGCGCCTCGATCGGCTGCGCCACCGACGCCTCGACCACCGTCGCCGACGCGCCGGGATAGGTCGCCGTCACCTGCACCTGCGGCGGCACGATGTCGGGGAACTGCGCCACCGGAATGCGGGTCAGCCCGACGATGCCGGCCAGCGTGATGACGATCGCGATCACGATCGCCAGACGCGGCCGGTCGATGAAGACTCCGGAAATCATCCCAGCACCCCGTTGCTCTGGCCGTACCTGGCGATGATTACCGGCGGCCCGGCGTGGTGCCGGGCGTCTGCGGCGGCGCGCCGCTGCCGCTCTGCGTCGCCGCCTGACCGGCGGCGGGGCTCGGCCCGCCCGGCGGGGCGGTCACCGTCGTCTGCGGCGCCGCCGGCTGCACCGCGGCCCCGGGATGCACGCGCTGCACGCCGTCGACGATGATATGCTGTCCGTCGGACAGGCCGGAGTCGACCACCTGGTCGGCCTCGATGGTCTGGCCGAGCTTCAGGTTCGCACGCTGCGCCCGGTTCTGCGCGTCGAGCACGTAGACGTAGTCGCCCTGCTGGTCCGACAGCACCGCGGCGCGCGGGATCACCACCGCGACCACCGGATGCGGATCGGAGATCAGCACCGTGACGAAGGCGCCGTCCACCAGCTGGCGGGTGCTGACGCCGCCCTTGTCGCCGCCGTCGCGCTCCGGGTTCGGAACCGTGGCGCGCAGCGTGACGGTATCGGTGTTGGCCGACACCGTGGGTGCGACGTAGTCCAGGGTACCGGTATGGTCGTAGCTGTCGCCGTTGGTGAGCTGGAGCGACAGCTTGACCGCGCCTAGCCCGCCGACGCTCGCGTACTTCTTCTGCAGCGACACCACGTCGCGCGTTGCCACCGGGAACGCCACATACATCGGGTCCTGGCTGACGATGGTCGCCAGCGTGCCGCTGGTCGGGCTGACCACGTTGCCCTGGTTGACCGCGGTCGCGGTGATGCGGCCGTCGATCGGCGCGCGTATCTCGGTGTAGGCGAGGTTGATCTGCGCGGCCTGCAGGTTTCCCTGCGCGGTCAGCACCACGCCGGCATTGCCGCGCTGGGTCGCGAGCGCGTTGTCGAACGCCTGCTTCTGCCCGGCCGGCGTGTTCAGCAGCGTCTTCTGACGCTGGAAGTTGACCGAAGCGTTGACGATGTTGGCCTGCGCCTCGGCGAGATTACCCTGCTGCGCCAGCACCTGAGCCTGGAACGGCCCCTGCTCCAGCACGTAGAGCAGGTCGCCCTTCTTGACGTCGGCGCCCTCGGTGAACAGGCGCTGCTCCAGGAAGGCGGTGACGCGCGCCACCAGGGCCACGCTGTCGATCGCCTGGATGCGGCCGATATACTGGCTGGTCGAGGTCACCGGGCGGGACTGCACCGTGGCGACCCCGACCACCGGCGGACCCGCCGGCGGCCGCTGCGCGCGGGCGGCCCAGGGCATCATCCCGAGCGCGGCCCAAGCGGCCAGGATCACCGTTCCGGTGCGGATGCGGCTTTGCATGCTACGTCCTCGTCTGACGCCGGACGGATGCCGGCATTCGGGCCCGCGGTCGGGGCCGGAGCCACCGAGTGACCGCGCGGTCACCGTCGACTTACACGACGCGGCACCCGCTTCGCAACTCGCCCGCCTTCCCGCACTTTCGGCGGCGGCAGGGCCTGCGGACCGGCCGCGGCGGCGCGGGCCTGCGATCTCGCCGCAAACCGCCCGCACCTGTATAAGCACCGCCCCGCCAAGCCAGGGAGCGACCCCGAGTGCCGACGAGACCGTGCGACCCGATCTTCGCCCGCCCGCAGCGCGCCGGCGCACAGTGAGCGAGGGCTCCGACCGAGACCGGGACGGGCGCTTCCACAATCCCGTCTGGCTCACCGGCGAGGATCGGCCGGCCGGGCCGCAGGGCTCGCGCCTGCTGGCCCTGCTGCGCTGGCGCCTCGGCCGCACCCGGATCCCCTGGCCGGCCCGGATCGTTGATCCGCAGCCTCCGGGCGACCCGCGCGAGCAGCCGGGTCCGGGCCAGGTCAGCGTCACCTTCATCGGCCACTCCAGCTTCCTGATCCGGCTGCCCGGCCTGACCATCCTGACCGACCCGGTGTTCAGCGAGCGCGCCTCCCCGGTCTCCTGGGCCGGGCCGAGGCGTGTCCGTGCGCCCGGTCGGACGCTGGGCCAGCTGCCGCGCCCGGACCTGCTGCTGCTGTCGCACAACCACTACGACCATCTCGACCTGCCGAGCCTGCGCGCGCTGCACCGGCAGGGTGGGCCGCGCGTGATCACGCCGCTGGGCAATGCGGTGCACGTCCGCAAGGCCGGGCGTTTCGAGGTCGAGGAGCTGGACTGGTGGCAGGCGACGTCGCTCGCGGCTCCCGCGGCCACGCGGGTCACCGCGCTGCCGGCACGGCACTTCTCCTCGCGCACGCTGCGCGATACCGGCCGCTCGCTCTGGGCCGGGTTCATGGTCGAGAGCGGCGGCGTGCGGCTGCTGTTCGCCGGCGACAGCGGCGACGGCGCGCACTGGCAGCGCATCCGCGACCGCCTCGGTGCGCCCGACCTCGCCCTGCTGCCGATCGGCGCCTACGCGCCGCGCACGCTGATGCGCCGGGTGCACATGGACCCGGCCGAGGCGGTGCGCGCGCACCGCACGCTCGGCGCCCGGCAGTCGGTCGGCATGCATTTCGGCACCTTCCAGCTCACCGACGAGGCGATCGACGCCCCCGAGCGGGCGCTGGCCGAGGCCTGTCGCGGGCAGCAGGTGGCGGCGGCGAGCTTCGTGACGCTCGGCTTCGGCGAATGTCGCCGCTTCAGGACAGCCGAGCCGACAGATCAAATCGAGCCTTGAAAGGAAGTGTGACCGCGACTGCCGCGGAACCCCTCGAAGCAACTCGGGTTCTGGTGCCGCATGAGTATCGGGAGCGTGACACCGTGGCGACAGCTTTGAGAAATAGGATACGCGAAGGCCTGCCGTTCCCGATCGGCGCCCACTGGGACGGCAAGGGCGTCAACTTCGCGCTGTTCTCGGCCCACGCCACCAAGGTCGAGGTCTGCCTGTTCGACAGCAGCGGCAAGACCGAGATCGAGCGCATCGCGCTGCCCGAATATACCGACCAGATCTTCCATGGCTGGCTGCCCGATGTCGGGCCGGCGCAGATCTACGGCTACCGCGTGCACGGTCCCTACGCCCCCGACGCCGGCCACCGCTTCAACCCGAACAAGCTGCTGCTCGATCCCTACGCGCGCGCGCATTTCGGCGAGCTGACCTGGGACTACTCGATCTTCGGCTACACGATCGGTCATCCCGACGACGACCTGTCGTTCGACGAGCGCGACAGTGCGGCGTTCGTGCCGAAGTCGGTGATCGTCGACTCCGGCTTCGACTGGCAGGGACAGGCGGCGCGCAACCCGATCGCCTGGGACCACACGGTCCTCTACGAGGCGCACGTGCGCGGCTACACCAAGAAGCACCCGAAGGTGGCGCCGAAGCTGCGCGGCTCCTATGCCGGCTTCGGCACGCCCGAGGTGCTGGAATACATCAAGTCGATCGGCGTGACCTCGATCGAGCTGCTGCCGATCCACAGCTTCATCAACGACAGCCAGCTGCTCGAGCGCGGGCTGACCAACTACTGGGGCTACAACACGATCGGCTTCTTCGCGCCCGACCCGCGCTACGCCGCCGAGCGGGAGCAGTCGCTGCGCGAGTTCAAGGAGATGGTCGCCAAGGTACACGAGGCCGGGCTCGAGCTGATCCTCGACGTGGTCTACAACCACACCGCCGAGGGCAACGAGCGCGGTCCGACGCTCTCCTTCAAGGGCATCGACAACGCCTCGTACTATCGCCTGCTGCCTGACCAGAATCGCTACTACATCAACGACACCGGCACCGGAAACACGGTCAACCTGAGCCATCCGCGGGTGATCCAGATGGTTACCGACAGCCTGCGCTACTGGGCCGAGGAGACCCACGTCGACGGTTTCCGCTTCGACCTCGGCACCATCCTGGCGCGCGAGCCGAACGGCTTCGACAACCGCTCCGGCTTCCTCAAGGCGTGCGGCCAGGACCCGGTGCTCCGCACCATCAAGCTGATCGCGGAACCCTGGGATTGCGGACCGGGCGGCTACCAGGTGGGCGAGTTCCCACCCGGCTGGGCCGAGTGGAACGACAAGTTCCGCGACACCGCGCGAGACTTCTGGAAGGGCGCCTCGAGCTTCGCCGAGATCGCCCCGCGCCTGCTCGGCTCGCCGTCCGAGTTCAACCGCGAGGGCCGCAAGCCGTGGGCCTCGGTGAACTTCATCACCGCGCATGACGGCTTCACCCTGAACGACGTCGTCACCTACGACGAGAAGCACAACGAGGCGAACGGCGAGGAGGGCCGCGACGGCTCGTCGGACAACCGCTCCTACAACTACGGCGCCGAGGGTCCCACCGAGGATCCGGAGATCAACCGGGTGCGCGCCCGCCAGATCCGCAACATGCTGGCGACGCTGCTGCTCAGCCAGGGCACGCCGATGCTGCTCGCCGGCGACGAGTTCGGCCGCACCCAGGGCGGCAACAACAACGCCTACTGCCAGGACAGCGACATCTCCTGGATCGACTGGGAGGTCCAGGACAAGGGACGCACCCTGATCGACTTCGTCACCCGCATCACCAGCCTGCGGCGGCGCTTTCCGATCCTGCGTCGCAACCGCTTCCTGACCGAGGCCTACAACGAGGAGCTCGACATCAAGGAGCTCACCTGGGTCAATGCCGGCGGCGGCGAGATGCAGCAGAGCGACTGGGACGCCTCGGCACAGTGCGTCGGACTGATGCTCGACGGCCGTGCCCAGCCCACCGGCATCAAGCGTCGCGGCGAGGACGTGACCCTGCTGCTGATCTACAATGCCTGGCACGACCTGGTGGCGTTCACCCTGCCGGCGCACGGCGGCGACGACCAGCGCTGGACCCTGATGGTCGACACCAACCTGTCCGAGGCCGACGAGAAGAAGGAGGACCGCAAGTTCTCCTTCGGCGACGTCTACGCCGTCACCGGCCGCTCCTTCCTGCTGTTCGCGCTGTTCCCGGGGAGCGGCACATGAGCGCACGGATCCACGCGGTGCCCGCCGGTGCCACCCTGCTCGAGGGCGGCGGCACCCGGTTCCGGCTCTGGGCACCCGGCTGCCAGTCGGTCGGCCTGCAGCTCGAGGGCGCCGCGGAGGGCGGCAGCCTGAACATGACGGCGCTGCCCGAGGGATGGCACGAGCTCATTGTGCCCGGCGCCGGCGCCGGCACGCTGTATCGGTTCGTGCTTCCCGACGGCACCCGCGTGCCCGATCCGGCCTCGCGCTTCCAGCCGCAGGACGTGCAGGGGCCGAGCGAGGTGATCGATCCCGCCGCCTACGGCTGGACCGTGCCCTGGACCGGCCGGCCGTGGGACGAGATCGTGCTGTACGAGCTGCATGTCGGCGCCTTCACGCCGGAGGGCACGTTCCGCGCCGCGATCGGCAAGCTCGACCACCTGGCAGCCCTCGGCGTCACCGGCATCGAGATCATGCCGGTGTGGGATTTTCCGGGGAAGCGCAACTGGGGCTATGACGGCGTGCTGCCCTACGCGCCGGACTCCAGCTACGGGCGTCCGGAGGATTTCAAGGCGCTGATCGAGGCGGCGCATCGGCACGGCATCGCGGTGCTGCTCGACGTCGTCTATAACCATTTCGGACCCGAGGGGAACTACCTCCCCGTCTACGCTCCCGGCTTCTTCACCGAGCGTCATCACACCCCCTGGGGTGCGGCGGTCAACTACGACGGCGAGCATGCGGCGCCGGTGCGCGAGTTCGTCATCCACAACGCGCTGTACTGGCTGGAGGAGTTCGATCTCGACGGGCTGCGGTTCGATGCGGTGCACGCGATCATCGACGAGGGGCCGAAGCACCTGCTGGACGAGCTTTCCGAGCGGGTGCGCGCCGCCTCGCACCGGCCGGTGCACCTGCTGCTCGAGAACGAGGACAACGAGCCGAAGCGCCTGAGCCGCCAGGATGGCGAGCCGGTGCATTTCACCGCGCAGTGGAACGACGACATCCATCACGTGCTGCACGTGGCGGCGACCGGGGAGAGCAGCGGCTACTACGCCGACTACTGCGACGCCGACAAGGCCGCCAACACCGACCTGCTCGCCCGTGCGCTCGCCGAGGGCTTCGCCTACCAGGGCGAGGTCATGCCCTATCGCGGCTCGGCTCGCGGCGAGCCGGCGGCCCACCTGCCGCCGGGTGCGTTCGTCGCCTTCATCCAGAACCACGACCAGGTCGGCAACCGCGCCTTCGGCGACCGGCTGAGCCGGACCGCGAAGCCGGAGGCGATGCGCGCCCTGGCGGCGACCTACCTGCTGCTGCCGCAGACGCCGATGATCTTCATGGGCGAGGAGTGGGGTGCCAGCCAGCCCTTCCCGTTCTTCTGCGACTTCGACGGCGAGCTCGCCGACGCGGTGCGCAACGGCCGCCGCGCCGAGTTCGCCCGCTTCCCCGAGTTCCAGGATCCCGAGCAGCGCGACCGCATCCCCGACCCGCTGGCGGAGAGCACCTTCACCTCGGCGAAGCTCGACTGGTCCGCGGTCGATGCCGACCGCCTCGCCACCTACACCGCGCTGATCGAGGCGCGTCGCCGGCACATCGTGCCGCTGCTGCCCCTGATCACCGGCGGCGGCAGCGCCACCCGGCACGGGCCCGGTGCGGTGCGCGTCAGCTGGTCGCTCGGCGACGGCCGCAGCCTCGTGCTCGCCGCCAACCTGTCGGCCGATCCGGCCGATCTCCCCCCTGCCGCCGGCCAGCCGATCTGGTCGGAGGGCGATACCGTCCCGGGTCTCGGCCCGTGGTCGGTGCGCTGGTCCCTGGAGGCGCCATGACCCACTCGATCCCGATGCCGCGCGCGACCTACCGCCTGCAGTTCCATGCCGGCTTCGGCTTCGGCGATGCGACCAGGCTGGCGCCGTACCTGTCGCGCCTGGGGGTGAGCCACGTCTACGCCTCGCCCTACCTGAAGGCGCGTCCGGGCAGCACGCACGGCTACGACATCACCGACCACCTGGCGCTGAACCCGGAGCTCGGCACCGAGGACGAGTTCCGGGCGATGCTCGCGGCGTTCCGCGAGCACGGACTCGGCCAGATCCTCGACTTCGTTCCCAACCACATGGGCGTCGGCGGTGCCGACAACCCGCTCTGGCTCGACGTGCTGGAGTGGGGCCCGCAATCGGATCATGCCGGCTGGTTCGACATCGACTGGGATCCGGACCGGCGCTACCTCAAGGACAAGCTGCTGGTGCCGTTCCTCGGCGGCCAGTACGGCGTCGAGCTGAAGGCCGGCAACCTGCAGGTCAAGTTCGACGCCGATGCGGGCAGCCTCGCGGTGTGGGCCTACGGCAGCCACAAGCTGCCGATCTGCCCGCTGCACTACGGTGCCATCCTCGGCCATGACGAGGCCGAGCTCGACCGGCTCAGCGACTTCTTCTCCGACCTGCCGCAGTGGCGGCCGCAGATGGCCGAACGCGCCGCGGTGCTGAAGGCCGAGCTCGCCGCTGCGATCCGCGACGATGCGGCGGCGCGCGAGGCGCTGGAGCGCAGCATCGCGGCACTCAACCAGGACTGGACCGCGCTCGACGGGCTGATCCAGCTGCAATCCTGGCGCATCGCCGATTTCAGGGTCGCCGGCGACGACATCAACTATCGCCGCTTCTTCAACATCAACGACCTCGCCGGCATGCGCATGGAGCTGCCGGCGGTGTTCCGGCACGCCCATGCGCGCATCCTGCCGATGCTGGAGGACGGCACGCTCGACGGCCTGCGCATCGACCACATCGACGGGCTGCTGGATCCCCGCGCCTATATCGACACGCTGCGCGCCTCGGTCGGCAGGCCGTTCTACCTCGTCGTCGAGAAGATCCTGGCCGCGCACGAATCCCTGCGCGAGGACTGGCAGGTCGAGGGCACCACCGGCTACGATTTCACCAACCTGGTGCTCGGCGTGCTGATCAATCCGGCCAGCGAGGAGGCGTTCACCGCCGCCTACCACGACTTTACCGGGCTGCACGCGCCGTTCTCGACCATCGTCTATGACTGCAAGATCCGCATCATGGAGAACGAGATGGCGTCCGAGCTGAACGTGCTCGGCCGCGACGCCGGACGGGTGGCGCGGCAGAACCCGATGACCCAGGACTTCACCAAGACGGTGCTGCAGCGCGCGATCAAGCAGATCGTCGCCTGCTTCCCGGTCTATCGCACCTATGTCGAGTTCGACTCCGAGGAGGACAGCGCCGACCGTCGCGATCTCGCCTGGGCATTCAAGCAGGCGCGCCGCTACGACCCCAACATCGATCCCTCGGTGTTCGACTTCCTGCACGACCTGCTGTCGGGCAAGCTGACCGCACGTCCCAAGAGCGGCTTCAACCGGACCAGCGTGCTGCGCCTGGCGATGAAGCTGCAGCAATATAGCGGCCCGGTAATGGCGAAGGGTCTCGAAGACACCGCCTTCTACCGCTACAACCGCTTCATCGCGCTGAACGAGGTCGGCGGCGAGCCGGAGCGCTTCGGCATCACCGCCGGCGCCTTCCACAAGGCCAACGCGCAGCGCGCGCGACGCTGGCCGGGTGCAATGCTCGCCACCTCGACCCACGACACCAAGCGCGGCGAGGACACCCGCGCGCGTCTCGCCGTGCTCGCCGACATGCCCGAGGAGTGGGCGCGCCAGGTGCCGGGCTGGAGCCGCCTGATCCGGGCGCGGCGCGGCGAGGTGGAGAGCAACGCCCCGCCGGACCGCAACGACGAGTATCTGCTCTACCAGCTGCTGGTCGGATCCTGGCCGGTCGAGCTGCTCGAGAACCCGGATGCCGCCGGCCTGGAGGCCTACGGCGAACGCATCAAGAGCGCGCTCGAGAAGTCGATGCGCGAGGGCAAGCTGCACTCTAACTGGTCGTCTCCCGACGCCGCGTACGAGGAGGCGATGCAGTCCTTCGCCCGTGCGGCACTCGATCCCGCACGCGCCGGCTTCCTCGCCAGCTTCCTGCCCTTCGTGCAGCGGGTGGCGCGCCTGGGCGTGCAGAACAGCCTGATCCAGCTGGTGCTCAAGCTCACCGTTCCCGGCATGCCGGACATCTACCAGGGCTGCGAGATGTGGGACCTCAGCCTGGTCGACCCGGACAACCGCCGTCCGGTCGATTACGAGACCCGTGCGGAAGCGCTGCGGACGCTGCGACCGGCCCTGGAACGCGATCCGGCCTCGGTGCTGCGGGATTTGCTGATCGACTGGTCGGACGGCCGCATCAAGCTCGCCCTGACGACGCTGTTGCTGACGCTGCGTGCGGACCACCCGGCGCTGTTCGCGACCGGCAGCTACGAGCCGCTCACCGTGACCGGCGAGACCGGCCAGGCCCTCGGCTTCCTGCGCAGCGAGGGCGAGGTGCAGGTCGCGGTGCTGGTGGCGCCCTACCCGGGATCGCGCGAGGCGGACCACGACTGGCGCGGCAGCGCCGCCGTCCTGCCCGACGGCGAGTGGCGCGACCTGGGCGGCCGCACGGTGGTCGGCGGCCGCGAGGTGCCGCTCGCCGAGCTGTTCGACCTGCTGCCCGCGGCGGTGCTGGTCAGGCGCTGAGCGCCCTCCTATGCTGGTCTCCTCGATGCCGCGTCCAGATCGAGGAGCCAGCCGGGATGACCGAGCACCACCCGCCGACCGGCGATGCCCGAGCATCGGCCGGGCTTCCGCCCGGCTTCACCCACGAGCAGGTGGAGGCGCTGTTCTTCGGTGCCGCGCGCGACGGGCAGACCGACCTGCTTGAGGCGTTCCTCGACGCCGGTGCGGATCCCAATCGTGGCGATGCGCACGGCCACACGCCGCTGATCCTGGCCGCCTATAACGGCCATCGGGACGCCGCGGCGCTGCTGCTGCGGCGCGGCGCGGTCGTCGACATGCCCGACCACAAGGGCAGCACCGCGCTGGCCGGCGTCGCCTTCAAGGGCGACCTGCCGGTGGCCCGCCTGCTGGTCGAGGCCGGTGCCGCCGTGGATCTGGCCAACGATGTCGGCCGCACGCCGCTGATGTTCGCGGTCATGTTCGGACGCGAGCAGATGGCGGCGTATCTGCTCGATCAGGGCGCCGACCCGCGACATCGCGACGGCGAGGGCAACAGCGCCCTCACCCTCGCGGAGCGGCAGGGTCACAAGGGGCTGATCGAACGCCTGCGACCGTGACCGATGTGTGGAGCTTCCCGCTGGACCTGATCAGGTCGAGGCTCCCCGACGACCCCGACGGGTTCCGCTTCCACTACGCGCTGCGCCACGGCACCATGAAGTGCGGGCTCTACGCGCCTTCGGGCAGCGACCGGCAGGAGCCGCACCGTCAGGACGAGCTCTACATCGTGGTCAGCGGCACCGGAGACATCGTCAAGAACGGCGAGCGGCTGCGTTTCGCGCCGCATGACGTCATCTTCGTCGAGGCCGGAGCCGTGCATCGGTTCGAGAATTTCTCGCAGGATTTCCAGACCTGGGTGGTGTTCTGGGGCAGCGAGGGCGGCGAGTAGCCTCGCATCCGCCGGCCGCACGCGCGCCCGCTCACGCGGCGTCGGCGCAGGTCGGTCCGGCGCCGCGGTCGGCCATCTTCTTCGCTGAGGCGTGCGCGAGCCCGCCCGCCTGCTCCTCCGGCACCGCCGCCGAGGCGGTCACGACGCGGTTGCGGCCGCTGCGCTTGGCCTCGTAGAGCGCCGCGTCGGCCGCGGCGATCAGCGCGCGGGCGCCGCTCGCCTGCTCCGTCAGTGCCGGGAACATCGTCGCGACGCCGATGCTGACGGTGGCCACGCGGCCGGGCATGTTGGCCTCGTGCGCGATGGCGCTGGCCTCGATCGCGCCGCACGCGCGCGCTGCGAGTTCCACCGCCCCCGCGGCCGACGTGCCCGGCAGCAGCAACGTGATCTCCTCGCCGCCGTAGCGCGCCGCGAGGTCGCCCGGCCGGCGCACCAGCTCGCCGATCGCGGCCGCGACAGCGTGCAGGCACTGGTCGCCGCGCTGATGGCCGTACCGGTCGTTGTAGAGCTTGAACCGGTCGACATCGATCATCAGCAGCGACAGCGGCTTGCGGTCGCGCGCCGCGCGGTCCCACTCCTGGCCGAGCGCCTCGTCGAACCGACGCCGGTTGGCGAGGCCGGTCAGGCCGTCGGTGGTGGCCAGCACGGCGAGCTCGCGGTTGAGCGCCATGATCTGGTCCTCGGCGATCTTGCGCTCGGTGATGTCTCGCATGTTGGCGACGAACTGCATGCCGTCAGCGCCGAGGCGCTCGATCATGCGGATGCAGATCTCCACCCAGACATAGCTTCCGTCCTTGCGCAGGTGACGGAGCCTGCCGGTGGCCTGGACCGCACCGGCGCGGAGCCGGGCGCCGACCGCGAGGAGCTCCTCGCGGTCGTCGGGATGGATCAGCGCCTGCAGCTCGTACTCCATGGCTTCCGCGACGCTCCATCCGGTCAGCCTGGTGAAGGAGGGGGAGACGTAGGATTGCCTCCCGTCCAGCCCGACGCAGACGATGGCGTCGCTGGAGTTCTCGGCGAGCAGGTGATAGCGCCGCGTGGCGCGCTGGCGGGTCCTGATCTCGCCGGCGAAGCGCCAGCCGACCACACCCAGCGCCAGCGCGGCGCCGGCGCTGATGACGAGGTGCAGCCAGCCATCGGAGCGCCAGTCGGCCAGCACCTCCTCGAGGCTGTGCGCGACGATGATGACCAGCGGATAGCCCTCCACTCGCCGGTAGCTGCCCAGCCGGACGACGCCGTCGATCGGCGAGACGGTGCGGAAGATGCCGGCGTCGGCGCGCGGCAGCAGCCGGCGGAACACCGGGCCGCCGGCGACGCTCGCGCCGGTCGCCGAGCCGCCCCTCCCCGCACCCGCGCGGGCGATGACGATGCCGTCGCCCCCGTCCAGCGCGATCACGCCCTGCCGCCCGACGTCGAACGTCCCGTAGAACCGCTGCAGGTAGTCGACCGCGATGGTGCCGAGCACGATGCCGGCGAAGCGGCCGTCGCGGTCGTCGACCCGGCGCGAGACGGTGATGATCCAGCTTCCGTCCGTCTTGCTGCGCACCGGGCTGCCGAGATGGGCATCGCGGTCGGCGTGGCTGCGGTGCCACTGGAAGTAGGCGCGGTCTCCATAGCTGGTGGCGGCGAAGACCGGCGGAAGCGCGCTCGCGATCCTCCTGCCGGCAGCGTCGATGACGAACAGCCCGTGCAGCGCCGGCAGCGTGCTCACCCGGTAGCGCATCAGCCGGTCGAGCCGCGCCACCTTGTCCGGTGCGAGACCTTCGCTCTCCACGCGCTCCCGCACCCCGACAAGTATCGCGTCGGCGGTCTGGACCGTGTCGTGCGCGTGCTGGGCCAGCGACCGCGCAAGGTTGGTGGTCTCGGTCCGGTCGGCGCCGATCGTGATCTCCCGCAGCTGCCAGGTGCGCCAGCCATCCAGGCCGACCAGCAGCAGACAGAAGGCGAGCACCGACGTCACGACGCGCGCGTGCAACGACGGGCGCTTTCTCTCGCGACGGGTAGTGGCCATCATGCGCTACTCAACTCAAAATTGATCCTGAGCAATAGAACATGGAAAGCCTAACGATCCCTTGATCAGCCTCATCGGCTCCAGGCACGCCGTCATGGGATGGTCGCGAGGTCGAGCAGCGTGCGGGTCAGCACCGCCGTCGCCTGCTCGGCATCCGCCGCCTCGACCGCCTCCGCCGGGTGGTGGCTGATCCCCTGCCGGCAGCGCACGAACAGCATCGCGACCGGGCATAGCGCCGCCATGCTCATCGCGTCGTGCCCGGCGCCGCTGGGCAGGCGCATGACCGGCAGATGCAGGGCCGCGGCTGCCGCCTCGAGCCGGTGCTGCAGCGCCGGCGTGCACGAGACCGCCGGGGCAGAGAAGCCGGGTCGCACGCTGTGCTCCACCCGGTGCGAGCGTGCGACCGCGGCGAAGGCGGCCTCCATCGCCGCCACCGCGTCATCGCGACGACGATCCTCTGAGGCGCGCACGTCGACGCTGAACTCGGCGCGGCCCGGAATGACGTTGACCGCGCCGGGCCGAGCCTCGATCCGCCCGACAGTGGCGGTCACGCCGGGACGGTCGAGGGCGGCCCGGCGCACCGCGACCACCATCTCGCAGGCCGCCGCCAGCGCGTCCTGCCGCCCCGTCATCGGCACCGTCCCGGCATGGCCAGCGACGCCGGTGACGCTGACGGTGCATCGCCGCGCGCCGTTGATCGCACTGACGATGCCCAGCGCCAGACCGGCCTGCTCCAGCACCGGCCCCTGCTCGATATGCACCTCGATGAAGCCGATCACGCGCTCCGGCCGGTATGCCGCCGCGGCGAGGCCCTCCGGATCGCCGCCGAACCCGCGCAGCGCCGCCCCGAGGGTGATCCCGTCCGCATCCTGCGCCGCCAGCTGGCTCTCGATCGGCAGGGTGCCGGCGGCGGCGCGCGAGCCGGTCATCGTCACCGGGAAGCGGACCCCCTCCTCGTCCCCGAAGGCAAGCAGCTCGACCGCGAACGGCAGCCGAACCCGCTCGCGGCGCAACCGGTCGAGGGCGGCGAGCCCGCACAGCACCCCCAGATTGCCATCGAAGCGGCCGGCGTCGCGCACGGTGTCGATATGCGAGCCGATCAGCAGCGTCCGTGCATCGGGAGGGCCCTCGAGGCGGCCGATCAGGGTCGCCGCCGCGTCGAGCCGCGTCGCGAGCCCCGCGGCCTGCATCCAGCCGCGCAGCACGCCCACGGCCTCGGCATGGGCGGGGGACAGGTAGAGCCGGGTCAGCATCCCGCCCTGGTCGCTGCAGCGCGCCAGCGCGTCCAGGCGCGCCATCAGGTCGAAGCCCGTCTCAGCGTCGCGCATCGTCGCGATCCTTCATGCTAGTCTCGCCTTCGAACCGGGGATGCGGAGGGCCAGGATGATGCAGGATATGCCCCAGAAGAGCAGCCGCCGCGTCGGACGCATCACCACGCACGTCCTCGATACCGCGACCGGCACGCCGGCCGCCGGCCTGACGCTGGAGCTGGGCCGGAACCAGGACGGCGAGTGGCGCGTGCTCGGCCGCTTCTCGACCAACCTTGACGGACGCTGCGACGGCCCGCTGCTGGAGGGCGAGGCACTTTGCCCGGGCCTCTACGAGATCGTCTTCCACGTCTCCGCCTGGCGCGGCACCGAGCCGGGCTTCTACGAGGCGATCCCGATCCGCTTCACGGTCACCGATCCGCTCGCGCAGCATCATGTGCCGCTGATCCTCTCGCCGTTCGGCTACAGCACCTACAGGGGCAGCTGAGCCGACATGCCGCATCCGGGCGGTCCGACGTTTGCTTCGCGTGGGCATCAGGGAGTTGACGCGGTGGATCTGAAGACGCTCGAGGCGAACGTGCGGCGCGACCTGGACCGGCTGGCCTATCCCGCCAAGCCGTGGGTGCCCGGCCGTGCGTGCCGCGGCCAGCCGGTGCTCGACGTCGCCATCGTCGGCGGCGGCCAGGGCGGCCTCGCCACCGCGTTCGGGCTGATGCGCGAGCGCATCACCAACATCCGCGTGTTCGACCGCAGCCAGGCCGGACAGGAGGGGCCCTGGGTGACCTTCGCCCGCATGCTCACGCTGCGTACGCCCAAGCACATCACCGGACCGGACCTGGGCCTGGCCTCGCTCACGCCACGCAGCTGGTTCGAGGCCAGCAGGGGCAGCGATGCCTGGCAGGCGCTGGACAAGATCAGCCGGCAGGACTGGCAGGCCTACCTGAACTGGTACAGGCAGGTCCTGACCCTGCCGGTCGAGAACGACAGCACCGTCACCGCGATCGTGCCGCAGGACGGCGTGCTTCGGCTCTCGGTGCGGGATGCTGCGGGGGGGCGCGACGTGCTGGCGCGCAAGGTGGTGCTGGCGACCGGCATCGACGGCGGCGGCGCCTGGCATGTGCCCGACCTGATCGCCCGCGCGGTGCCGCCGGACCGCTACGCCCATACCGCCCAGGAGATCGACTTCGCCGCCCTGCGCGGCAAGCGGGTCGGCGTGCTCGGCGCCGGCGCCTCGGCCTTCGACAACGCCGCCACCGCGCTGGAGGCGGGTGCCGCCGCGGTGTCGCTCTGCCTGCGCCGGCAGCAGCTGCCGCGGGTCAACCCGTATCGCTGGATGGAGAATGCCGGCTTCCTCGGCCACTTCGCCGAGCTGCCCGACCTGATGCGCTGGCGCTTCATGCGGCAGATCTTCGACCTCAACCAGCCGCCGCCGCAGGAGACCTTCTGGCGCTGCCGGCGTCATGACGGGTTCTCCTTGCATACCGGCTGCCCCTGGGAGGCGGTGCGCATGGAGGACGGGGAGATCGTCGTCGGCACCCCGAAGGACGTCATGCGCTTCGACTTCCTGGTGGTCGGCACCGGCTTCAGGATCGACCTGTCGCTGCGCCCGGAGCTGGCCCACCTGGCCGCGGACATCGCGCTCTGGCGCGACCGCTTCACCCCGCCCGAGGGCGAGGCGCACGCGCTGCTCGGCAGCCATCCCTATCTCGGCGATGCCTTCCAGTTCCTCGAGCGCCATCCCGGCGGCAACCCGGCGCTGCGCCACGTCCACAACTTCACCTTCGGCGCCACCCCGAGCATGGGGCTGTCGGGTGCCTCGATCAGCGGCATGCGCTACGGCGTCTCCCGGCTGGTCTCCGGCCTGGCGCGAGACCTGTTCATCGACGACGCGCAGGCGCACCTCGACAGCCTGCTCGCCTACGACACCGCCGAGCTGGTCAGCCTCGAGCGCGCGGCCTCCTAGCAGGTCACTCGCGCTCGTAGGTGCCGACGAGCATGCCCTTGGCGATGACGTGCCCGTGCAGGGCGGAGACCATCGCCGAGCGGCCGGGCGTCTTGTCGAACTCGGGCGCCTCGTCGAGCGCGAACAGCTGGAAGGCGTAGTGGTGTGGCCCGTGCCCGCGCGGCGGATCCGGCGGCAGCCAGCTGCGGTGCAGGAAGGAGTTGCGCCCCATCCCGAAGCGCACCTCGCCGGTGTCGGAGGTCGGCAGCGCACCCTCGGCAAGCCGCGCATCCACCGGCGGCAGGTCGCCGAGGATGACATGCACCAGCGGCTTGAAGGTCGGGCTGTCCGCGTCCTCGACCAGCAGCACCAGCGACTCCGCCTCCGGTGGCACCCCGATCCACTCCAGCGGCGGCGACAGCCGGTCTCCGTCCTCGGTGTAGCGCACCGGGATCGCGCCGTCGGGCGGGAAGGCGGACGAGGTCACCGCGATCACGTCCGGCACCGCGGCGAACGCCTCGTCGTGGATCACCAGCGTCCGCATGCCGGGCCGGACCGACTTCAGCACACGGCCGACACCGGCAGGGATCTTCTCGAGCATCGTCGTGACCCTATTCGTTGCAGTGCAGTGCGACGCGTCGCAGGCCCAGCCGGTTGCGTGCCGGGCTTGCATCCTCGCGACAGCGTGCGCACACCCTGCAGCCCAGGCGGGCGCAGCCCGCGGAAGACGCTAGATGGGCGCAGCCCGCGGAAGACGCTAGATGGGCACAGCCCGCAGAAGACGCCAGGCGGGTGCAGCCCGCGGAAGACACTGGACGGGCGCAGCCCGCGGAGATGGACACCGATCGATGAGCCGCTTCTGGAGCGCCCTGACCCATGAGCTGACCCCCTACGTGCCCGGCGAGCAGCCGCGGCTCGCGGACCTGGTCAAGCTCAACACCAACGAGAGCCCGCTCGGTCCCTCGCCACGGGTGCTCGAGGCGATCCGCGCCGAGGCCGCCGACACGCTGCGGCTCTATCCGGACCCGGAATCGAGCGCGCTGCGCCGCAGCCTCGCCGACTACCATCGCGTGGCGCCGGACCAGGTGTTCGTCGGCAACGGTTCCGACGAGGTGCTGGCGCATGCCTTCGCGGGCCTGCTCAAGCACGAGCGGCCGCTGCTGTTCCCCGACATCACCTACAGCTTCTACCCGGTCTATTGCGGCCTGTTCGGCATCGCCCACGAGACGGTGCCGCTCGATGCCGCGATGCGGGTGCGGCCCGAGGCGTTCCGGCGCCCGTGCGGGGCGATCATCCTCGCCAACCCGAACGCGCCGACCGGCATCGCCCTGACCCGCGACGAGATCGCCGTGCTGCTGGGCGAGCATCCCGACCAGGTGGTGGTCGTGGACGAGGCCTACGTCGATTTCGGCGCCGAGACCGCGATCCCGCTGATCGCGACCCATCCGAACCTGCTGGTGGTGCAGTCGATGTCGAAGTCCCGCGCCCTCGCCGGGCTGCGGGTCGGCTACGCGATCGGCGACGCCTCCCTGATCGAGGCGCTGGTGCGGGTCAAGAACAGCTTCAACTCCTACCCGCTCGGACGGCCGGCGCAGGCCGGCGCGATCGCCGCGATCGAGGACGAGGCCTGGTTCCAGCAGGGCCGGCACGTCGTCATCCAGAACCGCGAGCGGCTGTGCGACGGCCTGACCGGGCTCGGCTTCGAGCTGCTGCCCTCCAGCGCCAACTTCGTCTTCGCCCGCCATCCCGACCGCGACGGCGCCGCGCTGGCGCTGGCGCTGCGCCAGCGTGCCATCCTGGTGCGGCATTTCGCCCGGCCGCGCATCTCGTCGTTCCTGCGCATCACAGTGGGCACCAAGGCGCAGCTCGACGCCCTGCTGTCCGGCCTCGCCGCCATCCTTGCCGCCAATGCATGAAGGCCGCCCCTGAGAGCCGGCGCCCGAGAGTCCGCTCCCGAGAACCGGCATGTGAGATTGGGCGCACGCGCCGCGCGGCGCGGCTTTGCAGCGCTGTCACGGCGTCGTAATCCTCCTGGTATGCCGGGAGCCCGCATGCCGAACGCTCGGCGGACCCGGCACCTCCCGTGACCAACTCCGACAGGACCAGCCCATGCGCGCCTTCGACGGACAGCACTCCGACAACCAGCCGATCCGGCGCAACGCGGTCGAGAAGCAGAAACAGCTTCGCGAGCTGCGCGAGACCCTGAGTGCGATGAAGCCGCACACCGCGGCCACCCTGCGCGAGAGCGTGCGCAAGCGCATCGCCCAGCTGGAGGCCGAGCTCAAGACCCGCTGAGGCGGAAGCGCACCGCATGGCGGCCTCCCTGACCGACCTGGTCGACGCGCTGCTGGCCGAGGCGTTCGCGGCCTGCGGGCTGCCGCAGGAGACGGCGCGGGCGGCGCGCGCCACCCGTCCGGAGCTCGCCGACCTGCAGTGCAACGGCGCCATGCCGCTCGGCAAGTCGCTCGGCCGCAACCCGCGCGACATCGCACTTCAGGTCGCAGAGCAGCTGCGCGGCCGCCAGGAGTTCAGCGAGGTCGGCGTCGCCGGGCCAGGCTTCCTGAACCTGCGGCTGTCCGACGGCTTCCTCGCCCGCTGCGCGACGGAGCAGGCGGCGGCGGCGGATCTCGGCATCGCCCGCTGCCGCGCCGAGACCGTGATGCTCGACTTCGGCGGCCCCAACGTCGCCAAGCCGCTGCATGTCGGGCACCTGCGCGCCCTGGTGATCGGCGAGAGCCTGCGCCGCATCCTGCAGGCGCAGGGCGTGCGCACCATCTCGGACATCCATCTCGGCGACTGGGGCCTGCAGATGGGCATGCTGATCTCCGAGATCCGCCTGCGCTGGCCGGACCTGGCGCCCGCGGCGCTGCCGCCGCTCGGCATGGCGGACCTGCAGAAGCTCTACCCGGAAGCCGCCACCGCCTGCCGGGCGGATGCCGGGCGCATGGAGCAGGCGCGTGCCGCCACCGCAGCCCTGCAGTCGGGCGAGCTCCAGGCGCGGTCGATCTGGCGGTCGCTGCGCGATATCTCGCTCGCCGCCCAGCAGCAGGACATCGCGCTGCTCGGCGCGCATTTCGACCTCCTGCTCGGCGAGAGCGACGTGCAGGCGCTGATCCCGGAGATGATCGCGGATCTGCGCGACCGCGGCATCGCCACCGAGAGCGAGGGCGCCCTGATCATCGAGGTGGCTGCCGCGGACGAGGCGAGGCCGATGCCGCCGCTGCTGCTGGTGAAGTCGGACGGTGCCGCGCTCTACGCCACCACCGACCTCGCCACCATCGTCGCGCGCAGGCGCGAGCAGGATCCGGCGCGCATCCTCTACGTGGTGGACCAGCGCCAGGCGCTGCATTTCGAGCAGGTGTTCCGCGCCGCCCGCCGGGCCGGCCTCGCCGGGGAGATCGAGCTGGTGCATGTCGGTTTCGGCACCGTCAACGGACCGGACGGCAAGCCGTACAAGACCCGCGAGGGCGGCGTGGCACAGCTCTCCGACCTGCTGGACGACGCCATCGGCAAGGCGCGCGAGCGCCTGGCGGAGACCGGCCTCGAAGCCCGAGCCGGGCCGGATCGCGAGCAGCTCGCCCGGCTGGTCGGGTTGGCGGCGGTCAAGTTCGCCGACCTGTCCTCGTTCCGCACCTCCGGCTACGTCTTCGACGCCGACCGGCTGGTCTCATTCGAGGGCCGCACCGGGCCCTACGTGCAGTATGCCTGCGTGCGCATCGGCTCGATCCTGGCGCGGGCCGCCGCCCAGGATGCCCATCCCGGCGCGATCCGGGTCGCGGCAGTCGCCGAGCGCGCCCTGGTGCTGGAATGCGCCCGCCTGCCCGAGGTGGTCGCCTCCGCCAGCCGCAACCTCGCCCCGAACGAGATCGCCGACTACGTGTTCGCGCTCGCCCAGGGCTTCAGCCGCTTCTATACCGACTGCCCGGTGCTCGGGGCGGCGGACGCTGACGAGCGTGCGTCCAGGCTGGCGCTGTGCGCCCTGGCGCGAGCGGTGCTGGCCCGCGGGCTGTGGCTGCTCGGCATCGAGGTGCCGGAGCGGATGTGAGCGAGATCGTCACCGCTTCGGCCTAATTCCAAGCCATCCGCCTTTATCTTAGGCATAGGCTCCCGCCGCTTGCTTAGCCTTGGACGCTTTGGCTGTTCATGGTGCATTCGCTCCGTGCTATGGCGTGGCCCTTGAGGCGGCGATCCAGGCGGATGAGGCGGACTGATGATCGACCGAGCAATTCTCGACGAGGTTGACGCATCCCGGCGCGGCAGCACCCCGGGCACCGCCGGCTGAACCCTAGATGAACGCCCTCTCCTCGGCCGACGTGGTCGACGGCGCGACGCGCACCGAGACCCACTGCCCATACTGCGCCCTGCAGTGCGGCATGACGCTCGAACGTTCCCGCGCCGGCGAGTGGTCGGTGGAGTCTCGCGACTTCCCGACCAACAAGGGCGGGCTCTGCCGCAAGGGCTGGACCGCCGGGCACCTGATGACCCACCCGGACCGTCTGCTGACGCCGATGATGCGCGACCGCAAGGGCGCGCCGCTGCGCGCCGCCTCCTGGGATCAGGCGCTCGACCGCATCGCCGCGGAGATCACCGCGCTGCAGGCCCGCCACGGCCGCGACTGCATCGCCGTGTTCGGCGGCGGCGGCCTGACCAACGAGAAGGCCTACCTGCTCGGCAAGTTCGCCCGCCTCGTGCTCGGCACCCCGCACATCGACTATAACGGCCGCTTCTGCATGGCCTCAGCCGCGGCGGCCGGCCTGCGTGCCTTCGGCATCGACCGCGGCATGCCTTTCCCGCTCGAGGACCTTCCGGGAGCGGAGACGATCCTGATCGCCGGGGGCAATCCGGCCGAGACGATGCCGCCGATCATGCAGTATTTCGAGGCGCAGCGGGAGCGCGGCGGCCGGCTGATCGTCAGCGATCCCCGTCGCACCGCCACCGCCCGGCTCGCGCACCTGCACCTGCAGCTGACCCCTGGCACCGACGCCGCACTCGCCAACGGCATCCTGCACGTGGCGGTGCGCGACAAGCTGATCGACCTCGAGTTCATCGCGGCACGCACCGAGGGCTGGGAGGCGGTGCGCCGCGTCGTCGCCTCGTACTGGCCGGACCGGGTCGAGCGCGAGACCGGGGTGCCGAGCGCACAGATCGCCCAGGCCGCCCACATGATGGGCGAGGCGTCGACCGCGATCATCCTCTCCGGCCGCGGCGCCGAGCAGCAGAGCCAGGGCGTGGACAACGCGCTCGCCTTCATCAATCTCGCCCTGGCACTCGGCCATGCCGGGCGCAGGCATTGCGGCTGGGGCTGCCTGACCGGCCAGGGCAACGGCCAGGGCGGCCGCGAGCACGGCCAGAAGAGCGACCAGCTGCCCGGCTACCGGCGCATCGACAACCCGCGCCATCGTGCCGAGGTGGCCCGGGTCTGGGAGGTCGATCCGGACCAGCTGCCTCCCCCCGGGTTGTCTGCCACCGGCATCATCGAGGCACTCGGCGAGGAAGGCGGGATCCAGGGCCTGCTGCTGCTGGCCTCCAATATCCTGGTGTCGGCACCCTCGAGCTCCGGCCTCGCCGCACGGCTCGACCGGCTGCCGCTGTTCGTCTCGCTCGACCAGTTCCTGTCGGAGAGCTCGGAGCGCGCCGACATCGTGCTGCCGGTCACGCAGTGGGCCGAGGAGACCGGCACCATGACCAACCTCGAGGGCCGCGTGCTGCTGCGACGCCAGGCGGCAGCACCGCCGAGCGGCGTGCGCACCGACACCGACATCCTGTCCGACCTCGCGATCCGGCTCGGCCGCGGCCACCACGTCCCGGTCGGCATCGAGGCGGTCTCGTCGGAGTTCCGGCGCGCCAGCAGCGGCGGTGCCGCCGACTATGGCGGCATCAGCATGGAGCGCATCGAGCGCGAGCACGGCGTGTTCTGGCCCTGCCCCGACGAGGCGCATCCGGGCACGCCGCGGCTGTTCCTGGAGCGCTTCGCCCATCATGACGGCCGCGCGCGCTTCTCGGCGGTGCAGCGTCGCGCTTCGGCGGAGGAGCCGGACGCGCATTACCCGCTCTACCTCACCACCGGCCGGGTGCTCAGCCACTATCAGACCGGCGCGCAGACGCGCCGGGTGCCGGAACTCGACGCCGCCGAGCCGGAAGCCTTCGTCGAGATCCATCCCGACACCGCGGCGATGGTCGGGATCGGCCCGGGCGGGGCGGCGCGTCTCACCACGCGCCGCGGCAGCGCCGTGTTCCGCGCCCGGCTGACCCGAGACATCCGGCGCGACACCCTGTTCGTGCCATTCCACTGGGGTGGCGCGTCGAGTGCCAACCTGCTGACCAACGACGCCGTCGATCCGGTCTCCAGGATCCCCGAGTTCAAGGTCTGCGCCGTGCAGCTGAGCGCCGCAAGCCCGTCCCTCACCCGTCCGCAACAGAGGACCCCGACATGATTGAATCGACGCCGCGGATCATCACCGGCATCTTCGGCTTCACCGGCACGGGTTACGCCACCGGGGTTCCGCTGCAGGGCCTCGCCGCCTACCGGGTGCCGGCGGACAAGCGCGCGCAGATGATCTACCTGCGCGCCGGCAACTCGGCGGCGGAGATGGTCGCCCTGGTGCTGCTGCGCGACGGCACGCCGATGCGGCTGTTCCCGCTCGGCGCCAAGTCGGGCCAGCACGTGCCGCTCGCCGTCGTCGAGGACCTGTTCCCGGACACCACGCTGGAACTGCAGGTTGCGGCCCCCGAGGGCGTCTCCGGCACGCTGGTGCTCGATATGGGACTGATGGAAATATGAGGATCGGGGAAGCCGCGATGAAGCAGAAGCTGGTCGTCATCGGCAACGGCATGGCCGGTGCCCGTGCGGTGGAGGAAGTGCTCGCCCGCGGCGGCGCCGAGCAGTTCGATATCACCATGTTCGGCGACGAGCCCTACGGCAACTACAACCGGATCATGCTGTCCAACGTGCTCAGCGGCGCCCAGGACAGCAGCGAGATCACCATCAACCCGCTGGACTGGTACGCCGAGAACGGCATCACCCTGCATAGCGGCGCCCCGGTCACCGAGATCGACCGCCCCGCGCGCTGCGTGATCTCCTCCGCCGGGATCCGCGCGCACTACGACATCCTGCTGATCGCCACCGGCAGCCGCCCGTTCATCCCGCCGGTGCGCAACATCCGCCGGCCCGACGGCACCCTGCTGCCCGGCGTGTTCGGCTTCCGCTCGATCGACGACTGCACCGGCATCATCGAGACCGCGCGGCGCAGCCACGTCGCCGCGGTCATCGGCGGCGGGCTGCTCGGGCTGGAAGCGGCGCGCGGGCTGATGAACCATGGCTGCGAGGTACACGTCATCCACCAGTCCGCCCACCTGATGAACGCCCAGCTCGACAGCCAGGGCGGCGCGATCCTGCGACGCACGATGGAGGCGATGGGCATCGCCATCCATCTCGAGAAGCGCACCGAGGAGGTGCTGGGCGACGGCCACGTCGCCGGCCTGCGCTTCAAGGACGGCAGCACGCTCGCCTGCGACATGCTGGTGGTCTCTGCCGGGATCCGTCCCAACGCCGAGATCGCGCAGCGCGCCGGCCTGACCGTCGAGCGCGCGATCGTGGTCGACAACCACATGCGCTGCGTCGACGACCGCAGCGTCTTCGTCGTCGGCGAGTGCGCGCAGCATCGCGGCCAGGTCTACGGCCTGGTGGCGCCTCTGTGGGACCAGGCGCGCGTGTTCGCCGACCAGGTCACCGGGCGCAACATCGACGCCGCCTATCACGGCTCCAAGCTCGCCACCAAGCTCAAGGTGATGGGGGTCGAGCTGGCCTCGATGGGCATCACCGAGGCGGTCGAGCCGCGCGACGAGATCATCCAGTTCACCGAGCCGGCGCGCGGCACCTACAAGAAGCTGATCGTGCGCGACGGCCGGCTGGTCGGCGGCATCC
>CAXTAY010000013.1:0-91210 GCA_964242335.1 uncultured Acetobacteraceae bacterium | reverse complement strand
CAGCACCGGCGACGCCGGCTCCCGCACGCTTGAACAGCGAGCGGCGTTCCAGCCCGGTCGCAGCAGATCCTGTCGTAAGGCTGCTGTCCTGGGCGGTCTCGTTGGACGACATGTAAACTCTCCGGTTTGGACGTTCCTGTTACGCGCCAGAACGCACCGGCAGATGCATGGACGCGGGTTAATTCGGCCGTCCGAGCATCACCTGCGCGTGAGCCGCCGCCCGAGCGCCAGGCTGGGCAGTTCGATCGCGTAATGTAACAAGGTCGCGAGGCCGATCGCGACCCCGACCGCCACCACGAGTGCCGCCTCGTAGGACAGGTGCATCCCCGACCCGCGGCCGAGCGTCAGCAGCTTGAGCACCGTGAAGCCGGCGATGAAGTGCACCAGGTAGAGCGGGTAGCTGATCGCGGCGAGCACGTCCGGCAGCCACCTGGGACGGTCGAGGCGGCGCAGGCCGAACAGCAGCGCGAACAGCAGCAGCGCGTAGCCGTAGTTGTAGCAGAGCGCCGCCGGCCGCACCTGCAGCGCGAACAGGGCGGCGAGTGCCGCGCCGCACCCGGCGAGCGCGGCAAGGCCGATGCGGCCGCGCAGCCGCAGCTGGAACAGCGTGCCGATCAGCATCACCACGAGGTCGCTCGCGTCCTGCCGTCGCAGCGCGGTGAGCACGACCGCGGCGGCCAGGATCGTGGGCAGCGGCGCCCGCTTCACCAGCGGGTACAGCACCGCCATCAGCAGGTAGAATTGCAGCTCGATGCACAGCGTCCAGTTGACCAGGTCGATGCCGGGGTCGCCGGTGATCTGGTGGATCAGCAGCAGGTTGGCCAGGATGGTGCGCCAGCCATAGGGGAAGCCGAGCTGCCAGAACGCGGCGTTGCCGCGCAGCAGGCACAGGCTGATCAGCGTCGCCGCCCAGTAGGTCGGATAGATGCGCAGCAGCCGCGCCAGCAGGAAGCCGCCGCGGCCGTGACGGTCGAGCGAGAACGGGATCACCAGCCCGCTGATCAGGAAGAACAGCGCCACCCCGAACGGACCGGGCTGGAACCAGGGATCGGCGACCAGGGCGAACACCGGCGGCGGTGCACCGGGCTGCACCGGCGTGCAGGTGGCGAGTGCGGCGAAGTCCCGCGCACCCCAGTACTGGCCGATCAGGTGGCTCGCCAGCACGCAGCAGGCGGCGAGGCCGCGCAGCTGGTTGGCGAACATGATCCGCTCGGATCCGCCCGGAACCGACACCGATGCCGACGCGGCCGGGCTCGCCCTCATCGTCGCGATCGCGCCAGACCCGCCAGCAGCCCGATCAGGCGTGCCGCGATCGGCGGCCAGGCACGATCGGCCATCCAGCGCGCGGCGTCGCGCTGCGCCCGCTGGCGCCGCTCATGGTCGCGCAGCACGGCATCGAGCGCGTCCGCCAGGCTGTCGGGGCTGTCGGCATCGACCCGCAGCACCGCCGGCTCGGCCTCGTCGAACAGGGCGACGCGGCTGACCGCGACCGGCACCGAGGCGGTGAGCGCGGTGCGCAGGGCGGCGCTGGAGCCCTCCTTGGAAGGCTTGTAGGGCAGCACGATCAGGTCGCATCCGGCGAGCAGAGCGAGCCCGTCGGCCTGCGGCAGGAACGCGGTGTGGAACTGCACCGCCGCCCGCATCGGCGCGGCGAGCCGGCGGGCGTTGGCGATCTCGTCCGCGGAGGCGGCCGCGCCGTATTCGGCGTTGACCAGGCGCAGCTGCAGCCCGGGCCAGCGCTCGCGCAGGCGCACGCAGGCCTCGATCAGCGTGTCGATGCCCTTGCCGGGCAGGAAGAAGCCGGTGCTGCCGATCACCGGGGCGTCGGCGCGGCCGAGCGGACGCGTCGGCCGCATCGGCAGCGGGGCCGGCACGCCCTGTGGGAACAGCGCGACCTCGAACAGCCCGAGGCCGGTCAGCCGGTCGAGGTCGGCGAGCGTGTGCACGATCACGCGGTCGGCACGCGACAGGGCGGCGAGCAGCGCGTGTCGGAGCTCCCGCGGCTGGTCGAGCAGGTCGCGGGTATTGTGCAGCGTCACCGTGAGCACGCGGTCGAGCCCGACCACCCCGTCGATCAGGGCGAGCAGCGATCGCCACGAGATCAGGCCCGGCTGGTGCTGCACCATCACCGCGTGCGGGTCGCTGCGCGACAGGGCGGCCAGCAGCTCGTTGATGCAGGCGCCGCCGGCCTGCCAGCAGGGCAGGTGCGGCAGCTCGCCGGGCAGCGGCGGGTAGGCGGGCGTGCGATGATCGCACAGCACGGTGATCGAGGTGTCGCGATCGTCCGCGCACGACCCGAGCAGCAGCCGCGAGTACTCGGCGACGCCGCATCTCTGGCTCCAGCTCGAGATCCAGGCGATGCGCACCGGTGGCGGCGGCGGCCGCAGCAGCAGGTCCAGCCCGAAGCCCGCCAGCGCCTCCGCCCGGTTCGGCGCGGAGCCCTCGTCGGCGCACGGAGCCGCCGCCCGGGCAGGCGCCGGTCCCGCGACGGCCTCGCGCATCGCGGAGGCGAGATCTTCCGCGTCGGGCTCGAGCCACAGCGAGTGCGGGGTGGCGAGATGGCTGGCGGATGCCGCGTGACGGTAGCGCAGCAGGCGGATCCGCGGGTCTCCGGCCCGGCAGAAATCCATGTGGCCGCCGGCGCCGGTGACGATCAGCCGCAGGCCGGCGGCGAGCGCCTCCGCGGCAGGCAGGTTGTAGCCCTCGCCGCGGCTGGGCAGCACCATCACGTCGGCCTGCGCGTACAGCGCCGCCATCGCCGGCGCGTCGAGATCCCGGTCGATCAGGGTGACCGGGGCGAGGTCGGGATGGGCGCCGCGCAGGGCGGCGAGGTCGTCCGCGATCGTGTTGTGCGGGTTGGGGAAGCTCTTGATTAACAGCCGCACCGCATCGCCGGCGGCGAAGGCAGCGGCCCAGGCGCGCAGCAGCACGTCGGCACCCTTGCGCGGGAAGCAGGACGAGACGTGCAGGAAGGTCAGCGGTCCGCCGGGCGTGCGCTCGCGCCGGACCGCGGCGAAGGCCGCCAGAGGCGGCGTGTGCGCGATCACCCGCACCGGCAGGCGCAGGCCGGAATCCTGCAGCACGCGGGCGACGAAGCGGGTCGGTGCGACGATCCCGTCGAAGCCGTCCTCGAGCGTGGCGATGGTCGAGGCGGGAAGCAGGGATTCTTCCCAGAACAGCAGAGCCAGCCGGATCTGGCCGGGCACCCGACGCGGCACGTGCACCGGGTAGTGCTGGCTGACGATCAGCTCCGGCGCGCTGAGCGGTGCCGCCCGGCCGGCCAGGCCGGCGATCGCGTCACGCTCCTCGGGCGGAACCTCCGACAGGTCGGCGGTGACGACGCCCTCGACCGGGATCAGTCGCACCCGTCCGGGACGCGCCGCCTCCAGCTCCAGCGCCAGGCCGCGATTCACCGCCGCCAGGCTGTAGGTCTTGTTGACGTGGCCGGTGACGGCGAAGTGCAGGTTGGCTTCCAGCGCGTGCCGCGAACCGGAGGGCAGGGCGGCGCCGGCGCGCAGCAGCGCCTGCAGCAGGATCGCACTCTGGCCGGGCAGCGCGAAGCGGTCGAGCGAGGCGCGCTGCAGCGCCGCCTGCGCCGTGCGCCGCGTCGGATCGGCGGCCCAGGTGTGCAGGATGGCGCCGAGCTGGAGCGGGCCGGCATCCTCGGGCAGCAGGCAGGCGCCGTCCCCCAGCGTGTACGGCACGGCGCCGCTCGGCAGTGCGAGCACCGGCACGCCGTGCGCCATCGCCTCGACCAGCGGCACGCCGAAGCCCTCGTGCCGCGAGAGCGAGACGTAGAGGTCGGCGCGTCCGTACCAGCGGTCGCGCGCCGCGTCGCTGACCAGGCCGGTGAGCAGGATCTCGTCCGGGTGCGGGCTGGCGGCGACCGCCTGCCGCAGCGCCTGCAGATAGGGATCGGTATCGCTCTCGTAGCGTCCGACCAGGACCAGCCGCGCCGGCGCGTGGTGCAGCGCGCGGAACGCCGCGTACGCCGCGACCAGCTCGAGCTGCGCCTTGGACTGGCACAGCCGGCCGACGAACAGGATGGTGAAGACGCCGTCCGTCTCGTCGGCGGCACCCGCGATGTCCTCGGCGCGGGCGCGCATGCGGGCGATGTCGAACAGCAGGGTGCAGCTCCGCACCGGCTCGAAGCCGAGCTGGCGCAGCTCGACGGCGTTGTACTCGCTGTCGGCGAGGGCGGCGTGCACGTGGCCGCGCAGGGCCGCGAGCTGGCGCCGGCCGAGCACCGCGTAGGCTGCCAGCACCGGGTGACGGGCGAGCAGGTCGGGCGGCGTGATGTTGTGGTAGAGCAGGATCTTCGGCGCCGGCAGGGCGGCGATGCGGTCGAACGCGTCGTGGCCGATCGAATGGCGCAGGATCAGGACGTAGTCGTCGTTCGACGGCAGCTCGTCGGCGAGGCGCAGCTCGTGCGCCAGCGCGGGATCGCGATAGGTGACGAAGATCTCGCTCTCGTAGCCGAGCCCGCGCAGCACCGTGCGGGTCAGCAGCATGGCGTTGGTGATCGCGTCCGCCAGCGCCGAGCCGGAGTGGAACTGGTGCACGCGCCGCCGTTCCGGGCCGGGCGGCAGGGCGGTCGCCGGAGGCGCCTCGGCCACCTCGAAGAAGCCGTCCGGCAGCGTCGGCATCGCCGGCGGCGGCGCCGCAGCGGCCAGCGGCGGCGCCGCAACGGCCGGCGGCGGGTCGCTGATCGGTGCGGCCACCGCCGGCGCCGGCGGCTCGCCGCGGCCGAGCCGTCGCAGCGCCACCCGGACCGGCGCGGTCAGGCGCCAGGAGCTGCTGCCGCGCACCGCCGAAAGCCACGCCTCCGCCTCGTCGAGGGCGGCGGCGTTCCGCTCCAGCCGATGGCGGTGCTGATCGAGATCCAGCAGCGTCGCCTGCAGGCGCAGATGCGCCTGCTGCAGCTCGTGCAGCGCCATGTGCCGCTCGTGCGCGACCTGGTTGATCTCCGCGCGCAGGGCGGCTTCGCGCGCCTCGGCCTGCTGCCGGGCGTCGGCCAGCTTCTGATGCAGCCGCGCATGCTCGTGGCTGGCGCGGTCGGCCCGCTCGCCGGCGCGGGCCACCGCGTCCGCGCGCTGCACCTCGCCTTCGGCGAGGACCTGCAGGGCGGTCTCGGCCCGGGTCTCGGCGCTGGCGAGGCGCGCCGCCCAGGCGGTGTCGGGGGCACGGATGAAGTCGTCGAACACGTTGGGGGGCGAGCGGAAATGCGCCGACAGCGCGTCGGCGTGTTCGGCCGCCAGGTAGAAGCGGTTGAGGCCGTCGAACCAGACGAACCGGTAGCCCTGCCGCAGCAGCCCGGGCTCCCACGCCTCGTGCGTCGGCGTGTCCGAGAGCGGCGCCGTCGCCTCGACCAGGATGATCCAGGGCCGGTAGGCGGTCAGGTCCGCGCCGGCGAGCACCTCGGCCTCGGCGCCCTCGACGTCGATCTTGAGGAAGTGGATCTCGCCGCGCACGTGGGCGCGGCAGATCCCGGCCAGGGTGCGCATCGCCACCCGGCCCGGCCGCATCCGCCCGGCATCGGGATGGTGGATGGCCACCGCCGGATCGGTCGTCGACAGGCCGGTGCCGGGGAGGGCGAAGAAATCCGCCTCGCCCTCCGCGCCGCCGGCGGCGAGCTGCAGGGTGATATCGCCCGGACGCGACGCCGCGATGCGCGCCGCGTCCTCGATCCCCGGCTCGATGTTGATGCCGCGCCAGCCGCGGTCGAAGAAGGCGCGGGTGACGGAGTCGATGTCCGGGTGCGACGCGCCGACATCGATGTAGAAGCCGTGCCGCACGTGTCGCAGCGCGCGCCACAGCAGCACGTCCTCGAAGTTCTGGGCGTAGGAGACGAACATGATGGGCGCGGATCCGGGCGGCGACGGTCAGGCGGGATGGGTGGCCGTCAGCTGCCCGGCCTCGGTCCGCGGCGCCGGGGTGCCGGAGGTCGCGAAGCCCAGGGCACGCAGCACGCCGCGCGCGGAATCCTCCCAGGTGACCGGCTTGAACTCGCGCCGCACCTGTTCGGCCCAGGCCTCGGTCTGCTCCGGCGTGTCGATCGCGTTGCGGATCACGTCGTAGGCCTCGCCGGCATTCTCCGGATCGAAGTAGCGCGCGAGGTGGCCGCCGGCCTCCGGCAGCGAGGTCGCCCGCGAGATGATGCAGGGCCGGCCGAAGGACAGGCTCTCGGTCACCGGCAGGCCCCAGCCCTCGTACAGCGACGGGAACAGGGTGAAGCGGCAACCGGCATAGAGGCTCTCGAGCTCGTCGTCGGTCGGATCCTCGACCAGCAGGATCTTGCCGTCGAGGAACTCGGCGTTGCGAAGCTGCTGCATCAGGTCGCTGACCAGCCAGCCGACCCTTCCCGCGAACACCAGGGTCGGGACCTGCTCGCGCGGCATCTCCTCGAGCAGGCGGCGCCATACCCGGAACAGCAGGATGTGGTTCTTGCGCGCCTCGATGGTGGAGACGATCAGCGCGTAGCTGCCCCGCGGCGGCAACCGCTCCGACGCCGGATGCGGCGCCGCAGCCGAAGCGTGGGCACCCGCCGGCTTGCGGGTGGAGGTGAAGCCGGTGCCGATCGGGATTGGCTGCGGCGGGTGACGCAGCGCGTAGCCGCTGTCCTGCGCCAGCTGCACGATGTCGCGCGCACTCGCCCGCGAGATGGTCAGGAACGTGTCGACCAGCGGAAACACGTCGCTGGTCCACTCGCGGAAGCGCAGCGCCAGGTTGTGGTCGCACCATTCCGGGCGGCGCAGCGGGATGATGTCGTAGACCAGCAGGGCGAAGCGCAGGTCGCGCTGCCGCTGCACCCGCTCGACGACCTCGGCGTAGAACGGATGGAACCAGGGCGACCCCAGCACCAGCAGCACGTCGCCGGGCGCGCAGTTGTCGTCGAAGGTGGTGACGCCGCACACCGGCTGCGTCGTCCCGGCTTCGGCGGCCGGCGGCGGCGCCGCATCGGCATCGGGTGTCGGAGCCGGCCGCCGGCCGCGTCGCAGCGCCGCGTTCAGCCGGGTGCGCGTCGCCCAGCTCACGGCGCTGCCCAGATGCGCCAGCGCGCGACCGGCCTCGCGTTCCGCCTTGTAGAAGGCGATCAGCGGGTTGCGCAGTCCCGGCGGCATGGCATAGGCGAGCCGGCGCAGCGGGTCGGTCGAGAGCGGCCTCTGGCGCGGCCGCGGCCCGGATCCCGACGGCGGCTGGACCGGGGTCCGCGCCGCCGACGGCGATGCCGGCTCGGTCCTGGTCCTGTCGCCGGAGGTCAGGCCGCCATAGAGCGCTTCCAGCTCGGCGTACGGGATCGAGTAGAAGGATTTCTGCGACCCGGCATGACGGACGAAGCGCACCCGCTGCCGCGACTCCGGCAGGCTCGCCAGCGACCGGCAGAGCTCGTACTCGATCCGCTGGATCCCGCTCGGCCGCGGGTTGAGGGCCGCGTACTGAAACAGGTCCTCGACGTCGATCCAGATCTTGTTCGGCAAGCTTCTCTCTCCGCCTGCGGCACCGCTTTGCGCGAGACGGCTGACGCGTGGCACTATCCCCCGGCGGCCACGTTCTGCCAACTCCGGCGCGGACGGGTAAGCGGGACTGCGATGCGATGTCCGCCGGTTTGAGAACTGCCGCGGTGGTGCCGGATCGGGCGACCGCCCCCGAACCCTTCTCCGAAGTCGCCAGCACCGACGATATCCGGGCCTGCTTCCGGCTGCTGCTGGGACGCGATCCGAACCCGGAGGAGTGGCGCGGACACGCCAGTCGCGCCGGCGAGACGCTGCACTCGGTGGTGGCGAGCTATGTCGGCTCGCTGGAGTTCTCCCGCCGCGGGCTGCTGCGCGAGGACGAAGCCGGCTGCCCGGTGCTCACCGCGCTGCGCGAGTTCCGGATCTACAGCGCTCCGGACGACGCCGCCGTCGGCCGCTACGTGCAGGCCGACGCCTACGAGCCCGAGGTCGCGGCCAGCTTCCGCCGGATCCTGCGCCCCGGCATGGGGGTGCTCGATATCGGCGCCAATATCGGCTACTTCACCATGCTCAGCGCCGCCCTGGTCGGGTCGGCCGGCTACGTGCTGGCGATCGAGCCGAACGGCCGCAACGTGCGGCTGCTGGAGGCGAGCCGGCGCTTGAACGGTTTCGACCAGGTCACCGTGGCGCAGCTGGCGGCGGGCGCGGAGACCGGGGTGCTGGTGCTGCACCGCTCGCACTCCAACGGCACCACCTCGCCGCCCGGCGCCGGCATCGCGGCGCTGCTCGGCGCCGAGACGGTGGGCTGCGCGCGGCCGGACGCGCTGGTGCCGGCGGCGCGCCGCATCGACCTGATCAAGGTGGACGTCGAGGGTGCGGAGTACCTGGCGCTGAGCGGCTGCGGCGGGATCATCCGGCGGGATCGTCCGAGGATCATCAGCGAGTTCAGCCCCAACCTGATGCCCGGCATCTCCGGCATCTCCGGGCCGGAGTACCTGGCCTGGCTGACCGGCTGCGGCTACACGCTGTCGGTGATCACGCCGGAAGGCGGGGCGCAGCCGGCGACGATCGACCAGGTGATGGCGATACAGGCCGAGCGCGGCATCGACCACGTGGATATCCTGGCGGAACCGGTCTCCGACAGGCGGTTCGGATGGAGGCGTGGATGAGCCGGGCCTCGAAGCGCCGCAATCTGGCGCTGACGATCACGCTGGCCGTGCCGCTGGCGGCGGGCGGCTGCGCCCGGTCGCCCTGCAGCCAGCCCGACGTGCTCGCCTACGTCGACCAGGCGAGCCGGTCGCGCAACCTGTACGTCATCGGCCTGACCGAACAGGCGGTGCTGGAGACGCCGAAGCACAGCGGCAGGGTCGAGGTCGCGGCCTGGGACCGTGACGATGCGGTCTGCTCGGCCCGGGTGCTGTCGCGCAATCCGGCCTTCCGACCCGGCAACGGCCAGGCCGCCTACCTGGTGCTGCGTCAGGACTTCAGGCTCAAGAAGCTGGAGACCGGCTACGAGGTGAGCCTGCTGGAGGTTCCGGGCTTCAGCCGCTGAGCGGACCGGTGCGTCGCCGCTGCCGCGTCGCCGCGGTCAGGGTGTTGCCCAGCAGGCAGGCGATGGTCATCGGCCCGACCCCGCCCGGCACCGGGGTGATCGCGCCGGCGACGCCGAGCATCTCGTCGAACACCACGTCGCCGACCAGCCGGGTCTTGCCGGCGTCGGTCATGATCCGGGTGATGCCGACATCGATGACGGTGGCGCCGGGCTTGATCCAGTGCCCGCGCACCAGACCCTGCCGGCCGGTCGCCACCACCACGATGTCGCCCTGACGCGCCAGTGCGGCGGTGTCGCGGGTGTGGATATGCGCCACGGTGACGGTGCAGTCGGCGTGCAGCAGCAGCTGCGACATCGGCCGCCCGACCAGGTTGGAGCGTCCGATCACCACCGCGTGCAGCCCGCGCAGGCTGCCGAGCTCGGCCTGCAGCAGCAGCAGGCAGCCGAGCGGCGTGCAGGGCACCAGTCCGCCCTGACCGTCGGTGCGGCGGTCGAGCGCGACCCGCCCGGCATTGACCTGGCCGAGCCCGTCGACATCCTTGTCCGGATCGATCGCATCGATGACCACCGCCGCGTCGATCGCCGCCGGCAGCGGCAGCTGCACCAGGATGCCGTGCACCGCGGGATCTGCGTTGAGCCGTCCGACGAGGGCGAGCAGCTCCGCCTGCGTCGTGCTCTCCGGCAGCGTGTGGGAGAAGGAGCGCATGCCGACGGCGCCGGTCTGCCGCGCCTTGTTGCGCACGTAGACCTCGCTCGCGGCATCGGCGCCGACCAGCACCACCGCGAGGCCGGGCACGAAGCCTTCCCGCGCCAGCTCCGCCACCCCGGCGCCGATCTCCTCGGTGAGTGCGGCGGCCTGCCGCTTGCCGTCGATCAGGCGAGTGTGGATCTCGGTCATGCGGGGTGGGTCATGCAGGCTGGGTTCTGGACCTTGCGTCGACGGGGCGTCAGGATGGGCGGCATGGACGGATGCATGACGCAGATACGCAAGAACTTCGGCAGCGACAACGTCTCGCCGGCCGACCCCCGGGTCATGGAGGCCGTGCTGGCCGCCAACCAGGGGGCGGTGGGCTCGTACGGTGCGGATCAGTGGACCGCGCGCATGGAGCAGCGGATCTCGGAGCTGTTCGAGACCGACACGGTGGTGTTCCCGGTCGCCACCGGCACGGCGGCGAACGCGCTGGCGCTGTCGGCGCTGGTGCCGCCGTACGGGTCGATCTACTGCGACGAGGTCGCGCACGTCATGAACGACGAGGGCGGCGCGCCCGAGTTCTTCACCGGCGGCGCCAAGCTGCTGACCCTGCCGAGCCCGGACGGCCGGATCGACCCGCGGGCGCTGCAGGCCGCCATCACCCGCCGACGCAACACCGGCGTGCACCAGAGCCCGGCGATGGCGCTCAGCCTGACCCAGGCCACCGAGTGGGGCACCAGCTACACCGCGTCGCACCTCGCGGCGCTGTCCGAGGTGGCGCGCGGCAGCGGCCTGCGGGTGCACATGGACGGTGCGCGCTTCGCCAACGCGGTGTCGTTCCTCGGCTGCGCGCCGGCCGAGATCACCTGGAAGGCCGGGGTCGACGTGCTCTCGCTCGGCGCCACCAAGAACGGGGCGCTTGCGGCGGAGGCGGTGGTGTTCTTCGATCGCGCGCTGGCACACGAGTTCGCCCGCAGGCGCAAGCGCGCCGGCCACCTGTGGTCGAAGCAGCGCTTCCTGAGCGCCCAGCTCGCCGCCTACCTCGATGACGGGCTGTGGCTGCGCAATGCCGCCCGCGCCAACCAGGCGGCGACGCGCCTGGCGCACGGGCTGTCATCGCTTCCCGGGGTGGCACTGGTGCAGCCGGTCGAGGCCAACGAGCTGTTCGTGGCGCTGCCGCGGCCGCTGATCGCCGCCCTGGAGGCGGCCGGCTACGCGTTCTATCGCTGGGCGATGCCGGAGGGCGAGGCGCACGGCGTGATCCGGCTGGTCTGCGCCTTCGACACCGCGCTGCCCGACGTGGACGCGCTGGTCGAGGCGGCGCGCGACGCGCTGTGACCTCGACGCGGCCGGTCGCGAATGCGTCAGCTTTCCCAGAATCAGCTTTCCCAGGATCAGCTCTCCCAGAATTGTGGGGCGAGTTCCGCCTTGAAGGAGAGCCGCACGGCGTCGGCATCGATCTCCTCGATCAGCGAGAGCGGGATGAAGTGATGCTGGCCGGCGGCGCCGCGATCGGACTTGGTGAGCTTGATGCGGTCGCCATCGACATGGTCGACGGTCCCGACATGGCCGCCATCGGCGCCGATGACCTCCATGTGCTCGCGTATCTGGCTGCTGTCGATCATGTGCGTGGTCCTGCTGTGACGTGTCACGGGACAACGCGCCGGCCGGCGGAAGGTGGCGCGCGGCTCCGGTCGCATCGATGAACAGGACGAGACCGCCGTCCTAGCGCCTGCGCCGGCGTGAGGACGGACCCGGTCGCGGTTGGAGGAGTGTTCATGCCGGTCGCTTCGGACGCGACGATACTCGGGATCGATCTCGGCACCTCGGCGGTCAAGACGGTGCTGGTCGACCTGCACCAGCGCCTGCTCGCGCAGGCGACGACGGCGTTGCCGACCGATCGGCCGCAGCCGGGCTGGTCGGAGCAGGCGCCGGAGGCCTGGTGGCAGGCGGTGCTCGACGGCATCGGGCGTATCCGCGCAGAGGCCGGCGGCGAGCTGGCCCGGGTGCGCGCGATCGGCCTGTCCGGGCAGATGCATGGGCTGGTGCTGCTCGGCGAGGACGGACGGGTGCTGCGTCCGGCGATGCTGTGGAACGATTCGCGCGCCGGCCTCGAGGCCGAGGCGCTGGCCGAGGCCGAACCCGGCTTCGCGCAGCGCGCCGGGGCGGCGCAGTCGACCAGCTTCTGGCCGGCCAAGCTGCTCTGGCTGCGCCGGCACGAGCCCGAGACGTTCGCGCGGATCCGCCGGCTGCTGCCGCCCAAGGACTATCTGCGGCTCCGGCTGACCGGCCTGCACCAGACCGATCCCTGCGACGCCGCGGGCACGCTGCTGCTCGACGAGGCGTCTCGTCGCTGGTCGGCGCCGATCGCGTCGGCCTGCGCCGTCGAGCTCGGCTGGCTGCCCGAGCTGGTGGAGGGCGACCAGGTCGGCGGAACGGTCTCGGATGCGCTCGCCGATGCGTGCGGCATCGGGCGCGGCGCCGTCGTCGCCGGCGGCGGCGGCGATGCGGCCACCGGTGCGGTCGGGATCGGCGCGATCCGCGACGGCGACGCCTACGTCTCGCTCGGCACCTCGGCGCAGATCTTCGTCACCACCGGCAGCTACCGGCCGGCGATCGGCACCGGGGTGCAGGCGTTCGCGCACGCGCTGCCCGGCCTGTGGTTCCAGGCGGCGGCGGTGCTGAACGGCGCCGGCGCACTGGCCTGGGCGACGCGCCTGCTCGGCCACGACGATCCGGCGGCACTGCTCGACGCGGCGCAGGCCCAGTACGTCGGACCGGACGGCGGGGAGGGCGGGCTGCTGTTCCTGCCCTACCTGACCGGCGAGCGCACGCCGCACAACGACCCCGCGGCGCGCGGCGTGCTGTTCGGCCTCACCCCGTCGACCACGCCGCCGCGGCTCGTGCAGGCGGTGCTCGAAGGTGTCGCCTGCAGCCTCGCCGACGCGCTCGACTGCCTGGCCGGCGCCGGCACCGCGATCGGCGAGGCGTCCATCGTCGGCGGCGGCGCGCGCAGCGCGTTCTGGACCCGGATCATCGCCGACATCCTCGGCATCCCGATGATCCGCCACGCCGGTGGCGAGACCGGACCCGCCTTCGGCGCCGCGCGCCTGGCGCGCCTGGCCCTCACCGGCGAGGCAGCGGAGGCGGTGTGCCTGAAACCCGCGATCCTCGACGTCATTGCCCCCGATCCGGCGCGTCACGAGGGCTACCGGCGTCCCCTGGCGCGTTTCCGGGCGCTGTACGGGGCGCTGCGGCCGGAGTTCCGCCGCTGAGGCAGGACCCTTGAACATCTGAGATGACCGGTCATATTAGGCGGCATGGTGAGATGCCCATCCAGCGACGTGCGCGAGCGGCTGCTCGAAGCCGGCGTGCGGACCTTCAGCAAGTCCGGCTTCAACGGCTGCAGCGTGCAGGACATCACCGATGCCGCCGGGGTGCCGAAGGGCTCGTTCTACAACCATTTCGAGAGCAAGGAGGCGCTCGGCGCCGCGGCACTCGAGCATTACTGGTCCGACGGCACCTGCGACCGGCTTCGCATCCTCGGCGATAGCGGGCTCGCGCCGCGCGAGCGGTTGCGCCGCTACTTCGAGCAGGTCGTGGACGACATGGCGCAGGTCGACTTCACCTGCGGCTGCCTCGTCGGCAACATGGCGGCCGAGCTGTCCGACCACAGCGAGGTCATCTCGGAGAAGCTCTCGATCATCCTGGCCGGCTGGAGCCGGCGCATGGGAGCCTGCATCGCCGAGGCGCAGCGCGCCGGCGAGGTGTGCTCGGACGCCGATCCGGTGCAGCTGGCGACCTTCGTGCTCAACGCCTGGGAGGGCGCGGTGCTGCGCGCCCGCCTGGAGAAGGGCGACCGTCCGCTGCGCCAGTTCATCGACATCGCGTTCTCGCAACTCCTCCGCTAGCCGTCACCGAGACGGCCCCTACATCCTCAGGAACCTAAGATGACCGGTCAGCTCGACACCCTCGCCGTCTCCCGGGATCTGCCTCGCGGTGCCGCCGGCAGCCGCCGTGCTGCCTGGATCGGCGGCATCGCCCTCGTGCTGCTGCTCGGCGGCGGCGCCACGCTGTTGCCGGGGCTGGCAGCCGGATGGCTGCACGCGGCACCGCACGCGCCGGCCGCGCCGCCGCCGCCGCCGGTGACCGTGAGCCGGCCGATGCAGCGCACGCTCGCCGGCTGGACGAGCTTCAGCGGCCAGTTCTCGGCGGTCGAGTCGGTCGAGATACGCGCCCAGGTCAGCGGCTACCTGACCGAGATCCACTTCACCGACGGCCAGATCGTGCACAGGGGCGACCTGCTGTTCGTGATTGACCCGCGGCCCTACCAGATCGCGCTGGAGCAGGCGACGGCGCAGATGCTGACCGCCACCGCCGGGCTCGACCTCGCCAACAAGCAGATCGGGCGCACCGCGGCACTTCGCCAGACCGGCTTCGCCTCCAGCGAGCTGCTCGATCAGCGGGTGCAGCTGCAGCGCGCCGCCGAGGCGACCCTGGACCAGGCCCACGCGGCGATGCGCTCGGCCCAGCTCAACCTCGAGTTCAGCCGCATCACCGCACCGCTGACCGGGCGGATCAGCATGCATCGCAGCTCGATCGGCAACCTGATCACCGGCGGCCAGGGCGGTACCACGACGCTGCTGACCACCATCGTCTCGCTCGACCCGATCCACCTCGACTTCGATATGAGCGAGGGCGACTACCTGGCCTACCAGCGCTTCCTGCAGGGGCAGCGCGCGACCGGCCGCGACGGCGCCGTCGACCGCACCGTGCAGGCCAGCCTCAGCGACGAGACCGGCTGGTCGCGTCGCGGCACGCTGGACTTCATCGACAACCAGATGGACCGCAGCAGCGGCACCATCCATGCCCGCGCCACCCTGCCGAACCCCGACCTGTTCATCGCCGCCGGCCAGTTCGCCCGGCTGCGCCTGCCCACCTCGGCGCCGAAGCCCACCCTGCTGCTGCCCGACGAGGCGGTGGTCACCGACCAGTCGCGCAAGCTGGTGATGACGGTCGCCCTGGACGGCACGGTGGTGCCGAAGCCGGTCGAGACCGGTCCGCTCGATGGCGGGCTGCGGGTGATCAGCGCCGGCCTGTCGGGCAGCGACCGGGTCATCATCAACGGCCTGATGCGCGCCCGTCCGGGCACCAAGGTCACGCCGCAGGCGGGCAGCATCGCGCCCGCGACCCAGGGTTAGGAGCCGCGCCGTGCGCCTCTCGCATTTCTTCATCGACCGGCCGATCTTCGCGACCGCGCTGTCGATCTTCATCACCATCGTCGGTGTCGCCGCCTACTTCGTGCTGCCGGTGGCGCAGTATCCCGAGATCGCGCCGCCGACGATCCAGGTCACCGCGAGCTATCCGGGCGCCTCCGCCGAGGTGATCAGCCAGTCGGTGGCGACGCCGCTGGAGCAGCAGATCATCGGCGTCGAGAACATGCTGTACCTGAGCAGCCAGTCCACCGGCGACGGCAAGCTGACGGTGACCGTGACCTTCAAGCTCGGCACCGACCAGGACACCGCGCAGGTGCTGACCCAGAACCGGGTGTCGGTGGCGCTGCCGCGGCTTCCGGACACCGTGCAGCGCCTCGGCGTCACGGTGAAGAAGAGCTCGCCCGACATGCTGATGGTGATCCACCTGTCCTCGCCCGACGGGTCGCGCGACCAGCTCTACATGTCGAACTACGCCACCCTGCACGTGAAGGACCAGCTCTCCCGCGTCCCGGGCGTCGGCGACGTGCAGATCTTCGGCTCGCGCGACTACGCGATGCGGATCTGGCTGGATCCCGACCGGGTCGCGGCACACGACCTGACCGCCGGCGAGGTCGTGGCGGCGCTGCAGGCGCAGAACGTGCAGGTATCCGCCGGCGTGCTCGGCCAGCCGCCGGTGGCGACACCCGGTGCGTTCCAGCTCAACGTCGAGACGCTGGGGCGGCTGCACGACCCGTCGCAGTTCGCCGACATCATCGTCAAGTCCGACGCCGCCGGCCGGGTGACGCGGGTGCGCGACATCGGCCGGGTCGAGCTCGGGGCGCAGGATTACGGGGCCAACGGCTATCTCGACGTGCTGAACGCGGTGCCGATCCTGGTCTACCAGCAGCCGGGGTCGAATGCGCTCGCCACCGCGCGCGGGCTGCGCCAGACCATGCAGGGGCTGTCGCAGGATTTCCCGCAGGGCCTGAAATACGACATCGTCTACGACACCACGCTGTTCATCGCCCAGTCGGTGCACGAGGTGGTCAGGACCATACTCGGCGCGGTGGCGCTGGTGGTGATCGTGGTCATCGTGTTCCTGCAGACCTGGCGCGCCTCGCTGATCCCGATCGTGGCGATCCCGATCTCGCTGATCGGCACCTTCGCGATCCTGCTCGCGGTCGGCTTCTCGCTGAACACGCTGTCGCTGTTCGGCCTGGTGCTGGCGGTCGGCATCGTGGTGGACGACGCCATCGTCGTGGTCGAGAACGTCGAGCGCAACCTGCGGCTCGGCATGACCCCGCGCGAGGCCGCGCACCGCACCATGGACGAGGTCGGCGGCGCGCTGATCGCGATCGCGCTCACGCTGTGCGCCGTGTTCATCCCGGCGGCCTTCATCAGCGGCATCTCCGGGCAGTTCTTCCGACAGTTCGCGGTCACCATCGCCGCCTCCACCGTGATCTCGTGCCTGGTGTCGCTCACCCTGAGCCCCGCCCTGTGCGCGCTGCTGTTCAGGCCGCACGTGGCGGCCGTCGAGGTGAGGCAGCGCGCGCTGCTGCTGCGCCCGCTGTTCGGCTTCTTCGCCGCCTTCAACCGCGGCTTCGAGTGGCTGTCGGATCGCTACGGCAAGCTGACCGCGCGGCTGATCCGGCTGAGTGCCGGGATGCTGGTGCTGTATGCCGGCCTGATCGGCCTGACCGGCTACCAGTTCGGCCGGGCGCCCACCGGCTTCATCCCCGACCAGGACCTGGGCTACCTGATCACGGTGGTGCAGCTGCCGCCCGGCGCCTCGCTGTCGCGCACCGACGCGGTGGTGCGACGCGCGATCGACATCATCCAGGCGACGCCGGGCGTGCAGCACGCGGTCGCGTTCTCCGGCTTCGACGGCGCCACCTTCACCAACGCCTCGAACTCCGGCGCCATCTTCTCGCCGCTGAAGCCGTTCGACCAGCGACACCGCGACGGCCAGGATGTCGGCGTGGTGCTGAACAGCCTGCGTCAGCGTCTGTCGGCGATCCAGGACGCCTTCATCATCACCATCCCGCCGCCGCCGGTGGCGGGAATCGGCACCGCCGGCGGCTTCAAGATGATGCTGCAGGACCGCCAGGGCCTCGGACCACGGGCGCTGGAGGCGGCCGCACAGGGCCTGGCCGCGGCGGCCAACGAGGCGCCCGGCCTGGTCGGCGTGTTCGCGCCGTTCAGCACCCAGACGCCGAGCATCTACGCCGACATCGACCGCGAGCGCGCACAGCAGCTGGGGGTCACGCCGGACCGGGTGTTCGAGGCGATGCAGACCTATCTCGGTTCCGCCTACATCAACGACTTCAACTATCTCGGCCGCACCTACGAGGTCACCGCGCAGGCGGATGCCCGCTTCCGCGCCAGCACCGACGACATCGCCCGGCTGAAGACACGCAATGCCAGCGGCGCCATGGTGCCGATCGGCTCCGTCGCCCGGCTGTACAACGCGACCGGCCCGTATCGCGTGCCGCGCTACGACCTGTATCCGGCGGCCGAGGTGCAGGGCAGCACGCTGCCCGGCGTCTCCTCGGGCACGGCACTGTCGACGATGGAGCATCTGGCGGCGAGCATCCTGCCGCCCGGCATCGGCTTCGAGTGGACCGACCTCGCGTTCCAGCAGCGCCAGGCCGGCAACACCGCGATCCTGGTGTTCGGCGCCTCGGTGCTGTTCGTGTTCCTGGTGCTGGCGGCGCAGTACGAGAGCTGGACCCTGCCGCTCTCGGTGGTGCTGATCCTGCCGATGTGCCTGCTCGCCTCGGTCACCGGGCTGCTGCTGCGCGGCCTGAACGTCGACATCCTGGCACAGATCGGTTTCGTGGTGCTGGTCGGGCTGGCGGCGAAGAACGCCATCCTGATCGTCGAGTTCGCCCGGCAGGCAGAGGAGGGAGGCCTGAGTGCGGCGCGCGCGGCGATCCGCGCGGCGCGCACCCGCCTGCGGCCGATCCTGATGACCTCGTTCGCCTTCATCCTCGGCGTGGTGCCACTGGTGGTGGCGAGCGGTGCCGGCTCGGAGATGCGCCAGTCGCTCGGCACCGCGGTGTTCTCCGGGATGCTCGGCGTCACCCTGTTCGGCCTGGCCTTCACGCCGGTGTTCTACGCGGTGATCCGCCGCCTGTTCGCGCGCCGTCCGCGTCGCCTGGTCGCCGAGGAGGTCGCAGCGCGGGGCTCCGCAGTCCGCGCCTGACGCCCTATAAGCGGGATCCCCCGAGGCTTCCGCCTCGGGGGCGTCCGGGGCGCACCCTGGCCTGATGCGGAGGACGGGGCGTGGGCGGACAGGGCTGGCTGCAGTTCGGCGAGCTGACCCTGGCCTTCGTGCTCTCCGCACTGGTCGGGCTGGAGCGCGAGATCCGGCAGAAGAGCGCGGGACTGCGCACCTACACCCTGGTCGGCGTCGCCTCGGCGCTGTTCATGCTGATCTCCAAATACGGCTTCATGGACGTGCTCGCCAACAACCGGATCGTGGTCGATCCGTCCCGGGTCGCGGCACAGGTGGTCTCCGGCATCGGCTTCATCGGCGGCGGCGTCATCTTCATGCGCCGCGACCTGGTGCGCGGGCTGACGACGGCCGCCTCGTTCTGGCTCACCGCCGCCCTGGGCATGGCCTGCGGCGCCGGGCTGCCGCTGCTCGCGGTGGCGACGACCGTCGCCCACCTCGTCATCATGTTCGTGTTCCCGCGTCTGATCGAGCACCTGCCGCGCGCCTCGACGCGCCGGATGGCGACCGACATCGACATCTCCTACCAGGACGGCCGCGGGCTGCTGCGCACCATCCTGATCCGCTGCACCGAGCTGCGCTTCACCATCGACCACGTGCGGCTGGACCGCGACGGCGTCGGGATCGCGAGCCGCGACGCGGCCGAGGACGCGGCCGACCTGGAGGGGGTCGAGCCGCCTCCGCGCCCGGTACGCGGCGTGGTCAGCCTGCGCATGCAGGTCAAGGGCAAGCGGCCGGTGTCGCACCTGCTCGCCAGGCTGAGCGAGATCGAGGGCATCGTCGAGGTCGGCACCGCGGCGGACGATGCCGGGCTGGATTAGCCTGTAGAGAGCAGGCAAGGGCTCCGCCCTTGACCCGCTGGGGCCGGCGGCCCCACACCCCGATCGGCGGCTGGTCTTAGGCGGGGAGCGGCGCTTCCGCCAGGGCGTGCAGGATACGTACCCACGAGCGGATGCCGTGGTGGAAGCTGTCCAGGTCGTACTTCTCGTTGGGCGAGTGGATGCGGTCGTCGTCGCGCCCGAACCCGACCAGCAGCGCATCGACGCCCAGCGCCTCCTGCAGCTCGCCGACCACCGGGATCGAGCCGCCGGAGCCGATCGTCACCGCCGGCCGGCCCCACTCCTCGCTCAGCGCGGCGAGCGCTACCCGCAGCGCCGCGCCCTCGAAGGGCACGGCACTCGCCCTGGAGGCGCCGTGCGAGCTGAACGACGCCCGGCAATCGGGCGGCAGACGGCCCAGCACGTAGTCGCGGAAGCTCTCGCGTATCGCCTCCGGATCCTGTCCGGCGACCAGCCGGAACGAGATCTTGGCCGAGGCGCGGGCCGGCAGCACGGTCTTGAAGCCGGCATCCTGGTAGCCGCCGGAGATGCCGTTGACCTCGCACGACGGACGCGACCAGGTCTGCTCCAGCGCGCTGTAGCCGGCCTCGCCGGCGGGCACCGACAGCCCGACCGTGCCCAGCACCAGCGCGTCCTCGAGTCCGAGCGCGCGCCAGGCGGCACGCACCGATTCCGGCAGGTCGCGCACGCCGTCATAGAAGCCCGGCAGGGTGACCCGGCCCTCGGCGTCGCGCAGGCCGGCGATGAGGTCGGCCAGCACGTGGATCGGGTTGCGCGCGGCGTTGCCGAAGATCCCGGAATGCAGGTCGCGGTCGGCGGCGGTGATCACCACCTCCTCGCCGACCAGGCCGCGCAGCATGGTGGTGATCGCCGGCACGCCGTCGGCGGCGAGGCCGGTGTCGCAGATCAGCGCCACGTCGCAGCGCAGCTCTTCGGCGTGCGCCTGCAGGAACGGCATCAGGTTGGCGCCGCCGCTCTCCTCCTCGCCCTCGATCAGCACCGAGATGCGCAGCGGCAGCTCGCCCAGCGTCGCGCGCAGCGCGCGGCATGCCTCCAGGAAGGTCATCACCTGGCCCTTGTCGTCGGAGGCACCCCGCCCGACGATGATCTTGCGGCCTCGCACCGGATCCTCGCGCAGCGACGGCTCGAACGGTGCGGTGTCCCACAGCGACAGCGGGTCGACCGGCTGCACGTCGTAGTGGCCGTAGAACAGCACGTGCGGCCCGCTGCGCGACGACAGCTCGTGCGCGACCACGATCGGGTGGCCCGGCGTCTCGCGCACCGACGCCTCGAAGCCCATGCCCGCGAGGTCGCGGCACAGCCACTCGGCGGCTCGCCGGCAGTCGGCGGCGTGGTCAGGCTGCGTCGAGATGCTCGGGATGCGCAGCAGGTCGAACAGCCGGCCGACGCTCGGCTCGATCGTCGCGTCGATATGGTCCAGCGCCCTGGAGATCATGACGGCACACGCCCCGCTATCCGGCCGGGGTGAATCCTCCGGTCGCGACATCGTGCAGGATGTGCCGCAGGCTGTCGACATAGTCGGCTTGGTTGTTTTCCTGGTGCAGCCGGTTGAGCGCGCCGCGCCGCACGGTGTTCCAGGTCTCGATCTGGTCGTAGAGGGCGACGACGCCATCGGCGAAACGCTGCGGATCGTCGGTGCCGCCGGAGATGATCTCCGAGCCCGGGTGCCAGCCGACCTGCCGGCAGAGCAGGTCGGTGGCCACCACCGGCACGCCGTAGCTCGCCGCCTCGTGCACCTTGAACGGGATGCCTCCGGCGAAGCGGGTGGGTGCGACGAACACGCGGTGGCTGTCGTACAGCGCCGTGAGGTCGTCGACCGGCCCGATCAGGTCGACCCTGGGATGGCGTCCGAGCTCGGAAAGGTCGATGCCGCGCCGCACGAAGCCGGCCACGGTGAAGCGCGCGTCGGGCGGCAGCCTGCCCTCGAGCAGCGGCAGCACGCACTCGATGAACCACTCCAGGCTGTCATGGTTGGGCGAGCCCGGGTCATGGATCGCGCCCAGGAACAGCAGGTCGCGCCGCTGGCTCCAGCTCGAGGGCGTGGGGCAGGGCTGCTTCATGTGTCCCAGCACCGCCACGTTGTGGTGGCCGGCACGGCGCACCAGCTCGGCGTCGCAACCGTTCACGGCGATGATCTTCTGGCAGAAATAGGCGCAGGCGAGCTCGGCCCGCAGCGCCTGGTCGAGGCTGACGAGGTGCGGCAGCCCGAGCACGCGGTTCTGTGCCGCCTGCCGCGGTGCGGCGACCGCCTCGGTGTCGAGCACGAAGCCGTGCGAGGGAAGGGCCGCCGAGCCGTCCTCCAGGATCGGCAGCAGCCGCTCGAGGTTGTGCGTCCGCCCGACCCAGACGATGTCGTAATAGCCCGAGCGCTCGGCGATGAAGTCGGCCAGCACCTCCATGCCGCGCTCGTAGAGCACCTCGGCGGTCTCCGGCATGTCGCGATAGATCTCGATCGGGCTCGCGGTCGCCCTGTAGATCGGAAACACGCTGACCAGGTGGCCGAGCCCGCTCATCGCGTGGATGATGTCGTTCGAGCGCACGTAGCCGGCGCCGAGGCGGCGCAGCGGAATGCGGTCCTCGATGAACAGGATGCGCAGGGCGGGATTGGCCGGACCGCGACCGGGATGCGCATGACCCGCCTGCGCAGCTCCCGCCTCGGGTGGCACTGCCTGGAACTGGCCCGCCTGGAACTGGCCCGCCTGGAACTGGCCCGCCTGGAACTGGGCGGCGTGGGGTTGGGCCGGCTGGGCATGCTGTCGCGGCGAGCGGGCATGCACCGCGTGCCGGCGCGCCGGGGGGTGCTGGTAGCGCAGGTAGTCCAGGTGCTTGGAGACGAAGATGCGGTGGTTGCGCTGCATCAGCCGGGTCGAGGCGGTCGCGTCGGCGGAGCCGTACTCGAAGTGCTGGATGACCACCGAGGGATCGTAGAGGATCCGCCAGCCCGACTTGCGCAGCCGCACGCAGAGGTCCGCCTCCTCGTAGTAGGCCGGCCGGTAGTCGTCGTCGAAGCCGCCGAGGCGGCGGACCTCCTCGCTGCGCAGCATCAGGAAGGCGCCGGAGCAGTAATCGACCTCGCGCACGAAGTTGGCTTCCGGCGCGTTCGGGTCGCCGTCGCGCAGGTAGCCGAAGGTGGTGCCGTCGCGCCAGATGATCGAGCCCGCCTCCTGCAGCTGGCCGTGGGTGCGGATCAGCTTGCCGCCCACCGCGCCGATGTCGGGTGCGGAGAACAGCCGGTCGAGGGCGAGCCGGCACGCATCGGGGCCCAGCAGCAGATCGTTGTTCAGGTAGAGCACCGCCGGCGCGCTGACGTGGGCGAGTGCCGTGTTGCAGGACTCCACGAAGCCGGCATTGTACGGGAAGCGGATCAGCTTGGCCCCGGTGATGGTGCGCTCGATATGGCGGGTGTCGTCGTACGAGCCGCTATCGACCAGGATCAGCTCGATGGCGCCGACGAAGTTGGCGCGCAGCGAGGCCATCGCCATCATCGTGAGTGCGAACTGGTTGTGCAGCACCACGATGACGCTGAGCTCGGCGGCGCCCGACACGCTGAAGTCGAGCCCGCGCCGGGCGAGCTGCGGCAGCATGTTGTCGGCGGCGCGCGCGAACAGCTGCTTAGATTGCTGCTCGGCGACCGGTTCGGCGGTCCGTGCAAGCTGGCCGCTGCTCAGCCGCGACAGCCAGTGCGCGAACGCGTCGCGGAAGGCGCCGCCCTCGAGGTCCGCCTGCACGCGCCCGCTGAGGAAGTAGTGCAGCAGGTCGATGTCGGGATGCGGGCGGCGTCGCTCGGCGGCGCCGTGCTTGATGAAATGCTCGTAGCCGCTGCGGAAGCGCCCGGCATCCACCGCGTCCTGCACGTCCGGATAGGTCTCGGCGTAGTGCGCCTCGGAGAACCACTCCAGCGCCTGGTAGCGCTGCGGCGTCGGGTTGCACAGGAAGTGGTGCAGGGCGCAGCTCCAGCGTCCGGCATCGAGCTCCTCCTGCACCTCCGGGTAGCTGTCGAGGTACCAGCGCGGGTCGAAATACCAGGACACGCGCGACAGCGTGCCGGAGATGCAGCCGCCGGCGAGGAACTGCACGAACGACCCGCCGGTCCCGGGATCCGCCTGATCCTGCTCCGCCTTGTTGTTGCGATACAGCATCGGGTCGAACAGCCAGTGCCCGCTGCGAAAGCCGCGATCGCCGAGCGAGAGGTAGTGGTCGTAGCCGTTGACCAGGCCGTGCCGGTCCAGCACGCCGCGGGTGATGTCCGGGTTCTCGGTGCGATAGAACTTCTCGGAGAACAGCCAGTGCGGCGAGCGCTCGCGGTGGCCGTCGCTGCAGTAGTGATCGAACCCGGAGGCGATCGATCCGGAGGCGACATGCATCGCGACGTCGACGTTTTCGCGCAGGTAGTACGTCTCGTCGAAATACATGTTGGGCGAGTGGCCGAGCCGAGCTCCCTGCTCGCGGTAGAAATGTTCCGCGTCGGTCACGCCCGACCGCTCCATCTCCTCGGCCGCCTCCGGATAGCGCGCGAGATACCAGGCGGCATCGAACATCGACCAGGTGCTGCGGCGTCGGACCGGCTCGTAGTTGACCAGGTCGGGATGCCGGTCATGATCGGAAAGCGAACCGATCCGGGTGTCGTTCACGATCATTGCGCCTGCGAGACACCGTTGTGCCTGCCAAGATTAACATCGCCTCGCGCATGAGCGTCAAGTTTTAGTGAACGATACCGTAATGATGCAGGATCGGTGACGCAACGGATCGGGCTTACCGGCCGCGGTTCGCCGCCTGGGTGGCTGCCTGGGCCGCCGCCTGGGCATTCTGCTGACGCTTGGTCTGCCAGAAGGCGACGAAGTCCAGCGGCTGCAGCAGCACCGGTGCGAAGCCGGCCTCGCGGGTGATCGACGCCAGCAGGCTGCGTGCGAACGGGAACAGCAGCCGCGGGCACTCCGCCAGCAGGACCGGCTCGAGCGCACTCTGCGGCACCTGGGCCAGGGTGAAGATCCCGGCATAGCCGAGCTCGATCTGGTAGGCGATGGCGGGGGGCGGCGCGCCCTCCGCGGGCGCGGTCACGGTCGCCTCGCATTTCACGGTCAGCGTCACCTCGAAGATCGGCTGCGGCACGCCTTCGGGGATCGGCCGCACCAGCACGTCGAGCGCCAGCACCACGTGCGGCCGCTCGGGCAGGTTGGCGTAGATCGAGGGCGCGCCGGGCACCCGGAACGAGAGCTCCTTGATGTACTGCGTGTTGAGCAGCAGCGGCGGCGCCGGCACCTGATCCGCGGCCTGTGTTTGCTCCGACATGATCCGCGACCTATCCGAGTTGTCCTGCCGCCACCACGCTACAGCAGCCCGCGCATCCCGGCGAGGTCATCGGGCGCATCGGGCGGGCGCAGCGGTGCCGCGCCCTCAGACGAACCGGCCGCGCAGGAACCCGAGTGCGGGCAGCGGCGTCCAGCTCCGCGGCAGGTCGCTGCGGCGGATCGGCGTCACGCTGTAGCGCGGCAGCGGCTGCCGGGCGGTGCGCAGGAACTGGGCGTAGGCCCGCACCTGCTGCTCGCGCCAGCTGCGGTCGGCCAGTGCCGCATCGCGGCTCGGATAGATCTCGGCGACACGCTGGATGCGCCCGGCGGTCGCGATCACCGCCCACAGCGAGTCCTCCCGGGCCCTGGCATTGCGCACATGGTCGAGCGTGACGATCTCGCTCATGCGACCCTCCGGCTGACGCAGCGAACGAGACCATGCGCGCCTGCCGCCGGCAAGCCCGCCTCGACGCCGGGTGGAGGAGGGGGGACTCGCGCCGGATCGGGGGATGCGGCAATCTGGAACGGTGTCCCCGGTTCGGCGGATCATGGAGACGAGTGCCGGAAATGCTGCGCCTGTTCATCACGCTGCCCTTCCTGGCCGCCCTGGTCGTGTTCGCCATCTACAACCAGGAGATCGTCACCATCTCCATGCCGGGCGGCTACAGCCGGCAGACCTCGCCGGCGGTGCTGGTGATGGTGGTGGCGGTGGTGTTCTTCCTGGTCGGCGCTCTGGCGGTTTGGTTCGCCGAGCTGCGTCAGCGCCGTCGCGCCCGACGCGCTGAGCAGTCGGTGCGCGGCCTCGAGGCGCAGCTGGCCGAGCTTAGGCTGCAGCTCGCCCAGGCGGCGGCCCAGATGGCGGCCCAGGCGCATCCGACACGCCAGGGGATCGGTTCGGCGCCCTATGTGCTGCAGCCGCCGCCACCGCCCTCGGTCGTCTGAACCGGCCGCGGATGCCCGACCGGGAGCCCGACCGGGAGCTGGAACCGACGCCGGACCCGGCCCGAGCCGGCCGCCGCACCCGCCTGATCGTCGCCCTCGACACCCACGACGCGGAACAGGCGGCAGGCTGGGCGCGAACGCTCGGGCCGCACGTCGACGCGCTCAAGCTGGGGCTGGAGTTCTGCTGCGCCCAGGGGCCGGCGGCGCTGCGCCGGGTGGCCGGCGACCGCGCGCTGTTCCTCGATCTCAAGCTGCACGACATTCCCAACACGGTGGCGGCGGCGATCCGCGCCCTGGCGCCGGTCGCCCCGGCGATGCTGACCCTGCACGCCCAGGGCGGCTCGGCGATGATCGAGGCGGCGCGCGGCGCGCGCGACCAGGCGTTCGGCGGGTCCGTCCGGCCGCTGCTGCTGGCGGTCACGGTGCTGACCAGCCTGGATGCCGAGATGCTGCACCAGACCGGGGTCTCCGGCGGGATACGCCAGCAGGTGCTGCGTCTCGGCCGGTTGGCGATGCGGGCCGGCGCCGACGGACTGGTCTGCTCGCCGCACGAGATCGCGCCGCTGCGCGACGCGCTCGGCGAGGCGCCGGTCCTGGTGGTGCCGGGGGTGCGGCCGGCCGGTGCCGCGCCCGGCGACCAGAAGCGGGTGATGACGCCCGACGCGGCGCGCGACGCCGGTGCCGACTGGATCGTCGTCGGCCGGCCGATCACGCAGGTCCCCGATCCCGCCGCCGCCGCGGCGGCGATCGCGGCGATGCTCGCGAATCTCGCATGAGCATCGGGGTCAAGATCTGCGGCCTGTCCGAGGCCGCGGGGTTCGATGCCGCGGTCGCGCACGGGGCGGACTGGGTCGGGTTCGTGTTCTTCGCCCGCTCGCCGCGCGCGGTGACGCCGGCGCAGGCGGCGGTGCTGGCGGCGCGTCACCCCGGCACCGCCGGACGGATCGGCCTGTTCGTCCGCCCGCTCGACGCCGAGATCGAGGCCTGCCTGGACCGGCTGCCGCTCGACGGTCTGCAGCTCTACGACACGCCGGAGCGGGCGCAGGCGATCGGCGCGCGCTTCGGCCTGCCGGTCTGGCTCGCCTGCCCGGTCGGTGCCGCCGAGGACCTGCCGCGCGAGACGCACGCCGACCGGCTGCTGATCGAGAGCCGTCCGCCGGCGGGGGGGGCGCGTCCGGGGGGCAACGGGCGCGCGATCGACTGGACCCTGCCGAGAGGCTGGAGCGCCCCGGTGCCCTGGCTGCTCGCCGGCGGCCTGGATGCCGACAACGTCGCCCGTGCGATCGGCCTCAGCGGTGCGGCGGCGGTGGACGTGTCGTCCGGCGTGGAGGCGAGCCCCGGGGTCAAGGATCCGCAGCGCGTCGCGGCCTTCATCCGCGCGGCGAAAGCCGAGCTCTCCGCCCTCTCGACCTCCGAACTCCCCTGATCGCGCGGCGCGGACGCCGGCTCAGTCGGGACGGCGTCGGGGAGGGGCGCCTGCCTCCGCGCTCAGGGTACGACGCAGCACCTCGCAGCGGATTTCTTCGGCGAGCTGTGGATTGGCGCGCCGGATCTGGCCGACGCGAAGCGCCGCGGCGGTGCCAGGTGCCGGGTTGCTCTCCCAGTTCTCCAGGAACCACAGATCGGCGCTGAGCAGTTCCGATGCCGCGTGGCTGTCGCCGAAGCTGGCCAGGGCGCGGCGCGCTGCCGACGTCCGGGGGGTGTGGTGCTTCATGCCGTCGATCTCGCTCCGGTGCAGGGTTGACCCTGTCTGTGTTGGTGCGCCGACCTCGCTGGTCCGGGAAGCAAGACATAAAGCACCGGCGACGGACCGCAAGCGTCGGTACGGCTCCGGTCGTGAGTTTTCATGAACTGGATCGTGCAGTTCCGCTAGAACAGTTTCTTGGCCAGAACGGTTGCGGCGCCGGCCGATCCGGGGCGGCCGAGCCGTCGCGTGAGCGTTCCCGGCCGGCTGCTCGTCCTGGCCGTCGCGACGCACTATATGCTCGCAGGCAGGAAGCGAGTGGAGGAGCACGCATGGACGCCATGGTGATCCCGGTCCCGCCGGACAGTGCGCGGGACGGCGTCGGCGCATCGCGGGCGAGGCAGGTCGATCTCGCCATCACCGGGATGAGCTGCGCTTCCTGTGCCGGCCGGGTCGAGCGCGCCCTGTCGCGCAGCGACGGCGTGCTCTCAGTGTCGGTCAACCTCGCCACCGACCAGGCGAGGGTCTCGCTCGGCACCGACCGCGCCGAGGACGATGCGTCGCTGGCCGCGCGGCTGGAGGCGGCGGTGGTCGAGGCCGGCTACGGCGCCACGCTGCTCCGCGACGACGCGTCCGGACGGCCGGGCGACGCCGAGGCGGATCGTCGAGAGCGGCTGCACCTGATCCTGGCATGCCTGCTCTCGGCGCCGCTGCTGCTGTCGATGCTGCTGCACCCGCTGTTCGGCCTGCTGCACCAGGACAGGCTGGCGGCATGGGCGATGCTGCCGGGCTGGCTGCAGTTCCTGCTGGCGACGCCGGTGCAGTTCTGGCTCGGCGGCCGCTTCTATCGCGCCGGTGCGTCTGCGCTGCGCGCCGGCACCGGCAACATGGACCTGCTGGTGGCGCTCGGCTCGTCGGCCGCCTGGGGTCTCAGCACGGTGCAGCTGCTGCGCGGCTCCTCGCTGCTGTATTTCGAGAGCTCCGCGCTGATCGTCACCTTCATCCTGTTCGGCAAGTGGCTCGAGCACGGCGCACGCCGGCGCGCGGCGGACTCCGTGCGCGCGCTGTCGGCGCTGCGCCCGGACAGCGTGATCCGGCTGGAGTCCGGCGTCGAGTGCCAGGTGCCGCTGGGCGAGGTTCGCGCCGGCGACCTGCTGGTGGCGCGGCCGGGCAGCCGGATCGCCGCCGACGGCCTGGTGCGCGACGGCGAGAGCGGCGTCGACGAGTCCCTGATCACCGGCGAGAGCCGGCCGGTCGGCAAGGCGCGCGGCGACCGGGTGATCGCCGGCGGCCTGGTCGTGGATGGCCGCCTGGTGATCGAGGCCTCGGCGGTCGGCGCCGAGACCCGCCTGGCCGCGATCGTGCGGCTGATCGAGACGGCGCAGGCCTCGCGCGCGCCGGTGCAGCGCCTGGTGGACCGGGTCAGCGCGATCTTCGTGCCGGTGGTGCTGGCCCTCGCCCTGGTCACCTTCCTGTCCTGGTGGGCGATCACCGGGCACGGCTCGGCGGCGCTGCTGAACGCGGTATCGGTGCTGGTCATCGCCTGCCCCTGCGCGCTGGGCCTGGCCACGCCCACGGCTCTGGTCGCCGGCATCGGCGCCGCGGCGCGGGCCGGCATCCTGATCCGCGATGCGTCGGCGATCGAGCAGGGTCGCGGCATCGGCATCGTCGCCTTCGACAAGACCGGCACCCTGACCGAGGGCCGTCCCGCACTAGACCGCGTGATCCCTGCGGGCGGCGAGGGGCAGTATGCCGAGGCGGCCGAGCTGCTGTCGCTGGCGGCCGCGATGCAGGCCGGCAGCGAGCATCCGCTGGCCGAGGCGGTGCGCGCCTCCTCCGGTCACGCGGCGACCCGCTCGGCGGAGCGTTTCAGCGTGGTGCCCGGGCGCGGCGTCACCGCACGGGTCGACGGGCGCTCGCTGCTGCTCGGCAGCCGGCGCATGGTCGAGGCGGACGGCTTGTCGATGCCCGCTCCACTCGCCGAGGCGGCGGAACGCGCCGATGCGGAGGGCGGCACCGTGTCGTTCCTGGCCGAGCGGCGTGCCGGCCGCGACGGCGGCAGCCGCATCATCGGGCTGCTCGGCTTCAGCGACACGGTTCGTCCCGGTGCCGCCGACACGGTGGCGCGCCTGTCGCGGCGCGGGATCATGTCGGTGATGCTGACCGGGGACGGCCCGGGCGCGGCGCGGCGGGTGGCCGAGGCGGTCGGCGTCGACCGCCTGCTGTCCGGGATCTCCCCCGAGCAGAAGGCCCGCGCGATCGCGTCGTTGCGGCGCGAGCTGCGCGGCAGCCCGGCCCCGAGGGTGGCGATGGTCGGCGACGGGATCAACGACGCACCGGCCCTGGCGGCCGCCGATCTCGGCATCGCCATGGGCGGCGGCACCGATGCCGCGATCGAAGCCGCCGGCATCACCCTGATGCGCAGCGATCCCGCCCTGGTCGCGGACGCGATCGAGATCGCCGGGCTGATCGCCGCGCGCATCCGCCAGGGCCTGTTCTGGGCGTTCGTCTACAACCTCGTCGGCATCCCGCTGGCCGCGGCCGGCCTGCTCAGTCCGCCGGTCGCCGGCGGCGCGATGGCGCTGAGCAGCGTCAGCGTGGTGCTGAACGCGCTACGCCTGAGACGCTGGCGACCCGATCGGAGTCCGGGGCCGCCGGCCCCAGCGGGTCAAGGACAACGCCCTTGACCCTCGCCGCAATGCCGAACCGAGGAGAAGATCATGCCTGAAGCGACCACCGCCGGACCGAGCATCCCCGACCTGGCGGGCAAGGCGGTGCTGATCACCGGCGCCTCCACCGGCATCGGCGCCGCGCTGGCGCGCGCCTTCGGCGCTCAGCGTGCCCGCGTCGGCCTGCACTACCATTCGAGCCGGGAGGCCGCCGAGACGCTGGCCAAGGAGATACGCGACGCCGGCGCGGAGGTGTTCCTGGTCCAAGGCGACGTATCGGACACCGGGACGGTGACGCGCATCGTGGGCGACAGCGCCAGCCATTTCGGCGGTCTCGACGGCCTGATCAACAATGCCGGGCTGATGCTGGGCCGGGTGAAATACGCCGACATGACGGACGCGCAGTACGACGCGGTGATGGACCTCAATGCGCGCTCGGTGGTGATGGCGTCGAAGGCGGCGATGCCGTTCCTGCGCGAGCGGGGAGGCTTCATCATCAACACGGCCTCGATCGCCGGGCGCAACGGCGGCGGCGGCGGTGCCGGGCTGTACGGGTCGGCGAAGGCGTTCGTCGCCAACGTGACACGCGGCATGGCCAAGGAGCTGATCGCCGACGGCATACGCGTCAACGCGGTGGCGCCCGGCTTCATCGACACGCCGTTCCACGACCGCTACACGTCCGCCGAGCAGCGGCAGGCGGCGATCGCCACCATCCCCCAGGGCCGTGCCGGCACCGCCGAGGATTGCGTCGGCGCCTACCTGTTCCTGGCCTCGACGATGCTCAGCGGCTACGTCATCGGCCAGGTGATCGAGGTGAATGGCGGCCAGCTGATGCCGTAAGGGCCGCTTCCGCCGGAGCGCCCTTCAGAGCGTGTGGAAGCGGAACGCCGTGGCATGTTGGTAGGTCTCGCCGGCGCGCAGCACGGTGGAGGGAAAGCCCGGCTGGTTCGGGCTGTCCGGGAAATGCTGGGTCTCCAGCGTGAAGCCGTCACCCTGCCGGTACAAGGTGCCGGCGGAACCGCACCGGGTGCCGTCGAGGAAGTTGCCGGTGTAGAACTGCAGGCCGGGAAGGGTGGTCAGGCAGGTCAGCGCTCGGCGGCTGGCCGGGTCGTGCACCTGTGCCGCCTCCACCAGCTCGCCGCGGCCGCCGCGCAGCACCCAGTTATGGTCGTAGCCGCGGGCCAGCGACAGCTGCGGATGCGGATCGCGCAACCGGGCGCCGATCTCGGTCGGCTGGCGGAAGTCGAGCGGCGTGCCGTCCAGGCTCGCGATCTCCCCGGTCGGGATCAGCGTGTCGTCGATCGGCGTGTAGTGGTCGGCCTCGATGCGCACCACCTGCCGCTCGACGGAGCCGCTGCCGTTGCCGGCCAGGTTGAAGTAGCTGTGGTTGGTGAGGTTGAGGATCGTCGGCCGGTCGGTGACGGCCCGGTAGTCGAGCCGCAGGGTGCCGTCATCGTCCAGCCGGTAGGTGACCTCGACGCGGAGCGCCCCGGGGAAGCCCGCCTCGCCGTCGGCGCTGTGCAGCGACAGCAGGACGGCGTCGTCGCCCTGCGGCGTCAGCGTCCATAACCGGCGGCCAAACCCTGTCGGGCCGCCATGCAGCGAATTCGGGCCGTCATTGACCGGAAGCTGGTGCGCCTGCCCGTCGAGGGTGAAGCGGCCGCCGGCGATCCGGTTGGCGTAGCGGCCGATCAGCGCGCCGAAATGGTGGTTGGCGTTATGCGCCTCGTAGGCGGCGAGGTCGGCGAAGCCGAGCACGACGTTGTCCGGCCGGCCCTCGCGGTCCGGCGCCTCGATGCGGGTGATGATGCCGCCGTAGCTGATCACGCTGACCGAGACGCCGCATCCGGCGGTCAGGGTCGCGCGGAGCACACGCTCCCCGGTGGAGAGCGTGCCGTAATCGTCCGTGCGCAGCGTGGTCAACGGGGGTGCCTCAGTAGCGGTAGAGCTCGTGCTTGAACGGGCCGGTCTGGCCGACGCCGATATACTCGGCCTGCTTGTCGGTCAGCGTGGTCAGCTCGGCGCCGATCTTGGCCAGGTGCAGGGCCGCGACCTTCTCGTCGAGATGCTTCGGCAGCGTGTAGACGCGGCGCTCGTACTTGCCCTCGGGCGCGGTCCAGAGCTCGATCTGCGCCAGTGTCTGGTTGGTGAACGAGGCCGACATCACGAAGGACGGGTGTCCGGTGGCGTTGCCGAGATTGACCAGCCGGCCTTCGGACAACACGATCAGGCGCTTGCCGTCGGGGAACTCGACCTCGTCGACCTGCGGCTTGATGTTGTCCCACTTGTGGTTGCGCAGCGCCTCGATCTGGATCTCGGAGTCGAAATGACCGATGTTGCAGATGATGGCGCGGTGCTTCATCTCGCGCATGTGCTCGATGCGGATGACGTCGACATTGCCGGTGGCGGTGACGAAGATGTCGCCGCGCGGGGCCGCCTTCTCCATCGTCACCACCTCGTAGCCCTCCATGCCCGCCTGCAGCGCGCAGATCGGATCCACTTCGGTGACCAGCACGCGGCAGCCGGCGTTGCGTAGCGACGCGGCGGAGCCCTTGCCGACGTCGCCGTAGCCCGCGACCACCGCGACCTTGCCGGCCATCATCACGTCGGTGCCGCGCCGGATCGCGTCCACCAGGCTCTCGCGGCAGCCATAGAGGTTGTCGAACTTGGACTTGGTGACGCTGTCGTTGACGTTGATCGCCGGCACCGCCAGCGTGCCCTTCTTGGCCATCTCCCACAGCCGGTGCACGCCGGTGGTGGTCTCCTCGGAGATGCCGCGCACGCCGGCGAGCAGGTCGGGATACTTGTCGTGCATCAGCACGGTCAGGTCGCCGCCGTCATCGAGGATCATGTTCGGGGTCCAGCCGTCCGGGCCGCGCACCGTCTGCTCGATGCACCACCAGAACTCGTCCTCGTCCAGGCCCTTCCAGGCGAACACCGGGATCCCCGCGGCGGCGACGGCGGCGGCCGCATGGTCCTGGGTGGAGAAGATGTTGCACGACGACCAGCGCACGGTGGCGCCGAGTGCCGTCAGGGTCTCGATCAGCACCGCGGTCTGTATCGTCATGTGCAGGCAGCCGGCGATGCGGGCGCCGCGCAGCGGCTGGCTCTCGCCGAACTCGTGGCGCAGCGCCATCAGCCCGGGCATCTCGCCCTCGGCGATCGAGATCTCCTTGCGGCCCCAGCCGGCGAGGCTCAGATCCTTGACCTTGTGGTCGGCATCGTACTCGGCGTGGACCGCGGCGCTGCTCATGGCGATGATTTCATCCTGCTACTGTAAGAATTGCGCCTTCGCTATACAGGCTGGCATGGCCCGAGGGAACTGCGATCAGCGGCAGGGTCAGGCGGAGCGGCGCTTCGGGCGCGGCTTGTCGGTGCTCGGCGCCGGCTTGCCGGGCTTCGGCCGGGCGGCGGGCGTGCCGGCGGGTGCGGGCTTCGCCGCGCAGCGCTTGGCGGCTCGGGGTGCCGGCGCGTCCTCGCCGAGGCTGCGGCGGAGTGCGGCCATCAGGTCGACCACGTTGTCTCGCGCCTCCGGCTCCGGCTCCGGCTCCGGGGCGATCCCGTGCAGCTTGTCCTCGATCACCCGGCGCAGCCGGGCCTCGTAGCGGTCCTCCATGTCCTGCGGCACGAAGGCGGCGGTCTGGCGGTCGATCAGCTGGGTGGCGAGCGCGATCATCTCCTGGTCCGGCTTGCCGCCATCCAGGTCGCCGAACAGCGTCCCGGGTGCGGTGATCTCGCGCATGTCGTGCAGCGTGTGCAGCACCAGCCCGTCGCCCAACGGCGTGATCGCCACCGCCCGCTCGCGTCGCGCGATCACCACGCGCGACAGCGCGACGCGGCCGGTGCGGCTGATCGCCTCGCGCAGCACCACGTAGACGTCGTCCTGGCGGTCGCGCGCGTGGCTGTCGGGCGCGAGGTAGTAGCTGGTGTCGTAATAGATCGGATCGATGCTGTCGCGGTGCACGAACTTGTCGATGGTCAGCACGCTGGAGCTGTCGATGCGGGCGCGGTCGAAATCCTCGTCGTCGAGCAGGACGTACTTGTCGCGCTCGAACTCGTAGCCGCGCTTGAGGTCGCGACGCGAGATCTCGGCGTCGGTCTCCGCGTCCAGGGTTACCATGCGCACCCGATGGCCGGTGGCCGGGTTGATGAAGTGGAAGTGCAGCGACTCCGCGGCCAGCCGCACGCTGTACAGCGCGATCGGGCAGGAGACGAGGGCGAGGCGCAGGCTGCCGCGCCAGATCGGATGGTCGGCCATGCGGGTCAGTCCTGCCGGAGGTTGAGCTCGCGCCGGTCGGCGTCGAAGCGGCGCCACGGATCGGCGCCGCGCAGCCGCGCCGGCACCGTACGGATGGTGAAGCGGGCGGGATCGAGCCCGTCCGCCACCTCGCGCCAGGAGAGCGGCGTCGCCACCGTCGCACCCGGCCGGGCGCGCGGCGAGTACGAGGCGATCGCGGTGGAACCGAGCCCGTTGCGCAGCCAGTCGACCAGGATCCGCCCGGCGCGCCGGTTCTTGCGCGTGGTCGAGACGTAGCGATCCGGCGCATCGCGCTCCATGCCCTCGGCGAAGCGCCGGCACCAGAGGCGGATCGCCGCCCAGTCGGCGGTGCTGCGGACCGGCGCCAGCACGTGCAGGCCCTTGCCGCCGCTGGTGCGCGGATAGGCGGCGAGGCCGTGCAGCTTCAGGCGCCGCCGCACCTCGTGGGCGGCCACGATCACGTCGGCGAACGGCGTGCCGTCGCCCGGATCCAGATCGAACACCAGCCGGTCGGCGTGCCCGGCATCGGCCTCCGTGGCGCCCCAGCTATGCAGCTCGACGGCGGCGATCTGGGCGGTGGCGACCAGGCCGCCGCGGTCCGCCAGGGCGAGGTAGGGCGCGTCGTCGAAGCTCGCCTCGCGTATCGCGTCGGGCATGCCGCGTGTCTTGTGCTTCTGGAAGAAGTGCTCGCCTTCGATGCCGTCGGGGCAGCGCACGAAGGCCAGTGGCCGCCCGGCGATGCCGGAGAGCGCGTGCGCGCCGACGGCGTGCCAGTAGCCGGCGAGATCGGCCTTGCTGATCCCGTCTCCCGCTTCGCCCGCCGGCCAGAGCACGCGGTCGGGGTGGGTCAGGCGCTGGCCGCCGACCTCGCGCGTGCCACGCAGGCGCGGCGCACTGGCGATAACCACACGGGCCTCGGGGCGGGCCGCGGCCCGTGCCTCGTCGGCCGACTTGTCCTCACGCAGGCCGAGGAAGCTCGCGTGACGCAGCATGCCGTCGGCGGTGAAGCCGGCGAAGCGGATCTCGGCCATGAGCTCTGGCCTGACCCAGAGCGCGCCCTTCGGCGCCCCCTCGCTGTTCTGCAGCCCGCGCGGCCGCGTCGTGCTCGACAGCGGCTTCAGCTTCTCGTGCAGCAGGCGCAGCGCGGCGGCCGAGAAGCCGGTGCCGACGCCGCCGATGAAGCGCAGCCCGCCCGCCTCGTCGTAGCGGCCGAGCAGCACGGCGCCGAGATGGTCGCGGCTGCCCTTCGGCGGAGTGGCGCCGAGGATGACGAACTCGTCGCGGTCCTCGCATTTCAGCTTCAGCCAGTCGGGCCCACGCCCGGCGCGGTACGGCGCGTCGAGACGCTTGCAGACGATGCCCTCCAGCCCCGCCTTGCAGGCCTCGGTGCGCACCCGCGCGGTCTCGGAGGTGAGGTGCTCGCTGATCCGGATCGGGCCTCCGTCGGGCGCGGCATCCAGCAGCTCGGCCAGCGCCTGCTTGCGCTCGCGCAGCGGCCACGGACGCAGGTCGGTGCCGTCGCGATGCAGCAGGTCGAAGGCGTAGAACCACAGCCGGCCGGTGCGGCCGCCGGCGAGTGCGTCCTGCAGGGCGCCGAACGAGCTGCGACCCTGCCGGTCGAGTGCGACCAGCTCGCCGTCGAGCATGGTGGTGCGCACCGGAAGTGCGGCCACCGCGCGCGCCAGCGACGCCACCCGCGCGGTCCAGTCGAGCCCGTTGCGGGTGATCAGCGTGACCTGTTGGTCCTGCTTGCGGCACAGCATGCGATAGCCGTCGAACTTGATCTCGCTGATCCAGCCGGGGCCGGCGGGGGGCGTCGAGACCAGGGTGGCCAGCTGCGGCGCCTGCGTCTCGGGCAGGCCAGAGGTCAGGCCAGAGGTCAGGCCAGAGGCCAGACCGGGAGCCAGGCTGGGGCGCGGCTTGGACGGCGCCCGGCGCTGCGCCGGCTCATCGGGTGCGGCCGGGGGTGCGGCCGGGGGTGCCGCCGGGGGTGCGGCCGGCCTCTGGCGCTCCAGCGCATCGGCGTCCGCGCCGGCCGCCACCTCGGCGTCGTGCTCCTTGATCAGCAGCCAGTTCTCGGCCCGCTCGCCGGGCTTCGGCTTGAGCCGTACCAGCACGAAGCCGCCGCGCAGGCGGTGGCCGTCGAGGGTGAATTTGAGCTCGCCGCGGCGCAGGTCGGCGTTCGCATCGGCCCCGAGCGGCGCCCAGTGTCCGCGGTCCCAGAGCTCGACGACGCCGGCACCGTAGTTGCCGTCCGGAATGGTGCCCTCGAACCCCGCATAGTCGACCGGGTGGTCCTCGACATGCACCGCGAGCCGCTTGTGCCCGGGGTCCATCGACGGGCCCTTCGGCACCGCCCAGCTCCACAGCACGCCGTCCTGCTCCAGCCGGAAATCCCAGTGCAGCCGTCGCGCGGCGTGCTTCTGCACGACGAAGATCGCCTTGCCCGCGGGTGCGGCGGGCGCCGACGCGCCGTCGGGTTCGGGGGTGCGGGCGAAATCCCGCTTGCGCGAATAGTCGCGCATCGCCTCGGGTTCCGACGTCCTGCTCGATGATTTTGCGGCCATGACGGAGAAGCAACGTTGTCGGCTATGGCCGGTTGCGGCGGCTTCGTCTAACCGTAGCGCCGACCGGCCACGTACGGGCGATCGCAGAAGGAGCTGTGCCGATGGACAGCCAGCAGGACGCCGCCGGTGCCCCGACCGACCGACCGACGGTCCCCGACGCCTACGCCGTCGGTGCCACCTCGGTGCTGTCGGAGCGTCGGCTGCACACGCTCAAGCATGGCGACATGTTCGGCGTGTTCGACCAGAGCGGTAACATCCTGCACGGTCCCGGCATCGCCGACGGCATCTATTTCCTCGACACCCGCCACCTCTGCGCACTCACCCTGACCCTGCAGGGGGTGCCGCCGATCCTGCTGTCCTCGGCGCTGCGCGACAACAACGCCACGCTGTCGTGCGACCTGACCAACCCGGACATGAAGCTCGCCTCGGATGGCGGGATGCTGGCCCACGACCTGCTGCACCTGCGTCGCACCCACTTCCTGTGGAACCGCACCTGCTACAAGCGGCTGGTGCTGCGCAACTACGACGTCGAGGCGCGCCGCACCAGCGTCGAGATCAGCTTCATGGCCGACTTCACCGACCTGTTCGAGGCGCGCGGCACGCCGCGCGCCCGGCACGGCAAGATGGCGGCCCCGGTGCTGCAGCCGGACAGCGTGCTGCTCGCCTACGAGGGGCTGGACCATCGCGTGCGCAGCACCCGCCTGCGCTTCGAGCCGCGGCCGGACGTGCTGACCGAGAGCAGCGCGCGCTTCGCGCTGCTGCTGCAGCCCGGCGCGCGCCAGGTGATCTACGTGGAGATCGCCTGCCAGCCGGAGGAGGCCGACGCGGAGGCGATACGGCCGCCGCTGCACGCGCCGTCGCAGGCGTTCCTGTTCTCGATGGTCGAGGCGCGCCGCTCGCTGCGCGTCGCCTCGGCCCGGGCGGCGGCGATCGCGTCGTCGAACGAGATCTTCAACGAGGCGATCCGTCGCTGCATCTGCGACATCTACATGCTGGTGACCGACAAGCCGACCGGCGCCTACCCCTACGCCGGCGTCCCCTGGTACAGCACCGCCTTCGGCCGTGACGCGCTGATCACGGCGATGCAGACGCTCTGGCTCGACCCGACGATCGCCCGCGGCGTGCTCGCCTACCTGGCGCTGCACCAGGCGGAGACGGAGGATCCGGTGGCCGATGCGGAGCCGGGCAAGATCCTGCACGAGGTACGGCACGGCGAGATGGCCGAGCTCGGCGAGGTGCCGTTCCGGCACTATTACGGCAGCGTGGACTCGACGCCGCTGTTCGTCATGCTCGCCGGCCAGTATCTCGAACGCACCGGCGACGTCGGCACGATCGCGGGGCTCTGGCCGCATATCGAGCGCGCGCTGAACTGGATCGACAAGTACGGTGACCGCGACGGCGACGGCTTCGTCGAGTACGGACGACGCAACGAGAACGGCCTCGCCAACCAGGGCTGGAAGGACAGCTTCGACTCCATCTTCCACGCCGACGGCACCCTCGCCGAGGGCCCGATCGCGCTGTGCGAGGTGCAGGGCTACGTCTACGCCGCCAAGCAGGCGGCCGCGGCGATGGCGCGTCGCCTCGGCCATGCCGCGCGCGCCCACCGCCTCGAGCGGGAGGCGGAGACGCTGCGCGTCGCCTTCAACGACAGGTTCTGGTGCGAGGATCTCGGCACCTACGCGATCGCGCTGGACGGCCACAAGCGCGCCTGCCGGGTGCGCTCCTCCAATGCGGGCCACACCCTGATGACCGGCATCGCGCTGCCGGATCGCGCCGAGCGGGTGGTGGCCGGGCTGATGGGTCGCGCCTTCTTCTCCGGCTGGGGGATACGCACGATCCCGGTCGGAGAGGCACGCTACAACCCGATGGCGTACCACAACGGCTCGGTCTGGCCGCACGACAACGCGCTGATCGGCCTGGGCCTCGCCCGCTACGGCTATAAGGACGAGGCGGCGCGCCTGTTCAGCGCCCTGTTCGACGCCGCACTCTATGCCGACCTGCGTCGCCTGCCGGAGCTGTTCTGCGGCTTCGCCCGGCAGCGCGGCGAGGGCCCGGTGCGCTACCCGGTGGCCTGCTCGCCGCAGGCCTGGGCGGCGGCGACGCTGCCGAGCCTGCTGCAGGCGACGCTCGGGCTGAGCTTCGACCCGGCCAACGCCACGGTGCATTTCGACACGCCGCGCCTACCCGCCTTCCTGCAGGAGATGACCCTCTACAACCTGTCGGTGGACGGTGCGCGGGTGACGGTGCACCTCTCGCGCGTCGGCGCAGAGGCGGCGATCAACGTGCTGGAGCGCGAGGGCACGATCCGGGTGCAGACCACCAGCTGAGGGTCGCACCACCGGTCACTGTGGCAAATCTGCACAGGCGCGCAGAGAAACCACAAGTTCGTCTGTTATCACGTTCTCGTGCAGTTCCCGGATTTTCCGCGGAAGAGTATTGTCGCGGTGCTCACGGACCGACGCTTCATCCGACGTCTATTTCAAAGCTTACCGAGCTCTTGAGCCAGGTCGCGGGCTGAAGAGCTTTTTTATGCTAAGTCGCACGTGTTGTTTTTGTTTACTCGTTACATCACGTGTTCGACTAGAGGCCCTGCCGAGACATGATGGAATACCAGATGACGGGATCAACGCAAGGTCTGCCGGACGGCCGCGCGCCGATGGTCAGCATCGGACTGCCGGTGTTCAACGGCGAGGCCTACGTGGTCGAGGCGATCCACTCGGTGCTGTCGCAGACCATGCCCGATCTGGAACTGATCATCTGCGACAACGCCTCCACCGACAGGACGCAGGCGATCTGCGAGGGCTTCGCCGCTGCCGACCGGCGGGTGCGCTACGTCCGCCACCCTCGCAACCTCGGCGCCGGCCCGAACTACGACCATTGCTTCCACCTCGCCCGCGGCACCTACTTCAAGTGGGCAGCGCACGACGACATGCTGGCGACGAACTACCTCGAACTCGCCGTCGCCGCACTCGAGGCACGGCCGGACGCCGTGCTCTGCACCGTCGGCATACGCGAGATCGGGGCGGACGGAGAGACGTTGCGCATCTTCGCCAACCGGTTTCCGCTCGCCGGATCGACCGCGGCGGCGACCCGCTTCGGCGGCCTGATCCACACGCGCCACCAGTGCGAGGACTTCTTCGGGCTCTATCGCCGGCAGGCGCTGCACGGCTCCGGCCTGCACGACAACTATAGCGGCTCGGACCGGGTGCTGCTCGCCGAGATGGCGTTGCGCGGACCCTGGGTCAGCGTCCCTGAGCCGCTGTTCCTGCATCGCGAGCACGACAAGCGCTACACCCGGGCGGTGCTGCTGGTCGATCCGAAGCAGGCGGCGCTGTGGCAGAACACCAGCGGTACGGCCAAGCCCCGCAACACGATGTTCCACTGGGGCATCTACCGACGCTACTGGCGGTTGGTGGAAAAGAACACGCACACCGCGGCGGACCGCGCGGCCTGCTACGCCCAGCTCATGCTCTGGTGGACCACCGACGGCCATCTCGGCGACGTGGCGCGCGACGTCGCGCAGACCATCGATCCGCGGCTGTATCGCGGGCTGCGCATGCTCAAGCGCGCCGTGATCGGTTCCAGCCGCAAGGTGAGGCCCGGCAGCCTACCGCCTAACGACGCCGGACCGATTGTCTCAGCCGATGGATGAGGTCCCTGGGCGCCAGGAGCAGTAGCGCCGCCGGATAGGACACCAGTCCGGCCAATATCTTCGCGACCAGCACGACGATGAAAGGCAGCCCGGTCAACATGACCCCGGTCAGCACGGCAGCCGCGGCCATGACCAGCACCGCGCCGAGCGGCGCCAGCGCCGCGCGGATCACGATGCCGGCGGCGCCGGGGATCTGCGTCCGCACGAAGGCGATGACCAGGGGTGCGGACAGCGAGGTCACGATCAGGTTGGCCCAGGCGATCGCCACCACGCCGCCGAGCCAGGCCGCGGGCAGGCTGCACAGCAGGCGCACCGCCATGATGATGACGCTGTACCGTACCGGGATGTCCGGACGTCCGCGTGCGTTGATCGCCGCGGTCAGCAGATAGTTCGAGGAATGCGCGATCCCGGACAACGAGACGATCGCGAGCAGCGGCACCGCCGGCGCCCACTTGGCGTTCAGCAGCGTGCCGATGATCTCCCGACTGGTCACGGCGAGGCCGACGAAGATCGGCAGCGACACGATGGCAACACCGCTCATGAAGTCGCGCAGCGTCTCGCGGAAGCGCTCGATGTCGTTCTGCCGCTCGCTGAAGACCGGAAACGCGACCCGTCCGACCACGCCGGAGAAGCCGTTGATCAGCGCGCTGCTGATCCGTTCCGCCAGCGAATAGATACCGACCGCGGCGGCGCCGAGGAACAGGCTGGCGGAGAACCGGTCGACCTGCATGACGACGAAGCCGAGCAGCTGGTTGCCGACGCGGTGCCGTCCGAAGCCGATGATGTTCGACGCCGCCTCGCCGCTGACATGCAGTCCCGGCCAGATGCGGCTCACCGGCATCACCAGCGTCGCCTCCAGGATCCGCGCCGTCAGGTAGTAGCCGACCAGGCTGTTGGCGCCGAAGCCGCGCCGGGCGAGGAATATCGCGACCGCGAAGCCGGCGAGCTGCGAGATCACGGTGCGGATCGCCAGGGTGCGGAACTGCAGCTCGCGCTGCAGGATGCCGTGATAGGTCGCGGTGATGCCGACGAAGGGCAGGCAGATCGCCAGCAGCGGCAGCACGTGGCGCAACGGCGGCGCCGCGAACAGGGCGGCGAGCGGCCAGGCGCTGGCGGCGAGCACCAGGCCGGCGAGCACGCCCAGGCCGAGCAGCAGCCAGAACGTGGTGTCGAAATGTTCGGCGTCGATGCTCTCGCGCTGGATCAGGGCGTCGGAGAAGCCGTCGAGCAGCAGTGTCATCATCAGGGTCATGGCGAGCAGCGCCATGGTCATGACGCCCACCGCGGCCGGGCCGATGATGTTGCCGATGACGATGAAGACGAGCAGTGCGGTGACCTGCTGGGTCCAATAATCGAGAGCAGACCAGCCGGCGCTACCCAACGCACTCCGACGCTTCATTCGTTCTACACGCGCACCATCAGGGAGCCATACACATGCGGTAGGTTTTGTGATACTGCAAGCGGCGATGCTCTTCCGGGCGTCGCACGAAGTGTTCCGGAGCGACACGTTCGAGACCTTTTCTTGGCCTGAGATCAACCGCATCGTTCGTTGCGACATCTCTTCAAAATAAATCGGTGAGCCCATGAAAGTAGCGATACTGGCCGGCGGAAAAGGCACTCGGATCGTCGAGGAGACGGAGATCAGGCCCAAGCCGATGGTGGAGATCGGCGGCATGCCGATCATCTGGCACATCATGCGCCACTACGCGCATTACGGGCACAAGGAGTTCGTCATCGCGCTCGGCTACAAAGGCCAGTACATCAAGGACTACATCCTCAAATACAGCTCGCTGCACTCCGACCTGCATGTCAGCCTGCGCACCGGAGAGGTCACCCGGCGCAACGGGCTGGCGCCCGACTGGGAGGTCAGCCTGGTCGATACCGGCCTCGAGACCCAGACCGGCGGTCGGATCAAGCAGCTCGCGCCGCTGATCGGCAAGGAGACCTTCATGCTGACCTGGGGCGACGGCGTCTCCGACGTCGACATCAACAAGCTGCTCGCCTTCCACCGCGCGCACGGCAAGCTCGCCACCATCACCGCGGTGCGGCCGCCGGCGCGCTATGGCCACCTGGATTTCGATGGCGACCGGGTCTGCGAGTTCAACGAGAAGCCGATGGCCGCCGAGGGCTGGATCAACGGCGCCTTCTTCGTGCTCGAGCCCGAGATCTTCAACTATATCGATGACGATACGACGCAGTGGGAGCGCGAGCCGCTGCAGCGTCTCGCCCAGGACGGGCAGCTGATGGCCTACAAGCACGACCAGTTCTGGCAGTGCATGGACACCCTGCGCGACAAGTATCTGCTCGAGAGCCTCTGGCAATCCGGCAAGGCGCCCTGGAAAACCTGGGCCGGCACGTAAGGGAGGCGCAGCTCATGAAGATCCTCGTCACCGGACATCGCGGCTATATCGGCTGCGCCCTGGTTCCGCTGCTGCAGCAGGCCGGCCACGAGGTCGTCGGGCTGGACAGCGACCTGTATCGCCGCTGCACCTTCTCCGGTGCGATGGCGGAGATCCCGTCGATCGATCGCGACGTGCGCGACGTCGTCGCTGCCGATCTCGAGGGCGGTTACGACGCGGTGATGCATCTGGCGGGCCTGTCGAACGACCCGCTCGGCAACCTCGATCCGGACCTGACGATCGCGATCAACCACGATGCCACGGTCAAGCTGGCGCGGCTGGCGCGCAGTGCGGGCATCCCGCGCTTCGTGTTCTCGTCCTCCTGCAGCCTGTACGGGGCCGCCGGCGACAACTTCGTCAGCGAGACGGCGGAGGCCAATCCGGTCACCCCGTACGGGGCGGCGAAGATCATGTCCGAGCTCGCGCTCACCGAGCTCGCCACCGATGATTTCAGCCCGACCTTCCTGCGCAACGCCACCGCCTACGGCTTCTCGCAGCGCGTGCGCTTCGACCTCGTCGTCAACAACCTGACCGCCTGGGCGCTGACCACCGGACGTGTGCTGATGAAGAGCGACGGCACGCCGTGGCGTCCGATCGTGCATATCGAGGACATCTCTCGCGCCTTCCTGGCGGTGGTCGAGGCGCCGCGCGAGCTGGTGCATCTGCAGGCGTTCAACGTCGGCCGCAACGACGAGAACTACCGCATCAGCGAGATCGCCGATGCGGTCGCGGAGCTGGTTCCCGGCTGCCGCATCGATTTCGAGGAGGGGGCGGGTCCGGATACGCGCTGCTACCGCGTCGATTGCAGCAAGATCGCCCGCGTGCTTCCGGCTTTCCAGCCGCGCTGGACCATGCGTGACGGCATCGTGCAGCTGCGCGACGCCTACATCGCCGCGGGCCTCAAGCAGGAGTGGTTCGAAGGGCCGCGCTTCAGCCGCATCGCGCATCTGCGTTTCCTGCTGGCCGGCGACGAGCTCGACCCGAAGCTGCGCTGGTCGGGTGGCGGCGCCGCACGGCACGACCAGGAAGCGGCGGTGCTGGCATGATCACCCGAATCAAGGGCTGCCTCTCCTGCGGCTGCGAGAACCTGCACGAGATCATGTCGTTCGGCGAGACCGCACTCGCCGACCGGCTGATGAGCCAGGCCCAGCTCTCCGAGCCGGAGCCGATGGCGCCGCTCGAGCTGGTGTTCTGCCCGGAATGCTCGCTGGTGCAGATCCGGCACACGGTCGACCCGGAAGTGCTGTTCTGCCGCGACTACCCGTACTTCTCCTCGGTGTCGCCGATGCTGATGAAGCATTTCCGCTCCAGTGCCGAGGACATCATCCGCATGCGCGGGCTCTCTGCGGACAGCCTGGTGGTGGAGGCGGCGAGCAATGACGGCTACATGCTCAAGCCGTTCCTGGAGGCCGGCATCCAGGTGCTGGGCATCGATCCGGCGGACGGCCCCGCCGCGGCCGCGACCAAGGCGGGCGTGCGCACGCTGAACACCTTCTTCAGCCTGCAGCTGGCGCAGAAGCTGGCCGGCGAGGGGGTCGCCGCCGACATCTTCCTCGCCAACAACGTGCTCGCCCACGTGCCCGACCTCAACGAGTTCGTCTCCGGCATACGCACCCTGCTCAAGCCGGACGGCATGGCGGTGATCGAGTGCCCTTACCTGCTCGACCTGATCGAGCATAACGAGTTCGACACGATCTACCATCAGCACCTGTGCTACTACTCCGCGACGGCGCTCGACGCGCTGTTCCGGCGCAACGGGCTGTTCCTCAACGACGTCAAGCGCCTCGCCATCCATGGTGGCTCGCTGCGGCTGTTCGTCGGGCGCACCGAGGCCGTCGCACCCGCCGTACGCGAGATGCTGGCGGCGGAGCGGACGGCGGGCGTCACCGGTCTCGCCTATTACGAGAACTTCGCCGACAAGGTGCGGCTGCTGCGCGAGCGGCTCACCGCGATTCTCGGCGGCATCAAGGCCGAGGGCAAGCGCATCGTCGGCTACGGCGCTGCCGCCAAGGCCAACACCCTGATGGCGTATTGCGGCATCGGCGCCGAGCAGCTCGACTACCTCGTCGACCTGAACCCGAACAAGCACGGGCGGTTCTATAGCGGCAACCACCTGCCGATCTATCCGCCGACCAAGCTGGCGGAGGACCCGCCGGACTACCTGCTGATCCTGGCCTGGAACTTCGCCACCGAGATCATGCAGCAGCAATCGGCGTTTCGCGAGCGCGGCGGCCGCTTCATCGTGCCGGTCCCCGACCCGGTCGTCGTCTGATTTGGGAGACAGCTCCATGACCAGCCTCCCCACCTGTCCCTGCTGCGGCCAGACCGCGACCCGGCCGTTCTACGAGGTGCGCGGCGTGCCGGTGCACAGCGTCACGGTGCTGCGCACGCCCGAGGACGCACGTGCCATCACCACCGGCGACATCGCCCTGTCGCTGTGCGAGCAGTGCGGCTTCGTCTTCAACTGCGCCTTCGACGGCAGCAAGCAGGACTATTTCCACGACTACGTCTCGACCCAGGCGATGTCGCCGGTGTTCAACAGCTTCCACAAGCGCCTCGCACAGGACCTGATCGAGCGGCACGATCTGCATGGCCGCGAGGTGGTCGAGATCGGCTGCGGCCAGGGCGAGTTCCTCGACCTGCTGTGCGGCATGGGCGGCAATCGCGGCACCGGCTTTGATCCGGCCTACGAGCCCGGCCGGACGCTGCCGCCGGGCGTGCGCATCATCAAGGACGTCTACTCCTCGCGTCACGCCGAGGCGGCCGGCGACTTCATCGCCTGCAAGATGACGCTCGAGCATATCGGCGAGGTCGGCGAGTTCGTGCGCGGCGTGCGCGACGCCGCCGGCGACGATCCGACGCGGACCGTCTTCTTCCAGGTGCCGGACGGCGACTACGTGCTCGGCGAGAACGCTTTCTGGGACGTCTATTACGAGCACTGCTCCTACTTCGCCCGGAGCACGCTCGGCTACCTGTTCGCGCGGTCAGGCTTCACCGTGACCAAGCTGCGTAGCGACTATGACGGCCAGTACCTGATGGTGGAGGGTCATCCCTCGGCGATCGGCACCGTGCCGATGCCGGCCGACCTGTCGCGCACCATCGCCGAGGTGCGCCGCTTCGAGCGTGAGGTGCCGCAGATCCTGTCGGACTGGTCGGCCGACCTGCGTCGTCAGAAGGCTGCCGGCAAGCGCAGCATACTCTGGGGCGGCGGCTCCAAGGCGGTCGCCTTCCTCACCACGCTCGGCATCACCGACGAGATCGAGGCCGCGGTCGACATCAACCCGGAGAAGCATGGCAGCTTCCTCGCGGTGACCGCGCATCCGGTGATCTCGCCGGAGGAACTGCGCGGCCGGCAGATCGATCGTGTCATCGTGATGAATCCGATCTACTGTGCCGAGATCGGCGCGCAGCTCAAGAACCTGGGTTGTGACGCCGAACTGGTTCCGGTCACGACAGTTCTGACCCGGCAGGCTGCTTAACAGGAGCATTCACCGATGGATGTCAGCGCACCACCTTCCGCACCCTCGACCGAGGGCTTCGATGCCGTGATCGACCGGATGATTCCGGTCGAGCGGCTGATGGCGGCGAAGGACGAGTTCCGCGCGCAGTTCCTCGCCGGCAAGCCCTACCCGCACGTGGTCATCGACAACTTCTTCGATCCGGAGATCCTGGAGCGGGTGACCGGGGACTTCCCCAGCCGGAGCGGCCGGGACTGGATCAAGTACGACACCGAGAACGAGATCAAGCAGACCTCGCGAGGCATCGCCGACCTGTCGGCCTTCACCCAGGCCTTCTTCATGCAGATCTGCGCCGAGCCGATGATGGGCTTCCTGCGCTACGTCACCGGTCACGCCGACCTGGTGCCGGACCCGCTGTTCCACGGCGGCGGCCTGCACGAATCCTTCCGCGGCGGCTGGCTCAACGTGCACGTCGACTGGACCCAGCATCCGGTGCTGCCGCTGGCGCGGCGCCTGAACCTGATCATCTATCTCAACCACGACTGGGATCCGGCCTGGGGCGGCGCGCTCGACCTGTGCGACCACGTCACCAAGAAGGCCGGCGCCAGCGTCGCACCGCTGTTCAACCGGGCGGTGATCTTCGAGACCAACGACGAGACCCTGCACGGCTTCCCCGACCCGCTCACCTGTCCGGTGGGCCAGTCGCGCAAGTCGATCTCGCTGTTCTACTGGAGCCCGGATCCGGAGGCGATCAAGAAGAGCAGCTTCATCACCTTCCTGCCGGGCAAGCGCCATACCCGCGTCAAGGCGCTGGCGCGCGCCTTCGTGCCGCCGATCACCTACGTCGCGCGCGACAAGCTGATCGCCCTGCTGCGCGCCAGGCGCGGCGCAAGGAAGGCAGGCTGACGCCGCTCTCGCGTCCGATCGCAGGGAACCCATCGATGACGCGGCGTGGCTACCTGCTCTCGCTCGGGCTGATCGTGCTGGCGGCCCTGCTGGTGCAGCTCGGCCTGTTCGGCGCCGGGCTGTTCCGGCTGACCTCGGACGAGAGTGCCAGGATCCTGACCGCCTGGCACATGTCCTGGTCGAACGCGCTCGAGCCGTTCCTGTGGCCGCCGTTCTACAAGCTGTTCGTCGGCAGCGCCCTGAAGCTGTTCCCGTCCATCTTCGTCACCCCACGTGTACTGGTCTGCCTCGCCGGGCTGCTCGGCCTGCTGGCGCTGGCGCGGCTCGCCACCGCCCTGTTCCAGGACCGCCGGATCAGCCTGATCGCCGTCGTCCTCGCGGTGCTGGCGCCGCAGCGGCTGCTGTTCAGCGTCGTGCCGCTGTCGGACATCTACTACTTCCTGTTCGTGATCTCGGCGGCCGCGTTCATCGCCGAGTGGATACGGGCACAGCGCCCGGGGGCCCTGTTCCTGGGCTGCGCCTGCGTGCTGCTCGCCGAGAGCGTCCGCTTCGAGGCCGGCCTGTTCGCCCTGTTTCTCGAAGTGCTGCTGCTCTATCGCGGCCTGGTCCGGCGCGAGCTGCCGTTCCCCATGCTGTGCGGCGCCTCCTTCGTGCTGTTCATCTTCCCGGCGCTTTGGGCGCTGAACTCGTACGCGTGGTACGGCTCGCTGAGCAACATCAACGTCGCGGCACAGCAGTTCATCGGCGTGTTCGGGCGCAACTACGCCTATGCGGTGAAATGGTCGCCGCTGCGCTTCTTCATCCAGGACATGATCTGGAACCCGCTGACCCTGCTCGGGCTCGCGGCCCTGGTCTGGCTCTCGATGCGCGACGCCACGATCCGGCTCTGGACGCTGCTGTTCGGGGTGCCGCTGCTGGTGTTCAGCGTCTACACGACCGTCACCTTCAGCATCCCGACGGCGGCCACTTGGCGCACCAGCGGCGTCTGGACGCTGATGATGCTGCCGTTCGACGCCTACGTCGCGTGGCGGATCGGGCTCATCCTGCGCGACCGCGCGCGGCTGCCGGGTCCGGTGCTGGCGGTGCTGCTGCTGCTGGCGATCCTGCCGATGGGGGTGCGCAGCCTGTGGTACACCCATGACGGGCTGCGCAACAACGAGACCCTGCACGCGCATCAGGAACACGCGCTCGCCCGCTTCCTCGACGAGAGGCTGGCCGCGTCGCCGGACGCATCGGTGGTGGTCGACAGCTCCACCAACCTCGACTACCTCGACGTGCTCGCCTTCTCGCGCTTCCCCGACCGGCTGATCCTGACCGCGCAGGGCGACCCGGTGCGGATCGGCTTCTACGAGCCGATGCGCGCCGCCTATGCCGGACATGCCGACGTCGCCGGCCTGCTGACCGATCGCTTCGGCCTCGACCACGGCGGCACCCCGCAGGCGCTCGCGGCGAACCATGTCGCCTTCCTGGTGGTGCGCAACCCGGCCTTCATCGCCGGACTGGACAAGAGTGCGCGCCTCGCCCGCGTGGCTGCGTTCAACGACTGGACCGTCTACGGCGTGAAGCCGATCCGCCCCCTCGCCGAGAGCTCGACCGGCATCGCACCTGGGGCAAGACCCCAGACACAGCCCGAGACACAGCATGAGCCACCGCATGCCGGCTGACACCGTGCTGGTCGGCGCACGGCCGGGTGCGGCTGCGCTAGGTGGTCGTCATGCCGCCGTGGCGGCGTTGCAGGCCCCGTTCGCGCGCTGGGTACTGTGGGCCGGCCTCGGGACGCTGCTGGTCGTGCTGTCCGGGGTCGGGCTTGACCATCCGGTCGCCCGCTACGTGCACCAGCGGGTCACCTTCTCCCACGACGCCCGGCGCATGGTGCACATCCCCGAGCTGGTGATCCTGGCCGCCGCCGCCGGCACCGTGCTGCTGGGCGCCTGGTCCGCCTTCGTCGGACGGCTGGGCGGGATCTGGCGGCAGCTGCTGCTGGCCTCGATCAGCGTCTGCATCGCGATCACGCTCACCGACCTCCTCAAGGTGTGGTTCGGCCGCATCCCGCCGCTGCGCTGGTACGACCAGCAATGGCGGAACTTCTACGCCTACCTGTCCGGCTCCTTCCCGTCCGGCCACATGACGGCGATGGGCGCGATCGGGCCATTCCTGTGGGCGCGGTCGCGCTGGCTGATGCTGCCGCTGCTCGCAGCGGGGCTCGCCGCCTGCTACGGGCTGGTCACCCAGCAGGCGCATTTCGTCTCCGACCTGTTCGGCGGCCTGCTGGTGGGCGGCTCCGTCGGTTATGCCGTCCGCTGCGCCGCCGCGCGACGCTGAGCGTCATGAGCCGGAATGCGGCGGAGCCGCGCCCCGGCTGATGAACCACGGCGCATGAACCAGGTCGACGCGATCGTCATCGGCGCCGGCGCCGTCGGCTTGGCCGCGGCACGCGCTCTGGCGCGCAGCGGGCGCGAGACGCTGGTGGTCGAGCGCGAGCTCTCGTTCGGCACCGCCTCGTCGTCGCGCAACAGCGAGGTGATCCATGCCGGGATCTACTATCCGGCCGGCTCCGCCAAGGCGCGGCTCTGCGTCGCCGGCCGCCACCTGCTCTACGAGTTCCTCCAGGAGCACGGCGTCGCCCACCGGCGCTGCGGCAAGCTGCTGGTCGCGAACGGCGCACCGGACGAGTCCCGGCTGGACGCGATCGCCGCGCACGCGGCGGCGAACGGCGTCGGTGACCTGCGCAAGCTGGACGCGGCAGAGGCGCGCGAGCTGGAGCCGGAACTGCGCTGCAGTGCGGCCTACCTGTCGCCCTCGACCGGCATCCTGGACAGCCACGGCTACATGCTCGCCCTGATCGGCGATCTCGAGAACGACGGCGGCATGATCGCCTACGCGACCCCGGTCGAGCACTGGCACGCCGAGCCAGACGGGATCGTGCTGCAGACCGGCGGTCTGGAGCCCACAATCGTCAAGGCCGGCGTGGTGGTGAACGCCGCCGGGCACGGCGCGCCGCCCCTGGTAGCGGGGCTCGCCGGCTATCCGACGCACCGTCCGGTGGCGCAGCACTTCGCCAAGGGGAGCTATTTCTCGCTGCAGGGACGGCCGCCGTTCTCCCGCCTGGTCTATCCGGCACCCGGCGCGGCGAGCCTCGGCGTGCACGCCACGATCGACCTCGCCGGACGCATGCGCTTCGGCCCGGATATCGAGTGGGTCGCCGACGAGCATCAGCTCTCGGTCGATCCGGAACGTGCCGCGGTGTTCTACGAGGCGATCCGACGCTACTGGCCCGCACTGCCCGACGCGGCGCTGGTGCCGGACTACGCGGGCATACGGCCAAAGATCCACGGGCCCGACCAGCCGATGCCCGACTTCCGCATCGAGGGGCCCGACGATCACGGCATCGCCGGCCTGGTCAACCTGCTGGGCATCGAGAGTCCGGGACTGACGGCGAGCCTGGCGATCGCCGACGAGTTGATGCGCAAGATACACTGAAGCATCTCGCGGCGGCTCGGACACCCTCGGGTGCTGCGCGCGACGCCTCTATGCGCCTTCCAGCCACAGTTGATTGTTTATTGATGACGGGCCGGATCTTCAGCCCTGTAGAGATCCGCGACCATCTGGATGTCGGTGCATGAAGACCAGTTCCGCGATGTTGAGCGTGCCCGCCACCGCGGAGCCGCAGTTCCGAGTCGTGACGGCGGACCGAGCCCGGATCTGGCTGGCCAACCTCGTGCTCGGCCTGATCATCATCCTGCCGTTCGGGACCACCAGCGTCCTGCCGCTGCTGGACTACCCCAATCATCTGGCGCGCATGGGCATCCTCGCCGCGCACGGCAACGACCCCGCCTTCAACGCCATGTATCGCGTGCACTGGGCGTTCTTCCCGAACCTGGCGATGGACCTCATCGTCCCGCCGCTGGCCCGGATCCTGCCGCTCGGCGCCGCCGGCAGCCTGTTCGCGGCCGCGGCCGCATCGCTGTGCGTGTCGGGGACGATCGCGCTGCATCGCGCCCTGTTCCGGCCTTCCCTCTGGCCGTACGTCAGCGCGCTCACCGCGTACAACTTCGTCCTGACCAACGGCTTCCTCAACTACCTGTTCGGCCTCGGCGTGGCGCTCTGGGCCACCGCGTTCTGGATCGCGCTGACGCCGCGACGGCTGCCGATCCGCGTCGGCTTCGCCCTGCTCGCCGGCCTCGCCTGCCTGCTCTGCCACGTCTTCGCCTTCGCGATCCTGGCCCTGCTCTGCGGCTCGATCGAGCTGGTCCGGCTGTGGCGGGTGCTGCATGGGTCCGGCGAGGCGCGTTGGCGCACCCTCCCGGCGCAGCTGGTGCCCAGCACCCTGTCGCTGCTGGCCGCGACGGTGCTGCCGTTCCTGACCTACAAGCTGCTGGGACCTTCCAACACCTATTCGAGTCCCGACCAGGGCCGGCTGTTCCTGGAGCAGCTCGCGCAGCACGGGTTCCTCGCCGAGCCGAAGATGCGCCTGCTCTGGCTGATCGGCACCGTCGGCGCGCCGAACCGCGAGCTCGACCTGATCGCCGCGTTGGTGCTGGCGGCGATCCCGCTGCTGGCGATCATCCGCCGCTCACTGTTCCTCAGGCCGGAGCCGCTGCTGGCGGCCGCCATCCTGTTCGTCGCCTTCCTGGTGCTGCCCAGCACGGCGATCGATAACGGCATGGTCTATCCGCGCCTCGCACTCCCCGTCGTGCTGCTGTGCATCGCCGGCATCCGGCCGTCGCTGCCGCGTCCCGTCGGCACCGCGGCCGCGGTGGCGGTCGTCGCCCTGACGCTGTTCCACGCCGCCGGCACCGCCTCGGTGTGGAGCCGGCAGCAGCCGGTGCTGCAGGATCTGCGCTCGGTGACCCAGGAGGTGGCACCCTGCAGCCGCGTGCTGGCCACGCGCGACGGCAGCAACGCCTGGATGGCCGAGCGGGACGAGCCCGCCGTCTCGCGCATGTTCTACAACGGCGTCGCCTACGCCAACCTTCCCGCCTGGGTAATGATGGAGCGGCGCGCCTACTGGCCGATGATCTTCGCCCAGACCGGCAAGCAGCCGCTGGAGGTGCGACCGCCCTTCGACCGGATGCAGCAGAACGACGGCTACCTGCCGCTGACGCAGCAGCTTCGGCTCGGACCGGACAGCCCCCCGGTCGCCGGCAGCAACCGCTGGCCGTCGCAGCTGACGGACTGGCGCCACCGTTACGACTACGTGCTCATCCTGCACCAGCATCCCGACACTCCGCTGCCGGCCGAGCTGCAGCTCCGCGCGCGCAGCGGTTCCGCCGCACTCTACCGGGTCACCACGACGACGTCGCACGCGGCCTGCGGCGGATGAGGCGCGCGCTGTCATAACATTTTGACGCCGCACGGTTGCTGAACCGCGCGGAGATCGTCCACACTCTGCCGGCACGGCGACCGGGACCTGCCTCGGGACGCGGAACCCATCCCGCACGACCTGGTGGAGCGCCACGTTGTCCTCACCGAGCGGCTTCCTGCGCACGCATCAGGCCCAGCTCGCCGCGATCGTCGGCGCGATCGCCGCCGGGGAGGCGTCAGACGTCGCCGACATCCTGGCCGCGGTGACGCCGGGTGGCGGCAAGTCGCTGCTGCCGGTGATCGCGGCGGCGCGGCTGATCGAGGCCGGAATCATCGACCGCGTCTGCTGGGTGGTGCCGCGCGACAGCCTGCGGCTGCAGGCGGAGGAGGCGTTCACCGACGGGCTGTGGCGCTCGCGGCTCGGTCATGCCTGCTCGGTGCGCGCCGCCGAGAACGCCGCCGACCCGAGCCGCGGCCTCGCCGGCTACGTCACCACCTACCAGGGCATCGCCGCGGCACCGGCGCTGCACCTCGCCGAGTTCCGGCGCGCCCGCTACCTGCTGGTGGTCGACGAGATGCATCACCTGCCGGCGCTGTCGGAGGCGACGGGTAGGGCGGCGGGCGAGGTGTTGGGTGAGGTATCCGGCGAGGCTGGGGCCGGCCAGGACGACGCCTCGAGCTGGAGCCGGGCGCTGCTGCCGCTGCTGGAGACCGCGCGCCTGCGCCTGCTGCTGTCCGGCACGCTGGAGCGCGCCGACGGACGCGGCATCCTCTGGCTGCCCTACCGGCGCGGACCGCGCAGCGCCACCCGCGAGGTCGATCTCGCCGCACCCGGCTGGGCGGTGGTGGGCTACAGCCGGGCGCAGGCGCTGGCCGACCGCGCGGTGCTGCCGGTGCTGTTCGGCGCGCTCGACGGCGAGGCGAGCTGGCTCGACGAGGCCGGCACGCCGTGCGGCCCGCACCGGCTGTTCAACCACTGGCCGACCGAGACCACCCGGCCGGCGCTGTTCACCGCGCTGCGCACCGGCTTCGCCACCGAGATGCTGCGCCAGGCGTTCCGCGCCACCCGCTCGCTGCGCGCGCGGCGCCGGCGCACCCGCGAGCTGGCCGCCGACGCGCCGGCGCGCGGATTAGGCAAGCTGCTGGTGGTGGCGCCCGACCAGGGGGTCGCGCGCCTCTACCTGGAGCAGCTGCAGGGCTGGGTGCCGCCGGCGCAGGCGGACACGGTGCGGCTGGCGACGTCGAGCGAGGCCGACGCGCACGAGAGCCTGGCGAGCTTCCGGCGGCAGGCCGAGCCGAGCGTGCTGGTGACGGTGGCGATGGCTTACGAGGGGCTGGACGCGCCGGAAGTGGCGGTGGTCGCGGCACTCACCCACATACGCAGCCGGCCGTGGCTGGAGCAGATGGTCGCGCGCGCGACGCGGGTGGATCCGCATGCCGGCGACTACGCCACCCAGCGCGCCCTGGTGTTCCACCCCGACGACCCGCTGTTCGCCCGCTTCCGCCTGCGCATGGAGACCGAGCAGGGCACGCTGGCGCGCCAGCCCAAGCCGGCGACGCGGCAGGGCACGCTGCCGATCTGGCTGCGCGAGCAGCTGGACGAGCGGGAGGGGCGCGACGGGCTGGTGCCGCTGCAGAGCAACGCCCTGGCGCTGCGCTACGCGATCCTGAAGCCCGGGCCGCACCTGGCGATGCAGCGCCCCGAGCACGAGACGGCGCAGACCGAGCTGCTGGAGCCGCCCTCCCTGGCCGAGCGCCGCCGCCGCGCCCGGGTGGGCGAGCTGATCGCGATGCAGGCGGTCGAGGACGAGGGGGCGCTGCGGGCACCGCGCGGGCAGGGGCTGTACCATCGCTACAACGCGGTGCTGAAGCGGGTGACGGGCCGCGGCCGCGCCGAGATGACGCTGGCGGAGCTGGAGGCGGCGATCGGCTGGCTGGAACGGCATCGTCTGGCCGACCATGTCGGCCTGCTCGAGGGCGATCCGCGCTATGCCTGGACCGCACGTCAGCGCGGCGAGTGGCGGCCGCCGACCGGGCCGGCGGACGGCAGGAAGGGCGGCCGGTCGCGTCCGCCCGCGCCGGGACAGACCGCCGCGGAGCGATGAGCCGCTGCTGCCGGCTCAGCCGCCGCCGGCGCGGGCATATTTCGCGTCCAGCGCGTCGATCGCCTCGACGTTGGGGGCGGAGTGGCTGCGCGGATCGAACTGCTGCGCGAGCCAGGCATTGACGATCGACTTGGCGAGCTCCGGGCCGATCACCCGCGCCCCCATGGTGATGATCTGGGCGTTGTTGCTCAGCGCCGCGCGCTCCGCAGAATAGGTGTCGTGCGTGAGTGCGGCGCGTATGCCGGGGATCTTGTTGGCCGAGATGGAGACGCCGATGCCGGTGCCGCAGCACAGGATGGCGCGGTCGTAGGTGCCGGCCAGGATCCGGCTGGCGACGCGGTCGGTCATCTGGGCGTAGTATTCGCCGTCCTCGGTCTCCGGCTGCGACAGGTCGGTGACCTCGTGCTCGCCGCTCCGCTTCAGATGCTCGCCGATCGCCCGGATCAGGGGCTCCCCGGCGCTGTCTCCGCCCAACGCGATACGCATCTTGGTCCTCCTGGGGCGGGATGTATCCGGCCCGTTTAGTCGGTTGAGGTGGGGCCGCAGCACGCGTGCCGCTAATCCCCGAGCAGCCCGTGCGCCACGGCGATGCCGGTCTCGTCGTCGAAGATATGGATCGCGTCGCGCGGGATTTTAACCACCGCCCGGCTGCCGACCGGGGCGGCGACGTGCCGATCCGCGACCGCGATCAGGAAGCAGCCGCCCAGGGCGATGCCGGCATGGCTGTGGTCGCCGAGCCAGTGGTTCGACAGCACCTCGCCGGCGATCACGGCGACTCCCGGAACGGCGCCGCCGTCGTGCTCGCCCGCGAGCTGCACCCGGTGCGGCCGGATGCCGACGCGCAGCCGCGGCCGCCCGGCGAACTCGTCTGCCTGGCAGGGGATGCGGAAGGCGCCGGCGCCGGCGTCGTCGAGCACGACCAGCTCGTCGCCCGCGTTGCTGCGGTTCACCTCCGCCCGGTAGAGGTTCATCGGCGGCTCACCGATGAAGGAGGCCACGAACAGGTTGGCGGGACGCTCGCGCAGCTCCTCGGGAGTGGCGAACTGCTGCAGGATCCCCTTGTCCATCACCGCGACCCGGTCCGACAGCGCCATCGCCTCCGTCTGGTCGTGGGTGACGATGACCGTGGTCATCTTCTGCAGCGTCATGTGGTCCTTGATGCGGGCGCGCAGCAGCGCGCGCAGCTGCGGCTCCAGCTGCGACATCGGCTCGTCCAGCAGGTAGGCCGAGGCGTCGCGCACCAGCGCGCGCGCCAGGCTGACGCGCTGCTGCTGGCCGCCGGAGATCGAGGGCGGGTACTTCTCCAGCAATGGGCCGATCTCGAGCATGTCGGAGACCGCGTTCACCCGCCGGTCGATCTCCGCCCGCGGCGTGCGGCCGCGCAGCAGCGAGAAGGCGATGTTGTCGCGCACCTTCAGCGGCGGATACAGCGCGTAGCCCTCGAACGCCATCGCGACGTTGCGCTGCGACGGCTTCAGCCGGTTGATCACGGTCGAGCCGATGCGGATGCTGCCGCTGGTGACGCTCTCGAAGCCCGCCACCATGCGCAGCGTCGAGGTCTTGCCGCAGCCCGACGAGCCGAGCAGGGCGATGATCTCGCCGTCGCGTATCGCCATCGAGACCGCGTCGACCGAACGCTCGCTGGAGCCGGGATAGACCTTGGAGACGTCGTCCAGGGTGAGGGTGCTCATCGGCCGGCCTCCATCAACGTGGCTCCATCAGCTTCTCTCCGGCAGACGCTCGCCGGAGACGGTCTCGAAGAAGTGGGCGCGGCCGAGATCGAGGCTCGCCCAGGCGCGCTGGCGGCCGCGCGCCTCGCCGAACGCGCCCTGCGAGTTCGACAGGGTGCTGGATTGCGGCTGGCTGGCGAAGATCTCGGTGCCGTCCTCGGTGCGGAGCAGCATCACCTGGCGGTCGTTCAGCGGCGTGATCGCGTCGATCTCGACCGGCATCGCCCCAGGCTGTCGATCGAAGCTGACCGCGACATCCTCCGGCCGCACCCCCAGCATGCAGCCGGCATCCGGCAGCGTACTCGGCGGGAGCGCGACATGGTTGGCGGCGACGCGCAGCCCGTCCGCGCCGTCGCGCAAGGCCGAGAGCAGGTTGATCGGCGGGTCGCCGAACAGGCGGGCGATGCGGCTGCTGGCGGGGCGGTTATAGATCACCTCCGGGGTGCCGATCTGGGTGAAGCCGCCATCGGCGAGCACGGCGATGCGGTCGCCGAGCGCCATCGCCTCCTTGTAGTCCTGGGTGACGTAGATCACCGTGGTATCGCGCTCGCGGAGCAGGCGCGGCAGCTCGAGGCGCATCTCGTAGCGCACCTTGGCGTCGACGTTGCGCAGCGGATCGTCGAGCAGCAGCACCGAGGGCTTTGCCGCCAGCGCGCGCGCCAGCGCGGTGCGCTGCTTCTGGCCGTTCGACAGCGCCTTGGGCAGGTGCGTCAGCACGTGGTCGATGCGCAGCATCCGCGCCGCCTCGTGCACCTGGGTCTTCACGGCCGCCTCGCCCAGCCTGCGGCTGCGCAGCGGGCTCGCGATGTTCTCGAACGCGGTCATGTGCGGGTACAGCGCGAAGTTCTGGAACGCCATGCCGATGTCGCGCCGGTCCGGCTCGTCGTCGGTGATGTCGCGGCCGTCGATGACGACGCGACCGCCATCGGGCGGCACCATGCCGGCGATCAGCCGCAGCAGCACCGTCTTGCCCGATCCGGACGGCCCGAACACCACCAGGAACTCGCCGCGACGCACCGAGAACGACAGGTCGTCGATGACGCTGGTGCGCCGGTAGGACTTGCGCAGATGCTCGATGGCCAGGAATGACATGGCGGCTCCTCAGCCCTTGATCGCGCCGAGCGAAAGGCCCTCGACCAGGTAGCGCTGGGTGAAGATGGCGAGCACCAGGGTCGGGATCACCGACAGCACCAGGGCGGCGGCGATCTGTCCGTACTCGATGCCCGAGGCGGTGATGAAGGCGAGCGCGCCGACGGTGACCGGCTGCACCGCCGACGAGCCCAGGATCAGCGCGAAGATGAAGTTGTTCCAGGCGAAGATGAACGACAGCAGCCCGGCGGCGGCGATGCCGGGGCGTGCCAGCGGGATCGAGATCTTGAAGAAGGTGGCGAGCCAGCTATGTCCGTCGAGACGGTAGGCGAGCTCGATGTCTTCCGAGACGTCCTCGAAATAGCCTCGCACGATCCACAGCACCAGCGGCAGCGTGATCAGCTGGTACACCCAGATCAGGCCGAAATAGGTGTCGTACAGCCCGATCGCCTGGAAGTAGCCGAGCAGCGGCAGCAGCACCAGCAGCGGTGGCGCGAAGCGGAACGAGAGCAGCGTGAACGCCATGTCCTCGCCGCCGCGGAACTTGTAGCGGGCGAAGGCATAGGCCGCCGGCACGCCCAGGATCAGCGAGACGATCACCGAGCACACCGACAGGATCACGCTGTTCAGCAGGTTGTGCATGTAGTCGATCTGCACCTCGCCCGAGCTGGTCGAGAGGTGGCCGGAGATCAGGGCGACGTAGTTGCGCAGCGTCGGCGTGAAGAACGGCGAGGGCGGCGAGCGCAGGATGTCGGTGTTGTGCATGAACGACATCAGGAACACCCAGAGCAGCGGGAACAGGAAGAACAGTCCCACCAGCACCATCAGCACGACGCGCAGGCTCGCGAACAGCTGGCTCTTCATCGGGCTCGCCCCTCAGGCCGCGCCGTGCGCGCGCTCGCGCAGGCGGGTCCAGTTCTTCATGAACACCGTGGTCAGCGCGTAGGTGATCGCCCACAGCACCATCAGGATCGCCGAGGAGCGGCCGATGTCGGTGAAGGTGAAGGCCTGCAGGTAGGCCTGCACCTGGAACACCAGCAGCGTGTCGCCCGGACCGCCCTGGGTCATCGCGTAGATGATGTCGAACTGCTGGATGCTGTCGAGCATGCGGAACAGGCTCGCGGTCAGCAGGTAGGGCAGCAGCATCGGCAGCAGGATGCGGAAGAACACGAAGCTGCCCGGCACGCCGTCGAGTTCGGCCGCCTCGAACGGCTGCCGCGGCAGGCCGCGCAGCCCGGCCAGCAGCAGGATGGCGATGAACGGCGTGTAGACCCACACATCCACCAGCACGACGGTGAACAGCGCGGTGTTGGGCGACGCACCCCAGCGGAAATCGTGCAGGCCGATCAGCGAGATCAGGTAGGACAGCACACCGAAGTTGGAGTTCGTCATCAGCTTCCACATCAGCGCCGCGATCGCCGGTGCCACCATCAGCGGCAGGATCAGGAGGATGGAGAGCAGGTTGGTGATCGCCGAGCGACGCCACAGCAGCAGCGCGATGCCGAGGCCGAGCAGCAGCTCGACGCCCACCGTCAGCACCGTGTAGGCCAGCGACACGTAGACCGTGTGCCAGAAGCTCGCGTTGCTGAACAGATTGATGAAGTTGCCCAGCCAGATGAAGCGTCGGCCGGACGGGAAGGCGAGGTTGTAGCGCTCCAGCGAATAGATCACCGCGGTGACGAACGGGATCAGGATGCCGATGCACACCAGCAGCGCCGGCAGGCTCAGCAGGTAGGGCAGCACACGCGCCGACACCGTGAAGCGGCGACGCTGCTGTGCTGCGGGAGGCGAGACGGTGGCGTCCATCGTGGCGCGTGTTCCTTGCAGGAAGGCAGAGCCCCGCCGGGAGCAGGGGCGTCCCGCGACGCCCCCGCCTCGTGCTAGTCGGTGATGCCGGCGTTGGAGAGCTGCGACTTGATGTCGCTGGCGAGCTGGTCGAGCCCGTCCTCGACCGAGACCTGGTTGGAGTACATCTTCTGCAGCGCCGCCGCCCAGTTGGTGGTGACGTTGAAGAACAGCGGCTGCGGCGTGAAATAGATCTTCGCCCCCGGCGACGAGGCGGCGAACTGGTCCAGGAATCCCGGATAGTCGTTCATGCGGGTTTTGAAGTCCTGGTTGTCCCACACCACCTGCCGCGTCGGGTCGATCAGGTTGGCCTTGGTGGCGCCGAGCGTCAGCTGCTGGGTGCTGGTGGCCCACTGCAGCAGCTTCCACGCGGCCTGCTGCTTGCGGGAGTAGCTGCTCATCGCAAGCGACCAGATCCAGACGTTCGGCGTCGGGCGGCTCGCCTCGGGGTTCGGCGTGAAGGCGTGGTAGACGATGTTGCCGGCTTCCTTGGTGCCCTTCTCCTGGAAGTAGGCAGCGCTGTCGGCGTCGTAGACCATCGCCGCGGTACCGCCGCCGAGGTCGTTGGCGACCTCGTACCAGGTGTAGGTGGTCCAGTTCTTCGGACCGCCCTTCTGCAGCATCTCGACCCAGAGCTTGGTGAACTTCTTCGCCTCCGGGCTGTTCATCGCCGGCACCAGCTTGCCGCCGCTGGTGTCGAAATCCTTGCCGCCGTAGTTGGTGTAGGCGGACAGGAAGCCGGCATGGATGGTCGCCCAGGAGCGGCTGCCGCGGGCGCTGATGCCGTAGGTGCCCGGCACGTCCTTAGAGATCTTGGCCGCCGTCTCGATCAGCTCGGGCAGGTTCTTCGGCGGCTCGACGTGCGCCGCATCGAGGATCCGCTTGTTGTAGGCGACCGAGTTCAGTTCCCACGCCCAGGGCAGCGCCCATTGCTTGGCGTTGGCGCTGCCGAGCGCCTGGCCCGGCACGCCGCTCCAGGAGGTGGCGGCGCGCAGGTTGGGCAGGATGCCGTCCCAGTCGTAGTCCGGCGACGTCTCGGAGGTGTCATGGATGAACTTGTTCAGGTCCACCAGCCAGCCGGCCGGGCCGTACTGCCAGGTCTGGTAGGCGCCGGTCATGAACAGGTCGTAGGCGGTGGAGTGGCTGGAGAGTGCCGCGGTGACCTTGTCGAAATACACGTCCTCGGGGAACACGTCGTAGGTGACGTCGATGCCGGTCAGCGTCTTGAAGCTGTCGATGTTGTGCAGCATCGCGTCGGTGTAGGGATGCTTGTTGAGCAGCAGCTTGATCGACTGGCCCTTCTGCGCCATCCAGTCATAGGAGCTGGCGGCGAGTGCAGAGGACTGCATGCGGTTGAGCATCGCCGTCGCCGCCGCGGCGCCGAGCCCGTACTGGCCGGCACGCGTGATCAGCTCGCGCCGGCTCATGCCGCCGTCCCTGAACACGCTGAATGTATCCTTGATCTTGTCGGCCATGTCTCAATCCCTGTGGTTTCGTTCGTCGGCTATTCGATACGGAGCCGATCAGGACGGAATTAGCACGATCTTGATCGAGCCGTCGCCCTTCTTCATCAGCTCGAAGCCGTGCTCGAATTCGCTGAGCGGCAGGGTGTGGGTGACGACGCCGTCGGTGGGCAGCCGGCCGTCGCCGATGGCGGCGATGGTGAGCGGATAGCAGTACGGTCCGAGATGGGCGCCGTACAGGTCGAGCTGCTTGCGGTCGCTGATGATCGACCAGTCGGCGGTGACCTCGTGGCCGAACACCGAGAACTCGACGAAGCGGCCGAGCTTGCGGATCATGTTCAGACCCTGGGTGACGCTGGATTCGTGGCCGGTCGCCTCGATGTAGACGTCGCAGCCATAGCCGTCGGTGAGGTCCTTGACCGCACTCACCACGTCCTCCTTGAACGGGTTCATGACGATGTCGGCACCGAATTTCTTTGCCAGATCGAGCCGGTCCTGCTTGCCGTCGAGCACGATCAGCTTCGAGGGGTTCTTCAGTCGCGCCGCACCCACCATGCCCAGGCCCAGCGGCCCGGCGCCGGACAGCACCACGACGTCGTCGAGCTGGATCAGGCCGCGATTGACCGCGTGCACCGAGCAGGCATAGGGCTCGACCAGCACCGCGCGCTCCATCGGGATGCCGTCGGGCACCTTGTGGGTGCGGCTCTCCTTGGGGAAGCGCATGTACTTGGCCATGCCGCCGTTGACGTTGTTCTGGAAGCCGTAGACGTCGTGGCGCTCGCACATCCAGTACTCGCCGCGCGAGCAGTAGCGGCAATGCTCGCAGGGGACGATCTGCTCGGAGATCAGCCGGTCGCCGAGCTTGTACTGGCCCTTCGCGGCGACGTTGGCGCCGATCTCGACGGCGCGGCCGATGAACTCGTGGCCCGGGATCATCGGCGCCTTGACGTAGCGCGGCTGACCCTTGTTGTCGCCCCAGAACGACGGCGCGCCCTGGAAGGTCTTGATGTCGCTGGCGCAGATGCCGCAAGCCTCGACCTCGATGATGATATCGTCGGGGCCGGCGCGCGGCACGTCGACCTCCTCGAGCCGGTAGTCGCCGGGCTCGTAGGCCACGACCGCGGTCATGCGCCGGGGCAGATCGACGGCGCCGGCCTTGGTGGTGTCGCTCAGGGTATCCATCGTGGTGCTCCTCTCGCGGGGGCCATATTGGGCGATGTGCTGGACGATCTGCTGGTCGGTTCAGGGATCAGGCGGTCTCGAGACGAGACAGCAGCCCGTCGGCCAGCGCCCGCAGGATCAGCTCGCAGGAGCAGGCGCCGGCATCGAGGGTGCCGCGCGAGCGCTCGCCCAGCCGCGCCGCGCGGCCGAGACGGGCGACCATGTCGCGCGTCGACTCCAGCCCGTCCGAAGCGGCCGCCTTCAGCGCCTGCAGGCAGCCGGCGAGATCCTGCCCGTCCGCCGCCGCCGCGTCGTATGCCAGGCGGGCCGGGGTGAGCACGTCGATCAGGGTCTTGTCGCCCGGCTTGGCTTCGCCGAGATCGACGATCGCCGCCTCTCCGGCGGCCAGCATCGTCGAGAGGCGCTCGCGGTCGAGGCTGTCGGCCCCGTCCAGGCTGTCGGCCATCTCGGTGAAGAACGAGCCGTAGAGCGGTCCCATCGAGCCGCCGATGTCGCCGAGCAGGGTGTCGCCGATGGTCGCGAAGCCCTGGCGCAGGTCGAACCCGCCGCCCGGCAGCCGCTCGATCACCAGCCGGAAGCCCTTGGCCATGTTGATGCCGTGGTCGCCGTCGCCGGTGGCGCCGTCGATCTCCGACAGCAGCGCCTGGTTGGCGACGATGCTCTCGGCGATCTCGATCGTGACCGGTGCCGCGTCCTTCAGCGTGATGCTCTGCATGTTAGCGCTCCTCAGCCGGCGATGGTCAGGCCGATCGAGCGGCACGGCGCGCGCAGCAGCCGGTCGAGCTCGCCGTCGAGCCGGGTGACGGTGACGGAGACGCCGGACATCTCCAGCGAGGTGAAGTAGTTGCCGACGAAGCGGTGTGTGGGCGTGATGCGGCGCGCGCGCAGCAGCGCGTCGACGTGGCCGTAGAGCAGGTAGAGCTCCATCAGCGGCGTGGCGCCCAGTCCGGAGACCAGCACGCTGACATCCTCGCCCTCGAACGGCAGGTCGGCGAGGATGCGGTCGAGCATCATCCCGGCCATCTCACGCGCCGACGCTACCGGCAGCACCGCGATGCCGTGCTCGCCGTGATGGCCGATGCCGACCTCCATGGTGCCGGGCTCGATCGAGAAGTTCGGCTTGCCGGCGGCGGGGATGGTGCAGGCGGACAGGCCGATGCCGATCGAGCGCGTGTTGTCGATGCTCTTCTGCGCCGCCGCGATGACCCCGTCGAGGTCGGCCCCCTCGGCGGCGCGCGCGCCGCCCGCCTTCCACATCAGGATCTCGCCGGCGACGCCGCGCCGCTTGTCGGCCTCCTCGGGCGGCGCCGAGGCGACGTCGTCGTTGGCGATCACCGTGCGCACCGCGACGCCGTCCTTGGCCGCGAGCTTGACCGCCATCTTCACGTTCATGTTGTCGCCGGCGTAGTTGCCGTACAGGCAGGCGACACCCTGGCCGCCATCGGCCTCGCCGTATGCCGCATGGAAGCTCTTCGCGGTCGGTGAGGCGAACACCTCGCCGATCGCCACCGCATCGACCAGCCCGGGGCCGACATAGCCGAGGAAGGCCGGCTCGTGGCCGGAGCCGCCGCCGGTGACGATGCCCACGCGGCCCTCGGGCCGGCCGCCGGCGCAGCGCAGCACGCGGGGGTGGTCGGTCGCGACCAGCAGGTCCGGATGCGCCGCCAGCACGCCGACGAGGCACCCCTCGGTCACCCGGTCCGGATCGTCGATCACGCGGTTCATGCCGCCTCCTCGCTCTGTATCTGGCCGCCGGTTCGCGCCGCAGTCGCGGCGCCCTCGGTCTTCCCGTGGAGACGACCATGAGACACGGTGCGAGCGGATGTCAAGACAGTGCGCGGTTGCTCAAGGCAGAATCAGCCCAGGAGAGCGGAAAATTCCAGATCGGGCGTGAATAACCGCCTGCTGACAGCCGGAGCGTGCTCATATGCCAGGATCTACGTGAGCAAACGAGCATGTGACATGGATTTTGTGCAGCGCAAAAACGAGACGCCGTCGGAATCCCTAGGCACCGGGGTGCCGCCCGGGCGAGGCATCGGCACGATCGGGCGCCCCCAGGGCGGTCAGGGCGGGCGGCAGGCGGATCGTGCCGAGGTCCGGCTCGAGGTCGTGATCGAGATCGCCACGCTGTACTACTACGACGACGTGACCCAGGAGGAGCTGTCGCATCGCTTCGGCATGTCGCGCGCCAAGATCGGCCGGCTGCTGAAGCGGGCGCGTGCCGACGGACTGGTCGAGATCCGGGTGCACCAGCCGCCCTCGGTCGGCGCCGAGCTGGAGCAGGAGTTCATCCGCCGCTTCGGCATCGACCGCCTGCTGGTCTCGATCGACCACCGCGACGCGGACGCGCAGCGCAACGCCGTGGCCGCCCTGGTCGCCTCGCACCTTGAGCGCACGCTGACCGACGGCGCCATCGTCGCGGTTGGGATGGGTCGCAACGTCTCGGCGATCGCCGACGCGCTGGTGTCGCGCGGGCGCAGGGGGGTCACCTTCGTCTGCGCCATCGGCGGCTCGCTGCGCGCCGGCGAGCACATGAACCCGGACCATATCTGCCGCCGGCTGGCGCTGCGGTTCGGCGGCGAGAGCGAGACGCTGTATGCGCCGGCACTGGTCACCAATGCCGAGCTGCGCGCCGAGCTGTATCGCAACGACACCGTCAAGCTGACGCTGGACCGCGCCCGCCGCGCCGACATCGCCCTGATCGGCGTCGGCGACCTGTCGGAGGACAGCAACATGGTGCGCATGGGCTGGTTCTCGCCCGCCGAGATCGCCGAGGCCCGCCTCGCCGGCACCATCGGCGACACCATGGGCTACGACTTCATCGACATCCATGGCCGTCCCGCCGACACCGGTATGCAGGGCCGGGTGATCGGGCTGACGCGCAGCGACCTCGAACGCATCCCCGACGTGATCGCCATCGCCAGCGAGAATACCAAGGCCGCCGCCATCCTCGGCGCCCTGCGCACCGGCGCCATCGACACGCTCGCGACCTCGTTCACCAACGCGCACACCATCCTGCGCCTCGACGATGCAACCGCGAGCCCGGTCGCGGCGTCTGCCTCGCAACCGTGAGGAGGACGTCATGTCGGACGACAAGCACGAGAAGGCGCTGGACCTGACCGAGCAGGCGCTGGAGAAGCTGACCCACGGCGACAAGAAGTCCGCCGGAAAGCTGATCGACGAGGCCAAGCAGCTGGACCCGGCGGCACCCGAGGAGGTGGTCCGCGACCTCGACGAGGACGCCGCCGGGCGGGCCTGATCGCGGCGGGGGCCGGGACTTCCGGCACCGCCCGGGGCATGCCAGACTCCCGGGGCTCTCAACCGCCGCCGATCCGGGGTCCCGACCGACCATGACGATATGCCGCGCCGTTCGTGCCTCGATGCTGGCGATCCTGGTGCTGGCGGCAACGGCACGGTGGGCCGTCGCCGACGCGCCGCGCGAGCGGGTCGCCGTTCTGGCTCGTGGGCTGAACGTCTCGCACTGGCTGCGTTTCCCGCCCAGCACCGATGACGCGGCGTTGCGCGACTATCTCGGCGATGCGGCGCTGGTCTCGCTGCGGCAGGCGGGCTTCACCTACCTGAGGATACCAGTCGGGCTCGAAGTGGTGATGCGCGGCCGCCACGTCGCACCCGACAAGCTCAGGGTGGTGCTCGCGATCATGCGCCGCGTGCAGCGGGCCGGGCTCGGCGTGATGCTGGATCCGCACCCGCAGGATGTCGGGCACTGGGACTTCGGCAGGAACGAGGAAGCGCGGCGCAACCTGCTCGGCTTCTGGCAGGACATGGCACCGGCGCTGCGCGGCTTTCCTGCCGGCCTCACCTTTCCCGAGCTGGTCAACGAGCCGACCGACGACCCGGCCGGCTGGGACCGCCTGCAGGCGCAGCTGCTGCAGGTGGTGCGCGCCGCCCTGCCGCAGGACACGGTGGTGCTGACCGGCACCAACTGGAGCAGCCTGGACGGGCTGCTCAAGGTGCAGCCGGTCGCGGATGCAAACGTGGTCTACGTCTTCCACACCTACGAGCCGACCCTGCTGACCCTGCTCGGGGTCTGGGATCCCGGCATCGATCGCAGGCAGCTCGGTGCGTCGATGCCGTTCCCGGTCGGCCCGGATGCCTGCCGCCGGGCGATCGCGGCGGTCGGCCAGGCGCATACGCGCGCGGTGATGCAGTACTGGTGCTCGCAGCCGCACGACGAGGCCACCATCACCGCCGACCTGCGCCGGGCCACCGACTGGGGGCGGCAGCACGGCGTCTCCGTCGCGATGGGCGAGTTCGGCGCCGTGGTGACGCTCAACGCGCCCGCCCGCGATGCCTACATGCGGGCGATGCGCCACGCGGCGGAGGGGCTGCACCTGCCCTGGTCGCTGTGGGCGCTCGACGATCAGATGGGCTTCAACCTGCCGGTCGGCGGCGCCGGCGGCTCGATCGCGACGGCGCCGGGTGCGCGCGCCCTCGGGGTCGCCCGCTAGTGCGGTGACCGGATCGACGAAGACACGCAAGGGGCTTCGCCCCTCGACCCGATCAAAGGCGCAGCCTTTGGGATCCATGTCTTGAGAATCGGGGTCTGGGGCCGCCGGCCCCAGCGGGTCAAGGGCAGCGCCCTTGCCTGCTAGCCCGCCATCGCCTGCATGTAGCGGGCGATCACCTCGTCCGCCGGCCCGTCGGCGCGTATCCGGCCGCCCTCCAGCCACAGCACCCGGGTGCACCAGGCCTTGAGCACCGAGATCTGGTGCGAGGTGAGCACCAGGATCTCGGCGCCGCGCACCATGCCCTCCAGCCTGGCGCGCGCCTTGTCCTGGAACGCGGAGTCGCCGGCCATGAACCACTCGTCCATCAGCAGCACCTGCGGCGCCACCGCGGTGGCGAGCCCGAAGCCGAGCCGGATCACCATGCCGGTGGAGTAGACGCGCACCGGCAGGTCGAGGAAGGCGTCGAGGGCGGCGAACTCCTGCACGTCGTCCTCGAGCGCGCGTATGGCGGCGCGGTCGAGCCCGGCATAGCGGCCGCGCAGCACGATGTTCTCGCGTCCGGTGAGGTCGAGGTTCATCCCCACGCTCGGATCGAGCAGGGCGTTCAGCGTGCCGCCGACATGCACCCGGCCGAAGGCGGGCTCGTAGATCCCGGCCATCACCCGGAGCAGGCTGGACTTGCCGGCGCCGTTGCGGCCGACGATGCCGAGCCGGTCGCCCGACGAGAGCGAGAGCGTGATGTCGCGCAACGCCTGCACCACCACCCGCCCGGTGGCGCCGGCGGCGCTGCCGCGCGGCGGTCCGAACCGCCCGGAGGCGACCGACAGCATGGTCTTCTTCAGCGACCGGGCGCCGCCGTGATAGATCGGGAAATCCAGCGACAGGCCGTCGATGTGCAGGAACGCCGAGCCGGACGGCGTCGCAGCGGCCGCGGCGGCGGCCGCGGAGGCGTCGGTCCGCGCGAGCTCGTCCACGCTCACACCCAGAAGGCCAGCCGCGGGCGGGCGCGGGTGAACACGAGCCAGGCGGCCAGCCACAGCAGCAGGCTGTAGCCGAGTGCTGCGCCCCACAGCGTCCATCCCGGAGCGCTGCCGAGCAGCGGGCCGCGCACCAGTTCGAGCAGCGTGTAGAACGGGTTCAGCGGCAGCCACCAGCCGTGCCGGCCGAGCTGCGCCGGCTTCCAGACGATCGGTGTGACGTAGAAGGCGATCTGCATGATGCTGCCGATGATCGGCGGCACGTCGCGGAAGCGCGCGCAGATGCTGCCGAGCAGGAAGCAGGCGGCGATCCCGTCGAGGAACCAGAGCGCCAGCCCCGGCAGCGCGAGTGCGGCCTGCACTCCGGGCCAGCTGTCGAACAGCGCGAACACGGCGATCGGGACCACCAGGTTGTGCGCCAGCACGATGACGTTGCGCGCGACGCAGCGCAGCACCTGCACCGTGAACGGCATGCGCACCGAGCGGATCATCTGCTCGGCGTCGAGGAACACCGTGCAGCCCTCGCCGATCAGGCCGCTTATGCCGGACTGCCACAGGATCAGCGAGATCGCCAGGAACGGCAGGTACTGGCGCAGCACCATGCCGAACAGGGTGCCGTAGATCAGGCCCATCGAGGCGACCATCACCGCGCTGGACAGGGTCAGCCAGAGCGGGCCGAGGGCGGAGCCGCGATAGCGCAGCTTGATGTCGAGCCAGCCGAGCAGGCAGGCGAGCCGCCACTGCCCGGCGCCGTCACTGAGATCCTCGCCGGTGGCGCGTCGCCGTGCGGCGACCCCGCCGCGGGCGTCGAGCAGGAGGCCGACACCGCGCAGTCCGGTGTTGCCCAGCCTGGGGCCACGCAGCGCAGCACCGGGCGGCAGGATCGGCTCACCGCTGGGAATGGCGCTCATCGCGGTCGCGTAGCTCATCCCTCCGCCGCCGGCAATTGCGGATCGTGTTGCGGCAAAGTTGATTTGGATGTAGGGCGTAAGCCACGGTTTCTGCAGGGGCGGGCGAGCTTCGGAGGAGCTGGCGGGGAGCGAGATGAAACCACCGACGCGATACCGCCCCCGGAACGGTCCGCCCGCCTCGACGCTGCGTCAGGCCGCGGCGCTGCTGTTGCTGGGCCTGCTCGCCGCCTGCGCCGCCACGCCGGACCCGATCATGCCGGTAGCGCAGGAGGCCGCCGACTACCGTGCGCACGCGCGCGCCTACTACGCGCCGCCCGGGCCGCCGGACGATCCGTGGGGCCCGTATATCGAGGCCGCCGCCGCGCGGTTCGACGTGCCGGACGCCTGGATCCGCGCGGTGATGCACCAGGAATCCGGCGGCCACGAGTTCATCGACGGTCAGTTCGTGACCTCGGTGCCCGGTGCGATGGGGCTGATGCAGCTGATGCCGCCGACCTACGACGACATGCGCAGCCAGTACGGACTCGGGGCCGACGCCTACGAGCCGCACGACAACATCATGGCCGGGACCGCCTACATCCGGCAGATGTACGACACCTACGGCTCGCCGGGCTTCCTCGCCGCCTACAATACCGGCCCCGGCCGGCTCGACGACTTCCTGACCCGCAACCGGCCGCTGCCGCACGAGACCAGGCAGTACGTCTCCATCATCGGCCCGCAGATCGCCGGCATCTACCCCAACAGCCGCTCCCAGACCGACCTCATGGTGATGCACCAGTCCGGCGCCGAGGTGGCGGCCGCGTCGCAGGATGCCGGCCAGACCCGGTCGGTGCGGCTGGCCTGGGCGCGACGCGGCGATCACGGTGCCGGCGACGACCAGCCGGTGCAGGTCGCCGAGGCGCCCGTCACCGCCTCTTCTGCCGCGCCGGCCTATCCGGGCTGGACCCCGGTGCGCCCGCGGGCGGCACCGTCGACGCCGCACGACGCCGGCGTCGGCGCGGTCTGGGCGGCACGCCTCGCCGCGGCGCCGGTTCCTGCCGCCGGCCACCCTGCTGCCGTCCCGCCCTCAGCGGTCGCGTCGAGGACGCCGTCGCGCGCCCCCGCGCGCCTGCGCCTGATCGAGCCGGCGATGGCGGAGCCGGCACCGCCGCTGCGCACGCCGCACGACGACCCTCGTGACGATCCGCGTGACTGGGCGGTCCAGGTCGGTGCGTTCGGCAGCGTCGGCCAGGCCAGCGAGGCGGTCGGCAGCGCGAAGTCGCGGGTGCGCGCGCTGCTGCCCGACGCGCGCACCGAGATCGCCGGCATACGCGCCGGCAAGGGCGGCGCGCGTGTCTACCGCGCCCGCCTGACCGGGCTGTCGCGCCTCGACGCGGTGCAGGCCTGCCGCCGCCTCAGCCACGGACGCTCGGAATGCATGGTCGTCTCGCCGGATTCACGCTCCTGAAGTCGCGCACTTGCGGCCGCGTGCCGGTCGCCCTGATCAGGCTCGCGGCCGCCGCTGCCGCCGTCCTGCCGGGTGCCGCCGTGGCCGCACTCCCGGTGGGCGCGCAGGCGCCGGATTTCGCCGCCGAGGCGGCCCTGAACGGCAGCCAGTTCCGGTTCTCGCTGGCCGAGGCGCTGAAGCGCGGACCGGTGGTGGTGTATTTCTACCCCGCCGCCTTCACCAAGGGCTGCACCATCGAGGCGCATGACTTCGCCGCCGCGATGCCCGAGTTCAGCTCGGCCGGGGCCAGCGTCATCGGCGTGTCCGAGGACATGATCGCGACCCTCGACCGCTTCTCGGTCAGCGAGTGCCAGGGCAGGTTCCCGGTTGCGGCCGACAGCGACGGCTCGATCGCCAGGCAGTACGATGCCCGCATCCCGCTGCTGCACGCCTATGCCAGCCGCACCTCCTACGTGATCGCGCCTGACGGCAGGGTGCTCGAGAGCTACAGCGCGATGAACCCGGACGGCCACGTCGAGAAGACGCTGGCCGCGGTGAAGGCGTTCCGCGCCCGGTGATCGGGATCCGGGGTGCGCGCTAGAGCGTCTCCAGGAACGCCTCGTAGTCGGGCCCGTCCATCAGCGCGTGGAACGCGTCCGGATCCGACGGCTCCATCCGGAAGAACCAGGCCTCGCCCTCCGCGTCCCGGTTCACCAGGCTGGAATCGTCGGCCAGCAGCTCGTTGACCTCCAGCACCGTGCCGGCGAAAGGGGCGTAGATGTCCGAGGCCGCCTTGACGCTCTCGACCACGGCGCAGCTCTCGCCCTCGGCCAGCTCACGCTCCGGCTTCGGCAGCTCGACGAACACCACGTCGCCCAGGGCCTCCTGGGCGTGATCGGTGATGCCGACGGTGGCGGTGCCGTCATCCTCCAGCCGGACCCACTCATGTTCCTTGGTGTAGCGGATGTCTGCCATGTCGGAAGTCCTTCGGGTTCCCAGGGCTGATGGGGGAGCGGAGAGGCTGGAACTTATCCGGCTCGACCGGCGGCGCCACGCGATGCCGCACGACCCGATGCCAGGCTAACGTGGCAAATGCTCTCGGTTGTATGCAAGCTGCTCCGGCGTGAGCTGCAGGCCGAACTCGAGGCGGTAGCTGTCGCTGCTCATCCGGCGCGAGATCGGCAGGTCCAGCACCAGCGGGTCGCTGCGCAGCGCCAGCCGGTCGACGTTGGGCGGGAAATGCGCGTCGATGCTGCGGTCGGTCTTGCTGACGATGCTGCTGCCGTGCAGCAGGGCGACGAAGTACGGCACCGTGACGTCGTGTCCGCTCGCCGCCGGGCCGCGCAGCACCGAGATGACGACGCTGGCCTGGGTATGCAGGGCATGCCCCTGCTCGGCGTTGCTGCAGCTGCCGTTGACGCCGATCAGCGAGGCCTGGGTGACCAGGGTCGAGAGGTCGTGCGAGGGTCCGGCGTAGCTGGTGAGGTCGGCGGCCTCGGCGAGGATGCCGACCGGCACGCATTCTGGGGCGAAGGCGTTGGGATCGTCCGGCCCGCAGCCGGACATCAGGGTGATCCCGGCGAGGAGCGGCAGCGCGCGGCCAAGGCCGGAGAGGGCGGAGGCGGACAGGTTCATGCTCGACTTTCGGCCGTTCCTGCCTGGCGGCAGCGTCCCGCGTGCGGGACCGGAGGGTTCGCGCGCGCCCCGGTGCGCCCGACGGACGCCCCCAGGGTCGCAATCTTCATGCGCGGGCCATATACTGCGAGGCCGCACGTTTGGGAAACACCATGCCGGATCAGATCCTCGATTTGCCGATGCCCTCCGGCCGGGCCGACGGCGACCACACCGCGCACGCGGCATCGGGCCGGGCATCGGATGGGGCACAGGACCGGCGGCCGATGCGCGTGCTGCTGGCGGGGCCGCGCGGCTTCTGCGCCGGCGTCGACCGCGCGATCCGGGTGGTCGAGGAGGCGCTGCGTCGCTACGGCGCCCCGGTCTACGTGCGGCACGAGATCGTCCACAACCGTACTGTGGTGCAGCAGCTCGAGGCGCAGGGCGCGATCTTCGTCGAGGAGCTCGACGAGGTGCCCGCCGATGGCCAGGTGGTGTTCTCCGCGCACGGCGTGCCGAAGGCGGTTCCGGCCGAGGCGCAGCGGCGCAACCTGCTCTACCTCGACGCGACCTGCCCGCTGGTCAGCAAGGTGCACCGCGAGGCCGAGCGGCACTATGCCGAGGGCGGTCCGGACAGCCGGCACATCCTGATGATCGGCCATGCCGGACATCCCGAGGTGGTCGGCACCATGGGCCAGCTGCCGCCGGGTGCGGTGACCCTGGTGCAGGATGCCGAGGAGGCGCGGCGGGTGCAGCCGGCCGACCCCACGCGCCTCGCCTTCATCACCCAGACCACCCTGTCGGTCGACGACACCGCCGAGATCGTCTCGGTGCTGCGCGCCCGCTTCCCGCTGCTGGAAGGGCCGAAGCGCGAGGATATCTGCTACGCCACCACCAACCGGCAGGAGGCGGTGAAGGCGATCGCGCCCGGCTGCGACCTGGTGATCGTCATCGGCAGCCCGAACTCGTCGAACTCGCAGCGCCTGCGCGAGGTCGCCGAGCGCTCCGGCACGCCGCGGGCGCTGCTGGTGCCGACGCTGCGCGACCTCGACTGGTCGGTGCTGGACGGCGTGCGCACGCTGGGCATCACCGCCGGCGCCTCGGCGCCGGAGGCGCTGGTGCAGGAGATGGTGCACGCGCTCTCGGCCTGCTTCGCGCTCGAGATCGAGGAGCGCACGGTCAAGCAGGAAGACGTGATCTTCAAGCTGCCGGCGCCGCTGGGCTGACGCCGACCGGGTCATGGCGGTCTATACCGACGTCACCGACGAGGCGCTGAGCGGCTTCCTCCGACAGTACGAGATCGGCGAGCTGATCGCCTTCCGCGGCATCGCCGAGGGGGTCGAGAACAGCAACTTCTCGCTGCGCACCGGCGCCGGCGACTTCATCCTGACGCTGTACGAGAAGCGGGTGGACCGTCGGGAGCTGCCCTGGTTCCTCGGGCTGATGCGCCATCTCGCGGCGTCCGGCATCTCGTGTCCGCTGCCGGTGGCGGGACGCGACGGCGAGGCGCTGCGGGAGCTTGCCGGACGGCCGGCGGCGATCACCAGCTTCCTCCCCGGGGTGTGGCCGCGCCGGGTGCGCCCGGAGCACTGCCTGCAGCTCGGCGAGACCCTGGCGCGGCTGCACCTCGCCGGGCTGGGCTACCCGCCGGCGCGCGCCAACGCGCTCGGCCCGCACGCCTGGCCGGCCCTGCTGCAGCCCAGCCGCGCCGGCGCCGACGCCGTGCAGGCCGGGCTGGTCACCGAGTTGGACGCGGCACTGGGCCGCATCCTGCCGGCCTGGCCGGGCGAGGGCGGCGGCCCGGGACTTCCGCGCGGGCAGATCCACGCCGACCTGTTTCCGGACAACGTGTTCTTCCTCGGCCGGCGGCTCTCCGGCGTGATCGATTTCTACTTCGCCTGCACCGACCTGCTCGCCTACGACCTGGCGGTGTGCCTCAACGCCTGGTGCTTCGAGCCGCAGCCGGACGCCGTGGCGGCGCGTTTCGATCCCAGCCGCGCCACGCTGCTGCTGCGCGGCTACGAGAGCGTACGGCAGCTCGAGCCGGCCGAGCGCGCGGCGATCCCGGTGCTGGCCGCGGGTGCCGCGATCCGCTTCCTGCTGACCCGGCTGTACGACTGGCTGAACCCGCCGCCCGGCGCGCTGGTGACGCCGAAGCACCCGCTCGACTACCTGCACCGCCTGCGGTTCCACCTGGCGGCGAAGGATGCGGCAGCCTATGGAATGTGAAGCCGCGATCCGCAGGGTCGAGGTCTGGACCGACGGCGGCTGCAAGCCCAACCCGGGTCCGGGCGGCTGGGCGGTGCTGCTGCGCTTCGGCGATGCCGAGCGCGAGCTCAGCGGCGGCGCGAGCCAGACCACCAACAACCGCATGGAGCTGACCGCCGCCGCCGAGGCGCTGGAAGCGCTGTCGCGCCCGTGCATCGTGGTGCTGCACACCGACAGCGAGTACGTCCGCAACGGCGTCACCCGCTGGTCCACCGGCTGGGTACGGCGCAACTGGCGCAACGCGTCCGGTGACCCGGTCGCCAACATGGATCTGTGGCGTCGCGTGCTCGACGCGGCGAAGCGGCATCAGGTGTCGTGGCGATGGGTGCGCGGTCATTCCGGAGACGAAAATAACGACCGGGTGGATCGGCTGGCGACATCGGCACGTCTGATGCTCGAGAAAAGCTGATAGGGTCGGACCGATAGTTTTCATGACAAAACGACCCGTCGGGGTCGTCTCGGACGCGGAATCTTCCATGGGTGGTCGTCGCCAGTTGAGCAGTCGAGGCATCACGCGGGTCAACCGGATCGCCCTGGCGGCGTGGGCGACCGTGCTGCTGCTGGTCTGCGGGCTGACCTGGGACAGGCTGGCCGCGGTGCGCAGCGAGGATGGCTGGGTCCGGCATACCTACGAGGTGCTGGCGTCGATCAAGAACCTCGAGATCAGCCTGCGCGACGCGGAGTCCGGACAGCGCGGCTACGTCATGACCGGCGACGAACGCTATCTCGATCCGTACAGCCAGGCATCCGGCGATATCGTGCTCGAGCAGGAGGATCTGCGCCACCTGACGGCCGACAATCCCGTGCAGCAATCCCGCCTGCGCGCCCTGGCGCCGCTGCTGCAGCAGCGGCTCGACTTCATGGGCGAGGTGCGACGGGTGCGTCGTGCGTCCGGCTTCGAGGCGGCACTCGGGCTGATCAGGAGCGGCGTCGGGCACGGCGAGATGCTGCAGGCGCAGGCCATCCTGAAGGACATGACCGCCGAGGAGCAGCGTCTGCTCGATCGTCGTCTGGCGTCGGCCGCGCATCGCGGCTGGTGGCTGAGCGCCTCGGCACTTGCCGGCGCCGCCCTCGCCCTGCTGGCCCTCGCCTGGGCCGCCCGCACGCTCAATGCCGCTTGGCTCCGGTCGCGCCGCACCGAGGAGGAGCAGCGTACGCTGGCGCTGCGGCTGCGCGCCTCGCTGGACAGCCTGAGCCAGGGTGTCGCGGTGTTCGACGCCGACGGCCTGCTGACCAACTGGAACGAGTGCTTCCAGGTGCTGCTCCGGATCCCCGAGCCGCTGATCGCCGAGGGCATCTCGTACGCGGCACTCGTGACGCACTGCGCGGAGCGGGGAGCGGAGGGGATCGTGCTGGAGAGCGAGGCGCAGATCCGGGCCGGTGGCACGCGGTCCAGGGGCGAGGCGGTGACCTACGAGCGCACCCGTCCGGACGGGCACCACCTGGAACTGCGTCGCACGCCGATGCCGGGAGAGGGCTTCGTGCTCACCGTGTCGGACATGACCAAGCGCATGCAGGCGGAGGCGGTGCTGCGCGAGGCACAGAAGATGCAGGCGATCGGCCAGCTCACCGGCGGCATCGCGCACGACTTCAACAACCTGCTGACCGTGATCCTGGGCAATCTGGAGACCGTGCAGCGCAAGGTGCCCGACGACCACGTCCTGCAGGCCCGGATCGGCCGGGCGGTGTGGGCGGCGCAGCGCGGCGCCAGCCTGACCGCGCAGCTGCTCGCCTTCGCCCGCCGGCAGCCGCTGGCGCCGACGCCGATCGACCTGTCGCGCAGCGTGCCGGAGCTGGTGCCGCTGCTCGCCCGCACGCTGGGCGAGCGGGTCGAGGTGCGCTTCGTCGGCAGCGCCGGCCTGTGGCCCGCGATGGCGGATGCGGCCCAGCTCGAGAATGCGCTGCTCAACCTGGCCCTGAACGCGCGCGACGCGATGCCGGACGGCGGCCGGCTGACCCTGGAGCTGGCCAACAAGGTGCTCGACCCGGCCTATGCCCGCGCGCATGCCGAGGTGACCGCGGGCGACTACGTGATGCTCGCGGTGTCCGATACGGGCCACGGCATGACCCCGGAGGTGGCGGCGCGCGTGTTCGAGCCGTTCTTCACCACCAAGCCGGACGGCCAGGGCACCGGGCTGGGCCTGGCGATGGTGTTCGGCTTCATTAAGCAGTCCAGGGGTCACGTGAAGATCTACTCGGAGCCTGACCAGGGGACCTCGGTCAAGCTGTACCTGCCGCGGGCGATCGGCGCCGTGGTGGTGGCCCCGATACGCAGCAGCGCGCCGGTCGAGCTCGCCCGCGGCGAGGCGACCCTGCTGGTGGTCGAGGACGAGCCGGCGGTGCGCGAGATCACGGTCGCGATCCTGCGCGATTACGGCTACCAGGTGTTCGAAGCCGCCGACGGCCAGGAGGCGATGGCCCTGTTCGAAGCCCACGCCTCGGAGATCGACATGCTGCTCAGCGACGTCGTGCTGCCCGGCAAGCTGCGCGGGCGCGAGATCGCCGAGCGCATCACCGCGCTGCGTCCGGAGGTGAAGATCCTGTTCATGTCGGGCTACACCGAGAACTCGATCGTCCATCACGGCCGCCTGGATGACGGGGTGCAGCTAATCAGCAAGCCGTTCCAGCGCGAGCAGCTCGCAGCCAAGGTGGCGGAGCTGCTCGGCCTGCCGTCGTCGCAGCACTCTGCCGGGATCGCCGCCGCCGCCGCCGCCGCGCGAAGCTCCCATCGCTGAAGGCGCCGCCGAGGGTCGATCCGCGGCGCCGCCTCGCCCGCCTGCCGATCTTGATCCTGCCGGCCCCGATCCTGCGGGCCCTGATCCTGCGGGCCCTGATCCTGCGGGCCCTGATCCTGCCGGCCCTGATCCTGCCGACCGTGCTCCTGCCGCTCGCGGGTGCCGCCGCGCCGGCCGTGCCCGATCCGCTGCCGCCCTCGGTGGCGTTCGGTCCGCTCTACGCGGCGGTGGAGACCGAGGGCGTGTTCGCGGACTCCAAGAGCTTCGCCGACGCGGTGCCGGACCAGGCGCCAGCGGCGATCGTCGCCGCCTACCTGCATGAGCGCGACCGGCCCGGCTTCGACCTGCGCCGCTTCGTGGACCGCCATTTCCGCATCGCCGCGCGCAAGGCCGTGCCGTATCGTCTGACGCCGGAGCAGGGTGTGCGGGACTACATCTCGGACATGTGGGACGTGCTGCGCCGCGCGCCCGACCGGGGTCGCGACTTCTCCTCGCTGCTGGCGCTGCCCTATCCGTACATCGTGCCGGGCGGGCGGTTCAGCGAGATCTATTACTGGGACAGCTACTTCACCATGCTCGGCCTCGAGCACGACGGCCGTGCCGCACTCGCGCGCGACATGCTGCGCAACATGGCCTCGCTGATCGACCGTTACGGACACGTGCCCAACGGCAACCGGAGCTACTATCTCAGCCGCTCCGAGCCGCCCTTCTTCGCCTGCATGATCGACCTGATCGCGGCGCACGACGGCGCGCAGGTCTACACCGCCTACCTGCCGGAGCTGCGTCGCGAGTACGAGTACTGGATGGACGGCGCCGCCGGCCTGGCTCCGGGTCGGGCCACGCGCCACGTGGTGCGGCTCGATGACGGCACGCTGCTCAACCGCTACTGGGACGACCGCGACGGCCCGCGCGACGAGTCCTACCGCGAGGACGTCGCGACCGCGGCCTCCAGCAGCCGGCCGCCGGCGGAGCTGTATCGCGAACTGCGCGCGGGCGGCGAGACCGGATGGGACTTCAGCTCGCGCTGGCTCGCCGACGGCATCCACCTCAACACGATCCGCACCACGCGGTTGCTGCCGGTGGACCTGAACAGCCTGCTCGCGCACATGGAGCAGACGCTGTCGCTGGCCTATGGGCTGCGCGGCGACGCGGCGGACGCGGCAATCTACCGGACGCGGGCACTGCAGCGGGGAGCCGCGATCCGTCGGCTGATGTGGCAGCCAGATCTCGGCGCGTTCACCGACTACGTCTGGACCGAGCGCCTGCCGGCGCGGACCCTGTCGGCGGCGACGGTGGTGCCGCTGTTCTTCCATCTCGCCAGCGACGAACAGGCCAGGATCGTCGCCGCCACCATCCGCACCCGACTGCTCGGTCCGGGCGGCATGGCCACCACGGCGCTCGACCGCGCGCCCGAGACCGGACAGCAGTGGGACAGCCCCAATGGCTGGGCGCCGATGCAGTGGATGGCCGTGATCGGCCTGCGCGGCTACGGCCAGGACGCGCTCGCCCGCAGCATCGCGCAGCGCTGGATCGAGCGCGAGATCGCGGCCTATGCGAGCTCCGGCGCGCTGCTCGAGAAGTACGACGTCAAGGCGCCGGATCGCGACGTGCAGGCGGGTGCCGCCGGCGGATCGGGCGGCGAGTATCCGCTGCAGGTCGGCTTCGGCTGGACCAACGGCGTGCTCGCCAGCCTGATCGGCCTGTATCCGCGCGGCGCCGAGGCGAGCCTCGCGCGGCATCCGCAGGCCGCGCGTTGAGCGGCGCGCCCGAGCGCGGCTCGCTGCCGCGTCGCGCCGCGGTGCTCGGGCTGCTGATCGCGGTCGGCGCATTTGCCATCGACCTGTACATCCCGAGCTTCGCGGCGATCGCCCGCGACCTGCATACCTCTCCCGGCCGGGTGCAGCTCAGCATGACCGGCTACTTCCTGTCGCTGGCGATCGGACAGCTGTTCTACGGGCCGCTGTCCGACGCGTTCGGCCGCCGGCGGCCGATCCTGCTCGGCCTCGGGCTGTTCGCGCTGGCCTCGGCGGCGGCGGCCCTGGCGCCCTCGATCGACACGCTGATCGCGGCGCGCTTCCTGCAAGGTCTCGGCGCCGCCGCGACCGCGGTGATCCCGATGGCGGTGATACGCGACCAGCATACCGGTCCCGACGCCGCCCGCCTGCTCTCGCTCGCCATGCTGGCCCTCAGCGTCTCGCCGATCCTCGCACCGGCCTGCGGCGGCGTGCTGGCGCAGTTCGCCTCCTGGCGGCTGATCTTCGTGGTGCTGATCGTCATCGCCGGGCTGGCCGCCATCATGACGCTGCGGCTGCTGCCCGAGACGCTGCCGCCTGCCGCACGGGTGCGCAGCGGGCCGCTGCGGATCGTGGCCAGCTACGCCGCGCTGATCGGTGACCGCCGGTTCATCGTGCCGATCCTGATCGCCGGCAGCGCCCAGGCGACGCTGTTCACCTTCATCTCCGGCTCGCCGTTCGTGTTCGTGACCCTGCACCACATGGCGCCGATCCTCTACGGCGTCGTGTTCGCGCTGCACGCCGCCGCCCTGATCGGGATCAGCCAGTTCAACGCGCCGATGCTGCGTCGTCTCGGCACGCGCCGGCTGATCGGCGGCGGCTCGCTCGCCGTCGCCGCGGCGTCGGCGGCGCTGGCCTGCCTGGTGGCCGCCGGGATGACGGCGTTGTCGCCGCTCGTGCTGCTTACCCTGATCGTGTTCACCGGACTCGGCCTGATCATGGCGCCGGCGTTCCTTGCCGCGATGGAGCCGTTCGGCGCCAACGCCGGCGCGGCCGCGGCGATCGGTGTCGCCATCGAACTGGCGCTGAGCACGAGTGTGACCTTCGTGCTCGGCATCACCGCCGACGGCAGCGCGCGGCCGATGACCATCCTGATGGCGGTCGCCGCCTGCGGTACGCTGCTGGGCTGGATTTTTCTGCCCACCGCCGCGCCGGCCGGAACGCAGGAGCGCGCCGCGCGATAGATCGTCACGCAACGGCAATGGAGGCGGCGATGGCCAAGGAACCGAAGCCCGGCGACAAGGTCGCCTGGAACACCGCGCAGGGCGAGACCCACGGCGTGGTGGAGAAGAAGATCACCTCGCAGACCAAGATCAAGGGCCACACCGCGAAGGCGACCAAGGACGACCCGCAATACGTGGTCAAGAGCGAGAAGACGGGTGCGAAGGCCGCACACAAGCCCGGAGAGTTGAAATAGGGGTCCGGGCCTGAGGCCCCAGCGGGTCCGGGGCAGCGCCCTGGCCTGCAGGTCCTCCTAGTCCGCGCTGATCAAGACCTCGATCAGGTTCGGCGCGCCGCTGGCGATACCCGCCTCGATGGCGGGCGCGACGTCCGCCGCCCGCTCGATCCGCCGCGCCGGCACGCCCATCGCCGCGGCGAGGCTGAGGAAGTCGATCACCGGGTCGACCAGGTCCATGGCGATGAAGCGGTTGCGCCGCACCGAGGCGTAGTCGGCCTGGCCGCGCATGAAGTTCTTCAGGATGTTGTACTCGCGGTTGTTCATCACGACGAAGGTGACCGGCAGCCGCTCGTGCGCAGCGGTCCAGAGCGCCTGCGGCGAATACAGCGCCGCGCCGTCGCCGACCAGGCTGACCACCGGTGCGCGGCCGAGGCCGAGCGAGCAGCCGATCGCGGCCGGCATGCCCCAGCCCAGGCCGCCGCCGCGCAGGAACGAGTATTGCCGCGGCGAGGCGCTGTGCAGGAAGCCGCGCAGGTGCAGCGAGGTGGCGATCGCCTCGTCGACGATCGCGGTGTCGGGGCCGATGGCGCGCGCCGCCTGCTGTGCCGCCACCAGCGGGGTGATCCGCGGGTCGTCGAACTGTGCCGCCGCCGACGCGTCGAGCGCCTGCCGCCGCTGCCGGCGTCGCGCCCCGGCTTCCGCCACGCGCGCGGCGCGCGGTTCGGCGGTCTCGGCGGTGGCGGCGGCGAGCAGCGGCGCCAGGGCCTGCAGCGAGGCGCCGATATCGCCGACCACCGACAGGCGGGTCGGGTAGGTGCGGCCGAGGTCGCGCACGTCCGACGACATCTGGAACACCGCACAGCCCGGCGGCACCGCTGACTTCTCGGTGTAGAGGATGGTGATCAGCGACTTGCCGCCGAGCGCGAACACGGCGTCGTAGTCGCCGAGCACGCGCGCGATCTCGCCGGCGTTGCTCGGCAGGTTGCCGCTCCACAGCGGATGGGCGGTCGGGAACGGGATGCGCGACGGCCAGGAGGAGCCGAACACGGACGCGCCCAGCGTCTCGGCGAGCCCGACCACCTCGGGCGCAGCACCCGCCGCGTGGATCTCGTCGCCGGCGATGATCAGCAGACGGCCGGGCGGGATCGCCGCCAGCTCGGCCGCCAGCCGCGGCAGCGAGCCGGCGACGGCGCGGCGGTCGACCAGCGAACGCGCCGGCACCGCCAGGTCGGTCATCGCCTCCATGACGTCCATCGGCAGCGACAGGAACACCGGCCCGGTCGGGGCGGCGCTGGCATCGTTGAAGGCGCGCCGCACCAGCACCGGCAGCTGGCTGACATCGGTCACCTCGTGCGCCCACTTCACCGCCGGCGTCGCGATGCCGACCAGGTCGCCGAACAGCAGCGGATCGGTGAGGCTGTGCCGCGAATCCTGCTGACCCGCGGTGACCACCAGCGGCGTCTGCGAGACGCTGGCGTTCAACAGGTTGCCCATCCCGTTGCCCAGGCCGCCTGCGGTGTGCAGGTTGAGGAAGCCGGTGCGGCCGGAGGCCTGCGCGTAGCCGTCCGCCATCGCCACCGCGCTGGCTTCCTGCAGGGCCAGCACGTACTGGATCTCCGGCATGTCGACGAGCGCGTCCATCAGCGGCAGCTCGGTGGTGCCCGGGTTGCCGAAGATGTACTCGACACCCTCGCTGTGCAGCGTCTCCAGCAGCATGTCGGCGCCGCGTCGCGGCATCGTCGGTTCGGCGAGCGGGAGGGGTGTCAGCATGGTGTCGCTCCGGACGCGGTCGCGTGGATCAGGCGGCGCGTGGCGGCGCTGCGGCACATGCTTCGCCCGGTTGGACGGGTTCAGGCAAGGCGCCGCCCGGAAATCCGGTGGTGAGCGCTCGTCGGCCCACCCGACGGCGTCGCCTGCCGCACGACGATGCCGGATCGCAACGGGATCCGGGTCCTCCAGGGCGCGCGCGTGCTATAGGATCCGCGGGAGCAGCTCGATGCGGCGTCGAGGCGCCGTGCTGCCTCACGATCCGCCGCCCACCCCGGTCCAGGTTTGAGCCCCCCATGCTGTGCACCATGACCACCGACCACGGCACGCGGCTCGGCCTCGACCCGAACCGGGCGGTCACGCACCGGCACGGCGCGCAGGCGCTGGTTCCGCTGCTCGCCTGGCGCTCCCCGGCCGAGGGCCGCATCGTGTTGCTGATCGCCGACGATGACGGCCCGATCCGGCTGCACGGCGAGAACGCTCCGGGCGCGATCCTGTCCTACCGCGCCGAGCCGGTGGACGGACGCATCACGCTGCAGCATCCCGTGACAGGCCTGTACATGGCGGCCGAGTCCGACGGCAGCGTGAGGGTCAATCGCGACAGGCCGTCGACGTGGGAGCAGTTCTCCCTCACGCCCGTCGCGGCGGGATCCGAGGGTCCGAGGCGTCGCCTTGCGGCATTCCACGCGCCGGAAGACCCGCAGGAGATCCTGCGCCTCGCGCGGATGCCGCCTTCGGACGACATGGAGGGCGTCGCCGCGGCCCTGATCCGGCTGCACACGGCCGAGACGCTCCTGACCCTCGTGTCCGCCCTCAACCAGCTTCCGAGCTACCGGCATCTGTTCGAGCCGCTGCGCGAGCGTCTTGCCAGCGAAGGCACGGGATCACTGCGACAATTCTACGCCAACGTCATCTGGGGCGGTCCCGACTGCGTCACCGCCGGCGCGCACACCTACGGCTCGCCGCGGGTGCTGCCGTACTGGCCGGCGCGGCTGACGATCGGCCGATTCTGCGCCATCGCCCAGGAGGTCACGATCATCCTCGGCAACCACCTCACGCGCGAGGCGAGCACGTACCCGTTCCAGGCCGAGAGCCGGAGATGGCCGACCAGGTCGGCAGAGCCGCCGATCGCCGATGACGTGCCGCGCGACGTGACGATCGGCAGCGATGTCTGGATCGGCTACGGCGCCACCATCCTGGCAGGGACCAGGATCGGCGATGGCTGCATCATCGGGGCGAACGCCGTCGTGCGCGGTCATGTGCCGCCCTACAGCATCTATGGCGGCAATCCGGGCGCCGTGCTTCGACAGCGCTTCGACGACGACACCGTCGCACGGCTGCTCGAGCTGCAATGGTGGCATTGGCCGGACTGGAAGGTGGATCGGCACAGCGCACGCCTGATGTCCGGCGGCATCGAGATGTTTCTCGAGATGGCGGAGCGGGACCGGCAGGAATGAGCGGGGGTTCGGGATGCGCCGCGGTGCTGCCCGCGGTCTGGACGTGACGTGACAGGGTCGTCGGCCGCCATGCCCGAGTTCGCCGGGACGCCTCCCGCGATCCCGGTGCCGCCGGCGGTCGATCCGCCGACCCGCACGCTGCGGCTGCTGCCGGCGGAGGGTGCGATCGCGAGCCTGCGCGAGGCTCCGATCATCGTGCAGCACGCGCGCAACCGCGGCGTCGTGCGCCGGCTGCAGACCGTCTACTACGACACCGCCGACCAGGCGCTGCTCGGCAACGCGCTGTCGTTGCGGGTGCGCCGGCATGGCAGGCGCTTCGTCCAGAGGGTGCGCCGGCACGGCCCCGAGCTTCAGCCCGCCGCCGCGTCGTGCTCCGGCGACGGGACCTGGGAGGCGGCGCTGGACGGGGCGGCGCCCGACCTCCGCGGGCTTGCTGCCATGGCACCGGAACCGCCGCTCGCCTCGGTCCTCGAGCATCTCGCGTCGGCCCCGCTGACGGCCCTGTTCGAGACCCGGCTGCGCCGTCTGACACGCCGGCTGGCGCTGCCCGGTGCCGTGCTCGACGTCGTGTTCGACGAGGGCACGATCGACAGCGGGACGCGTTCTCGGCCGCTCGCGGAGATCAGGCTCGTGCTGCATGCCGGCGATCCGGGCATGCTGTACGAGATCGGCATGCGGCTGCTCGATCTGGCGCCGCTGCGGGTGAGCACCTTGAGCACCCTGCGTCGCGGCTACGCCCTCGCTGCCGGCGCGGCGCCGCCGGCCGTGAAGGCAGTGCGGTCCGGGCTGTCACGCGACGCGGCGGTCGACGACGTGGTCGGCTGCGTGCTGGCCGGCTGCCAGGCGCACCTGCAGGCCAACCAGCCGGCGGCCGACGAGGCGAACCCGGAGGGGGTGCACCAGATGCGCGTGGCGCTGCGTCGCATGCGCACCGCCCTGTCGTTGCTGCGTCGCGAGATCGCGTCGGCGACCATGCCGGAGCTCGCCGGCGAGGCGAAGTGGGCGGCCGCACGGCTCGGCGCCGCCCGCGGCTGGGACGTGTTCCTGGGCACCACGCTCGAGCGGCCGGCGCGGCTGCAGGAGGCCGGCATCGACTTCGACGGGCTGCGCCAGGCGGCCGAGCCGTCGCGTGCCGCCGGCTACGCGTCGGTGCGCGAGACGCTCGCATCCGCCCGCTTCGCGCGGTTCCAGCTGTCGCTGAGCCAGTGGACCGCGCGACGCGGCTGGCGCGGCGAGGTCGATCGCGACGGGCTGGGCGTGCTCGCCGAGCCGGCTGCGGCGTTCGCCGTCCGCGTGCTCGGCCGGCTGCACCGCAGGGCGTTGCGGCAGGGCGCGCATTTCCGCCGCCTGTCCGCCACCGAGCGCCATCAGCTTCGCATCACCCTGAAGAAGCTTCGCTACGCCTCGGAGTTCTTCCTGCCGCTCTGCGCCGAGCCCGACCGGGCGCCGCGCTTCCTGCGCCGGCTGAGCGGGCTGCAGGAGGCGCTGGGGCTGGACCACGACGCGGCGACGACGCGGCCGCTGCTGCACGAGATCGGCCATGCCAGCCGCTCGACCGGCGTGCATCAGGCGCTCGGCGTGGTGATCGGCTGGCAGGCGCGGGACGGCCTCGCGGCACGGGAGCAGCTGACCGCGCGCTGGCGACGGTTCAAGGCGATGCCGCCGTTCTGGGCCGACGATCCCGCCGCGAGAGGCTAGCAGGCAAGGGCTTTGCCCTTGACCCACTGGGGCCGGCGGCCCCAGACCCCTGTCGATTAAATATCGGAATTCAAAGGCTTGGCCCTTGATGGGGTCGAGGGGCGAGGCTCCTTGCCTCGTCTTCGTCCGGAACCCTCGACGGGCGGACGATCGGAGAGCCTTGAAAAGACGTTGCGTATCAATTACGAAAATCTCGATCGGATCGGTCGAGGATAACGATGTCGCGTTGCAGTCAGCATCCGGGCACCCCCGCCGGACGACCCGATTGATCGACGACCTCACCATCCTGCTCAGCACGCTCACCTGCCTGTTCGTGGCCTATCGCGCGGTGAAGCTCGACCGGATCACGCCGTGGTTCGGCGAGCGTGCGAAGCGGGTGCCCCCCGACCGGCCGGTGGCCGCGACGGCGCGCGATCCGTCGCCCGGTGGCGAGGCATCGACGGCGTGGCGAGCACGGCGCGTGCGCCGCCTCAGGGAGCCGCGCGCGATGCGTCGCGGATCGCGCGGCGGAGGGACGGCGGCGCGGCGCGGCGCATCCGCGGCATGATCCCGCTCGAGCCGATGCCGCTCTAGGCCCGGTCCGCATGCTGCGCAGCCTCTACATCACCATGATCTACGTGTCGTTCCTGGTGTTCGGGGCGGCCGCTCCGTTCATGTTCAGCCTGGGCTACGTGTGGGTGGACACGTTCTACCCGCAGGCCGTCGTCTACGAAATCCTCAACCAGCTGCCGGTCTCGCTGATCATGGCGGTGGCGGCGGTCGGCGGCTACGCGATGCTGGATCGCCGCAAGGGGCGGCTCACCGCGACCAGCTGCCTGCTGATGGGGTTCGCCGCCTGGGTGACGCTGTCCACGGCGCTGTGGGCAGAGGTGCCGACGGCGGCGTGGGACAAGTGGAACTACGCGTTCAAGACCATCTGCGTCGGCGCTTTCCTGCCCTTCGTGTTCCGCTCCCGGATCCAGATCGAGGCGTTCCTGCAGATCTACCTGTTCTCGGTGGTCGTGCATTTCCTGCCGGTCGGGATCAAGACCATGATCAGCGGCGGCGGCTACGGCAGGCAGCTCGGCATCGTCGGCGGCAACAGCCTGCTCGCGGAGGGCAGCACGCTGGCCACGGTGGCGCTGATGCTGGTCCCGATCATCCTCTACCTGCGCCGCAACACCCGGATCATGCCGAGGAACCCGCTCACCGACCTGCTCTATTTCGGGCTGGCGGTGGCGGCGGTCGCGGCCGCGATCGGCACCTACGAGCGCACCGCGCTGATCGGGCTCGGCGTGGTCGGCGCCGGCCTCTGGCTCAGCAGCCGGCGCAAGATCCTGTTCGGGGCGATCGGGGTGATGGCCGCACTCGCCATCAGCCTGCTGACCTCGAGCGCCTGGAACGAGCGCATCTCGACGGTCAGCGACTACAACACCGAGGGCTCTGCCCTCGGCCGCATCCTGGTGTGGAGGTGGACACTGAACTACGTCGCGAGCCATCCGTTCGGCGGCGGCTTCAACGCCTATATCATCGACCGCATCGAGTTCCCGCCCGACCCCGACGGCCACGTCCTGGTCGTGCACGGCAAGGCGTTCCACAGCATCTATTTCGAGGTGCTGGGCGAGCAGGGCTGGGTCGGCCTCGCCCTGTTCGCCCTCATCGTCGGATTCGCGTTCCACCAGCTGCGCGCCGTCGCGCGCCTGACCAGGCGAGTCGAGGAGATGGCGTGGGCGCGGGAGCTGGCCTTCGCGCTGCAGGTCGCGCTGCTGACCCTGCTCGCCTGCGGCGCCTTCATCGGCATCGGCTTCCAGCCCATGCTCTACTACCTGCTCGGGATCTCGGCGTGCCTGCGCGAGCATGTCCGGCAGGCGGGGCGGCTGGGCCAGGATCGCGAGGCCGCCGCGGTGCGGATCCTGTCGTCGCCGCATCCCGCGGCACGGCAGCGTCGCGCCGGATCAGCCCGTTAGCCGGTCGCAGGCTCCGCGCGCGGTTCCGGCGGTTCAGGTGCCGGCGCCTCAGGTTCCGGGAATCGAGGTTCCGGCGCCCCAGGTTCCGGCAACCCAGGTTCCGGCAACCCAGGTTCCGGCGGCCCGCAGCCGGTCGTCGAGCAGCACGATGTCGGCGCGGTAGCCCGGCGCCAGCCGGCCGAGGCAGTGGTCGAGGCCGAGGAAGCGCGCCGGATACAGCGAGGCCATGCGCAGCGCCTCTTCCGGCGCGATCCCGAGCAGTGCGATCGCCTGCGCCACCGCACCGCACAGGTCGAGGTCGGCGCCGGCCAGCACCCCGTCCTCGGTCTCCAGCCGCGCGTTGCGCCGCAGCACCCGACGCCCCTGCAGCATGAACTCGGGCAGGTCGGTGCCGGCGGGCGGCATCGCGTCGCTGACGAGCAGCATGCCGCCGGCCGGCTTGGCCGCGAGCGCGAGGCGAAGCATCGCGGGATGCACGTGGATGCCGTCGACGATGATGCCGCAGCAGGCGGCCGGGTCGGTCATCGCCGCCAGGGCGATCCCGGGTGCCCGGCCGGCGAGCGGCGGCATCGCGTTGAACAGGTGGGTGAAGCCGCTCATCCCGGCGCGCAGGGCGGCCTGGCTGTCCTCGAGGCTGGCGGCGGAGTGGCCGCCCGAGACGTGTATGCCGGCCGCGGCGAGGCGCGCGATCGTGGCCGGGGGCACCTGCTCGGGTGCCAGCGTCAGCAGCACCCGGCCGCCGCCGGACCGCTCCGGCAGCCCGCAGAGCCAGGCGATGTCCGCCTCCTCCGGCGGCCGGATGAAGTGCCGCCGGTGCACCCCGGCCCGATCCGGGCTGAGGAACGGACCCTCCAGGTGCACGCCGAGCACGCCGCTGCCGGGCATCCGCGCCGCCTCCGACGCCGCCGCCGCGGCCGCACGCATCACCGCGGGCGTGTCGGTGATCACCGTCGGCAGCACCCCGGTGGTGCCGAGCCTGCGATGCGCGGCGGCGATGCCGAGCGCGCCGCGCAGGGTGGGGGTCTCGTTGAAGCCGATCCCGCCGCCGCCATTGACCTGCAGGTCGATCAGACCCGGCGCCAGCAGCCAGGATGCCGGAAGATCGGTGCGCTCCGCGGACGTCGCGGCAGACGCGGGGAGCAGGTCGAGGATGCGGCCGTCCTCGATCAGCAGCGCCTGCCCATCCAGGATCGTCTCGCCGGTGAAGATGCGAGCGCCGGCGAGGAGTTGCCTCGGCCGCGGGGATCGATACGAGGTCGTCATACTCCGCCCGCGCTGCCGACCGATCCTGCTCCCGCCCGCGCATCGGCGGCAAGCGGCGGTTCGGGCACGCGGCGACCGACCCGCGGGCAGCCCCGGGCGCGTAGGCAGGATCAGGCCCGGACGGCGGTCATCCCGGCTGCTCGCGGCCCTCGCTGCGCAGCCTCTCGATCTCGGCCTGGAGCAGGGCGGACAGGCGCGTCACCAGCTGCTTGGCCTCCAGGGTGATCCTGTCCAGCGGCCCGGCATGCAGCGCCAGCGTGCGGTAATCTGCCTTGGCGAAGCGCAGCTCGTGCGACAGCATGGTGCGGAGCGAATACGACCGGTCGGACAGGCTCTCGGTCACGCAGGCCTCGTCGCAGCCGTTCGTCGAGGATACGGGCATCTCGCTCGACCGATCCGTGTCGAGGAAAGTGTCAGGTGCCACCCTCTATCTCCCAGACCAACGTGTTATTGAGATGCAAACGAACATAAAGCAAAACGATTCCGCCTTCTATCACCCGTATGGGTGACGCAGGCTCTGTTTCGAGGCAACGGCGCGCGGCAGCCGGCGCGGCGCGTTGTCATCAGACCGTCATCGAACCGTAACACGCGCGCCATCGCCGGCGCGTAGAAGCCGCCGCGACCGGATCGAAGCGGTCGGCGCTCGCGGCCGGGCCGGTGCCGCTCCAGCCGCGCCGTTCCACCCGGGGTCGCCCGGGCCCGGACCGCGATGCCGGAACGGCGGAGTGCGGGCGCCTCCACGTCATGTCGGAAGGATCCTCCTGCTATGCGCGTCTCCTCGACGTTCCTGATCGCCACCCTGTCGCTCGTGGCACCTGCGTTGGCGGCGCGCGACGCCGCGGCGGTCGACATCACCGGCGCCGGCTCGACCTTCGCGGCACCGATCTACGGCGCCTGGGCGGCCGGGGCGCATCAGGCGCTCGGCATCGCGCTGAACTACCAGGCGCTCGGCTCCGGCGCCGGGCAGAACCAGGTGATCGCACGCACCGTCGATTTCGGCGCCTCGGACGCGCCGGTGGCGGCCCCCAAGCTGGCCGCCCATGCGCTGCTGCAGTTCCCCACCGTGATCGGCGGCGTGGTGCCGATCGTCAACCTGCCCGGGATCGCGCCGAACCAGCTGCGCCTCACCGGCGCCGTGCTCGCCGGGCTGTACAGCGGCGACATCACCATGTGGAACGACCGCCAGATCGCCGCGCTCAACCCCGGCCTGAGCCTGCCGGACCTCGCGGTGGCGCCGGTCTATCGCGCCGACGGCTCCGGCACGACGTTCGTCTTCACCTCCTACCTGGCCAAGGCCAGCACCGACTGGAAGTCCAAGGTCGGGGCGAGCACCTCGATCCAGTGGCCGGCCGGCGCCGGCGCGCGCGGCAATGACGGCGTGGCCGCGGTGGTCCGCAACACGCGCGGCGGGCTCGGCTACGTCGAATACGCCTTCGCCGACCGCAACCACCTGACCACCACGCTGCTCAAGGATCGCGCCGGCGCCTTCGTGACGCCGAACCTGGACAGCTTCTCCAAGGCCGCCGCCGCCGCCGACTGGGCGGGCGCCACCGACTTCGCCGTCGACATGCTCGACAGCGCCGGCGCCGGCGCCTGGCCGATCGTCTCGGCGACCTTCGTGCTGCTGCCGACCAACCCGAAGGATCCGGCGCGCGGCGCCGCCGTGACCAGGTTCTTCGACTGGGCCTTCAGCAACGGCGCGCAGATCGCCACCAGCCTGAACTATGTTACCCTGCCGAGCGCGGTGCAGGCGAAGGTGCGCGCGGCCTGGAGCCAGGCCGTGCGATGATCCGGCAGCCGACCGGCGAGGCGATGTAGCATGGGTTCCTCGGTCGAGATCGGCAGCGCCGCCAGGCGGGACGGAGTCGCGGCATCGCGTCTCGGCGATGCGGTGTTCACGGCCGTCGCCTGGAGCTGCGGCATCGCGGTGCTGCTGCTGATCGCCGGCCTGATCGCGGTGATGCTGCGCGGCGGGACGCACGCGTTCTCGGTGTTCGGCTGGCGCTTCCTGGTCCGCTCGGTGTGGAACCCGGTGCTCGACCATTACGGCGCTCTGGCACCGGTCTACGGCACGGTGATGACTTCGTGCATCGGCCTGCTGATCGCGGTCCCGCTGGCGTTCGGGGTCGCGTTCTGCCTGACCGAGATGGCGCCTGGCTGGATCGCGCAGCCGCTCGGCACCGCGATCGAGCTGCTGGCCGCGGTGCCCTCGATCATCTTCGGCATGTGGGGCTTCTTCGTCATCGTGCCGATCATGGCCCAGCACGTCCAGCCGGCGCTGATCGCGAGCCTGGGCCACCTGCCGCTGCTCGGCGTGCTGTTCTCCGGCGCCCCGTTCGGCACCGGGCTGCTCACCGGCGGGCTGGTGCTGGCGGTGATGATCACCCCGTTCATCGCCGCGGTGATGCGCGACGTGTTCGCCTCGATGCCGGCGGTGCTCAAGGAGAGCGCCTACGGGCTGGGCTCCACCCGCTGGGAGGTGATGAGCCGCGTGGTGCTGCCCTGGTCGCGCACCGCGGTGATCGGCGGCATCATGCTCGGGCTCGGCCGCGCGCTGGGCGAGACCATGGCCATCACCTTCGTGATCGGCAACACCAACCGGATCTCGGCCAGCCTGTTCTCGCCCGGCAACACCATCGCCTCGCTGATCGCGCTGGAGTTCCCCGAGAGCCCGACCGGCAGCCTGAAGCTGTCCTCGCTGCTGGCGCTCGGACTGATCCTGATGGTGATCTCGTTCATCACCCTGGCCTGCTCGCGGGCGCTGCTGTATCGGCGCGGGCCGTGAGCGCCACCGCCCTCGGCACTCCCACCCGCCCCCGCACCCCGGGGCTCGCGCGCCGGCGACGCCTCGGCAACCAGGCGGTGACCGTGCTCAGCGCGCTGGCCACGCTGATCGTGCTCGCGGCCCTGGTCTCGATCATGGCGACCCTGCTGGTGCGCGGCCTCGGCGGGCTGCACCTCTCGACCCTGTCGCGCGTCACCTCGCCGCCGGGCGGCGGCGGCGGGCTGCTCAACCCGATCGTCGGCAGCGTGATCCAGACCGGCCTCGCCACCCTGATCGGCGCACCGGTCGGGCTGCTCGCCGGCATCTTCCTGGCCGAGTTCGGCACCGGCTCCTGGGTCGCCTCGTCGGTGCGCTTCGTCTCCGACATGCTGCTGTCCGCGCCCTCGATCCTGGTCGGGCTGTTCGTCTACCTGATCCTGGTGGCGCCGAGCGGGCACTTCTCCGGCGTCGCAGGTGCTGCGGCGCTGGCGATCCTGGTGATCCCGATCGTGGTGCGCACCACCGAGGACATGCTGCGCCTGGTGCCGGTGTCGATGCGCGAGGCCGCGGCGGCGCTCGGCGCGCCGCGCTGGAAGGTGGTGCTGCAGATCGGCGTGCGTGCGGCGCGCCGGGGCATCGCCACCGGCATCCTGCTGGCGATCGCGCGCATCTCCGGCGAGACCGCGCCGCTGCTGTTCACCTCGCTGGGCAACCTCGACTGGTCGGTGGACCTGCGCACGCCGATGGCCAGCCTGCCGGTCACCATCTACCAGTATGCCGGCTCGGCCTACGACGACTGGGTGCAGCTCGCCTGGACCGCCGCGCTGCTGATCACCGCCGGCGTCCTCCTCATCAACATCGTCGCGCGCGTCGGCCTAGGCGGATCGGACAGGACATGAACGACCAGCCAGCCAACCGGAGCGGTCCGGCGCCCTATACGGGGCCCGGCTACGGCGCCTCGTTCGCGCTCCCTCGCGCCGGCGGCCCGCAGCAGGCGCCGGGGCGGGCGATGATCGCGATACGCGAGCTCGATTTCCACTACGGCGCCAACCACGCGCTGAAGCGGATCACGCTCGACCTGTACGAGCGGCGCGTCACCGGCATGATCGGGCCGTCCGGCTGCGGCAAGTCGACCCTGCTGCGGGTGCTGAACCGGATGTACGACCTCTATCCCGGCCAGCGCGCCACCGGCGAGGTG
>CAXTAY010000012.1:0-94137 GCA_964242335.1 uncultured Acetobacteraceae bacterium | reverse complement strand
ACTCGCGGCGCAGCCGGTCGATGATGATCTCGAGATGCAGCTCGCCCATGCCCGAGAGGATGGTCTGGCCGCTCTCCTGGTCGGTCTTCAGCCGCAGCGAGGGATCCTCGCCGGCGAGCTTCTGCAGCGCCAGCGTCATCTTCTCGACCGCGTCCTTGGTGCGCGGCTCGACCGAGATGTCGATCACCGGGACCGGGAACGCCATGCGCTCCAGGATCACCTGGTCCTCGGCGGCGGCCAGCGTATCGCCGGTGCCGGTGTCCTTTAGCCCCACGAAGGCGGCGATGTCGCCCGCCTGCACTTCCTTGATCTCGGCCCGCTTGTCGGCGTGCATCTGGAACATCCGTCCGATGCGCTCCTTGTGGTCCTTGGTGGTGTTCATCACCATGTCGCCCGACTTCAGGGTGCCGGAATAGACGCGCACGAAGGTGAGCGTGCCGTACTTGTCGTTGATGATCTTGAAGGCGAGACCGGCGAACGGCGCCTTCGGGTCGATCCGGATCAGCCGGCGCAGGGTCGGGTCCTCGTCCTCGTGCCCTTCCTCGGCAGCGACGCGTATGCCCTCGACGTCGTCCGGAGCCGGCAGGTAGTCCAGCACCGCATCGAGCAGCGGCTGCACGCCCTTGTTCTTGAACGCGGTGCCGCACAGCACCGGCCGGAACTCCCCCGAGATCGTGCCCTTCTTGATGGCGCGCTTCAGCGTCGCGACCTCGACGTCGCCCTTCTCGAAATACTCCTCCATCGCCTCGTTGTCGGCGGCGAGTGCGGTGTCGAGCAGCAGCTGACGCGCCTCGGCGGCGCGCTCGGCGAGCTCGGCGGGGATCGCCTCGTCGTGGAAGCGAGCGCCCAGCTCGCCGCCCTCCCAGACGATCGCCTTCATCTCGACCAGGTCGACCACCCCGATGAAGGTGTCCTCGATGCCGATCGGCAGCTGCAGCGGCAGCGCGATGATGTCGAGCTTCTCCTTCAGCGTGTCGAAGGCGCGGTAGAAGTCGGCACCGGTACGGTCGAGCTTGTTGATGAAGATGATGCGCGGCACACGATAGCGGTCGGCGAGGCGCCAGTTGGTCTCGGACTGCGGCTGCACGCCGGCGACGCCCTCGATGATGAACACGGCGCCGTCGAGCACGCGCAGCGAGCGGTTCACCTCGATGTTGAAGTCGATGTGGCCGGGCGTGTCGATGATGTTGATGCGGTGGTCCTTCCACTCGCAGGTGACCGCGGCGGAGGTGATGGTGATGCCGCGCTCGCGCTCCTGGTCCATGTAGTCGGTGGTGGTGTTGCCCTCGTGGACCTCGCCGATCTTATGCGACACGCCGGTGTAGTAGAGGATGCGCTCCGTCGTGGTGGTCTTGCCGGCGTCGATATGCGCCGTGATTCCGATGTTTCGGATCTTCGATAGCTCGGAATGTGCGGACACGCGGACCTCCCCGGAGGAACTTGCTGGATATCGACGAGGTGCGGGTGTCACAGGATCCTGCGGATCCGCCCGCCTGCACGCCACTGGTAAGCCGAGTTCAGCCCGGCCAGGATGCCGCTGCCGGGCACGGCAGCTCAGGGCAGGGCGAGCCGGCAGGACAGGCGCCTGACATGCGTCAGGTGCCGCGGTTTTGCAAGCCCGAAGGCCGGCTCAACCCGGCTGGGCGGCGGCCTTCTTGCCCTGGGCGCGCAGGATGCGACGCTTCAGGGCCTGCGCCTCGAGCGGCAGACGGCGGTTGGGGGTGCCGAGCAGGAACGAGTCCAGGCCGCCATTATGCTCGATGGTGCGAATGCCGTTGGTGGTCAGACGCATGCGCACCGAACCGCCGAGCACGTCGGAGAGCAGCGAGGTCTCCTGCAGGTTCGGCAAGTAGCGGCGGCGGCTCTTGTTGTTGGCATGACTGACGTTGTTTCCCGTCAGCACGCCCTTGCCGGTTATCTGGCAGCGGCGAGACATCTCGATCATCCTCGGTACGGCGAAGGCCCGGCAGATACGCGCCCGGCGTCAGTTCGATGCAGGCGCGGCTTATGGCGGCCCGGCGGCGCTGCGTCAAGGCTGCGGGTCGCCCCGCCTCAGCTCGGATGCAGCTCGCCGGCGCGCACGCTGTCGGCGGCGTTGGCCAGCATCCGCAGCATCGCCGCCTGGTCCATGGTGCGCGCCAGCACGCCGAGCGAGCCGCCGAGCAGGGCGGAGGCGATCGCCAGCGGCGGCAGGTCCTTGCTGACCATGTACTCGATCGCCTTGTCGACGACCGCGCCGGCGTGGCTGAGCTCGGCCGGCACGGAACCGTCCTGGCCCAGGGTCGGGTCGGGTGTGGCACTGGACGGGGCGGTGTGGTCGATCTCGGGGCTCATCAGTCTGTCCTCTCTCGGGGTCGCGCGGTGCGGGATCAGGCCAGCACCGCGTCGACGTGCTCTTCCTCGGCCTGCGCCGCCCACATCCGGGCGTACAGCCCGCCGGTCGCCAGCAGGCTGCGATGGGTGCCGCGCTCGGCGATGCGTCCGTCCTCCAGCACCAGGATCTCGTCGGCATCGATGACGGTGGACAGGCGGTGCGCGATCACCAGGGTGGTGCGGTCGGCCGCGACCGTGCGCAGGGCGGCCTGGATCTCCTGCTCGGTGTGGGTGTCGAGCGCGCTGGTCGCCTCGTCGAGGATCAGGATGCGCGGGTTCTTCAGGATGGTCCTGGCGATGGCGACGCGCTGCTTCTCCCCGCCGGACAGCTTCAGGCCGCGCTCGCCGACCCGGGTGTCGTAGCCGTCGGGCAGGCGCTGCACGAAGTCGTGCACCTGCGCCAGGCGGGCGGCGTGCTCGATCTCGGCCTGGCTGGCGCCGATCCGCCCGTAGGCGATGTTGTAGCGGATGGTGTCGTTGAACAGCACCGTGTCCTGCGGCACCACGCCGATCGCGGCGCGCAGGCTGGCCTGGGCGTAGTCGCGCACGTCGCGCCCGTCCACCGTCACGCGGCCGTCCCAGACGTCGTAGAAGCGGAACAGCAGCCGGCTGATGGTCGACTTGCCGGCCCCGGTGGGGCCGACGATGGCGACGCGGCCGCCGGCGGGGATCGAGAAGCTGATCCCGCGCAGGATCTCGCGGTCGTCGCGGTAGCCGAAATGCACCGCCTCGAAGCGCAGCGTCGCCGCCGGGGCGTCCTCCAACCGGGGCGGCAGCGGTGCCGCGTCGGGACCATCCGAGACGTCCTGCGAGCGGCCGAGCAGGCGGAACATCTGCTCCAGGTCGACGACGCCCTGGCGCAGCGAGGCATAGACGAAGCCGAGGAAGTTGAGCGGCACGTAGAGCTGCATCAGGTAGGTGTTGATCAGCACGAAGCGGCCGACCGTCATGTGCCCCGCCGCCACCTCGCGCGCGGCCATCAGCATGACCACGGCCAGCGCCACCGCGATGATCGTGGCCTGCCCCAGGTTGAGCATGTTGAGCGAGACCTGGGTGCGCACGGCGGCACGCTCGTAGCGCGCCTGGGCCTCGTCGTAGCGGCGCGCCTCGTGCCCCTCGTTGCCGAAATACTTGACCGTCTCGTAGTTCAGCAGGCTGTCGAGCGCCTTGCCGCTGGCCTCGTTGTCGATGTCGTTCATGCGGCGGCGGATGCCGATGCGCCAGCCGGTGAAGCCGACGGTGAAGCCGACATAGACCACCACGGTGACGAAGGTGGCGAGCGCGAAGCGCCAGTCGAACAGGCGCCAGATCACCACCGTAACCATCAGCGTCTCGATCAGCGTGGGGACGATGTTGAAGATGCCCAGGCGCAGGATCAGCTCGATCGCCGCGGTGCCGCGCTCGATCGCCCGGGTGACGCCGCCGGTCTGGCGGTCGAGGTGGAAGCGCAGCGAGAGCGCGTGCAGGTGCTGGAAGGTGCGCATCGCGACCACCCGGATCACCCGCTGCTTGACCGGCGCGAACACCGCGTCGCGCAGCTCGCCGAAGCCGCCGGAGGCGATGCGCAGCAGGCCGTAGCCGAGGATCAGCGACACCGGCACCACGATCACGTGCGACGGATCGTGGCGCGACAGCGCGTCGACCGCACGCGAATAGACGTAGGGCACGTAGACCGTGGCGGCCTTGGCTGCCAGAAGCAGCAGGACGGCGCTGACCACCAGCAGGCGGCCGCGCAGGTCGCCGCGTGGCCAGAGATAGGGCAGCAGGCCGCTGACCGTCTCCAGAGCCGTCTGTCGGGAAAGGGAGGACGGTGATGCAGAGGGCATACCTGCGGATGTGGCATGTGCCACCCGGATTGCAAAGGATTCTGCCTGGCGGGGTCGCATGAGCCGGGGTGCCGATCAGGAAGGCGCCGGCAGAACGGGCCTCGGCGGCTTCGCCCGCCACATCGCGGCGTGCAACAACGCGACGCTGCCGGGTGGGCGGCATCCGCTGCGGCTGCAGGGCGCGGCGCTCGGCTGGATCGACCCGGCGCTGGCGCCGGTCCTGGCGGCGCACGGGCTGCCGCCGGGTGCCGATGGCGGCTTCGACATCGCCGACGCCTCGGTGCTGGAGCCGCTCGCCGACGCGCTGGCCGCCGACGGGCATTTCCGCCACCGCGGCGAAGCCTTCGACATCGTCTCGCAGCGCCACGGCCGCAGCCTCGGCAGGATCGATCGCGGCGCGCTGCCCGGCTTCGGGCTGGTGGCGGCGGGGGTGCATCTCAACGGCCTGGTGCAGCATGGGCAGCGCGGCGAGGCGGGGCCGCATCTCTGGGTGGGACGCCGGGCGGACGACAAGCTGCTCGATCCGGGCAGGCTCGATCACCTGGTGGCGGGCGGCATCCCGGCCGGCTACGGCCCCGAGCAGACTCTGATCAAGGAGGGCGAGGAGGAATGCAGCCTGCCGCGCGACTGGGCGCAGCGCGCGGTCAAGGTGGGCGAGATCAGCTACGACATGCAGCGACCGGAAGGACTGCGCCGCGACCTGCTGCATTGCTACGATCTCTGGCTGCCGCCGGACTGGGTGCCGGTGCCGAATGACGGCGAGGTGGCGGAGTTCCGACTGCTGCCGCTCGACGAGGTGCTGCGTATCGTGCGCGACACCGACCGCTTCAAGTTCAACGTGAACCTGGTGCTGATCGACCTGTTCCTGCGGCTGGGGCTGCTGGACGAGGCGAGCGAGGCGGGGCGGAGCCTGCGGGCCGGGCTGCGCGGCGCATCCTGATGACGCGGAGGCAGCGCGATCCAGCAATCGTGCAGGATCAACCTGTTGAGGATTTTCGTTAGCGCGTAATAACAAGCCGCGGCGATTTCGCGACGCTCAAGAAGCGATTTGCTGTTTCCTCACATCCGGAATGTTCACTATATGTTCTAGTATGAGCGGATATGGGTCGGGCAGATGCGGGTGGGCGGATGCGGGCGTGATGGATGCGGAACGGACACGGGTCCTGGACGGGTTGCGCCTGCAGATCGGCCGCATCGAGCGGGGCGCCTCGCGCAACGCCGCCGCCGCCTCGCGGCTGGATTTCGGCATCGAGGCCATCGACCGTGTCCTGCCGGAAGGCGGCCTGGCCGCGGGAGCGCTGCACGAGGTGCTCGGTCAGGGTGCCGACAGCGAGCATGCGACCCTGCCCAGCCTGCTGGTCGGCAGCCTGCTCGCCCGCAGCCGCGGCCACGGCCAGGTGCTGTGGGCGATGCGCGGACGCGACCTGTTCGCGCCGGCACTGTCGGCGTTCGGTCTGCACCCGGACCGGCTGATCCTGGTCGAGGCCGGCCGTGCGGTGCCGGACGTGATGGAGGAGGCGCTGCGCCATCGCGGGCTGCTCGGCGTGGTCGGCGAGATCGATGGCCGGCTCGCGCTGACCGCCTCGCGCCGGCTGCAGCTGGCGGCGGAATCCTCCGGCGTCGTCGGCTTCGCGATCCGGCGCAGCCGACATCACGACGATCCGGCGCTGATCGCCCCGAGTGCCGCCGCCAGCCGCTGGCGCGTCGGCGTGCTGCCGCGCCCGACACACGCGGAGGGCGGCGGCGCCTCGCGGGCGCCGGAGCGTGTGCTCGGCCCTGCCCTGTGGCGGCTGGAGCTGATGCGCTGCCGCGGCGCGGGCGCGCATGTCGCCCCCGTCCACTGGACCCTGGACGCCTGCCATGAGACGGGTCGTCTCTCTGTGGCTGCCGCACTGGTCGACCGACCGGCTGCGTCGCGTCTCCCCCGCCGATCCGGCCGCACCGAGCTCGTCTCGCGCATCGCCTGAGCCGCCACCGCCTGATCCCCTGGTCGTCTCGCGCAGCGAGGGACCGCGCCTGGTCATCGCCTCTGCCTGCCCGGAGGCGCGCCGGCTCGGCCTGCATCCGGGCATGAAGCTCGCCCACGCCCAGGCGATGGTGCCGGGACTGCGCATCGCGACCGAGGCACCGCAGGCGGACGCCGACGCGCTGGCCGGGCTCGCCGCCTGGTGCCTGCGCTACACGCCGCTGACCAGCGCCTCGCCGCCGGACGGGATCTGGCTCGACGTCACCGGATGCACGCACCTGCTGGGCGGCGCCGCGGAAGATGGAGAGGCGGAGGAAGGGGAAGCGGCGCTGCTGTCGGACCTGTCGTCACGGCTCGAGCGCGCCGGACTGTCCAGCCGGCTCGCCCTGGCCGATACGCCCGGTGCTGCGCACGCGCTGGCGCGCTACGGGAGCCAGAAGCTGACGGTGGCGCCGCCGGGCGATCTCTCGGCGCTGCTGGCGATGCCGGTGGAGGCGCTGCGACTCGGGACGGAGGCGATCGCCCTGCTGCATCGCTTCGGGCTGCGCCGCATCGGCGAGCTCGCCGCCCTGCCGCGCGCACCGCTGGTCAAGCGCCTGGGCGCGGAGGTGGTGCGGCGGCTGGACCAGGCGTTCGGACGCGTGGCCGAGCCGATCGAGCCGGTGCGGCCGGAGATGCCGGTCGCCGAGCGGCTCGCCTTCGCCGAGCCGCTGCTGGAGGCGCAGTCGCTGTCGGCGGCGACGGCGCGGCTCGCGGACCGGCTCTGCCGACGCCTGGAGGCGCGCGGCCAGGGAGCGAGGCGACTGCAGCTGGCGTTCGCGCGCCTCGATAACAGCCGGCAGCTGCAGCATGTCGGCCTGGCCCGTGCCTCGCGCGCGGCGCCCCACATCGCCCGGCTGTTCGAGGAGCGGCTGGAACAGGTCGATCCCGGCGAAGGCATCGAGGCGATGGTGCTCACCGCGCTGGTGTCGGAGCCGCTGCGTGCCGGCCAGGATACGCTGGGAGCCGAGCTGGGAGCCGAGCTGGGAGCGGGGCCGGAATGGCACGGACGGGTCGATCCCGCCGCGATGGCTCCGCTGATCGACAGACTGGGCAACCGGCTGGGCCCGGGCCGGCTGTGGCGTCCCGCACCGGTGCAGAGCGACGTGCCGGAACGCTCGGTGCGCGCCTCGCCGGCGCTCGACCCGGTGCGGCCGGACTGGCCGACGGCGTGGCCCGCCGCCCTGCCCCGTCCGGTCCGGCTGTTCGACCCGCCGATGCCGGTCCACACCCTGACGACGCTGCCGGACCACCCGCCCAGCTTCTTCGTCTGGCGCAACCACCGCCACCAGGTGCGCCGCGCCGACGGTCCGGAGCGGATCGCCGGCGAGTGGTGGCGACGCTCCGGCGAGTTCCTGGCGGTGCGCGACTATTTCCGGCTGGAGGACGAGACCGGCCGACGCTTCTGGCTGTTCCGACGCGGCGACGGTACCGATGCCTGCACCGGCGACCTGCGCTGGTTCCTGCACGGGCTGTTCTGAGGGCCCGTCACGGAAACAGCAGGTAGGTCGCCCGGTACGGCACGCGCGCCTCGTCGCCGAGATGCGCCCGGTCGCACCCGGTCGCCGGTGCCAGGCCGCCCCGGGTGTGGGTGCGGGCGATGAAGCCGATCCCGGCGAAGGCGCCCTGCCCGGCATGCGACCTGGCGCGCAGCAGCAGCCACGGGATCGCGCCGGCATCCGGCGCCGGGCTCGAGACCAGCAGCTCGCCCACCACCGTGCTGCCGTCGCGCGCGCGCCAGCTCGGACCCGCGAAATGCCGTCCGACCTCGGCCCCCGAAGCGTCGCGCAGCGAGGCGTCCGGCGCCTTCAGCTGCCACGCGAAGCTGCCGGGAGCGGCCTGGCAGGCATAGACCTGAACCCCCTCGCCGCGCAGCTCCAGCACCGTCCCGGCCGAACGCGCCGGCACCGCCGCCGCCGACAGCACCAGCGCGAGCGCCAGCCGGCACGCGGGCCTCCGGGACACGTCAGCCGACGCCGAGCAGCTCGACGTCGAAGATCAGCGTGGCGTTCGGCGGGATCACGCCGCCGGCGCCGCGCGCGCCGTAGCCGTGCTCGGGCGGCAGCACCAGGGTGCGCCTGCCGCCGACCTGCATGGTGGCGACGCCGAGATCCCAGCCGGAGATCACCTCGCCCATCCCGAGCGTGAAGCCGAACGGCGCGCCGCGGTCGCGCGAGCTGTCGAACTTGCGGCCTGCCTTGCCCCGATCGTCGAGCCAGCCGGTATAGTGCACCGACACCCTCTGCCCGGCGGCGGGCGTCGGCCCGTCGCCGACCACCGCATCGCGGTAGCGGACCCCGGACGCCATGGTGACCAGGCTATCGGCGGACACATCCTCAGCCATCGACTACGCTCCCATCCATCAACCGGGGGCTTCTAGATCATTCCCGGCGGAGGGCCAACGCCGCGGCGATCTGCCGGTTGGCCCGGTCGGCCGGGCCCGGCAGGCCGGCCATCTGCCAGAAGCCGTGGATCATGCCGGCATGGCGCGTCAGCGACACCGTCACGCCGGCCTCGCGCAGCCTCGCCGCGTATGCCTCCCCCTCGTCGCGCTGCGGGTCGAACTCGGCGGTCAGCACCAGCGCCGGCGCCAGGCCGCGCAGCGCCTCCACCGGTGCCAGCGCCGGCGAGACGTGCGGGTCGGTGCGGTCGATGCCGTCCGGCAGGTACAGCGCCAGCGTGCGGTCCTTGTCGGCGCGACCGAGCACGAGCCCGTCATGCAGGCGCCAGGACTCGCGGCGGAAACCGGCACGCGCGTCGCCGTCCGGGTAGACCAGGACCTGCAGCGCCAGGCGCGGGTCGCCCTCGTCGCGGCACAGCATCGCCGCGACCGCCGCGAGGTTGCCGCCGGCGCTGTCCCCGCCCACCGCGAGCAGCGACGCGTCCGCGCCCAGCGACGCGGCATGCGAGGCGGCCCAGAGCAGGGCCGCGTGCGCGTCGCGGATCGCCGCCGGATAGGGATGCGCCGGCGCCAGGCGATACGCGACCGCGACCACCGCGCAGCCGGCCGCGTCGGCGAGGGCGCGCAGCGGCACGTCGTGGCTGTCCAGCCCGCCGGAGACGAAGCCGCCGCCATGCAGCCAGACCAGCAGCGCGGCACTGCGCCGCGGCTCGGGCAGGTAGAGCCGCAGCGGCAGCGCCCCACCCGGCCCGTCGATGGCGAGGTCGCGCACCTGCGCCACCGCCGCGGCGCTGCCGGCCGGGGACGGTGCGCCGGCGCGGTCGAGCAGCAGCGCGCAGGCGGGATCGATCGGCCCATCGCCCGGGACATCCCAGCTGGAGCGCATGCCGTCCTCCCTCGCGCAGGTGGCACGGAGCCTGGGCACCGAGCCTGGCCGGATCGCGTCGGCGACGCAACGCCCGCCGAAGCCGGCCATCCAGCCCGAGAGCCCGAGAGCCCGAGCCCGAGAATGATGTTCCTGTTTTGTTCATGATCCTGCTAGCGTCGCCGGATGCGCTACGTCGAGCTGCAGGTCACCTCGAACTACTCCTTCCTGCGCGGTGCCAGCCACGTGGAGGAGCTGTTCGCCCAGGCCGCCGTGATCGGCATGGAGGCACTCGCCATCACCGACCGCAACAGCCTCGCCGGCATCGCGCGCGCCCACCATCGCGCGGCCGAGACCGGGGTGCGGCTGATCACCGGCTGCCGGCTCGACCTGACGGATGCGCCCCCGCTGCTGGTCTACCCCACCGGCCGCGACGGCTATGCCCGCCTGTGCCGGCTGCTCAGCATCGGCAAGTCGCGCGCCGGCAAGGGCAGGTGCGCGCTGTCCTGGTCGGACCTGTCGGAGTGGAGCGAGGGGCTGCTCAGCATCCTGCTGCCGCCGGCCGACCAGCCGGCCTGCGCGCGCGAGCTGGGCCGCCTGCGCGAGCTGTTCGGCGACCGCGCCTACTGCGCGCTGACCCTGCAGCGCCGCCCGAACGACCAGGAACGCCTCGCGCGCACCGCCGAGCGCGCCGCCGCATCTCGCGTGGCCACGGTGGTCACCGGCGACGTGCTCTACCACCACCAGCAGCGGCGCATCCTGCAGGACGTGGTGACCTGCATACGCGAGGGCTGCAGCATCGAGCAGGCCGGCTTCCGGCGCGAGCGCTCGGTCGACCGACACCTGAGGTCGCCGCACGAGGTCTGCCGGCTGTACGGGAGTTCGCACGAAGCGGCACTCGCCGCGAGCCTGGAGATCGCCGGGCGCTGCCGCTTCTCGCTCGACATGCTGGCCTACCAGTACCCCGAGGAGAGCGAGACGCCTGGGCTGGACGACCAGCAGGATCTCGAACGGCTGGTGCGCGAGCGGGCTCCGGTGGTCTATCCGCACGGCGTGCCGGAGGCGGTCACGGCACAGCTCCGACACGAGCTGTCGCTGGTGGCGACGCTGAACTACGCGCCCTACTTCCTCACCGTGAACGCCATCGTGCGCTTCGCCCGCGAGAGCGGCATCCTGTGCCAGGGACGCGGCTCGGCCGCCAACTCGGCGATCTGCTACGTGCTCGGCATCACCGCGATCGATCCGGTGCAGAGCAGCCTGCTGTTCGAGCGCTTCATCTCGGCCGACCGCGACGAGCCGCCCGACATCGACGTCGATTTCGAGCATGAGCGGCGCGAGGAGGTGATCCAGTGGATCTACCGCCGCTACGGCCGCCACCGCGCGGCCCTGTGCGCGGTGATCTCGCGCTACCGCTCGCGCGGTGCGCTGCGCGACGTCGGCAAGGTTATGGGCCTGCCAGAGGACGTGACCTCGGCGCTCGCCTCGCAGGTCTGGGGCTGGAGCGAGGACGGCGTCGACGAGGAGCATGCGCGGGCGCTGCACCTCAACCTCGAGGATCGCCGGCTGCGCCTGACGCTGTCGCTGACGCGCGAGCTGATCAACTTCCCGCGCCACGCCAGCCAGCATCCCGGCGGCTTCGTGCTGACCCGCGAGCGGCTCGACACGCTGGTGCCGATCGAGCCGGCGGCGATGGCGGACCGGCAGGTCATCGAGTGGGACAAGGACGACATCGACACGCTGCGCTTCATGAAGGTCGATGTGCTGGGCTTGGGCATGCTCGGCTGCATGCGCCGCGCCTTCGACCTGCTGGAGACGCATCGCGGCGAGCGGCGCGACCTCGCCGGCATCCCCGACGACGACGCCGAGACCTTCGAGATGATCCGGCGCGCCGACACCCTCGGCACCTTCCAGATCGAGAGCCGGGCGCAGATGGCGATGCTGCCGCGGCTGAAACCGAAGGTGTTCTACGACCTGGTGATCCAGGTCGCGATCGTGCGTCCCGGCCCGATCCAGGGCGACATGGTGCATCCCTACCTGCGCCGGCGCGAGGGTCTGGAGGAGCCGGAATATTGCAGGCCGGAGCTGGAGCGGGTGCTGAAGAAGACGCTCGGGGTGCCGCTGTTCCAGGAGCAGGCGATGCAGGTCGCGATCCAGTGCGCGGGATTCACGCCCTCGGAGGCGGACCGGCTGCGACGCTCGATGGCGACCTTCAAGATCACCGGCGGCGTCGGCGAGTTCCGCGACAAGCTGATCCAGGGGATGGTGCGCAACAAGTACCCGGAGGAGTTCGCCGCCCGCACCTTCAAGCAGATCGAGGGGTTCGGCTCCTACGGCTTCCCCGAGAGCCATGCCGCCGGCTTCGCCCGCATCGCCTACGCCAGCGCCTGGATGAAATGCCACCACCCCGACATCTTCGCCGCCAGCCTGCTGAACAGCCAGCCGATGGGGTTCTACGCTCCCGCACAGATCGTGCGCGACGCCGAGGCGCACGGCGTGCCGGTGCGCCCGGTCTGCATCAACGCCAGCGCCTGGGACTGCACGCTGCAGCCCGGCGACGGGCGCTATCTCGCCCTGCGCCTGGGCCTGCGCATGGTGCGCGGCCTGTCCGAGGCGGACGCGAACCGCCTGGTCGCGTGCCGCGCGTCGGGCGGCGCGTTCGCCTCGATCGAGGCGCTGCAGCGACGCGCGATGCTGCCGCGCGATGCGCTCGAACAGCTCGCGAGCGCCGACGCGTTCCAGGCGATCGGCCTGTCCCGGCGCGCCGCACTGTGGCGGGTGCGCGGGCTGGACCCGGCACCGCTGCCGCTGTTCGCGCCGCAGGACGAGCCGGCGGTGTCGCTCTCCCCGCTGAGCGAGGGCGGCGAGGTGGTAGCCGACTACCGCAGCACCGGGCTGACGCTGCGCCGCCACCCGCTCGCCCTGCTGCGCCCGGTGCTGTCACGCTCCGGCATCGCGCCCTGCGAGCGGCTGCTGGTGGAACGCGACGGACGACGCATCGCCGTCGCCGGCATCGTGCTGGTGCGGCAGAAGCCGGGCTCGGCCAAGGGGGTGATGTTCATGACCGTCGAGGACGATACCGGCATCGGCAACCTGGTGATCTGGCCGTCGCTTTTCGAGCGCCAGCGCCGGCTGATCCTGTCGGCCGGCATGGTCGCCTGCCACGGCCGGGTGCAGCGCGCGGGCGAGGTGGTGCACCTGGTGGCGCAGCGGCTGGAGGACCTGACGCCGCTGCTGCACGGGCTCGACAGCGCGCCCACGATCCGCGTGCCGACGCGGGATTTCCGCTGAGCCGCGCGCGCGGCTATTCCGTCGACGCACCGAACAGCGCCATCGCCTCCGCCTCGAGCACGCCGCCGGTGATGGCGATCGGCGCGAACGACTGCGCCGCCATCTCCTCGCAGCGCAGCATGACCTGGTTCATGCGCGTCGCCAGCTGCGGGATCGAGGCGGCGTAGACCAGGCGGCCGATGCCGCACCACAGGATCGCGCCCATGCACATCGGGCACGGCTCGCCGGAGCTGTACAGCGTGGTGCCGCGCAAGGCATCCGGCCCGTGTGCGGCCAGGAAGTTCTGGATCGCCACCATCTCGCCGTGCGCCGTCGGATCGCGCCGCGCAGCACCGGCGTTGCGCCCGCGCGCCAGCACCGCGTCGCCGCGGGTGATGACGGCGCCGAACGGGTAGTCCGCGAGGCGGGCCTCCTCGATCGCGAGGCGCATGAACCCGGCGTCGCGCGCCTGCTCCGGCGCCGCCGCATCCGGCGGCGTCATCGGCGCCACTGCGGTCGGATCCTGTCTGCGGGCATGACGGCCTCCGTGACGGCGCTCCGGGTGGCGGATAGCAGGCGGGCGAGCGCTCGCGGTCATATACCAGCGCCCTCCCCCGCGTCGCCATTTACGCCGGCTTTATGCCCGCCTCCGGCAACGCGTATCGCGCCTTTACGCCGCCCTCGCCTAGTTGTCGCGGTGCGAGACCGATACCTCCAACCCGAGCGGGCACATCATGTTCGACCTCCTGCTGCTGATCCTCGGCACCGGCCTCATCCTGTCGATGGCCGGCTACGCCGCCCTGTGCGATCGGATCTGATGCGATGTTCGACCTGATCCTCGGCGCGCTGACCGCCCTGTTGCTGCTGGTCTACCTGTTCTGGGCGCTGCTGCGCCCGGAAGATTTCTGACCGCCCTGCTGGAAACCTCCTCATGACTTTCATCGGTCTGGCGCAGATCGCGCTGGTGCTGGCGATCCTGTTCGCCTGCGCCGTTCCCGTCGGTCGCTTCATCGCCCGCCTTGCCCAGGGCGAACGCCACTTCCTCTCCCCGGTGCTGGGACCGGTCGAGGCCGCGCTGTACCGGCTCTGCGGCATCGACGCGGCTCGGCAGATGGGCTGGCGCGACTACGCAGCCGCGGTGCTGATGCTGAACGCGCTGCACTTCGCGCTGCTCTACGCGATGCTGCGGCTGCAGTACTACCTGCCGTTCAATCCGCAGCACATCGCCGGCATGGCGCCGGGCCTCGCGTTGAACACCGCGGTCAGCTTCGTGACCAACACCAACTGGCAGGCCTACGTCCCGGAGGCGTCGATCTCCGACAGCGCGCAGATGCTGGGGCTGACGACGCACATGTTCCTGTCGGCTGCGACCGGGATCGCGATCGCGATCGCCCTGTCGCGCGCCTTTTCCGCCGGCGGCCTGCGCACGCTGGGCAACTTCTACGCCGACCTCACCCGCATCACCCTCTACCTGCTGCTGCCGATCAGCGTGCTGGCGACCCTGGTGCTGATGGCGAGCGGCGTGCCGCAGACGCTGCACGCCTGGCCCGAGGTGACCACGCTGGAGGGTGCGAAGCAGACGCTGTCGATGGGGCCGGTGGCGTTCCAGGAGGCGATCAAGCAGCTCGGCACCAACGGCGGCGGCTTCTTCAACGCCAACAGCGCGCATCCCTACGAGAACCCGACGGCATTCACCTGCGCCTTCGAGACCTGGCTGCTGCTGCTGATCCCGTTCGCGATGCCGGTGATGTTCGGCCGCATCGTCGCCGCACCCCGCCAGGGCACCGCGCTGTTCGTCGCCATGGCGCTGCTGCTCAGTGCCGCCGCCATCGGCGCCTACGCCGCCGAGGCGCACGGCAACCCGCTGCTCACCGCCGCCGGCGTCGATCCCGCGATGGGCAACATGGAGGGCAAGGAGGTCCGCTTCGGCATCGCCCTGACCACGCTGTTCAACATCGCCTCCACCGGCACCTCCTGCGGCGCGGTGGCGGGCTTCACCGACAGCTTCACCCCGCTCGGCGGGCTGGTGCCGCTGCTGCTGATGCAGCTCGGCGAGGTCACGCCGGGCGGCGTCGGCTCCGGGCTCTACTACATCATCGTGTTCGCCCTGCTGTCGGTGTTCGTCGCCGGACTGATGGTCGGCCGCACGCCGGAGTATCTCGGCAAGAAGGTGCAGGCGCGCGAGATCAAGCTGGCGATGCTGGCGCTGCTGATCCAGTCGCTGTTCATCCTCTGCGGTGCGGGCCTGTCGATGGTGCTGCCGGCAGGCACCGGCGCGCTGGCCAATGCCGGCCCGCACGGCCTGACCGAGATGCTCTACGCCTGGACCTCGGCCACCGAGAACAACGGCAGCGCGTTCGCCGGCATCACCGCGACCGGGCCGCTGCTGATCTATGGCCAGGCGCTGGCGATGCTGTTCGGCCGCTTCGCGGTAATGGTGCCGGTGCTGGCGATCGCGGGCTCGCTCGCCGCCAAGCCCAAGCTGCCACCGTCGGCCGGCACCTTCCCCACCACGGGGCCGCTGTTCGTCGGACTGCTGGTCGGCGTGATCATCGTGCTGGGCGGCCTGCAGTTCATGCCTGCGGACGCGCTCGGCCCGCTCGCCGAGCAGGTCGTGCTCGGCACCGGCACGACCTACTGATCGATCCGAGATCGGCACCCGAACCCAAGGATACGCACCCGTGGACGCACACGCGCCGCAGCCCGAGACCGCAACCATCACCCTGTTCGACCGCTCGATCATCGCCCGCGCGGTCGCGGATGCCTTCCGCAAGCTCGACCCGCGCGGCCTGATGCACAACCCGGTCATCTTCGTGACCGAGATCGTGGCGATGCTGACCACCCTGCTCGGGCTGCGCGCGCTGTTCGCGCACGCGACCGGCCAGCATGCCGGCTTCGCGCTGACCATCGGCTTCTGGCTGTGGCTGACGGTGCTGTTCGCGACCTTCGCCGAGGCGGTGGCAGAGGGCCGCGGCCGGGCGCGTGCCGAGAGCCTGCGACGCAGCCGCACCCAGACGCTGGCCAAGCGCCTGGTCGACGCCCGAGACACCGCCTTCTGGCAGCCGGTGCCGGGACCGGAGCTGCGCGCCGGCGACCTGGTGCTGGTCGAGGCCGGCGACATCGTGCCCTCCGACGGCGAGATCGTGCGCGGCATCGCCTCGGTCAACGAGAGCGCCATCACCGGCGAGTCGGCACCGGTGATCCGCGAATCCGGCGGCGACCGCAGTGCCGTGACCGGCGGCACCCAGGTGATGTCGGACTGGCTGGTGGTGCGTATCACCGCCGAGGCGGGCCAGACCTTCATCGACCGCATGATCAAGCTGGTCGAGGGTGCGGAGCGACGCAAGACGCCGAACGAGATCGCGCTCGACATCCTGCTCGCGGGCCTCACCATCATCTTCCTGATCGCGGTCGTGACGCTGGTGGGCTTCGCGCATTATTCCGGCACGCTGCTGACCGTACCGGTGCTGGCCGCCCTGCTGGTGACGCTGATCCCGACCACCATCGGCGGCCTGCTGTCGGCGATCGGCATCGCCGGCATGGACCGGCTGATCCGCTTCAACGTGGTCGCGACCTCCGGACGCGCCGTCGAGGCGGCCGGCGACGTCGACGCGCTGCTGCTCGACAAGACCGGCACCATCACCTTCGGCAACCGCATGCCGGCCGAGATCATCCCGGTCCCCGGCGTGACCATGGGCCGGCTCGCCGAGGCGGTGCTGCTCTGCTCGCTCGGCGACGAGACGCCGGAGGGCCGCGCCATCGTAAGCTTCGTGCGCGACCGCCACGGCGCGCAGGCGACGCTGTCCGAGGGCGCCCACCTGATCGCGTTCTCGGCCAACACCCGGCTGTCCGGACTGGACCAGGACGGGCACGCCTGGCGCAAGGGCGCGGTCGATTCCGTGCTGGCCGCCGTGGGCGGCGCCGCACCGCCGCCCGCCTTCACCGCCGCGGTGGACCGGATCAGCCGCGCCGGCGGCACCCCGCTCGCGGTCGCGATCGACAGCACGCTGCTCGGCGTGATCGAGCTCAAGGACACGGTCAAGCCGGGCATACGCGAGCGCTTCGCGGCGCTGCGCCAGATGGGCATACGCACGGTGATGGTGACCGGCGACAACCGGGTCACCGCCGCCACCATCGCCGGCGAGGCCGGCGTCGACGACTTCATCGCCGAGGCGACGCCGCAGGACAAGCTCGGCTACATACGCCGCGCCCAGGCCGAGGGCCGGCTGGTGGCGATGTGCGGCGACGGCACCAACGACGCGCCGGCGCTGGCGCTGATCGAGATCGTCGAGATCGGCAAGCAGCTGCTGATCACCCGCGGCGCGCTGACCACCTTCTCGATCGCCAACGACATCTCGAAATACTTCGCGATCCTGCCTGCGATCTTCGTGACCTCGTATCCCGGGCTGCAGGCGCTCAACGTGATGCGGCTGTCGACGCCGCAGAGCGCGATCCTCTCGGCGGTGATCTTCAACGCGCTGGTGATCGTGGCCCTGGTGCCGCTGGCACTGCGCGGCGTGCGTTTCCGCGCCATCGGTGCGGCGGCGCTGCTGCGTCGCAACCTGCTGATCTACGGCGTGGGCGGCATACTGGCGCCGTTCGCCGGCATCAAGCTGATCGACATGGTCCTCACCGCCCTGCACGTCTTCGTCTGAAGGAACGCTCCGCATGCTCGCCCACCTGCGTCCCGCCGGCATCCTGGTGGTGCTGTTCACGCTGCTGCTCGGCCTCGCCTGCCCGCTCGGCTTCGTCGGCGTCGGCAGCGTCGCCTTTCCCTCCGCCGCCACCGGCAGCGTGCTGTTCGCCGGCGGCCGCCCGGTCGGCTCGTCGCTGATCGGACAGGGCTTCACGAGTGCGCGCTACTTCCACCCGCGTCCGTCGGCGATCACCGGCACCGACCCGAAGGACCCCAGCAAGACGGTGCCGACGCCGTACGACGCCAGCACCTCGAGCGCGTCGAACCTGGCTCCCACCTCCAAGGCGCTGATCGACCGCATCAAGGCCGACCTGCGTGGGGCCGGCGGTCCCGGTGCCCCGGGCGACGGCGTCACCACCTCCGGCTCGGGACTGGATCCGGACGTCTCGCCCGAGACCGCCCGGCGCCAGGTCGCGCGCGTCGCGGCGGCGCGTCACCTGCCGCCAGACCGCGTGCTGGCCCTGGTCGCGGCGCACACCGTCGGTCCGACCCTCGGCCTGTTCGGCGCCGAGCACGTCAACGTGCTGTCGCTCAACCTCGCCCTCGACCGGCTGCGCTGAGCGGAGGCGGACGCGCCCTTCCCGATCCCTGCGCCGCTGAGGGCGCTTTGCTACGGCGGGTGCGCGACCGTTGCACGTGTCTGCGACGGCGCCGCCGGGTGGAACCGTCGCCATACCCGCCGCATGTGCCGCGACGAGGCGAATCCCGCCCGCTCGGCGACCTGCTCCATCGCGAGATCCGTCCGTTCGATCAGGTCGCGCGCCAGCGCGACGCGGCCCCGGCTGACGCTGTCGCCGACGGTCATGCCGGCATGGACCGAGAACAACCGCGAGAGGTTGCGAGGACTGGCCCCGGCGACCCGGCCCAGCTCGGCGAGCGACCAGTTCCGCGTCGGATCGGCGGCGATCGCGTCCTGCGCGCGATGCACGACGGGATGGAGGTGGCTGCGCCCCTCCAGCCAGGGCGAGAGCTGCGGGTCATCCGGGCCGCGGCGCATGTAGACGACCAGGCTGCGTGCGGCGGCGACGGAAGCCGCCGGACCCGCCCAGACCGAGACCAGGTGGAGCATCAGGTCGACACCCGCGGTCACGCCGGCGCTGCTGAACCGGTCGCGATCCTCGACGAACAGGCGGTTCCCGAGCACCCGCGCTTGCGGCGCGATCGCGGCGAGCCGGGCGCAGCTCTCGTGATGGGTGGTGCACGTATATCCGTCGAGCAGCCCCGCTCGCGCCGCCAGCAGCGCGCCGTCGCAGACCGTCACCAGCAGGTGCCCGGGCCGCACCGTGTCGCGCAGCCAAGTCACGATCTGCGCCTCCGCCTCGTCGTCGACGTCACGATCCGAAGGTGGTCCGAGGGCGCGGCTGGCCGAGCCCGGCACCAGGATGACGGTGCCCGGCTCGACCGCCCTCGGCATCGGGCCGGTGCCACTCAGGGTCAATCCGATCGAGCTCCGGGTCACGCGCCGAGCAGCCGCGAAGGCGAGTTCGAAGCGGACGCGATCCTGCACGGCGCCGGCGATCCGCAACACCTCCAGCGGACCGGCGAAGTCCAGCAGCAGCGCACGCGGCGGCAGCACCACCAGGATGGGGATGTGCCGCGGCGCCCGGGTCATGCGGCGGCCGGCAGCGCAGGCCCGGACAGCGCCTGCTCGACCGTGGCGATGCGGGCGAAGCGGTTCGCCAGCACCAGCTCGGTGCGCGCCTTGATCTCGGCCGGTGTGTGGCGCCGGCCGTCCGCGCCGGTCATCGCGAAGGTCAGCGTCGCGTCGGTCACGTAGTCGACGTCCCAGCCGCGGTCCGACGCGTGCCGCGTCGTGGTCTCGCAGCACTGCTCGGTGCGGATGCCGCAGACGATGAGGCGACGCACCCCGTGCTGCGTCAGCCAGACCTCGAGGCCGCTGCCGACCAGGGCGCTGTGCCTGCGCTTGTGGAACACCGCGTCCGGTCGGATCGCCAGCGGCGCGAGCGTGCGGACATGCCCCGAGGCGAGGGAGAAGTGGCCCGTCTCCTCGATGTGGAACACCTGCAGCACCGGCAGCCCGCGCGAACGCGCGCCGTCGACCAGCTGACGGACGGCGAGGACGAACGGCGCGACGTCCTCGTCGCTCCAGTACGGCGCGTGACGGAAGGATTGCTGAACGTCGATCACGAGCAGTGCGGTGTCGGACATCGCGAGCCTCCTGGCTGTTGGCGTGGCCGCAGCATCTCCCGAGTGCGGTTGTCACGAAAGTGCGGGCGCCGCCAGAGAGCGGACATATCCGGCCATAGAGCGGCGCGGCCGTGGAAGCCGCGGATCTCGAGGCCGTTCGACATCCGGCGGCGATGGTGACGCGTCGCACCATGGAGTGGCGTCGATTGCCCGGAAGTGGCGGCACATCATGATCGCCGCGTTCCCGTCGCACGGCGTGAGAGAATCCGGCATGAAGTCAATGGTTTAGAGGACCCGGCGCGTTGGCACGCCAGATGCGCGGGGCGAAGCGCATCATGACGGAGTGCATCCCTGAGAATGTCTACCTAGCTGCGGGACATCGTCACCGTCACCGCGGCGCCGGTCGACCGGGCCGACAGGATCCACGACATCGACGTGATCCGCGGTTTCGCGCTGTTCGGCGTCGCCTGGATGAACCTGTTCGAGACCACACGCGCCTTCATGCCGGCGGCGACGGCAGCTTCGCTTCCGTCTCCGGCGCTCGATCGCGTCGTGGCCTTCCTCGGCGAGTGGTTGATCGCGGGGAAGGCCCAGTGTCTGTTCGGCGTCCTGTTCGGCGTCGGCTTCGCGCTGTTCACCGAGCGTGTCCTGCGACGTGGTGCCGATGCCGGCCGTGTCTATGCGAGGCGCCTGACGTTTTTTCTCGTCATCGGGTTCCTTCACCTGTTCTTCCTCTGGTTCGGCGACATCCTGCACGACTACGCTCTGGTAGGGTTCCTGCTCCTGCTGACGCGCCGCCTTTCGATGCAGGCTCTTCTGGTCGCCGGCAGCGTTCTTCTCGTCTTCTCCGGCCAGGCGGTATCGCTGCTCGCGGCTCACCTCGCCGGCCCGGCATCGAGCCTGCATCGACGCGCGATGTCCGCAGCGCTGCATGACGCGCTGTGGCATGCGCTGTGCCAGGGCGACTACGCGCAGATGGTCCATGTCTGCGTGCTGCGCGCCGGCATGACGTACGGCAGCGTGACGATCATGGCGCTGTGGGCGCAGGGCGCCGGCCAGTTCCTGCTGGGCGCATGGATCTACCGTCAGCGCTGGCTCCAGGAGCCGACCAGGCATGCGGCCCTCATGAGCCGCCTCGCCGCGACGTTGCTTCCCGCGGGCCTCCTGCTCTCGCTCCTCAGGCCGGTCGCCGGGGCGAGCACGTCCTCGTGGCCGGCAGCGATCGGCGTGTTGGCGAGGGTCGCCGAAGATGTCGCGACGCCGACCTTGGCGTTCGGATACGCGGCAATGCTGATCGTGATGTGTCGCGCCTGGGCGCGGCGCGCGGCGCTGAGCGGGCTCGCGGCGTTCGGCCGGATGGCGCTCACCAACTATGTCGGGCAGAGCGTCTTCTACTTCCTCGTGTTCGATGGCTTCGGCATCGGCCTCATCCGCCGGTCCGGCGCCGCGATGGATCTCCTGCTCGCGATCGCCATGGTGCTCCTGCAGATCGCGTTCAGCCTCTGGTGGCTGCGTGCCTTACGCTTCGGCCGCTCGAGTGGATCTGGCGATCGGCGACCTACGGCGAGTGGCAGCGGTTGCGCGCGACGACGTAGCGCGAGCCGTCGGGTTGGCCGCGGTCATCCCGCGGCGACGGAACACCGTCCGCTTGCCGGAACCAGGGGATGTTCGGCGACCCGCGGCAGGCGTCGCGCCGATCGGTACGGTCCCGGCTCATCCCCGGGCGAGGGTAGCCCCGCGCGTCCGGCCGGTCCTGTTCCGGTCAGTCGTGCTCCCTCGACCGTGCGCGTCCTGCGGCTGCGCGGACCACCCGCCGACCGGTCGACGAGCCGGATCACCCGGGCCGTCGACGTGCCGTGGCGGACCCGCGCGCATGACCGGCCGGCGGGACCGCTGTGCGCAGCGCCTCGACCAGCGCGGCCAGGGCGGGCGGCAGCTGGCGGCGGCTCGGGTAGTACAGGTAGTAGGCCGATGGCGGCGGCGCCCAGTCCGACAGCACGCGGATCAGCCGGCCCTCGGCCACGTGCCCGGCGACGAGGTCGTCGTACAGGTAGCCGATCCCCTGCCCGGCCAGCGTCGCGGCCAGGATCAGGTCGCCGTCGTTGAGCACCAGCGGGCCGTCGACCCGGACCTGCATCTGCCGGCCGTCCTTCTCGTACTCCCACAGGTACAGCCCGCCCGCGGTGGTCAGCCGGTAGTTGATGCAGCGATGCGACGCGAGGTCCTGCGGCGTCTTCGGCAGCGTGCGGCCGGCGAAGTAGCCCGGGGCGCCCACGGTGACCAGACCGACCTCCGGGCCGACGCGCACCGCGATCATGTCGCGATCGACCTTCTCGCCCCAGCGTATGCCGGCATCGTACCGGCTCGCGACGATGTCGGTCAGCCCGTCATCGATGCTGATCTCGACCCGTATGTCGGGATGCGCGTCGAGGAAGGCGGGCAGCACCGGCCACACCACCGCGGTCGCCGCGTGCTTGAAGGTGGTCAGCCGCACGGTCCCGGCCGGCTTGTCGCGCAGCCCGGAGAGGGCTGTCAGCTCGTTGCCGATCTCCTCGAATGCCGGCCGCAGGGTGCGCAGCAGCCGCTCGCCGACCTCGGTCGCGCGCACGCTGCGTGTGGTCCGGGCCAGCAGGCGCAGGCCCAGACGGTCCTCCAGCGCCTTCATCGAATGGCTCAGCGCGGACGGCGACACCCCGAGCTTCGCCGCGGCACGGGTGAAGCTGCGCTGCTCGGCGACCATCAGGAAGGCCGGCAGGTCGCTCAGCGCGTCACGCCTCATTGCTGCATCCTGCTCATCAACCCATGCGGATTATATCGGCTAATCCCGGTTCCGCGCACGACCTATCTCTCCCATCCGGTCGTCGTCGCACCGGACCCGTCGCATCGGTCGCGTGCGGCGGCGGGCCATGACCGACCGGTAGGAAGCCGATCCACGAGAGGGAGACCACCATGCGCTACCAACAGCTCGGCCGCACCGGCCTGCTGGTGTCCGAGCTCTGCCTCGGCACCATGACCTTCGGCGGCGGCGGCGTCTGGACCGTCATGGGCGAGGTGCAGCAGCCGGAAGCCGACCGGCTGGTCGGCCGCGCGCTCGAGGCCGGCATCAACTTCATCGACACCGCCGACATCTACTCGGGCGGCCAGTCCGAGATCATCACCGGTGCCGCGCTGCGCAACCTCGGCGTCCGGCGCAGCGACGTCGTGCTCGCGACCAAGGCCTACGGCGCCACCGGGCCCGGCCCGAACGACCGCGGCGCCTCGCGCGGCCACATCATGGACGCCGTCCACGCCAGCCTGAAGCGTCTCGGCACCGACTATATCGACCTCTACCAGATGCACGGCTTCGATCCGCTCACTCCGGTGGAAGAGACGGTGCGGGCGCTGGACGACCTGGTACGGCAGGGCTGCGTGCGCTATGTCGGCTGCTCGAACGCGCGCGCCTGGCAGGTGATGAAGGCGGTCGGCATCGCCGAGCGGTTCGGCTGGGCGCGGTTCGAGAGCCTGCAGGCGTACTACTCGCTCGCCGGACGCGACCTCGAGCGCGAGATCGTCTCGATGCTGCGTGACCAGAAGATCGGCCTGCTGGTGTGGAGCCCGCTGGCGGGCGGCCTGCTCTCGGGCAAGTTCGGCCGCGACCGGGATGCGCCCGACGGCGCCCGACGCGCCGGGCTGCCGTTCCCGCCGGTCGACGAGGACCGCGCCTTCGGCTGCATCGACGCGATGCGTCCGATCGCGGCGGCGCACGGCGTGTCGGTGGCGCAGGTGGCACTCGGCTGGCTGCTGCGTCAGGGCCACGTCACCTCGGTGATCGTCGGCGCGAGGCGGGTCGAGCAGCTCGACGACAACATCGCGGCGACCGGGCTCGCGCTGACGGAGGCAGAGATGCGGGCGCTCGACGCGGCGAGCGCGCTGCCGCCCGAATATCCGGGCTGGATGTTCGACATCTTCGTCGACCCGCAGCGGCTTCCGGGCTGATCGGTGAAATCATGACGATGTCGCAGCGTTCCGTGCTAGTCGGTGCGGCGCCCCGCGGCGGCTCCGCCCGGGCGTGCGGAGCCGCCGTTCGTTATGGATGTCATCGATCCGGAACCCGTCGACCCGAAACCTGCGGAACGACGCCGGAACCAGGCGAAGGCGCGGCGGGTGGCGAACCTGGCTTATCCGTTCCGATGCTGTGTCATCTGCGGACTGCAGATCCCGACATGCCTGCAGATGGCCCATCTCGACCACGACGCCGGCAACAACAGCCCGGAGAACCTCTCCCGCTTCTGCCCAACGCACCACTGGATGTACGATAGCGGCTTCTACCCGATCGAGGCGGTTCGGCTGCTGCAGCTGCACTGGCAGGAGAAGCGGGGCGCGCCGGACCACAAACCCCGGATGAAGGATGCGGCTGCCAAGGCGGCGTGCAGGCGCAAGCGCAGCGCGGCCGGACGTAAGGCAGCTGCCACGCGCCGGAGCCGCGGCGCTCCCGTCGGCTAGCCGACGCGGTCGGCCGGATCCTGGCCGCAGGCACCGGTGTCGGTCGCCAGCGAGGCGACGAACGCCACGATGTCGGCGATGGCGGCCTCCTCGTCGATGTCGAAGTTCGCCCACTGCCCGTGCGGATAAGGCATGACCAGGGCCGGGTGGTCCAGCGGCCGGTCCGTGACGTGCTCGGCCGCGAGCCAGCGCAGCTCGGTCGGCGACTCCAGCAACGTCGGCAGCTCGTAGATGCGCAGGTCGGCGCGATGCTCCAGATTCCACCGGCCGGTCATCACGTAGCCGGGCTTGTTGCAGGCCCAGCGATACTTCGCGAGGCCGGCACCCCAGAGCGAGACGAAGCCGTCGCAGCGCTCGATCAGGCGCAGGTTCTCCGGCACCGTCAGCCCGATCGCCTCCACGATTACGGCCGTGCGGTGCCGCGAACGCAATCCCTCGAGGATGGCGCGTTCGGCCTCGGCGACGGCACGCTCCTGCCCCGCTTTCTCGCCGTAGCTGCGATGCTTGGCCCCGCCCGCCGTCACGTTGTGGCCGTCCACGACGAAGCGCGCTTGCGGATAGCGGCCACGCAGCGCCGTGATCAGCCGTCCGTAGAAGCCGAGCAGGTCGGTCAGGGTGCGGTTCTCGACCCGCAGGCCGAGCAGCAGCACCGGCCATGGCGTGTCCGCTCCGTCCTCGGGGTCGAGCTGCGCCAGCCCCGGCACGTCGGGTGCGACCGCCTCGGCGTGGGCCAGCAGACGGCGGCGCAGGTCGGCGGAGACGAACGCGTCGGTGGCGCGGATGACCAGACGGCGGTTCGCGTAGGCATGGCCGATCAGCTCGCGCGCGTCGCGCAGCAGGCCGCGCCGGACGTGCCCGGCGAGCCGCGGGAACAGCGTGTCGATCGGGCCGTAGAACTCGACCGGCCGCTCCGCATCGGGCACGATCCATTCCGGCAGCGCCGCTCCCTCCTCGACGACGCCGAGCACGCGCTCGATGCCGCTGAGCTCGTTCCAGAGCTGGTGGCCGATATGGCTCCAGGGCGGGGCGCGCAGCGGCACCGAGAGGCCGGTCGGCGGCGCCCCGAGATAGGCCGCGAACGCGGCGCCGTGCACCACCAGGTGGTGCGACAGCGCCTCGGGAAGGAAGCCCTGTGCGCCGGCCGCCATGCCCTCCTGGCCCGGGCCGCAGAGCAGCAGGCCGGGCCGCGGCAGGTACAGCGCATAGACCGACGAGTGCTCGTGGCCGGCGATCAGGTAGAACACCAGCCCGCCGGCGGCGACGAAACGGTAGGCGAAATGGAAATCGTCGATGCACAGGCTGCCCTGCGACACCACCGGCGTGCCGTCGACCGGATCGGGCACCACGAAGCGGCCGCTCGCGACGATACCCGGCAGCATCGCCTGCAGGTCCGTCGACAGCAGGTCGCGCAGGTGCGGCCGGCGCAGCGCGACCGGCGCGGCATCGTCGCCGGGGCTGGCCAGCAGCAGCTCCGGCGTTCGGGCCAGCGGCAGCAGCTCCAGCGGTCCCGCGGCCAGGCGGTCGCGGCACAGACGCATCAGGTCGAGCCGGCAGGCCTCGTCGAGCTCGAGCAGGCCCTGCGCCGCCGGGCCGAGGGCCGGATGCGGGTCCTGCAGCAGCGCGCGCACCATCTCGCCCAGCACCGGTGCGGCGGCGCGCGACAGCAGCGTGCGGTCGCGCGGCGTCAGGCCGTCGACGCGGTCGCCGAGCCGATGACCCTCCGAGCACAGGTACCAGACCGCCCGGGCGCCGCCCTCGTGCACGAGCTGCAGCACCAGCAACGGGGCGAAGCCGGAGTACAGCAGCGTCGCGCGCCAACCCGGCAACAGGCCGTGGCAGCCCGTGCCGCGCAGCACCACCCGTCGGCCACCGGGAGAGAACACCACCGCCGGCGCGCCGTCCTCGAGGCGCAGCGGATCGGGATGGACGAGGTCGATCAAGAGCCGCCGAGCAGCCCGTCCCGCAGCTCCACGCTCGGCGGATGCGCCCCGATCATGCCGGCCAGCATGCGGCGGGCGAAGTCGGTGTCCGGGATCCTCGCCAGGCTCTGGTCGTTGAACAGCACCTGCAGGCCGTCCGGACCGTACACGTAGGTGGTGACGTCGCCCGGCCGGACCGGACGCGCCGTCCGCAGCAGCTGGGCGAAGGCGTCGTCGTCCGACTTGGGACAGCCATCGACGCAGATGCCCGCATGCTGCTCGCGCAGCTGGTCCTGCACCCGGCCGGCGCCGGCGGCGTGCAGGAAGTGCAGCCGCAGCAGCTTGGTGCCGGGTTCGGCCAGGATCGTCTGCGCGTCGCGGGCGGGCTGCGGCACGTAGAGTCCGGCGACGTAGCCGTGGATGCGCAGGAGCGTGAAGCGGCGCAGGCCGAGCCCGTTGAGCCGAAGCGTCTGACCGGCGGTGGCGACGGTGTCGGGCATGGTGACGCCGTCCAGCGTCCGCGCCTCGGCCGGCGGCGCGGCGATCCCGAGCAGCAGCAGGCAGAAGCCGGCGCAGCACCGACGGATCCGGGTGGCCGCGATCATGCCGTTCCCTCTCCGCCTGCCCCTGACGGGCCTGCCCGAGATGGGCACTGCGCAGGGGCGGCAGGGAGACGGCAACCGGAGGCGGAGGACCGGCGCAGGACGCCACGATGCGACAAGATCATTACGGCTCACCAGTTCTTCGTCGCGATGATGCGGCACGGTCGGGTTCGAGGCCAGGGCACCGAGGCTGCCTGCGGCTCGATGGGCACCGCGCGCTCGGCACGCGCGTCGCTCGGCGAAGCTCCCGCGACGAGCCTGAGCGCCAGGGCCCGATCGCCAGGGTTGGATCGCCAGGGTTGGATCGCCAGGGCCCGATCGCAGGGTCGGATCGCCAGGATCCAACCGCCCGCGCGGCCTAGGGCAGGACGGTCGCGTCGGGCCGCTCGGCTCCGGGCAGGCGTCTGGCGAACAGCGCGTATACCGCCGCACCCACGGCGATGCCGATGAACCAGGAGAAGGCGCCGAGGGCAGCCAGTGCCGGGACGACGCTGCCCACCAGCGCGGCACTGCCGCCGATCAGGAAGGCGGCGATGCCGGCGAGGTTCCAGCCGCCGCTGGCGCCGTAGCGACCGTGGCGGACGTAGAGCTCGCCGATCGCGAGATGCTGTCGCCGCACCAGGTAGAAATCCGCCAGCATGATGCCGGTGACCGGGCCCAGCAGGCCGCCGATGGCGCCCAGCACCGCGAAGATGCTGCCGGCGTCGCGGAACCACAGCCAGGGAGCGAACAGCAGCCCGATGCCCAGCACCAGCAGCGCGGCCGAGTTGAAGTTCAGCCGGCGCGGCATGAGGTTCACCAGGTCGTAGGCCGCGGGCATGATGTTGGCCGCGACGTTGACCGACAGGGTGGCGACCAGGATGGTCGCACCGCCGAGCAGCAGCACCGCCGGCTGGTGCAGCGCCAGCAGCAGCGCCACCGGATCCCAGATCGGGTGGCCGAACCTGAGGATGGTCGCCGAGGTGGTGATCACGCTCATCGCGGTGAACACGATCGCGGTGACCGGCAGGCCGACCAGCTGGCCGATCGCCTGGTCGCGCTCGGAGCGCACGAAGCGCGACAGGTCGGGGATGTTCACCGCGAAGGTCGACCACATGCCGATCATGCCGGTGACGCCGACGGCGAAGGTGAGCCAGGCCTGGCCGCCATGCAGCCGCGAGGGCTGGGCGAACAGCGGCCCGAGGCCGTGCGCCACGTGCAGGCCCCATCCGGTCGCGAGCAGGCCGACCCCGATCACCAGCGGGCCCGCGAACAGCTCGAAATTGCGGATCCGGTGCACCCCGTGCGAGACGATCCAGGCATGCAGCCCCCAGAACAGGGCGACCGCGAGCCACCCCTTGATCGCGAGACCCAGCACCGGCGCGGTCAGGGCGGCCCAGGCCGGGATCAGCGTGCCGAGGATGGCGTCGATCGCCTGGCTGCCGGCGTAGCCCTGCACCGCGAACCAGAAGATGGCGCAGAAGCCGCGCAGCAGCACCGGCAGCTGCGCACCAGTGGGCCCGAACGAGGAGCGGATCAGCACGCAGAACGGTATGCCGTAGCGGGTGCCGGGCCGCGCGTTGAACCACATCGCCAGGAACAGCAGCGCGTAGGCGATCGCCACCGCGAGCAGCGCCTGCAGCGCGTCCAGCCCCAGCGCCATCAGCCCGGCGGCGGCCTCGTAGGCGACGACGTTGTGCACCATGCCCATCCAGACGGTGGACATGTTGACCCAGCTCCAGTCGCGCCGCGGCTGCGGCACCGGCGCCAGGTCGGCGTTGTAGAGGCCCGGATCATGCGCCGGGAGGTGGCTGCCCGCCGCATCCGGCGCCGCATCGGGCGCCGTATCGGGCATGTCGAAGGTGGCGCTGCGCATGATGCCTGCTCCGCGAGGGCCGACGCCGCGTCCGCCGGTCGGACGAGTAGGCAGCAACCTTCATGCCAGCATGCTGTCACAGCGCGTAGCGCAACGAGAAGAACAGCGTGCGCGGATCGTTGTAGGCCGCCGCCCAGTACACCGGAACGCCCGCTCCCTGCGCGTAGGACAGGCTCTGCGGGTAGCGGCGGTCGAGCAGGTTCTTGGCCGACAGGGTCGCGGTCCAGTGCCGAGATGGACTGGTCCAGGCGATCAGCGCGTTCAGGAACAGCTGGTCGGGCAGCCGGGTCTGGTCGTTCTCCAGGGCGTCGGTGAACACCGGCCCCTGGTAGGAGACGTCGCCGGCGAGGCGCAGCGCGCCGGGGATCCTCAGCGGCAGCACGAGGCTGCTGCTGAGGTCCATCTGCACGCGCGGCGAATAGGGCAGCCGCTCGCCGGCGTGCGGCGTGTTGTTCAGGGCGACGCCGGTCGGGTAGACGCTGCGCGAGAAGATGCCGTCGAAGCTGTCGAGCTGGCCGAACAGGTAGGACGCGGTGCCGTCGACGTCCCAGCCGGGCAGCAGGTGCAGCGACGCCTCGCCCTCGACGCCGAGCGAGTGGCCGTTGCCGACATTGTAGCGACGCGCGATCCCGCTCGACGGATCCAGCGTGGTGACCTGGATGTCCTGGAAGTCGTTGTAGAACCACGCGCCGTTCAGGGTCAGCCGGTGCGCGAGCGGCTCGCTCTTGATGCCGAGCTCGTAGGTGGTGACGGTCTCCGGGTCGTACGGCAGCAACGCCTGCTGCCGGCCGAGTGCGGTCGGCGTCTGCGCGCGGTAGTCGTAGCCGCCGGATTTCGAGCCCTGCGAGATCGACACGTACGGCATGATGCGCGGCGCCAGCGTCCATTGCAGCGCACCCTTCGGCAGCAGCTGCGACCAGCTCTGCCGCGCCGAGGCGGTCCAGGCGACCGCACCGGGTGGCGCGCCGTACAGCACGGCGAGCTCGTCCGCGGGCGTCGTCGTGTGTGTCCGGCCGGTCGCGAGAGTGCTCAGCACTTCGGCGTTGGAGTGCTGCTCCCAGTTCCAGCGCAGTCCCACGGAGGCGTTCAGGTTCGGCGTGATCTTGTATTGCGCGAGCCCGTACAGCGCCCAGTCGTGCGTGACCTGGTCGATCCCGGCATAGACCGGCTGCAGCCGGATCGCCGCCGGATCGTTGCTCTGGGCGCCGTAGACGTTGTTCGCCCGACGCCCGGTGCGCCAGTCCTCGTCGAGGAAGTAGGCGCCGGCGGTGAAGGAGAGGCGGCCGTACTCGCCCTGCAGCTGCGCATCCTCCGAGTAGGCGCGGTCGCCGTAATGCAGCAGCTGCGAGGTGCGGGCATAGAGGTCGCCGGTGTTGTCGTAATAGCCGTTATCGTCGTAGCCGCGCACGCCGGTGACGGAGCGCAGCGTCAGGTGGCTGTCGAGACGATACGAGACCGTCCCGGTGAAGCCCGCCTCGCTGTAGTTGTTCTTCGGGTAGATCGAGGAGTACAGCCCGTAGGGATACGGATTGAGCAGGTTGCCGTAGCCGCGGTTGGTGCTGCCGTCCGCGGTGCCGTCGAAGGCGAGCGTGATGTCGAGCCGGTCGTTCGGCGTCGCGCGCAGCTTGCCGCGCGCCTGGGTGTAGTCGATGTCGTTCTCGTCGCGGTCCAGGGTGTAGTTGTGATCGACGCCGTCGCGCTGGTGATGCTCGACCGCGAGGCTCGCGTAAAGCGTGTCCGGCAGCAGCGCGCCGCTGGCCGCGAAGCCGCCCTGCACCTCGTTGTAGCTGCCGTAGCCGCCCTGGGCGGTGAAGTGCGTGACGTCGTCCGGCACCACCGTGTTGATGCGCACGGCGCCGCCTTCCGCACCGTGCCCGGTGGTGAAGCCGACCGGACCGCGATCCACCTCGATCCCGTCGATGTCGAGCAGCTCCTGCATCGTGCCGATCGTGCGGGTCAGGTAGACGCCGTCGATGTAGCTGCCGACGGACGGCTCGCCCTGCGCGTCCAGCTCGCCGATGCCGCGGATGAAGTAGTTCGAGTTGGAGTAGCCGACCGTGGCGCGGGGCTGGAACAGGTTCGGCGTCAGGTTGCTGATCTGGCGCGTCGTGGTGATGGCGAGCTGGTCCAGCTTCTCCGACGACAGGCTGGAGACCGAGGCGGCGGTGTGCTGCAGCTTCGAGTGCCGGGCCGCGCGATGCGACAGCCCGGAGACGGTGATCGTCTGCACCCGCGCGCGCGGCGCCGCCTGGTGCGGCTCGGAGGTGGCGGCGCCTGGCGCCGCGATGGCGGCCGCGGGAGCGTGGATCGAGGCGACCAGCGCGACACAGGACGAGCCGTGCCGCAGCACGCGGTGGATGAAGTCCTGGGGTCGAGGTCGGGGCATGAGCAGGTTCCGGCGGCTGGACCCGCGGCGGCTGCCGCGGTCGCGCCGATATCCGCTACATATAATCGTGTTGATCAAGACCAACTGTCTTTAATAGTGTAATAGGGTGAAATTGAGATAATTCACATATGCAAGGCGCGTTGAGACGCTACTCTCGGCTCACCGAACAGGAACCGCACGATCATGGACGGCATGCTGAAGACCAACCCGATCCCGGCCGCGGCACTGGACGAACTGGTGCGGCAGCTTGCCGGGCGCGCCGCCGATCATGATCGCGACGGCAGCATCGCCTTCGACAGCCTGCGCGCGCTGCACGGCGCCGGCCTGCCGGCCCTCACCGTGTCGCCGGCCTATGGCGGCGCCGGCGGCGGCCTGCGCGAGGTCGCGGGCGTGGTCGGCCGCCTGGCGCAGGGCGATCCGTCGGTGGCGCTGATCCTGTCGATGCAGCTGCTGCAGCACGCCGAGATCGCGCGCTCGGCGCGCTGGCCGGAGGCGGTGCGGCGGCTGGTCTCGCGCGAGGCGGTGCGGGACGGGGCGCTGCTCAACGCGCTCCGGGTCGAGCCCGAGCTCGGCACGCCGGCGCGCGGCGGGCTGCCCGCGACCTGCGCCCGTCGCACCGCGGAGGGCTGGCGCATCAGCGGCCGCAAGATCTACTCGACCGGCTCGCACGCGCTGCGCTGGGGCGTGGTCTGGGCCCGCACCGAGGAGGACGCGCCGCGGGTCGGCGGCTTCCTGGTACCGCTGGCGGCGGACGGGGTGCGGATCGAGCCGTCCTGGGACCAGCTCGGCATGCGCGGCACCGAGAGCCACACCGTCGTGCTCGACGACGTGGCTGTGCCGCCGGAGCACGCCGTCGACATCCGCGCTCCGGAGGCCTGGCAGACGCCGAACCCGGTGCAGGCGGTGTGGGGCAGCATCACGATCGCGGCCCTCTATGACGGGATCGCGCGCGCCGCCCGGCGCTGGCTGCTCGAGTTCCTGCGCCAGCGGGCGCCGGCCAATCTCGGAGCGGCGCTCGCCACCCTGCCCCGCTTCCACGAGCTGGTCGGCGAGATCGACGCGCTGCTGCTGGCCAACCACCACCTGATCGAGGGCTTCCTCGCCGCGACCGACCGCGGCGAGGCGGTCTCCGACGTGCAGGCCGCACTCGCCAAGCACGTGGTCAGCGAGAACGCGATCCGCGCGGTCGAGAAGGGCATCGCCGCGATCGGCAATCCCGGGCTCAGCCGGAGCAACCCGCTGGAGCGGCACTATCGCGACGTGCTGTGCGCCCGCGTGCACACGCCGCAGGGCGATGCGGCGCTGGCGCGCGCCGGACGCCTGGCGCTGCTGGGCTGAGGGCGATGCAGCTCCTCGGCAGGCGTCGCGCGATCGGCCTGGGTAGTGCGGCGGCACTGGGCGCCGGCGCGGGCGGCGCCGGGCGCGCCGCCGACCTCTCCGGCGTCACGCTGCGCGTCGGCGTGTTTCGCGGCTTCGACGCCACGATCCTGCCCGCCACCGGACTGGACCGGTTCCCCTACAAGGTCGAGTTCCACGAGTTCAGCGCCGGCAACCTGATCACCCAGGCGATCAACGCGGACGCGCTCGACCTCGGCAGCTGGAGCGAGATCCCGCTGGTGTTCGCGGCTGCCGCGCAGGCGCGGCTGCGCGTGGTGGCGGTCGAGCGCGGCCCGACCACCAACCAGGCGGTGATCGTCCCCGGGAACTCCGCCGCCCGCTCGATCGCCGACCTGAAGGGCAAGCGGGTCGGCTACATACGCGCCACCACCTCGCACTATTTCCTGCTCCGGATGCTGCAGCAGCACGGGCTCGGCTTCGGCGATATCCAGGCGGTGGCACTCGGCATGAACGCGGGCGCTAGCGCCTTCAGCTCCGGCCAGCTGGATGCCTGGGCCACCTACGGCTACGCGATCCAGCTGGCCGAGGCCTATTCCGGCGCGCGGGTGCTGCAGAACGCGACCGGCATCCTGTCCGGCAACTACCTGGTCGGACTGCAGACGAAGCACGAGCACGATCCGGCGATGCTGGCGGTGGTGGCGGACTATCTCGGCCGGCTGAACCGCGCCAGCGCGATCCTCGACGCCGACCGGCCGCGCTGGGCGAAGCTGGTGGCGCCGGTGGTGCAGGTGCCCGAGCCGGTGGTGCTGCGCTACCTGCGCGAGCTCGACCGGCCATACAGCATGGTGCCGGTGAGCGCCGGGGCGATACGCTCCTGCCAGCAGGTAGCTGACAGCTTCGCGAGTGCCGGTCTGATCCCCGCCGGCGTGGACGTCGCCCCCTGGTTCTCGGACGCGCTCACGCCGCTGCTGCGCGCGTGAATCCGGGTCCGGGGCCACCGGCCCCCGTGGGTCGAGGGCAAGGCCCTTGCCTGCCTGTTCGTCGGCATCCCGCTAATCCAGCAGATCCGGCTCGGCGGCGACGATCATCTCCCAAAGCGGCTGGAACGAGAAATACCCCCCGAGCGCGCTGCCGGTCTGGCTAGCGGTGTGGCGCGCGATCTCCGGCGCGATCGGCCTGGTGATGCCGGCCGCGTCGGCGAGCAGCTGGGTGTGGGCCGCGTTGTCCATCGCGATGAACCACCAGGCGGCGGCCTCCACGCTGGGCCCGGCGGTGAGCAGCCCGTGGTTCTGCAGGATCAGCGCCTTGCGCGAGCCGAGCGTCTGCGCCAGCCGGACCCCTTCGGACTCGTCGAGCACGACGCCGGTGAACGGGTCGAACACCGCGTGGTCCTCGTAGAACGCGCAGGCATCCTGGGTCAGCGGGTCGAGCAGTCTGCCCAGGGTGGAGAACGCCTTGCCGTAGGTCGAGTGGGTGTGCGCGGCGGCGATCACGTCGGGACGCGCGGCGTGGATCGCCGAGTGGATGGTGAAGCCGGCATTGTTGATCGGCCGGTCGCCGATCAGCACGCTGCCGTCATGGTCGACCAGCTGCAGGTCGGAGACCCGGATCCGCGAGAAGTGCATCGCCAGCGGGTTGATCCAGAACTGCTCGGGGAACTCCGGATCGCGCGCGGTGACGTGCCCGGCCAGTCCCTGGTCGAAGCCGTAGCGCGCGAACAGGCGGAAGGTGGCCGCCAGCCGCTGCTTGCGATGCAGGCGCTCCTGCTCGAGGCCGACGGCCGGCCGCGGCTCCAGCCTGGGTCGGCGCGGCGCGTGGGGGGGCGAGATGGCGTTCATCGGTGATGGTCCTTCAGTAGCGATGTTCGGGATCGACGACGTCTTGCAGCCGCTCCCGGCTCAGGTAGCGGTCGAGGTTGTCGAGGATCTGCCGGGCGAGCGCCTGCTGGGCCGACCCGCCGGCCCAGGAGAGGTGCGGCGTCAGCCGCACCAGCGGGTGGGTATAGAGCGGATGCCGCGCCGGCAGCGGCTCCGGCTCGGTGACATCGAGCGAGGCGAAGCCGAGCTGGCCGCGATCGAGTGCCGCGAGCAGCGCCGGCTGGTCGACCAGGCCGCCGCGCGCGACGTTGACCAGGTGCAGCCCAGGCTTGGCCTGCGCCAGCAGCGGCGCGTCGACGCAGCCGCGCGTGGCGTCGGTCAACGGCAGTGCCAGCACCAGGTGGTCGGAGCGGGCGGCGAGCGTCGCCAGGTCCGCGACCGGCTGCACCGTCGCGGGATGCGGGTCGGCGCCGCTCCAGCCGCGCCGGCGCAGCACCAGCACGTGCATCCCGAAGGCCACGGCGCGCGCGGCGACCGCCTGGCCGATCGCGCCGTACCCGGCGAGGCCCAGCGTGCGGCCCTCGAGCGTGCCGAGCGCATGACGCTGCCACCCGTCCGGGTCGCAGACGACGATACGGTCCAGCCGCTTCTCGTGCAGCAGCATCGCCGTCAGCACGTACTCCGCGACCGGCACGGCGGCGTGGCCGCGCCCGCAGGTCACGGTCGGTCCGTCCAGCAGCCAGCGCGGGAACCAGTCGACGCCGGTGGAGGCGACCTGCACCCAGCGCAGCCGGCCGGGCCAGCCCGGCGGCGGCGGCGTCGGCGCGCCGCTCCAGGACCGGGAAGGACCGGTCAGCAGGATCTCGGCCTCGCCGCTCTCCCACGGCGCGCCGTCGCGCGCCGCGTGCAGCACCGGCGGACGCAGGGCGTGGGCGGCGACCGCGCCGCCGATCTCCGGTCCGAGCTGGTTGAGGATCAGCGGCGGCATCGCCTACTCCGCGGCGACCTGACCGGCGGTCGCGTCCGCGGCTCGGCCAGCGGTCGCCTCCGCGACCAGGGCGCGGACGCGCGGGATCAGCTCGCGGCCGTAGAGGGCGGCGTCGGCGAGCGGATCGAAGCCGCGGATCAGGAAGGTCGAGATGCCGAGCCGGTGGTAGTCGAGCATCGCGTCGGCGACCTGGTCCGGGGTGCCGACCAGGGAGGTGGAGTTGCCGCGCGCGCCGCCGAGGGCGGCGATGGCGGTCCATAGCCGCTTGTCCAGCCGGGTGCCCTGCGCGGCCGCGGCCAGCAGGCGGCGCGAGCCCTCGTTGGGTGGCGTCGCCGGCTCGCCGGCGCCGGTCCGCGCGCGCAGCTCGCGTGCCTGCTCGAGGATCCGCTCGGCGCGCGCCCAGGCGGCCTCCTCGGTGTCGGCGAGGATCGGCCGCAGCGACAGCGAGAAGCGCGGCGAGCGGCCGTGCGGCGCCGCGGCGGCGCGCACGCGCGCGATCGTCTCGCGCACCTGGTCGTAGGTCTCGCCCCAGAGCGCGTAGATGTCGGCGTGCCGGCCGGCCACCGCGATCGCCTCGTCCGAGGAGCCGCCGAAATACACCGGTATGCCCTCGGGCCGGTATGGGCGCACCGCCGAGTGGGCGCCGTGCACCCGGTAGTGCCGCCCCGCGTAGTCGAACGGCGCGGCGCTGCTCCACTCCCGGCGCACCACGTCGAGATACTCGCCGGTGCGGGCGTAGCGCTCGGCCTTGGTGGTGTGGTCGCCGTCGGCCTGCAGCTCGAGGTCGCTGCCGCCGGTGATGATGTGCACGGCGACGCGTCCGCGGGTGATGTGGTCGAGCGTGGCCAGCTGGCGGGCCAGGATGGTCGGCGCGTTGAAGCCGGGGCGGTGCGCGATCATCAGCCCGAGCCGCTCGGTGCGGCCTGCGGCGTACTGCGCGACCAGGATGCTCTCGGGGGAGTTCGAGTGGAACGCGAACAGCACCCGGTCGAAGCCGCCGGCCTCGTGCAGCCTCGCCGCGGTGGCGATGTGGTCGAGGTCGATCACCGGGCCGGTGGGCGCGATGGTCTCCGACTGCTCGTGGTTGCCGACGTAGCCGATGAATTCTACAGGCATGCCGCCTCCGGGAGGGAAGAGCCCAGACAACACGTCATGAGCCGTAATTTCACTCATTCTCCGGTTGATTATGGTGGATCTCAAGACAAATTTGATAATGAGACGGTTATGCGCCGTTAATGGGAGCCGGCACGCCACGAGCATGCAAGAGAGCGTTGCCCTGCCGGTCCCCGTTGCCGCGATGCGCAGGCCGCAGCGCATGGCCACCAACGTGCCCACGGACCTGCTGCGCTCGTTCGTGGCCATCGTCGATAGCGGCTCGATGGCGCAGGCGACGGCCACCATCCTCCTCACCCAGTCGGCATTGTCGCTGCAGATGAAGCGGCTCGAGGACCTGCTGCAGCAGCGTGTGTTCCGCCGTCACGGCCGGTCGCTGGCCCTGACGCCGGCGGGCGAGGAGCTGGTCGCTCTCGCCCGACAGGTGCTCGACCTGAACGACCGCATCATCGCCTCGCTCGGCAGCGTCGCCGAGCCCGAGCCGATCCAGCTCGGGCTGGTGCAGGATTTCGCCGACACCATCCTGCCGACCGTCCTCACCGGCTTCCACGCCCTGCATCCGCGCGCGCGGATCCAGCTCCGCGTCGCCGGGTCCGCCGAGCTGGTCGAGCGGTTCGACCGTGCCGCGTGCGACCTGGTGGTCGGGCTCGGACGCATCGGCGACCTACGACGCGGCAGCAGCCGGGTGCTGCGCGAGGTGCGGATGGCGTGGGTCGGCGATCCGACGCTGGCCGGGCACGAGGAGCTGCCGCTGGTGCTGCTGGAACAGCCCTGCGCCTTCCGGACGGCGGCGCTGGAGAGCCTGGAGCGGCAGGCGAGGCGCTACCGGATCACGCTGGAGACGCCGAGCCTGCCCGGCCTGCGGGCGGGCCTGCGCGCCGGGCTCGGGATCACCTGCCGCACGCTCGACTACGCCCGCTTCGAGCGGCTGGAGATGCCGCCGCCGGACGCCCTGCCGCCGCTCCCCGGAATCGACGTCGTCATGGTCCGGCGCGACATGCCCGGGGATGCGGCCGCGGACCTCGCGGAGCTGCTCGAGGAGGCGTTGACCGCCCCCGCCGAAGCCCGCGCCTGACCGCGCGAACCGGGGCGGCGGCGTCGGCGTTATGACAATTCGCCCAGCGCCTGACGGGCGGGACGGCGGCCGGTGCCGGCACGCATCCGGCGGCAGCTTGAGACAGGAGTTCGCGATATGGCCGAAACCTCACCGCCGGTCTGGCTGATCACCGGATGCTCGACCGGGTTCGGTCGCGAGTTGGCGACCCAGGTACTGGCGCGCGGCTGGCGCGCCGTGGTGACCGCGCGCGATGCGGCCAAGGTCGCCGACCTGGTGCAGGGCCACGAGGACCGGGCGCTGGCGCTGGCGCTGGACGTCGACCAGCGCGCCCAGGTCGACAGCGTGGTGGCTCAGGCGGAGGCGAAGTTCGGTGCGATCGACGTGCTGGTCAACAACGCCGGCTACGGCTACCTCGCCGCGATCGAGGAGGGCGAGGATGCGGAGATCCGCGCCATGTTCGAGACCAACCTGTTCGGCCTGATCGCGGCCACCCAGGCGGTGCTGCCGGGGATGCGCGCGCGCCGACGCGGGCACATCGTCAACATCTCCTCGATCGGCGGCCTGGTCAGCTTCCCGGCGACCGGGTTCTACCATGCCACCAAGTACGCGATGGAAGGGCTGTCGGAGTCGCTGGCCCAGGAGGTGGCGCCGCTCGGCATCAAGGTGACGGTGGTGGAACCCGGCCCGTTCCGCACCGACTTCGCCGGCCGCTCGATCAGGCAGTCCGCGATCCGTATCGACGACTACGAGCCGACCGCGGGCCTGCGCCGCAGCCAGACAGAGGCGCGACACGGCAAGCAGGGGGGCGATCCGGTGCGCGGGGTGGAGGCGATCATCGCGGCGGTGCAATCGAGCCAGCCGCCGCTGCACCTGCTGCTCGGCAAGCCGGCTCTGGGCTTGGCGCGCGCCAAGCTGGACTCGCTGAAGCAGGAGTTCGACAGCTGGGAGAAGACCACGCTCGGCGCCGACTACCCCGAGTTCCAGGACGCCTGAAGCGGATCGGCCTGCGGGTCGGGCCGCACGCCTCACCCCCGGTGTCGTCCGCAACCCGGCTCGCACAGCCGGAGCAGCTTGGCCTCGGCGGTGCCGCTATGGCCGCACAGGGTGCAGCGCACCCGCGACAGGGCGCGGTCGAGCGGGAACAGCTCGCCGTGCTTCTTGATCAGGCTGGCCACCGGCAGCGGCGCGAGATGGCCGCAGCGGCACTTGGCCATCCAGACATTGCCGGGCGGCACGCTGGTGAGGTTGCGCAGGCGACGGAGCCGGTCTCGGATCGGGAGCTGGGTCATCACCGGAACGTAACGTGAACACGGTGCGCAGAACCAGCCTCCCGGCGCATGCCGTGGCGTATTAACGCGCTTTCAACGCGTCGGTGCCGGCCGGGCTCTCCTCCGGCCGACCACCCGCCGCATCCGGAAGATCACCCGGCGCCGTTCCAGCCCTCGATGGCGCAGGCCCGCAACCAGTAATCCTCGCCGGCGGTCTGGGGACTGCCGTCCTGCTCCCACAGGAAGTAGGCGCGCGCGCGGATATGATCTTCCGCCCGGCGCTGTGCCTCCATCCTGACCCGCAGCACGTCGCCGACCGGCGCCAGCTGTCCGCCACGATCGACATGGATCCGCGCATGCAGGCCAGGCATCTCGGCCTCCGGCACCAGGCGAAGCTGCGCCGCCGTCCTGACCGCCTGCTGCACGCATCCGGCCTCGTCGAGCCCGGCTTGCGCACCCTCCAGGGCGACGGGCAGCACATGCAGGACCGTGTCCCGCTCGTTCAGGACGTCTACCAGGCATTCTTTCATCACGTTCTTTCCGGATCTGCCCCGCCTGGTCCGGCCCGTCGCCTCGATGCCGGCAGGGACTGGCATCGCTTCCTCACGATGCCGTGATCTGGTTAACGGCGTCTTAAGATGCGTGCCGCTTCTCGCCGGGTTCAGATCCCGTGCTCCCCGCGTCAAGGCTGGGTCTTGGAATCATCATGACGGCGTCGCACCCGCTCGGGTGTCTGGTGCTCCCCGGTGACGCCGACGTCACCCAGGCGGCCGACAAGGCAACAGGAGTTCCAGGATCATGGCGACCGAGCATCCCGCGCACGAGCGGCATCTCTCCGCGGCGGCACATCATTCCGCAGCCGCGCACCACCATCACGCCGCCGCCTTCGAGCATGGCCAGGGCAATCACGAGGCGGCCAAGAAGCACGCCGTTGCCGCCCACCGGCACAGCGAGAAGGCGCACGACCACAGCACCGACGCGCACAGGCACTCCGCCACCTGAGGTCGCGTCGCCGCGCGACGGGCGGGGCCGGATCCGGTCGATCTTGTTCCGCCCGTCGCAGCGGCGGCTCGCCCGCGGCGGCGCGTCAGCCGCACCCTGCGGGGGATCGGCGTCGCCCTGGCGCTGTGCTCCGGCACCGCCGCGCTGGCGCTGCTGCTGCTGCCGCTGCTGCTGGTGCTGCTCATGGTGCTGTTCGACAGCGTGACGCACGGCATGTTCGTCCTCGTCGGCACCGTGTTCGACTGGCTGCGCGGCTTCGTGCCGGGCGTCGCGGGCGCCTCGCCGCCGTTCCAGACGATCGCCTTGCACCCGTGGCGGGTGGCGCTCGGATCGCTGCTGCGCGCCCTGCCCTGCCTGGCCGGGTTGATGCTAGTCTCGCTCCGTCTCGGACCTGGAGGATGCTGGTGGTGGATCGTGCTGCTCTGGAGCCTGGCCGGATATCTCGGCTGCCCGACGGTGACGGAGATCCTGCTGCCCGGCTGCGTCGTGGCGGTGCTGCTGGCCCTGCCTCGAGGCGGATACGCGCGACGATGAGCACGGCTGCGTCCCCGGCCGAGCCGACGCGGACCGGCGCGTGAACCGCCTCACACCCGCTGCCTGGATGCACCACGGCTACGGCTACCAGCCGGGCTTCGGCCTGCATCACGGCTACGGCGGCGGCTCCTGGATCACCCACATGGTGGTGTCGTCGATCGTCCACGGCCTGATCTACGGCGCGATCTTCCGGATACTGAGGCACCTCAGCCTGGGCGAGATCGTGCTCATCGCCCTGGTCGTGATCGGGCTGCTCTACGCCTGGAACCGCGAGCGAGGTCTCCGGCGATGGTGAGGTCGGCGCCGCCGGACTGATGGGCGATTGAACCGGAGCGGTGCCGGGGATACTGGTTGAGCAGGAGGCGACCATGGACGTGCAGACCATCGACCAGCAATACGCGCAGCTGCAGGGGCAGTCGCAGCAGACCGCCCAGGCGCTGCAGACGCTCGGCGGCAAGCTGCAGGCTGCGGCCCAGGCCGGCGACCAGCAGGCGCGGGAGTGGCTCCTCGACCTGCGCGAACTGGCGCTGGCGTTCCGCTCCGAACAGGACCAGGTCTCCAACCTGCTGCAGGCGCTGCACGGCTTCGTCGCCAACGCCGCCCAGATGCAGAGCCAGTCCGCCGCGGCACCGCAGCAGCAGGCGGTCTGGGGACAGGCATCCGGGTACCAGCCGCAGCCCTCCTACGCGGCACAGTCCGGTTTTCCACAGGTCCCGCAGGGATACGCGGCGCCGCAACAGGGCGGCGGCATGCTGGGCGGCTTCCTCAACTCGGGGTTCGGCCGCGCCATCGAGATGGGCGCGGGTTTCGGGCTCGGCGAGGACCTGCTCAGCAAGATCCTCTGAAGCGCTGCACCACCGTCACGGCCGCTGCGGGCGGCACGGACCGAAGGGAAACCAGTTGAAGCACCTCCTCCTCGCGGTCTCGCTCGCGGCCGCCACGTGCCTCGCCGCCTGTGCGGGCGGCAACGATGCACCCACCGGCTGTCGTGGCGCCTCCGGCGGCGGCACGGCACTCGGCAACGTGGCGGGCGGCGGCACGTCCGGGACCGGGCTGGCCGGCGTCGCCGGGGGCGGCTGCTGAAGCCGGTGGCCGACGCGTACCGGCCGCTGGCGGAGGGAGTGGGATTCGAACCCACGGTAGGCTCGCACCTACGGCGGTTTTCAAGACCGCTGCCTTAAACCACTCGGCCATCCCTCCGGGGCCGCCCTTCATAATGCCGCCCACGGCAGCGGCAAAGCGCTCTCACTTCAGGCTTGGCGACGAAGCCGTTTCTTGCTTCGCTGGCGGCCGATCCAACGCAGGTGGATGGAATGACTTCCTCACGCCTGAACCACGGAATGCCCGTGCGTCGGCCTCCCGGCCGCGCCGCATGACCGTGTGGGCAGGCAGACCCGGCGGGCTGCTCTCGAACTACGAGGCACGCTTCTTCTGCGAGCTGATGAACGGGCTCGACCCTGACCAGCGCGACCTCACCCTGATACGCGACCGCCTAGACCGCCTCGATCTCGCGGAGCTGCGTCGCCGCGCCGCGGTCGCGGAAGCCGAGCTGTACAACCTCGGCATCACCTTCACGGTGTACTCGGATCGCGACGCGATCGACCGCATCCTGCCGTTCGACCTGATCCCGCGCGTGATCACCTCGGGCGAGTGGGACGTCATCGAGCGCGGCGTCCGGCAGCGCGTGACCGCGATCAACGCCTTCCTGTGGGACATCTACCACGACCAGAAGATCCTCGGCGACGGCGTCATCCCCCGCGCGCTGGTGCTCGGCAACAACAATTTCCGTCCCGAGATGATGGGGCTGGACGTGCCGCTCGGCGTCTACGTGCACGTCAACGGCACCGACATCGTGCGCGACCAGGAGGGCCGCTTCCTGGTGCTCGAGGACAATGCCCGCACGCCCTCCGGGGTGTCCTACGTGATCGAGAACCGGCACATGATGCTGCGCGTGCTGCCCGATCTCGCGAGCGGGATCCGGCTGCGCACCGTCGACGAGTACGGCGCGCGGCTGCAGCAGGCGCTGGCGGAGGCCTCGCCGGCGGGCATCGGCGATCCGCAGGTGGTGCTGCTCTCGCCCGGCATCTACAACGCCGCCTATTTCGAGCACGTGTTCCTGGCCCGCGAGATGGGTGTGCCGCTGGTCGAGGGACGCGACCTGATCGTCGAGAACCGACGCGTCTATATGCGCACGATCGCCGGCCTGCGCGCCGTGCACGCCATCTACCGGCGCCTGAACGACGATTTCCTCGACCCCGACGTGTTCCGCCCCGACAGCCAGCTCGGGGTGCGCGGGCTGATCGACGCCTGGCGCGCCGGCAACGTCACCATCGCCAACGCGGTCGGCACCGGTGTTGCCGACGACAAGGCGATCTACGCCTACATGCCGCGGATCATACGCTACTACCTCTCCGAGGAGCCGATCCTGCACAATGTCGAGACGCATATCTGCGCCGAGCCGGACGGGTTGCAGTACACGCTCGACCACCTCGCCGAGCTGGTGGTCAAGCCGGTCGGCGAGTCCGGCGGCTACGGCCTGATCATCGGCCCGCACGCCGCCGCGCACGAACTCGACGAGTTCCGTGCCAAGCTGCTCGCCGACCCCGCGAACTACATCAGCCAGCCGGTCATCCGCCTCTCCACCGCGCCCACCCTGTGCGAGAGCGGGGTCGAGGCACGCCACGTCGATCTGCGGCCGTTCGCGGTCACCGGTCGCTCGACCTGGGTGCTGCCCGGCGGCCTGTCGCGGGTTGCACTGCGGCGCGGCTCGCTGGTGGTGAACTCGTCGCAGGGCGGCGGCTCGAAGGACACCTGGGTGCTCGAATGATGTCCCCGCAGCCCGAGACCGCCGCGATCCGCTCGTCGGACCTGCTGTCGCGCTACGCCGAGAGCACCGTCTGGCTCGCCCGCTACCTGGAGCGGATCGAGAACCTCGCGCGCGTCCTGGATGTCACCGAGACCTTCGTGCGCACCGGCCAGGGCGACGAGGGCTGGTCCTCGGTGGTGCAGATCAACGCCGACGACGAGCAGTTCTATGCCCAGCACGGCAAGGCCAACGCCGCGACCGTGGTGCTGTTCTACCTGCTGGACCGCGGCAACTCGAACTCGATCGCGAGCCTCCTGCACATGGCCAGGGAGAACGCGCGGACGCTGCGCCCGCTGATCTCCACCGAGATGTGGGCCCACATCAACATCTTCCACAACTGGGTGCAACGGCTGAGCGAGAACGACATCCGGCCCTCCCAGCTCTCGGCACTCTGCTCGCGCCTGAAGCAGGAGTGCCAGACCCACTACGGCATCACCGAGGGCACGTTCTACCGCGACCAGGGCTGGTACTTCTACATGATCGGCAAGTATCTGGAGCGCGCCGACCAGATCACCCGGCTGGTCGACATCAAGTACCACACGCTGCTGCCGCGCGATGCCGGGATCGGCTCCGAGGTCGATGTCAGCCAGTGGGGGGCGGTGCTGCGCGCCGCCGCCGCCTACCACGCCTACCGGCGCAACATGCCGCGCAAGCTCGAGCCGTCGGCGGTGGCGGGCTTCCTGCTGCTGAACAACGCCTTTCCGCGCTCGCTGTCGCTGACCCTGCGCCAGGTCTACTGGGCACTGGGCCAGCTGCGCACCGACTACGGGCTGCGCCGCAGCGGCGCCATCCTCGAGCGGCTGGACGAGCTGCGCGCCGCACTCGGCGACCAGAGCATCGAGCAGATCATCGTGCGCGGGCTGCACGAATTCCTCGACTGGGTGCAGATCGAGCTGCGCGCGATCCAGGACGGCATCGCCGGCGCATTCTGGCCGCCGCTGCCGGAGCTTCAGCTCGCCACGGCGGTCGATTCCGGCCAGAGCATCATGGTGCAGGGCGCCGGACCGTCCGGCATGACGCAGAGCATGGGCGGGATGACGCAGAGCCTGTCGTAGCCCGCGTCGGCCCGCCCACCGGAAGGCTCAGCTCGGTGGATTGGCCTGCGCGTCCTTCGCCTTCTTGTTGGCCATGTGATGACCGACGGCGCATCCCGCGGCGGCGCCGACGACGCCGTGATGGCCGGCCATGTGGCCGCCGACGCCGCCGACCGCCGCACCCTTGATGCAGCCCTTGGCCAGCACCGGCGTCGTCGAGGCGGCGCCGGCGAGCAGCATGGCGGCGCCGGCGGCGGACAGCAGCAGGTTCTTCATGGAGTCGGATCCTTCACTTCGCGGTGGGGTGCCGCATCATTACGCGAGGCCTGCGGACTCGTTCCTGATCATGATCACAGATGTCGCGCCGCCCACACCGCGCGTCCCTGACGGTCCGCCTCGCCGGCGTCGCCGCAGCGGCCCGTCGCCAGCAGCGCCATGCCGATCGTGCCGATGATCGTGGCCAGGATCGCCTCGCCGATGGCGCCGGCCTCCGTGCCGTCCGTGACCTCGCCGCGCCAGATCGCGCGCAGCATCGCCGTCGCGTCGCCCGCCGGATGCGCCTCGCGCGCGGGCATCGCCTCGACCAGACGCGGCAGCAGCATCTCGCGCACCGCCTCGCCCTGCCGGTGCAGGTGCACCGTCGTCACCTTGGCCGGCGACCGCTCCGCCTCGCCGCCGCCGCCCTTCAGCACCAGCAGCGACGGCCGGTGCAGCCGTTCGGCGACGCCCAGGTGCAGCGCGATGTACGGCGGATGGAACACCCCGTCGACCGAGGCGGCGGCATCCGCCGGGTCGAGCAGGCGGGCCACCGTGTTGACCGGGGAGCGCAGCCCGAACAGCCGGCGCAGGCCGAGCAGGCGGTCCAGCGCCGGCGCCATCGCCTCGGCGGGCCAGTACGCGAAGCCGACGCGAGACAGGGCCTCGCCGACCGAGGCGGCATCGTCCTGCACCGTCCGGTCGAGTGCCAGCAGCGCGTCCGGCACCGACAGGCCGCCGGAGAACGCGTTGCTGCCGTGCATCAGCACCCGGACGCCATGATCGGCGAGCGCCAGCGCCGACAGCAGGAACCACGGAGCGCCGCGCGTGCGCCCGGCGCCGTAGCTCGGCCAGTCCAGATCGACCGGCGGCACCCTGTCCGCACCCGCCGTCGCGACGAGCGCCGACCGACCCAGCCCCGCATGATCGCGCGCCGCCTCGACCAGTCCGGTGATCTCGTCGGGATCCTCGCCGCGATAGCGCAGCAGCATCAGGAAGGCGCCGACCTGCATCGGATCGGCCAGGCCGCGCAGCACCATGCCGAACGCTGCCCGCGCCTCCTCCCGGCTCAGCGGCCGCGACCGTCCGGGACCCCGTCCCAGCGTCGCGACGTATTGGGCGAACTCGGCCTGCACGGCATCCACGTCCATGGTCATCCTAGAGGCGCACAACCTGCCGGATACGGCCCACAAGCCCCGCGTGTAAGTTCGCCGCCGATGCGATTTTAGTCGAATCTAAATTTTTCCGGAATAGACTGCCCACGTGAACGCTTTGACGCCCCTGCGCAGCGGCCTCGCGATCGAGATCGTGCACGATTTCGTCTGCCCCTGGTGCTATCTCGGGGTTCGCCGCCTGCTGCGGGCGCTGTCGGAGCGGCACGCCGCACGATCCGTCGCGTCGTCGCCGGGGTTCGACATCACCTGGCGGCCGTTCCTGCTCAACCCCGACATGCCGCGTGCCGGGATGTCGCGCTTCGACTACGTGGTGCGCAAGTTCGGCGGCGAGGAGCGCGCCCGCAGGCTGTACGCGGCGGTGACGCAGCTCGGCCGCGGCGAGGGTGTGGATTTCCGCTTCGAGCGCGTCATCCACGTCCCGTCCAGCGTCGATGCGCATCGCCTGGTCGGCTGGGCGCAGCGCTTCGGCCGCGCCACCGAGATCGTCGAGGCGCTGTTCGCGGCACATTTCAGCGACGGCCGCGACATCGGCGACCTCGCCACTTTGGTCGCGATCGCGGTCGGCGCCGGCGGCCTCGACGAGCTGCAGACCGGCGCCTACCTGCGCTCGCGCGAAGGCTCCGACGTCGTGCACGGCGAGAACCTGCGCGCGCACCGGCTCGGCATCAGCGGCGTGCCCTGCTTCGTGATCGGCGAGCGCATGGCGGTGTCCGGCGCCCAGGAGCCGGAGGTGTTCCACCGCCTGCTCGACATCGCCACCCTCGAGGCGGTCGACTACGCGATCGGCTGATCCTCGGCCTGGCCCTGGGGACGCGCGCCGTAGCGTCGCGCCATCACCGCGCAGACGAACAGCTGGATCTGGTGGAACACCATCAGCGGCAGCACCACCATGCCGACGGTCGCCGGCGGGAACAGCACCCCCGCCATCGGCACCCCCGACGCCAGGGTCTTCTTCGAGCCGCAGAACACGATGGCGATCTCGTCCTCGCGCGAGAAGCCGAGCAGGCGGGCGCCGTAGCGCGTCGCCAGCAGCACCAGCGCCAGCAGCACCGCATCGACCAGCAGCACCAGTGCCAGCATGATGGGCGACAGCTTGCCCCAGATGCCCTGCACCACCGCCTCGCTGAAGGCGGTGTAGACCACGATCAGGATCGAGCCGCGATCGGTGAAGCTGAGCAGCCGGCGGTGGCGACGTGCCCAGTCGCCGATCCAGCGCTGCAGCAGCTGGCCGAGCAGGAACGGCAGCAGCAGCTGCAGCACGATGTCGAGCACCGCGTGCTGCGAGACGCCGCCGCCGCGTCGGCTGAGCAGCAGCCCGACCAGCAGCGGCGTCACCGCGATGCCGAGCAGGTTCGACGCGGTGGCCGAGCACACCGCGGCGGCCACGTTGCCGCGGCCGATCGAGGTGAAGGCGATCGAGGACTGCACCGTCGAGGGCAGTGCGCAGACGAACAGGATGCCGAGCCACAGCGTCGGCGTCAGCAGCCCCGGCAGCATCGCGTGCAGCGCCAGCCCCAGCAGCGGGAACAGCAGGAAGGTGCAGGCGAAGATGGCGGCGTGCAGCCTCCAGGCGACCAGTCCCGACAGCATCGCCCGGGGCGCGAGCCGCGCACCCTGGAGGAAGAACATCACCGCGATCACGATGATGGTCAGTGCGTGGAACAGCGCCGTGGCCGTGCCTCGGCACGGCAGCAGCGTCGCCACCGCCAGCGTCGCGAGCAGGGCGAGCAGGAACGGGTCCGGTCTGGGCATGCGGTCATCCGAGGGTCGCGCGGCCGAGCCCGGCAAGCCCGCTGCACATTGCCACGGCGGACCGGCTGCGCCACCCTGCCGGCCGATGTCCGAACAGATCCAGCGTGCCGCGGCGGCCACTCTCCTGCTCGGCCTCCTGCCCGCCCTGTGGCTCGTTGCACCGGCGGCGGCGGAGCAGGCCGAGGGCCTGGCACTTCCGGCCGCCTGCGCCAGCGTCGCCGCGGCCGCCCTGCATCCGCTTCCGGCGGGTGCGGACGCCGGCTTCGAGGCGACGCAGTTCCGGGTGCGTCTGCCCGCCGAAGCCGGCGTCGATCCGGCCTCGATGCAGGCGAGCCGGCTGCGCGTCACCGGCCACGGCGTCGACACGCCGCAGGCGGTGCTGGAGCAGGCGGCCGGCGCCTCGGCGGCGGCGCTGCTGATCGCGCTCACGGGCAACGGGCATGGCGGCTGCCCGACCAAGCTGCTGCAGGATACCGGCGAGCCGATCGTGGCCGGCTTGCAGCATGGCGGCTCGTACGCCGCGACCTGGCAGGACGTCGTGCTGCGCGGCCATGCCGGCCACGTCGCGGCACAGCGCATGCAGTTGCGGCTGCAGGGGGCGCCGGGCGACGACGCCGACCGCCCGGTGCACGTGACGCTGACACTGGAGCACGTGACCGGGACGCTGGATCCACCGGCGCTGCTGCCGGACCGCATCGCGGTGGGCATCACCCTTCCCGCCTCCCGGCTGCCGGCGCTGCTCGCGGCGACCGGCGGCGGCGCCCCGGACGAGCAGATCCCGGTCACCGTGGACGGGATCGACCTACGACGCGGCGCGACCGTGCTGCACGGCGAGGGCGATGCCACCGCCGCGGCGACGCCGCTGGACAGTGCGGCGAGCCTGCAGGTGACGGCGAAGGGCTACGACGATCTGGTCACGGAGGCGGCGACGCTCGGCCTGACCCGGGTGCACACGGCGCTGTTCCTGTCCCGCCTGGTCGCGCATCGCGACGGCGACGGGCTGCGCTGGGAGGTCAGGCTGGCCGACGGCGTGCTGGCGGTGAACAACGTGCCGATCCCGCTGCGCTGATCGGGGGCGCGGCGCCGGTCGCCGCGCGATCGGTCAGGCCGCCTCGCGCACCAGCCGGTCCAGGTTGCCCACGACCTCGCGCGCCTGGCCGATGCGCTGCACCGTGGTCATCTCGCGCAGGATCGCGAGCTTGTGGTCCGGACGCAGCCGCATGCCGCCCTGGCCGTTGCGACCGATCCAGGCGACCAGCCCGGCCGGGTTGGCGAAGGCATTGCCGCGGAACTGCACCACCATGCCCTTGGGACCCGCCTCCAGCTTCTCGACCCCGGCGGCGCGGCACAGCCGCTTGAGCGTGACCACCTGCAGCAGGTTCTCTATCTCGTCGGGCAGCTTGCCGAAGCGGTCGACCAGCTCGGCCGCCATCGCCTCGGTCTCGGCGTCCGAGCCGAGTGCGCCGATGCGGCGATACAGCCCGAGCCGCACCGGCAGCTCCGGCACGTAGCTGTCGGGGATCAGCACCGGCAGGCCGAGCACGATGTTGGGCGTCCAGTCGCGGTCCTCGGCTCGCCGGCGGCCCTTCTGGACGCGGAGGTCCGCCACCGCATCCTCCAGCATCTGCTGGTAGAGCTCGATGCCGACCTCGCGGATGTGGCCCGACTGCTCGTCGCCCAGCAGGTTGCCGGCCCCGCGCAGGTCGAGGTCGTGCGAGGCGAGGGTGAAGCCGGCGCCCAGCTGGTCCAGCGTCTGCATCACCTCCAGCCGCTTCTCGGCGGCCGGCGACAGCCGGTGGTTCTGCGGCCAGGTCAGGTACGCGTAGCCGCGCTGCTTGCCGCGACCGACCCGGCCGCGCAGCTGGTACAGCTGGCCCAGCCCGAACATGTCGGCGCGGTGGATCAGCAGCGTGTTCACCGCCGGCATGTCGAGCCCGCTCTCGACGATGTTGGTCGAGAGCAGGATGTCGTACTTGCCGTCGCTGAACTCGGTCATCACCCGTTCCAGCTCGGTCGGCGCGAGGCGGCCGTGCGCCTCGACGATGCGCGCCTCCGGCACGATCTCCTGCAAGCGCGCCCCCACCCGCTGCAGGTCCTCGATGCGCGGCACCACGCAGAACACCTGGCCGCCGCGGAAGCGCTCGCGCAGCAGCGCCTCGCGCACGACCACGGAGTCGAACGGCATGATGAAGGTGCGCACCGCCAGCCGGTCGGCCGGGGGTGTGGCGATCAGGCTCATCTCGCGCACGCCGGTCAGCGCCAGCTGCAGGGTGCGCGGGATCGGCGTCGCGCTGAGCGTCAGCACGTGCACGTCCTCGCGCAGCGCCTTGAGCTTCTCCTTATGGGCGACGCCGAAATGCTGCTCCTCGTCGACCACCAGCAGGCCGAGGTCGGCGAACTCGATCCCCTTCGCCAGCAGCGCGTGGGTGCCGACGATGATGTTGACGCTGCCGTCGGCCACACCCTTCCTGACCGCGGCGGCGTCGCGGGCGTTGACCATGCGCGACAGCTGCTCGACCCGGATCGGCAGCCCCGCGAAGCGCGCGCCGAAGGTGCGGTGGTGCTGCCGCGCCAGCAGCGTCGTCGGCACCACCACGGCCACCTGGGTGCCAGACATCGCGGCGACGAAGGCGGCACGCAGCGCCACCTCGGTCTTGCCGAAGCCGACATCGCCGCAGATCAGCCGGTCCATCGGCCGGCCCGACGCCATGTCCTCCAGCACGTCGGCGATCGCCCGCGTCTGGTCCTCGGTCTCGATGAACGGGAAGCGGGCGCAGAACTCGTCCCACTCGCCTTCGGCCGGCATCAGCGACGGCGCCTCGCGCAGCTGCCGCGCCGCCGCGATCCGGATCAGCTCGCCGGCCATGTCGCGGATGCGCTGCTTCATCCGCGCCTTGCGCGTCTGCCACGAGGCACCACCGAGCTTGTCCAGTGCGACGCCGTTCTGCTCGCTGCCGAAGCGGCTCAGCAGCTCGATGTTCTCGACCGGCAGGAACAGCTTCTCGTTGCCGTCATAGATCAGCCGCAGGCAGTCGTGCGGTGCCGAGCCCACCCCGATCGTCTCCAGCCCGTCATAGCGGCCGATGCCGTAATCCTGGTGCACGACCAGGTCACCCTCGGCGATCTCGGTGGCCTCGGCGATGAACTGGTCGGCGCGCTTGCGGCGGCGCGGCGGCCGGGAGATTCGCTCGCCCAGCAGGTCCTGCTCGGAGACCAGTGCGAAATCGCCGGCGGTGAAGCCGCGCTCGAGACCGAGCGTCAGCAGGCCGATGCGGCCGGGCGGCAGGGCTTCCGCGTCGCGCCAGCTCTCCACCAGCTCGACGGCCATGCGGTTGTCGCGCAGCAGCGTGCCGATGCGCTCGCGCGAGCCGCGCGTCCAGGCTGCGACCAGCGTGCGCCGCTTCTGCGTGCGCGCCCACTGCACGGAGTGCTCGCGCAGCATGGCGAACACGTTCTCGCGCGAGGCGGCGGGCAGCGAACGCGCGAACAGCGTGCCGGGACGGCCGCCGGCATCGAAGCCGGCCGCGCCGTCCGGCTTGGCGAACGGGCTGAAGGCGAGCAGCGGCAGCCCCGCCAGCATCGCCTGCCAGCCCTCGCGGTCCAGGTACAGCAGGCCCGGCGGCAGCGGACGATACGGCACCTCGCCGTCGCGCACCGGCATGGTACGCGCCTGGGCGTGGTCGGCGATCATCTCCAGCCGCGCCGACAGCACCTCGTCGGCCTGATGGTCGAGGCTGACCGAGACGCCGGGCAGGTAGTCGATCAGCGTCTCCAGGCGCTCGTGGAACAGCGGCAGCCAGTGCTCGATTCCGCCGTGCCGGCGCTGGTCGGAAACGCTGAGATACACCGGATCGGCGGCCGCCTCGGGGCCGAAATGCGCGCGCCAGCCGGTGCGGAAGCGCGAGACGCTGTCGGCGTCCAGCGACAGCTCCGCCACCGGGCGCAGCACCAGGCTGTCGCAGCGGCTGGTGGAGCGCTGCGTCGCCGGCTCGAAGTGACGGATATTCTCGACCTCGTCGCCGAACAGGTCGAGGCGGACCGGCTCGCTGTCGCCGGCGGGGAACACGTCGAAGATGCCGCCGCGGGTGGCGAACTCGCCCGGCTCCATCACGGTGTCGGCGCGACCATAGCCGTTGGCGATCAGCAGCTCGATCAGGAACTCGGAGTCCAGGCTCTCGCCGGTGCGTATGCTGAGCGAGGCGCCCTCGAACGCCGCGCGCGGCGGCACCCGCTGCACCAGCGCGTTCACGGTGGTGATCACGATGCGCCCGCGCGCGGCCGGCTCCAGCAGCCGGGTTAGGGTGGCGACCCGCTCGGACACCAGCGCCGGATTGGGTGAGACGCGGTCGTAGGGCAGGCAGTCCCAGGCCGGGAAGCGGAGCACCTCGGCGTCGGGTGCGAAGCAGCCGAGCAGCTCGTCGATGCGCGCGAGCGCCGCGTCGTCGCGGGCCACGTGCAGCAGCGGCCCGCGATGCTCGGCGAGCCGGCGCGCCAGCAGCAGCGCATCGAAACCTTCCGGCACGCCCCAGACCGGCGTCGCTCCGGGCGAGATCGCGGCCTGCTCTCTAGCGGGAAGCACGATCGAATCGCTACCGCTCAATCGTGGTGCCCTTCGTCGCGCGCGAGCCGGTCGGCGCGCGCCTGCGACGCGGCGTGCCACGCCGCCTGCTCGATCCGGCGCAGCATCGGGCTGTCGCGGTCGGCCGGGATCGGGCGGCGGCCGGTCAGCCAGTCGGCGAGATCGACGTCGGGCAGCTCCATCACCTCCTCCAGAGAGTCGAGCTCCTGCTCGCTGAAGCCGGCGAGGAAGCGCGCGACGAAGCCGCCGATCAGGATGTCGGTCTCGTGCGTGCCGCGATGCGTGGCGCGGAACACGATCCGGCGGCGCCGCACGTCGAAGACGTCGGCCTCGGCGTCGGCGGGCGGAGGCGAGGGAGGGAGATGCTTTGGTTCCATGGCGCGCGCTGTCATATAGCCGCGCACCTCCCGCCTGTCAGCCCATCGCCCGGAAAACGCGAAACCGTGACGACATCGCCTGAACCGAGCTTCCCGGCGGGCGAGCTCCCGGCCCCGCTGCTGGCACCGCTGCGGGCGCCGATCGCCGGCCTGCCCGGCCTCAGCCCCGCCCTCGCCGGGCTGCTCGGCCGCGCCGTCGGCGGCCCTGCCCTGCTCGACCTGCTGTTCCACCTACCCGACGGGATGATCGACCGCCGCTACCGGCCGAGCCTGGACGCGGCGGAGTCGGGCCGGATCGCCACGCTGGCGGTGACGGTGCAGCGGATCGAGCGTCCGGCGCGTCCGCGGCAACCCTGGCGCATCCTGGTCGGCGACGGCACCGGCCTGGCCGAGCTGGTGTTCTTCAGCCCGCATCAGGCGCGCGGGCTGAAGCCGGGCGACGCGATCGTGGTCTCCGGCCGGCTCGACCGCTACGGCGGCCGGCTCAGCATGGCCCATCCCGATCACCTGCTGCCGCGCGAGCGGGCGGCGTCGCTGCCGCTGCTCGAGGCGGTCTGGCCGCTGACCACCGGGCTGGTGCCGCGGGTGCTGGCGAGCGCGATCCGCCGGAGTCTCGAGCGGCTGCCGGGCCTGCCGGAGTGGCTGCGGCCGGCGGTGCTGAGCCGCGAGGGCTGGCCGGGCTTCGCCGAGGCGCTGCGGCTGCTGCACTTCCCCGCCGACGCGCTCGGCGCCGATCCCGCCCTGGCCGCACCGGAGGCGATGGCGGCGGCGCAGGACCGCGCCCGCACCCGCCTCGCCTGCGACGAGCTGCTGGCGAGCCAGGTCGCGACGGTGCGCGCGAGGCGACGCAGCCGCGAGCGGCCCGGACGCCCGCTTGCGGGAGACGGCGCGCTGCGCGCCCAGGCGCTGCGGCGCTTCGGGCACGAGCCGACGCCGGCGCAGCGTCGGGCACTGGCGGAGATCGATGCCGATCTCGCGGCGCCGCGACGCATGCTGCGCCTGCTGCAGGGCGACGTTGGCTCCGGCAAGACGCTGGTGGCGCTGCTGGCGATGCTGCGCGCCGCCGAGGCCGGCGCCCAGGCGGCACTGATGGCGCCGACCGAGATCCTGGCGCGCCAGCATCACCACACCCTCTCGCGCCTGGCGCCGATCCCGGTGGCGCTGCTCACCGGCAGCATCAAGGGCTCGGCGCGGCGGCACGCGCGGGCGCTGCTCGCCGGCGGCGAGGTCAAGCTCGCGGTCGGCACCCACGCGCTGTTCCAGCAGGGCGTCGGCTTCGCCGACCTGGCGCTGGCGGTGATCGACGAGCAGCACCGCTTCGGCGTCGAGCAGCGCCTGATGCTGGGCGACAAGGGCGAGCGCACCGACATCCTGGTGATGACGGCGACGCCGATCCCGCGCACCCTGCTGCTGACGCAGTGGGGCGAGATGCAGGTCAGCCGGCTGGACGCGAAGCCGGTCGGGCGGCTGCCGATCCGCACCACGCTGCACGGCATGAGCCAGATCGAGGAGGTCTGCGCCGGCATCGCCCGCGCGCTCGCCGGCGGCGCGCAGGTGTTCTGGGTCTGCCCGCTGGTCAGCGAGAGCGAGCTGCTCGACGTCGCCGCGGCGGAGGACCGCTTCGTCTCGCTCGGCGAGCGGTTCGGCGGCTCCCTGGTCGGGCTCGCGCACGGACGCCAGGACATCGCGGTGCGCGAGGCCGCATTGCACGACTTCGCCGAGGGCCGCACGCGCATCCTGGTCGCGACCACGGTGATCGAGGTGGGCGTCGACGTGCCGAGTGCGACGGTGATGGTGGTGGAGCACGCCGAGCGCTTCGGCCTGGCGCAGCTGCACCAGCTGCGCGGCCGGGTCGGGCGCGGTGCCGCCGCCAGCTACTGCCTGCTGCTGCACGAGGACGCGCTGGGGGCCCAGGCGCGCGACCGCCTGACCCTGCTGCGCGACACCGAGGACGGGTTCCTGATCGCCGACGAGGACCATCGCCTGCGCGGCGGCGGCGACCTGATGGGACGTCGGCAGTCCGGCCTGCCGGGCTTCCGGCTCGCCGGCGGACCTCGCTTCGACGAACTGCTGCGCCTCGCCTGGCAGGATGCGGAGATGCTGCTGGACCGCGACCCGGCGCTGGCGTCGCAGCGCGGCCGCGCGGTCGCTGTGCTGCTGGCGCTGTTCGGCCGCGGCGACGTGCGGACGCTGAACTCGGGTTGAGCGACGGATGCGGGGTTCGCCACCGGTTAGGGAAAGGTTTACGTTTTCGCCGTACTGTCCGGGCTGCGGCTTCAACAGGAGGACCACCATGAGCATCTCGAGCATCGCGTCGTCGGGCGCGGCGAGCATCACCCAGCAGCTGCAAGCACAGGCGCAGACCCAGGCGCAGGCGAGCCCGACCCAGCAGGCCGGCAAGCCGCACCATCACCATGGCGGCGGTGCCGCCCCGGCGCAGACCACCAACACCGCGCAGCCTTCCGTGTTCACCGCCTCCTCGATCCTCGACACGCTGGCTTGACGCGCACGGCGGCGGCCGGCGCGCCTGTCTCTGCGCCGGCCGCCCGCAGGCAGCCGCTGCGGATCGAGCAGCTCGGCCAGGTCCGCATCGACGACTACGCCTGGATGAAGGACGAGAACTGGCAGCGCGTGCTGCGCGACCCGGCAGTGCTGCGGCCCGACATCGCCGAGCACCTGCGCGCCGAGAACGCCTACACCGCGTCGATGCTGCGCTCCACCGAGGCGCTGCAGGCGACGATCCTCGGCGAGATGGCCGGGCGGCTGAAGCCCGACGAGATGTCGCCGCCGCTGCCGGACGGGCCGTGGGAATACTACGCCCGCTACGCCCCCGGCGCCGAGCAGCCGGTGCATGCGCGTCGGCCGCGCGGCGGCGGCGACGAGCAGGTGCTGCTCGACGTCGACGCGCTGGCGCGCGGCCACGGCTATTTCGTCGTCGCCGACGCCCAACACAGTCCGGACCACGAGCTGTTCGCCTACGCCGAGGACGCGCAGGGCTCGGAGGTCTACCGCATCCGGGTCAAGGAGCTGCGGACCGGCGCCCTGCTGGACGATCCGCAGGCATGCTGGCCGATCGAGAGCGCCAGCGGCGACTTCAGCTTCTCGCCGGATTCGCGCTACCTGTTCTGGGTCTTCCGCGACGAGCATGGCCGGCCGACGCGGATCTACCGCAGGCCGGCGCGCGGCGGCGCCGACGTGCTGGTCTACCAGGAGCCCGACCCTGGCTTCTTCATCGGCGTCGGCATCTCCGCCTCGCGCGCCTGGATCACCATCACCTGCGGCGACCAGGAGACCAGCGAGACCTGGCTGATCCCGGCCGACGATCCGAGCGCGGCCCCCCGCCTGGTGGCGGCGCGCCAGAAGGGCGTGCGCTACGCGCTGTCGCACTGGCAGGACCGCTTCATCATCCGCACCAACCTCGACGGCGCCACCGACTTCAAGCTGATGCACGCACCCGCCGACGCTCCGTCGCGCGAGAACTGGCGCGACTGGGTGGCGCATCGCCCCGGGCACTTCATCGTCCACGCCAGCGCCTTCCGCGATCACCTGGTGCGGCTCGAGCGGTGCGAGGCGAACAACGTCATCGTCGTCACCGACCGCGACGGCGACAGCCACCCGATCGCGGTCGACGAGGAGGCCTACCTGCTCGGCCTCGACGGCGGCTACGAGCATGATGGTGCCGCACTGCGCTACAGCTACCAGTCGCCGACGACGCCGCGGCAATGGTTCGAGTACGACATGCGGAGCCGGCAGCGCCGGCTGCTCAAGACCCAGGAGATCCCGTCGGGGCACGATCCGGCGCATTATCGCGCCGCACGCCTGAACGCGGTCGCGCCCGACGGCGCGATGGTGCCGATCACCGTGCTGATGCGGCGCGACACGCCGCTCGACGGCAGCGCGCCGCTGCTGCTGTACGGCTACGGCTCCTACGGCCACGCGATCGAGCCCGGCTTCTCGACCCGCACGCTGAGCCTGGTCGATCGCGGCTGGATCCACGCGGTGGCGCACGTGCGCGGCGGCTCCGAGAAGGGCTGGGGCTGGTTCCTGGACGGGCGCGGCCCGCGCAAGCCGAACAGCTTCACCGACTTCATCGCCTGCGCGGAGCACCTGATCGCGACCGGACACGGCGCCGCCGGACGCATCGTCGCCCACGGCGCGTCGGCGGGCGGGCTGCTGATGGGGGCCGTCGCCAACCTGCGGCCCGACCTGTTCGGCGGCATCGTCGCCGGGGTGCCGTTCGTGGACATGCTCAACACCATGTCCGACACCTCGCTGCCGCTGACGCCGCCGGAATGGCCGGAATGGGGCAACCCGATCGAGGACGAGGCGGCCTACGCGCTGATCGCCGGCTACTCGCCCTACGACAACGTGCGCCCGCAGCCCTATCCCGCGATCCTCGCCCTCGGCGGCCTGTCGGACCCGCGCGTGACCTATTGGGAGCCGGCGAAATGGGCGGCGAAGCTGCGCGCGACGAGCACCGGAGAGGCGCCGGTGCTGCTGCGCGTCAACATGGAGGCCGGCCACGGCGGCGCCTCGGGCCGCTTCGACAGCCTCAAGGAGGCGGCGCTGATCCAGGCCTTCGCGATCTGGTGCCTGGACAGGGAAGACGGCGAGGCAAGGGGCTTTGCCCCTTGAACCCCATCAAAGGCGGAACCTTTGAAATCCGGTAATTTATAGATCGGGGTCTGGGGCCTTGGGCCCCAGTGGGTCAAGGGCGCAGCCCTTGCCTGCCCTTCAGGCTGGCACCAGCCTCAGTCGCAGAGAACGCGGTCGTCCCGGCCGGTGCGTGCGATCAGCTGGCCGAGCCGCTCTATGCCGAGCGCGATGCGCGGCTCCGGCTGCAGCGAGTACGACAGCCTGATCGTGTTGCGGCCGCTGCCGTCGACGTGGAAGGCGGCCCCGGGGACGAAGGCGATGCGCTCCTGCTCGAGCGCTGCCGCCAGCATCGCGGCACCGTCGTAACCTTCCGGCAGCGTGACCCAGACGAACATGCCGCCCTGCGGCGTGGTCCAGCGCACTCCGGCCGGCATGTAGCGCTGCAGCGCGTCGAGCATGGCGTCGCGGCGCGCGGCGTAGACCCGCCGGATGACGCCGAGCTGGCTGTCGTAGTGCGTCTGCACGACGCGCTGCATCGCCATCTGGTTCAGCGTGGCGCTGTGCAGGTCGGAGGCTTGCTTGACCAGGACGAGCTTGTGGACAAGGTCGCGGGCGGCGCAGATCCAGCCCACCCGCAGGCCGGGTGCGACGGTCTTGGAGAAGGTGCCGCAATAGATCACCTGGCTGCGGTCGATGCCGCTGCACTGAAGCAGGTCGAGCGCCTGGCAGCAGGGCACCGGCGGTCCGTCGAAGCGAAGTGCGGCGTAGGCGGCGTCCTCGATCAGCGGCGCGCCGAGCTGCCGCGACAGCGCCAGCAGGTCGAGCCGGTCGGCCTCGTCGATGGTCTCGCCGGTGGGGTTGGCGAAGTCCGGCACCACGTAGCTGAGGGCCACCCGGCCGCCCGCGGCCTCGGCGTCGTGTTTCAGCACCACGGCGGCGCCGGCCGCGGCACCCGGCCGGATGATGTCGTAGCGCGGCTCGTAGGCGTTGAACGCCTGCAGCGCGCCGAGATAGGTGGGTGCGGTCACCAGCGCGGTGTCGCCGGCGGAGAGGAACAGCTTGCCGAGGAAATCCAGCCCCTGCTGCGACCCCGACGTGATCACGATGTTGTCGACGTCGCACTCGACGCCGAGGCCGGCCATGTGCCGCACCAGCCAGGCGCGCAGCGGCAGGTAGCCCTCGCTGACCGAGTATTGCAGCGACTGGCTCGCCTCGCCGTTATGGCCGAGCAGCTCGACGTAGGCGTCGCGGATCGCCTCGCTCGGAAACAGCGCCGGATCGGGGATGCCGCCGGCGAACGAGATGATGTCCGGCTGGTCGAGCAGCTTGAGCAGCTCGCGGATCTCGGAGGCGCGCATCCCGGCGGCGCGCACCGCGAAGGCGCTGTCCCAGTCGATGTCCACGTGATCGTTCATCCGCCTCGCCTCCTGGCTGCCACTGTCATAGCGAAGACACCGCCGCATTGCCCGCCGGAACTCGCGGCAGGAGCGGATTCCGGCTTGATCCCGACCGGCGGCAGCTGCATGCCGTGGCTTCGCCCGGAACTGGAGAGTGCCCGATGCCGTCCCATGGGTTCGTGACCGTCGACGTGTTCACCGACCGGCGCTTCGGCGGCAACCCGCTGGCGGTGTTCCCCGACGCGCGCGGCCTGTCGGACGCCGACATGCAGGCGCTCGCCCGCGAGTTCAACCTCAGCGAGACCACCTTCGTGCTGCCCCCCGACGATCCCGCCCACACCGCGAAGGTACGCATCTTCACCCCGGCCCACGAGCTCGGCTTCGCCGGCCATCCCAATGTCGGCACCGGCTTCGTGCTGGCGCAGCAGGGACGCGACCGCGACGGCGTGCTGCTGTTCGAGGAGGCGGCGGGATTGGTCGAGGTGCGGATCGAGCGGGGCGGCGACGGCGCGATCAGCGGCGCGACCATCGCGGCACCGCAACCGCTCCGCCTCGGCGCCACGCTGGACGTGGAAGGCGTGGCATCCTGCGTGGGTGTGGACGCGGCCGATATCGCGGGCGCGGCGCACGCGCCGGTGATGGCCTCGGTGGGCCTGCTGTTCCTGCTGGTCGAGCTGTCGGAGGCGGCGTTGCCGCGGGCGATGCCCGACACCGCCGCGTTCGGCCGCCTCGTGCGCGAGAACCCGACGCTCGCGGGTCGGCTCAACATCCTGATCTACGCGCGGGCGCCGGATGGCATCCGTGCCCGCATGTTCGCGCCGCTGGAGGGCGTGCCGGAGGATCCGGCGACCGGCAGTGCGGCGGCGGCCCTGGGGGCGCTGCTGCTCTCGCACGACGACGCGCCGAGCCTGAGCCTGGACATCGTGCAGGGGGTGGAGATGGGGCGTCCGAGCCTGCTGCGGGTCGGCGCGCGACGCGACGCGGACGGCATCCGGGCCAGCGTCGGCGGTGGCTGCGTGCCGATGCTGCGCGGCGAGGTGCTGTCCTGACACGGGCCGCTCCGGATCAGCCGGTCTGCAGCAGCGCCACCCCCGCCTGCTGTGCGGCCTGCATCAGCGACCGGTCTCGCGTCGCCAGCGGCAGCCGCAGGCGCATCGCCAGCTCCAGGTAGGCGGCATCGTAGGCGGTCAGACGATGCTCCCCGGCGAGCTGGGCGGTGGCGGTCCAGCTGCGGGTCGCGGTCTCGTCGTCGATGACGACCGGCAGCTCGTGGAGGAAGCCGGACAGGAGCTGGCGCAGCGCCGCGTCGATCCGCCCGCGTCGCTCGGCGGTCAGCAACCCGTTCAGCGCCTCCAGCGGCCAGAGCTGCGGCGCCATCGCCCCGCTCTCGGTCAGCCGGTCGAGCAGGCTCATGACCGCAGGCGTCTGCTCGTCCTCGAAGCACCAGGCCAGCGCGACAGAGTTGTCGAGGACGAAGCTCACCGCCGTCCTTCGTCGATCAGCTCCCTCAGGGTCAGCGTGCCGAGGCGGCACCCCTTGCTGGCGGCACGCAGCCCGTCCGCGGCGCGCCGGGCGCGGGCGCGGTCGAACCCCGGATCGGCGGGAACCAGTCGCGCGAGCGGCTTGCCGCGGCGCGTGATCAGCACCTCGGCACCGCCTTCCACCGCGTCGAGCAGGGCGGTCAGCCGGTTCTTGGCCTCGAACACGCCGACGGTTTGCATGGCCGCTGCTTCCTGTCTATCTAGCTAGCTTGCTGGCCAGAATACGCGCCGGGCGGATCGCATGTCCAGCCTGTCGCCACGTGCTACCGCAGCAGCGCCTTGCGCAGCATGCCGTGCACGCCCTTCTCGCCGTTGACGGTCTGGGTGACGCGGAAATCCGCCGCCAGCGAGCAGGTGGCGTAGGCCTGGTCGCGCGTCAGCGGGCTGCGGGCGGTGATCAGCTCGATCATCTCGCGCAGCGCCTGCTTCATCGCCAGGTCGAGATCCTCGTGGAGGCCCATGGTGATGTAGTGCGTCGGCGTCTCTGCACGCGGCGTGCACAGCCGCGGCGCCTCCGGGCCGCCGCCCTCGTGCAGGATCAGCGTGAAGCGGCCGTCGAGGCACATCTCCAGCGCGTTGACGCACACCTCGCCGTCGCCCTGCAGCCCGTGCCCGTCGCCGGCGGAGAAGTTGGCGCCCTCGACCAGCACCGGCAGGAACAGCGTGCTGCCCGCCACCAGCTCCTTGTTGTCGAGGTTGCCGCCGTGGCGGCGCGGCTCGCGCGAGGAGATGCGGCCCCACTCCTTGGGCGGCGCCACGCCCATGATGCCGAAGAACGGCGACAGCGACAGCTCGATGCCGCCGGACGCGCCCCATGGCAGGGTGCAGGTCCGGCGCTCGCGGTCGACCGGGATGTGGCTGATGAAGCGGTGCGGGAACTCGTCGGGCAGGGTGCCGGCGAGCGGACGGAAGCCGCAATAGCCCCAGTCGGCGGCAGGCTCGACCGCCTCGATGCGCACCTCCAGCATGTCGCCGGGTTTGGCGCCGCGGATCGCGACCGGGCCGGTCAGCATGTGCGGGCCGAGCCGATAGGCGTCGCGGCCATGGATGGCGGCGAGCGGCGGCGGGATCACGAGGCCGGCATCGGCCGGCGGCATCACCTCGAGGCCGCCCGACAGGCACTGCATCTCGACGCTGTCGCCGGATTCGATGATCAGCACCGGCGGGATCGCGGCGTCGAACAGGCCGAGCCGGATCGTCTCGGGCGTCGCCGGCAGGCGGTACAGCGTCATGCCGCGGCTCCGTGCGGATAGTCGCGCATCTTGCCGGGGTTGAGCAGGCCGCGCGGATCGACCTCGTGCTTGAAGCCGAGCTGATCGCCGGGAAGGCGCTTGTGCCCGCCGCCATCCTCGATCGTGTAGACGTGCGGGTTGGCGATCATCACGCCGGCGGCCTCGTGCTCGGCGATGATCTGCGACAGCCGCTCCTCGGTGCTGAAGCGGATCACCGGCAGGCCGCTGCAGGTGATGGCACCGCCGACCCGGATGAACTCGAGATGGGTCATCAGCTCATGGCCGTAGCGCGCACGCACCGCCTCGACCGCCGCCAGCGGATCCTCGGCGGCGAACAGGCACTGCAGGTAGGTTACCGTGCGGTCGAGCTTGAGCATCTGCAGGGTGGTGTGGTTCCAGGTATACTCGTAGAGCGGGGTCTCGCCGACGCTGTCCTCCGCCTCCAGGGTGTCGCGCTGGCAGGCGATCTCGCCGCCGTGGCTCGCGGCGAGCTCGCCGAGTGCTACCATGGCACTCGGGGCGACCATCAGCAGCGCCAGCGCCGCACCCTCCGGCACGTGCTCGCGCAGCCCCTTGAACGACGGCACGATGGCCGGGTCGATGGTGGTGCAGAGCTTCTTGTCGATCGCCGGGTTGCGCGACGCCTGCAGGCAGAACGCGGCCGCCCGCGTCGTGCTCCCGAAGGCGATCGCGACGTCGCGCCACGGCATCGCGCGCGCGACCGGCAGCTCCAGCTCGGCGACCAGCCCGGTGGTGCCGTAGGTGTGGTTGATCAGGTCGGTGCGCGCGCCGCGCAGCTCCAGCCAGCGCGGCTCGGCCTCGGCGGTGAGCACCCGGGCGGCGATCACGTTGCCGGGCTCGCGCAGGCCGCCCCAGACGATCGAGCCGATGCCGCCGGAGCCGCCGCTGACGAAGCCGCCGACGGTCGCGGTGCGCTTGGTCGAGGGATACATGCGCAGCTCCCACCCCTCCTCGCGCAGCGCCCGGTCGAGGTCGATCAACCTGCATCCGGCCTCGACGCGCATCACGCCGTCGCGGATCCACAGGATGCGGTCGAGCCCGGTCAGGTCCACCACCGCGCCGCCCTGCAGCGGCATCGCCTGGCCGTAGTTGCCGGTGCCGGCGCCGCGCGCGGTGACGTTGACGCGATGCCGGACCGCGGCGCGCATCGTCGCGATCAACTCGTCCTGGTCGCGCGGGCAGACCACCAGCTCGGCGGTCAGGTGGTTGAGCTGGCGCTTGAGCACCGGGCTGTACCAGAAGAAGTCGCGGCTGCGCTGCCGCACCGCGGCCTGGTCGCGCAGCACCGGGACCTCGCCGAGGTCGGAGAGGAACGGCTCAAGGCTCATGCGCGGTCTCCGGCAGGGTCCCGACCAGCAGCGCCGACGGCCGCTCCGGACCATAATGCAGCGTCAGGGTGATGATCTGCGCTTGGCTGATCGGCGTCGTCTCGGCGCGCGCACCGCTGCCCGGGTTGACGCCGTAGGCGGGATAGCTCGCCGCCGCCACCGAGAGCCGCAGCGCCTCGCCCGGCTTCAGGGTGACGCAGGTGCCGGGACAGGCGAGCCGCACCGGCTGGTCGGCCCGGTGCGAGGCGAGCCGGCGATAGGCTTCGGTCAGCGGGAACACCCGGCCGTCGGCGGCGACGCGGGACACCACCACGCTGAGGTCGAAGCTCGCGGCGTCGCTGTCGACGAACAGCACCGCGACGACGTCGCCGGCCAGCGTCAGTGGCGCCTGCCGAGTCTCGCCGGTGAAGGTGAGCACGTCGGTGCGGCTGTCGGTGGCGCTGCGGTCCTGCGGCCCGGCGGGGGCGCCGAACGGGCCGCCGGTGCACGGCACCGGACGCCACGGATCATGCACCAGCGAGTCCATGCCGGGCTCGGCGGTGCGGCCGGGGGACAGCAGCACGCCGTCGGTGGCGTCGACGCTGACCCGGCCGCCGCCCTGCAGCGCGTGGCTCGTCGTCGCGGCCGGCCAGGCGCGCAGCGAGCGCCAGCGATTCTCGCCCATGTCGAACAGCCGCAGCGGCGCGCCGGGCGGAGCGTGTTCCGGGCCGGGGTCGTCGGGCTCGCGGCCCTTCAGCCAGCGATCGAACCAGGCGACGTGCAGCCGGTCCAGCCCGCCCGCCGCCTCGGCGCCGAAATCGAGTGCGCCGACCCGTCGGGTCCAGGGAAAATGCAGCCAGGGCCCGACCACCAGCCGGTGCCGTGCCGCCGGCCCGGACAGCGCGTGGAACGCGTCCAGAGTACCGTTGAGCCAGCCATCGTACCAGCCGGCGACGAACAGCATCGGCAGGTCCAGCGCCCGCAGCGCTTCCGCCTGGCTCGAGGGCGAGATGCGGGCCCAGTACGGGTCGTCGGCCGGCGTCTCCAGCCAGCGGCGGTAGTGCGACCAGCCGCCGTGCCGCTGCATCACCGCCGGATCCGCGGCGAGGCGCTCGCCCAGCGGCAGCGCGCGCGAGGCCGTGTGCAGCGCCAGGTAGGCCTCCTCGTCGCCGCCGTGGCGCGCGCTGTCGGCGCCGACCTGGATGCCCCAGCCGAGTGCCGAGGACAGGCGCAGCGCCTCGCCCTCGGTGGCCCAGTCGCGGCGCACGTCCCAGCCGAACATCGCCGGCGCCAGCGCACGCAGCGCCGGACCGGCTCCGGGAGCAGCGAGCAGCTGGTTGGTGCCCTGGTAGGAGAAGCCGTACATGCCGACCGCACCGTTGCTGCCGGGGAGCGATGCCGCCCAGCGCACGGAAGCCGCCCCATCGGCCGCCTCGTGCTCGAAGGCATCGAACCGGCCTTCGGAGCTGCCGCGGCCGCGCACGTCCTGCACCACCACGACGTAGCCCTGAGAGGCGTACCAGGAGGGATGCGCGTAGCATACGGTGGCCGCGACCCGCCTGCCGTAGGCCTGGCGCAGCAGCAGCACCGGGAAGTCGCCGTCGGCCTGCGGGCGGTAGATGTCCGCGTCCAGCCGCACGCCGTCCTCAGTCTGCATCGAGCCGAGCTGCGGCGGCCGCACCGGCAGCCGGCTCATCGCTCCGCCTCGGCGCTGTCGTGCCAGTGCGACAGGCACAGGCGCTGCAGCCCCACCATCAGGCCGAACAGCGCCATGCCGCTGAGCGTGATCAGGAACAGGGCCGCGAACATGCGCGGTATGTCGAGCTGGAAGCCGGCCTGCAGGATCTCGTAGGCGAGGCCGGCGCTGCGGCCGCCGGTGCCGGCGACGAACTCGGCGACCACCGCGCCGATCAGGGCGAGCCCGCTGGCGATGCGCAAGCCCGCGAGGAAGAACGGCAGGGCGGAGGGGATGCGCAGCCGCCACAGCGTCTGCAGCCGGCCGATCTTGTTCATCCGGAAATAGGCGAGCAGGCCGGGATCGACGCTGCGCAGGCCGATGGTGGTGTTGGAGATCACCGGGAAGATCGCGATCAGGGTGGCGCACACGGTCAGCGCGGTCTCGATGTTCTTGACCAGCACGATGATCAGCGGCGCCACCGCCACGATCGGCGTCACCTGCAGCAGCACCGCGTAGGGCAGCAGGGCGGCCTCGATGGCGCGGCTCTGCACCAGCAGGAAGGCGATCAGGGTGCCGAGCAGCGTCGACAGCAGCAGCGCCTGCGCGGTCACCCGCAGCGTGCTGGCGAGGGCCGCGAGCAGCGACGGCCAGCCGATGGCGAAGCTCTGCCAGATCTGCGACGGCGAGGGGAAGATGTAGGCCGGCACCGCATAGCCGGCGCAGATCCCCTGCCAGAGCAGCAGGATCACCAGCCCGACCGCGAGCGGGGCCGCGATCCTCACGACGTCGTCCTGGGCGAGGCGGCTGGCGCATCGGCGGCCGACGCTTCGGCCAGCAGCCGCGAGAGATCGCGGCAGAGCACGGCGAAGCGGTCACTGACGCGGAACGCCTGGCCGCGCGGCGTCGGCTCGTCGATGCGGAACTCGGCGAAGATGCGGCCGGGCCGCGCCGCCATCACCAGGATGCGGGTGGAGAGGAACACCGCCTCGATGATCGAGTGGGTGACGAACAGGGTGGTGAGGCGTCGCCCGTGCGACAGCAGCTGCAGGTCCTCGTCGAGCCGGTTGCGGGTGAACTCGTCCAGCGCGCCGAACGGCTCGTCCATCAGCAGCAGGTCCGGATCGGTGACCAGGGCGCGCGCGATCGAGACCCGCATGCGCATGCCGCCGGAGAGCTGGCGCGGGTAGGCGCGCGCGGCGTGCGACAATTCGACCTGCTGCAGCGCCTGCGCCACCCGACGCGCCGCCTCGTCGCGGCCGAGACGGGCGGCACCGCGGGCGGCGTCGAGCGGCAGGCGCACGTTGCGGGCGACGCGCGCCCACGGCATCAGCGTCGGGTCCTGGAACACGAAGGACAGCCGGCGGCCGGCGCTGCCGACCTGCTCGAAGCCGCCGCGCCACCACCGCACCCTGCCGTCGCTGGGTTCCAGCAGGTTGGCGCACAGCTTGAGCAGCGTGCTCTTGCCGCAGCCCGAGGGCCCGATCAGGCTGACGAACTCGCCGGGCGCCACGGACAGCGAGACCGGTGCCAGCGCCTGGGTGCCGTCGGCGAAGCGCTTGTCGGTGGAGAGCAGTTCCAGCACCGGGCTTGGGGCGGATGACGTTGCGGCCAGCGGCGGAGCCAGCGCGTTCATGCCGGAAGCACCGGGGCGGCGCTGATCGGGCCGAGATCGAAGGCGCGACGCCAGTCCAGGCCGGCCGGGAGCATGCCGAGCCCCTGCAGGAACTCGGCATCCTGCTGCCAGCGCGCCTCGGTCATGATGCCGATACCGCCGCGCGCCGCGTCGCCGCCGGTGACCAGGCCGAGCCTGCGCATCTCGGCGACCGCGAACGCCATCCGCTCGGCGGTCATGCGCGGGTTGGCGGCGAGGATCAGCCGGTTCGCCGGTGCGGGATCCACCAGGTAGTCCTTCCAGCCCTGCATGGAGGCGGCCAGGAAGGCGCGCAGCAGGTCGGGATGGTCGGCGAGCAGGTCGCGCCGGGTAGCGATCGGGTTGCCGTAGCTGGGAAAGCCCGCGTCGCGCAGCAGCAGCATGCGGAACTTCATGCCGTGCCGCGCGACCTCGAACGGCTCCGAGGTGGCGTAGGACTGGATCGCCAGCGTCGGGTCGACGAAGAACGGCTGCAGGTTGAAGGCGTACGGACCGAGCTGCTCCGGATCGAGGCCGAAGCGGCGCATCAGCAGCGGCCATACCACCGGCTGCTCGGCGCCCGAGATCAGCACCCGGTGGCCCTTCAGCCCGGCCAGCGAGGTGATGTCGTCATGCACCAGGATGCCGAGCGGATCGAACTGGAAGCTGCTCGCCAGCATGACCAGCGGCAAGCCGCGCTGGATCCCCTCGAGGATGCCGAAATCGGCGTAGATGGCGAGGTCGGCCGCACCGGCGACCAGCAGCTGGGCGTTGTTCACCTGCGGGCCGCCCGGCTCGATCTCCACCTCCAGCCCGGCGCGGCGATACAGCCCGGTGGCGAGCGCCTGATAGTAGCCGCCATGCTCGGCCTGTGCGTACCAATTGGTCAGGAAACGCAGCTTGCCGCTCGCCAGGGTAGCGGCGCGGGCGGCGTGCGGGCGTGCGGAGGAGCCGGCGGCCGCCGCGGCACCCGCGGTGGCGATGAAGGATCGCCTGGAGATCATGGCGCTGCTCCGTCTCCCTGCTCGACGTCCGCCAGTGCCGGGTCTGCAAGTCGTATGCCATGAATTCGGCGATCCGGTTGGCCGTTGCGGGTGGCGAGGGTTAAGCTGGGGCCGCGATCGGCTGCGAGGGGACGCACATGCCAGCCTATTTCACCGGGCCGCCCGCGGCATCGGCCGCCGAAGCTCGACCCGACGACGGACAGCGGTTCCAGCCGCTGGCGCGCGGCCTGCTCGGGCTGGCGCTGGTCCTGCTCGGGCTGTTCACGCTGCACGACTTCCTGATCTCGCTGGCCTGGGCCGCGATCTTCGCGATCGCCACCTGGCCGCTGTTCCGTCGCGCCAAGCACCGCCTGCCGGCGGACAGGCACAACCTGCTGCTGCCGCTCGCCTTCACCAGCGCGATCGCCCTGATCTTCATCGTGCCGCTGGTGCTGATCGGCATCGAGGCCGGACGCGAGGCGCAGGGCGTGCTGACCTGGATGGAGCATGCGCGCCATACCGGCGTGCCGGTACCGTCCTGGGCGAACCGCCTGCCGTTCGGGCAGTCGGTGGCCGGCTGGTGGCAGCAGAACCTGGCGAGCCCGGAGGACGCCAACAGCCTGTTCGAGAACCTCCGCGCCGGCAGCAGCTTCAAGATGACGCGTGAGTTCGGCAGCGAGCTCGCCCACCGCTTCACCCTGTTCGCCTTCACCATCATCACCCTGTTCTTCCTGTTCCGCGAGGGCGAGACGGTGAGCGAGCAGATGCTGGTGGCGAGCCGGCGTGCCTTCGGGCAGCGCGGCGAGCGGGTCGGGCGGCAGATCGTCGCCTCCGTGCACGGCACCGTCGACGGGCTGGTGCTGGTCGGCATCGGCGAGGGCTTCATCCTGGGCTGCGCCTACGCGCTGGCCGGCGCGCCCCACCCGACCCTGTTCGGGGTGCTGACGGCGATCGCGGCGATGATCCCGTTCTGCGCCCTGATCGCGGTCGGGCTCGCCGCGTTGTTGGTGGTCGCCAACGGCTCGGTGGCGCTCGGAGTGGGGTTGTTCGCGTTCGGCCTGGTGGTGATCTTCGTCGCCGACCATTTCGTCCGCCCGGTGCTGATCGGCGGCGCCACCAAGCTGCCGTTCCTGTGGGTGCTGCTCGGCATCCTGGGCGGGGTGGAGAGCTGGGGCCTGCTCGGGCTGTTCCTGGGACCCGCGATCATGGCCGCGCTGATCCTGCTCTGGCGCGAATGGGTGGCCGGACCGCGGGAGTGAAGGCCGGAGGCGGGACTATCGGGCAGGCGGGATTCGAACCCACGACCCCCAGTCCCCCAGACTGATGCGCTACCAGGCTGCGCTACTGCCCGTCCGCCTCACGGCTGAGCCCGTGTAGCCCGCACCCCGGGGTGGAGGCAAGCGGCGTCGCGCGGCCGCGTTCGGTGGGGTGCTACAGTACGCGGTTGGGTCAGGCTTCAGCCGTCGTCGGGAAGCATCCGGCGCAGCGCCTCAAGCTCGGCCAGGATCTCGCCCAACGCCTGTCGCGACAGCGCGCCGGCGGGTTGCGGCGGCGGCGGCAAGGTTCGCGCCGGCTCCGCTGCCTCCGCGCGCACCGGCGGCTCGTCGCGGCGTTCCGGATCGCGCTCGGCCTGCTCGGGAGGCGGAAGCTCGTCCTGCAGCACGCCGTCGCCGTCGAGCAGCAGGCGCTGCACGCCCTTGATGGTGTAGCCCTGGACGTAGAGCAGGTCGGAGATGCGCCGCAGCAGCACGACGTCGTCCGGCCGGTAGTAGCGCCGACCGCCGCCGCGCTTGAGCGGCTTGACCTGCGGGAAGCGGGTCTCCCAGAAGCGCAGCACGTGCTGCGGCACATGCAGGTCGTCCGCCACCTCGCTGATGGTGCGAAAGGCGGTCGCGGCCTTCTTCGGCCGGCCACGTTCGGTCCCGGACTCGCGTTCCGTCGCGTCGAACGCCCCCAGGTCAGCCGGCTCGGGATCCGGATCCCCGGGTTCGGGCCAGGGGCCCTGCTGCGGGATCATCCGGCATCATCCTCGGCGGACGTCTCCTGCGCCGCGTCGTGGCCGTTGACGCGCGCCTTCAGCACCTGGCTCGGGCGGAACACCAGCACCGAGCGCGGCAGGATCGGCACCTCGATGCCGGTCTTGGGGTTGCGGCCGACCCGGCGTCCCTTCTGTCGCACCGAAAAGGTGCCGAAGCCGCTGATCTTGACGGAATCACCTGACTGCAGTGCCGAGGCCAGCCGCTCGAGCACGCTCTCCAGCAGCTCGGCGGACTCGTTACGCGACAGCCCGACCTGCGTGTAGATGGTCTCGGCGAGGTTGGCCCGGGTCACCGTGGTCATGCACCGAGCCTATGAGACGCCGCAAGTCGCGTCAAATGCAGCAAAAACCCGGCGTCGCGGCTACATCCGCACCATCGCCGAGCCCCAGGTCAGGCCGCCGCCGAGCGCCTCCATCAGCACCAGGTCGCCGCGCCGGATGCGACCGTCGCGCACCGCCTCGGCCAGCGCCAGGGGGATGGAGGCGGCCGAGGTGTTGGCGTGGCGCTCGACCGTGACGACCACACGCTCCGGCGGCAGGCCGAGCTTCCTGCCCAGGGCGTCGATGATCCGCTTGTTGGCCTGGTGCGGCACCAGCCAGTCGATGTCGCCGGCGGTCAGGCCGTTCGCGGCCAGCGCCTCGTCCACCGACGCCGAGAGCTTGGCGACGGCGTGACGGAACACCTCGCGGCCATTCATGCGCAGGTAGCCGGAACTCTCGCGAAGCCCGATCGCGCCGTCGACATAGAGCAGGTCGCCGGTGCGGCCGTCGCCGTGCAGGTGGGTCGACAGCACGCCGCGACCGGATCCGGCCGGCGCACCGCGCAGCACCACGGCGCCGGCGCCGTCGCCGAACAGCACGCAGGTGGCGCGGTCGCTCCAGTCCAGGATGCGCGAGAACACCTCGCTGCCGATCACCAGCACCGTACGCGCCTGGCCGCAGCGTATGAAGGCGTCGGCGGCGGCGAGCGCGAAGATGAAGCCGGAGCAGGCGGCACTCACGTCGAAGCCGAAGCCGCGCTCGATGCCGAGTGCCGCCTGCACCCGCAGCGCGGTCGCCGGGAAGCACTGGTCGGGGGTGGAGGTGCCGACGATCACCGCGTCCACCTCGGCGGCCTCGATCCCCGCATCCGCCAGGGCGCTGCGCGCGGCCTGGGCAGCCATGAAGGAGGCGGTCTCGTGCGCCGCCGCGATATGGCGCTGGCCGATGCCGGTGCGCTCGCGGATCCAGCTGTCCGAGGTGTCCACCCGACGGGCGAGCTCGTCGTTGCCGACGATCCGCTCCGGCAGGTAGCCGCCGACCCCGACCAGGTGCACCTCGGCCGCGTGCATGGAGGCGCCCGGCACTCAGCTCACCGCGGCGATCGGGGTCGGGGTCTCGCCGCCCGGCCGCTTCATTGCCTTGTCCATCGACGGCCGGATCAGCTCGAGCCCCTCGCGGATGCGGTCGTTGAAGCCGTGGGTGACCATGTCGACCGCCACGTCGACGGCGTGCGCGAAGCCTTCGGCGTCGGTGCCGCCGTGCGACTTCACCACCACCCCGTTCAGCCCGATCAGCACCGCGCCGTTGTAACGGCGCGGGTCGAGCCACTCGCGCATCCGCTCCAGGCCCGGACGCACCAGAACGTAGCCGAGGCGGGAGACCATGCTCGCCGCGAACACCTGCTTGAGCAGGTCGCCGACCAGACGGAGCGCCCCCTCCCCGGTCTTCAGCGCCACGTTGCCGGTGAACCCGTCGGTCACCACCACGTCGGTGCTGCCGGCGGTGATGTCGTGGCCCTCGACGAAGCCGTGGAACTGCTTGGCGATGGAGCTGCTGCGCAGCACCTCGGCGGCCTGCTTCAGGCGCTCGTCGCCCTTCATCTCCTCGGCGCCGACATTGAGCAGCCCGATCGTGGGCGCGGGCAGGCCGAGCACGGTGCGCGCGAACACCTCGCCCATCACGGCGAACTCGACCAGGTTGCGCCAGTCGCAGACCACGTTGGCGCCGAGATCGAGCATCACCACGTCGCCGCGCGCCGACGGGCTCAGCGCCGCCAGCGCCGGCCGGTCGATCCCGGGCAGCGTCTTCACCACGATCTTGGCGAGCGCCATCAGGGCGCCGCTGTTGCCGGCCGAGACCACGCCCTGAGCCTCACGCGCCGCGACCGCGTCCATCGCCAGGCGCATCGAGCAGTCCCGGATGCGCAGGGCCGCGGTCGGCTTGACGTCCATGCCGATGGCGCTGCCGGCATGGCGCACCGTGCAGATGCCGCGGGCCAGCTTGCGCCGCGCCAGCAGGGTGTTCAGACGTGCCTGGTCTCCGAGCAGGAGGATGCGGACGGCGGGATGCCGGGTGGCGGTGATCTCGAGCCCGTCGACCACGATCTCCGGGGCGCCGTCGCCGCCCATGGCGTCAACCGCGAGAGTATAGGCGCCCGGCGCGCTCACCGACACGGGGCCCGCTCAGATCCGGACGGTGCCCTTCAGGCTCTTGCCGGCCTGGACCACTTCGCGTCCATCATAGTGGCCGCAATGGCCGCAGACGTGATGCGGACGCTTCAGCTCGCCGCAGTTGCCGCACTCCGCGTGCGCCTGCACCGGCAACGCCTCGTGGCTCCGACGCATGCCGCGACGCGAGGGCGAAGTCTTTCTCTTGGGAACAGCCATGGGGGTGAGCCCCTCCGATCTACAGGAACAGGGCGCGGGTCAGAACAGCACCGCCGCCGTGGCGCCTCTCGGCAAAGATGAGGCGCGGGCCTTAGCAGAGTCGCCTGACACCCGCAAGCAGGCTGCCGGAAAACGCCCGGAGCCTCGACGACAACGGGACGAAGACCAGGCAAGGGGCTTCGCCCCTCGACCCCATCAAAGGCCGAGGCTTTGAAATCCACTCCTATGCGATCGGGGTCTGGGGCCCTCGGCCCCAGCGGGGCAAGGCCAGAGCCCTTGCCTGCTCCCTTTCGGCCTCCCCCCTAGGCTTCACCGGAACCCCGGCCCAGGCGAGCCAGTGCGGCGAACGGGTGCGGCGGCTCGGGCTCGGTCGCGGCCTCGAGCGGCGCCGGATGCGTCGGCGGCGCGAGGCCGGGCATCCTGGGATACGGATCGAGGGCGAGCGCGAGCTGTTCCGCGGCGGTCTCGCCGAGATCGAGGCCGTCGCCGGCATAGCCGATCTCGTCGGGCGATTCCGGGTCGATATCGTCCTCCTCGGCGCCCTCGGGCACGAAGCGCAGGGTGAAGCGCTCGCTGACCACGGCCTCGAACGGCTCCAGCGAGACCACGCAGAGCCGGGTGACCTCCGCGCGCAGCTCCGCCTCCGCCGCGACCTGGCCGCCGAGCGGCGGCGACAGCCGGAACCGGCAGCTCAGCGAGGCCACCGCGGGGAGCTGCAGGCGCTGCGCCAGGGCGCGGCATTCGGCCGCACTCGCCACGACCTCCTGCTCCAGCCCGCCGGCGCCGATCCGGCTGACCGGGACGCGCCGCGAAAATTCCGGACGGGATGTCGTCATCGCTCTTCTGCTCCTTGCCGGATGTCGCCGGGCGGCAGGAAGCGCGCCTGCCCCGCCGCCAGCTCGGTCTGCGCCTGCGCCGCCAGTGCCGCGTCCTGGCGCATCGCCCAGGCCGCCAGCCGGTCGGCCTGCGGCCTCGCAGCGTCCCGACCGCGCCATATGTTGCGCAGCAGCGCCGCGGACAAGACGGCGTGGTCCGCGGCGTCCAGCGCCAAGTCGTAGGCGCGGGCGCGGCCGTGATAGGCCTCCCACATCGCGCGCACCCGGCGCGGCACCCCCGGGTCCCCGACCCCGCCCTCGCGCAGGCAGGCATCCATGTCGGTGAACATGGCGTCGAACACCGCCTGCGCCAGCGCCGGACCCGGGGCGGAGCCGCCGGCGCCGCGACCGCCGGCGATCAGCCGGCGGCTGAGCAGGGCCACGTGCAGGCAGATCATGTCGAAGCGACCGTCGAGCGTGTCGGCGACCGCGAGACCCTCCGGCGGCTCGATGTAGAAGGCCGGATCGCGGGACGCCGCCACGGCGTGGCCGTACAGGACGAAGCCGAGACGCTCCGATGCGCGAGGCGGCGCGCGACGGCCGGGGGAGCCGAACCAGCGAATGATCGAAGCCTCCGGCCGAGATTGACAGCACCCGGCCGATCGGGCACCGGGGCGGGGCGCTTCCTCTATCACAGGACGATGATCCCGCCATGCCGCTGCTCCGGGCAAGACGCAGCACGCCGCTCTGGACCGGACGCGGGACGCGGCTGCGGGCGATGCTGCCGTTCCTCGCCCTGGCGTCGGCGCTGAGCCCGGCCTTGGGCGGCTGCGGCATCTTCGCCCCGATCCCGACGGACCGCGGCGTCATCATCGAAGCCGCCGACTACGACAAGCTGGTGCCCGGCACCACCACGCGCACCGACGTGACCACGCTGATCGGCTCGCCGACCACGCACGCCACCTTCGACGACAACACCTGGATCTATATCGGCGAGGTGACCGCGCCGGTGCCGACGGCGCGGCCCAAGATCGAGAGGCAGAAGGTCGTGGTCCTGACCTTCGATGCGGGCGGCGTGCTGCGCAGCCGCCGGCTGCTCGACAAGTCGGACGCGCACGACGTGGCGATGGCGAGCGGCTCGACGCCCTCCCCCGGCAGCGAGACCTCGTTCATGCAGCAGCTGATCGGCAATGTCGGCCGCTACTCGCCGCTCGGCGGCCTCGGCTCCAACACGCTCGGCAACAGCAACTCCGGCTACGGCCATGGCGGCACCGGCAACGTAGTGGGCGGCAGCGGCGGCGGCGGCGGCAGCTGACGCCGGCGGCCGCGCGGCACCTGCTACACCGGCAGGCGGATCCTCGCCCGCAGGCCACCCATCGGCGAGCTCTCCAGGGTGAGCTCGCCGCCATGCGCGCGGATGATGTCGCGCGCGATGGTCAGGCCGAGGCCGGTGCCGCCGCGCGCGGTGCTCTCGAAGGCGCGGAACACCGCCTCGCGCCGCTCCTGCGGAATGCCCGGGCCGTCATCGTCGACCACCACTTGCAGCGCATGCTCCTCGAGCGCCGCGATCAGCGAGATGCGGCCGCCGTGGCGGCGCGCATTGTCGAGCAGGTTGGCCAGCACCCGCCGCATCGCACCCGGGCGCAGCATCAGCTCCGGCATCTCCTGCCACGAGGCGCGCACGAACACCGCGCCGGCACGCTGCGCCGACAGCGCCACCTCCTCCAGCAGCAGTGCGAGGTCGACCGGCTGCGCCTGCTCGGCACCCTCGCCGCGGGCGAAGGCGAGGTAGCCCTCGATCATGCGCTCCATCTCCTCGACGTCGCCGATCATCTCGCTGATCTCGGGCGCCAGCTCCTCGGCGTGCAGCGTGCCGTGCTGCGGCACCATCGCCAGCGACAGGCGGAGCCGGGTCAGCGGCGTGCGCAGGTCGTGGCTGACCCCGGCCAGCATCGCGGTGCGCTGCGAGACGAAGTGGCGGATCCGCTCTGCCATGCGGTTGAAGGCGGCGGCCGCCTTGCGCACCTCCTGGGCGCCCTCCGGGCGGATCGCGCCCGGCTCGCGCCCCATGCCGAACGCCTCGGCGGCGCGTGCCAGCCGGCGTATCGCGCGTACCTGGATGCGCATGAACAGGGCGGCGATGATGAACAGCAGCATGGCGCTGCCGGCGACCCAGGACACGAACAGGTAGATCGGCCCGACATCGAGGCGCTTGCGCGGGGTGTCGATGTCGAGCACGCCGTCGGCGAGCTGCACCTGGATCCTGACGGTGTGCGGGTCGGACAGCCAGTCGACGCTGAACGGCCGGCGGATCAGCAGCAACTCCTGCGCCAGGTCGTCGTCCATCGGACCCAGCACGTGGGTCGAGCCGGTGCTGGTCAGCCTGGCCCGGGCGCGGAGGTGCATGCCGAGCTGGAACTGGTCCGACGCGGTGGCGATGATCCAGTCGCGGTCGCCCGGCCTGCGATAGCGGTCGAGCAGCAGCAGCGTCTGGTTGATCTCGCCCACGACCGCGAAGGTCAGCCGGCGCGAGACGATGTTCAGGTGGCTGCCGTAGAACAGCCCGAGCGAGATGCCCTGGGTGACGATCAGCGGGATCAGCAGGATCAGCAGCGCACGTCCCAGCAGGGAGCGCGGCAGCAGGCGACGCAGCGGCCGGTCGAGATGACGGCGCCAGCCGCGCGGCGGATCGCCCCGGCGCTCCGGCTGGCGCGGCGGGGCCAGCGGCTCGCGCGGGCGCGGCTCGGCTGCGGGAGGATCGCGCAGCTCAGGGGCGGCACCCGCGTTCATCGCCGCAGCGGGCGACGCAGGGGTGCACGCGGCAGGGTCGTGCCCACCGGGGCCTAGGCGCCCGGCTTGAGCACGTAGCCGCGACCGCGCACCGTGTGCAGGAAGCGCGGCTCGCGCGGGTCCGGCTCGATCCGACGGCGCAGGCGGGTCACCTGCACGTCGATGGCGCGCTCGCCGGCCTCGTCCATCTCCAGGGTGCGCGCGATCGCCTCACGCGACAGCACCGTGCCGGGCCGGCGCGCCAGCACCGCCAGCAGTGCGGACTCGCCGCCGGTCAGGTGCAGCGCCTGGCCGGCCTCGCTGAGCAGGCCGCGCACCGGATCGAACTCCAGGCTGCCGAGCCGCAGCGGCTGCTGGTTGTCGGTGGGCGCCGGCGGCCCGACCCGTCGCAGCAGCGCGCGCAGCCGCAGCAGCAGCTCGCGCGGCTCGAACGGCTTGCCGAGATAGTCGTCGGCACCGGTCTCCAGGCCGGCGATGCGATCCTCCGGGCCGCCTCGGGCGGTGAGCAGCAGGATCGGCAGGTTCTGGCCGACCAGGCGCAGCGAGCGGGTGAGCGCCAGCCCGTCCTCGCCGGGCATGGTCACGTCGAGCACCATCGCGTCGGGCTGCAGGAAGCCCAGCATCTGCCGCGCCTCGGCGGCCCCGGCGGCGGCGCTGACCCGGAAACCCTGCTCGGAGAGGTAGCGCTGCAGCAGCCGGCGCAGGCGGGCATCGTCGTCGACCACCAGCACGTGCGCGTCCAGTTCGCCGCCCGCGGCCCTGCCGAGGCCGGCCGCGCCGCTCATCTCGACGCCTCGGGGTTCATCGCGAAAGCTCGCGCGCGTCCAGCAGCGCGCGGCTGTGCGGGTCCATCAGCGCGTGCATCACCCGCCGGAACCCCTCGACGGCGCTGCCGCCGGCCTCGCGGTAGGCGCCGGTGATGCGCTCGCGCTGGCGCTCGAACAGGCGACGCTCGAGGGCGCGGCCGGCTTCCGTCAGGCTGAGCAGGCGCTGCCGCCGGTCGTGCGTGCCGACCGCCTGCACCACGTAGCCGCGTTCGACCAGCCCGCCCAGCACGCGCGCCAGGCTCTGCTTGGTGATGCGCAGCAGCGCCAGCAGCTCGCTGACGGTGATCGCGGGCCGGCGGGCGATGAAGTGCAGCGCACGGTGGTGGGCGCGGCCGAGACCGACCTCCTCCAGCACGGCGTCGCCGGCGGCGGCGAGATCCCGGTAGGCGAGGAAGAACAGGTCCTGGGCCAGGCGCATCTGCTCCTCGCGCAGGAACAGCACGCCGGTGCCGGCGCCGCCGCCGGGCTCCGGCGCGCCGCCGACCTCGTGCGCCGCGTCGCGCGCCAGCTGGCGAGGCGACTGGCGCATCAGCAGCTTGGTCTCCATCTTCCCCGTGCTCCGGTCGCTCGCACGAGGCGGAGTTAAGACAGCTTCATTGACTTGAAGGAAGAGGGCTTCTAGGTGCTCGGCGAGCTTCCCGCCCTGCGGCGGGTCGCCCGGAGGCGATGCAGATGGCGCTGGTGCCGTTCGACGACAGGGATGGCCGGATCTGGTGGGACGGGAGACTGATCCCCTGGCGCGATGCCAAGCTGCACGCGCTGTCGCACGGACTGCATTACGGCAGCGCCGTGTTCGAGGGAGAGCGCTCCTATGACGGCCACATCTTCAAGCTGCGCGAGCACACCGAGCGGCTGATCGAGTCCGGCCGCATCCTGGGGTTCGCGCTGCCGTTCTCGGCACAGCAGATCGACGACGCCTGCATGCAGGTGCTGGAGGCCAACGGGTTGACCGACGGCTACGTGCGTCCGCTGGCCTGGCGCGGTGCCGAGCAGCTCTCGGTCTCGGCGCGCCATACCAGCATCCACCTGATGATCGCCGCCTGGTCCTGGCCCAACCTGTTCGGCGCCGACCGTCTCAAGGGCGTGCGGCTGGCGATGGGCAGCTGGAAGCGCCCGCATCCGGAGACCGCACCGACCCGCTCCAAGGCCGCCGGCCTCTACATGATCGGCACCATGTGCAAGAACGACGCCGAGGCGGCCGGCTTCGACGACGCGCTGATGCTGGACTGGCGCGGCCAGGTCTCGGAGGCCACCGGCGCCAACATCTTCTTCGCCTTCGACGGCGCCCTGCACACGCCGGTGCCGGACTGCTTCCTCGACGGCATCACCCGGCGCACGGTGATCGCGCTGGCCCGCCGGCGCGGCATCGCGGTGATCGAGCGCGTCATCCTGCCCGAGGAGATGGCCCAAGCCAGCGAGGCGCTGCTCGCCGGCACCGCCGCCGAAGTGACGCCGGTGCGCCAGATCGGCGAGCTGCGTTTCGAGCCCGGACCGCTCACCGAGCTGCTGCACGCGGACTACGAGGCGCTGGTGCGCATGCCGCCGGACCAGGTCGCGGCACGGCTGGCGGCGTAGCCGACGCGGCGGCGCAGCGCGCCGGTGGCGCGCCCGAAGCGGCCGAGCTCGGACATCCGACGGTCCAGGAACGCCTCGGTCTCCGCGCCGCCGCTCTCGTCCTGCAGCCAGAACAGCAGCGTCGCCGCGTAGATCCCGCTCAGGATCGCGCGCTTGCTGTACCAGCTCATGTCGGCGGCGGAGTCGCCGGCCGCGTGCCAGATCGCGTCCACGGTGCGCGCGGCGCTGCGCAGCCCCGCGAGCCGGTTGCCCGGCAGCGACAGCACCGACAGGCCGCGGCGGATCGCCTCCCGCTCACCCTCGGCCTGCCGCAGCCGCAGCAGGATCAGGCCGCGCACCCTCGCGCTCAGCCTGGTCTCGAGGATCGTGTCCGCCGCCTGCTCCATGCGCCGGTCGCCGAGATCGGCATGCGCCTCGACCATCTCGACCGCGCCGCCGGGGAACAGCAGGTCGGCATCATCGCCGGCGGCGGCCCGGATCGCGCGCACGCTCCAGCCCTGGGCGGCAACGTAAGGCAGCGTCGCCAGCAGCGCCGCGTCGCGCGCCTCGCTGCGCTCGATCGGCCCGGGGAAGTCGGTAACCGCGGCACGCTGCGCCGCATCGATCAGGCCCGGCAGCAGCCGGGGCACCAGGGCCAAGAGGCCGATGCCGAGCCTCATGCCGGCATGCCGTGGCGTGCGAGTTCGTCCTCGAAGCCAAGGCGGGTCAGGTCGGTCATGCGCATCGGGTAGAGGATCCCGTCCAGGTGGTCATTCTCGTGCTGCAGCACCATCGCCAGGAACCCGCCCGCCTCGCCGCGGACCGGGGCGCCCTCGCGGTCGAAGCCCGCGTAGCGCACCCGGAGATGGCGCGGCACGACGCCGCGCAGGCCGGGGATCGACAGGCAGCCTTCGATGCGATGCACCATCTCGTCGCCGAGCGGCGTGATCACCGGATTGATCAGCGCCTGCACCGCCAGCGGCGGATCGTCCGCACCGGTGCTGCGGGCTTCCGGCACGCTGTAGACGAAGGCGCGCAGCCCGACATGCACCTGCGGTGCCGCGAGCCCGGCGCCGCGCGCGTCGTGCATGGTCTCGATCATGTCGTCGATCAGGGTGCGTACGGAAGCGGCGCCGGGGTCGGGCACCTCGACCGCGCGGGCGAGCAGGATCGGATGACCCATGCGGGCGATCTTGAGCAAGGCCATGCACGGCTCCGGTTCGGCGACTGCGCACAGCAGATGAGACCGGAGAAGGGTTTGTGCAACCGCCGGCCGCCGTGCTATGGCACGCCCCTCTCAGAGGCCGCGCCGGATGTGGATCGATATGGTCCCTGTCCGGATCCGCGGCGGGATGCGATTGAAACCCGGTCCGGCGATGGTGGACGGGTGATCCGAGAACAGGAGTTCAAGGCACAGTGCAGGTTCTTGTCCGCGACAACAATGTCGACCAGGCGCTCAAGGCGCTCAAGAAGAAGATGCAACGCGAGGGCATCTTTCGCGAGATGAAGCTGCGCCGTCACTACGAGAAGCCCTCCGAGCGCAAGGCGCGCGAGGCCGCCGAGGCGGTCCGGCGCGCTCGCAAGATGGAGCGCAAGCGGCTCGAGCGCGAAGGCTTCTGAGCCGCCGAGCGGCCCCGCCGTCCGGGCGCCGCCGTTGCAGGATCCGCTGATCGAGCGGCTGGGCCGGCTCGACGAAGCCGGTTTCGTGGCCGAGATCGGCGCCATCTACGAACACTCTCCCTGGATCGCGGCGGAGGCCTGGCGGCAGCGTCCGTTCTCCGACCGCAGCACGCTCCTCGAGGCGATGCGGCGCGTCGTGCGCGCGGCATCGCTCCCCCGCCAGCTCGACCTGATCCGCGCGCATCCGGACCTCGCGGGGAAGTTTGCCCGTGCGGGCGCGCTGGGCTCGTACTCCGCGGGCGAGCAGGGCGGCCTCGGGCTGGATCGCCTCGACGACGACGCGTTCGAGCGGTTCGACCGCCTCAACGCCACCTACCGGCGCAAATTCGGCATTCCCTTCGTCATCGCCGTGCGCGCGCAGACCCGTGACAGCATCATCGCGGCATTCGAGACGCGGCTGCATCACGACCCGGACACCGAAGTCGCGACCGCGCTGGACGAGATCGACAGGATCGCGGGCTTCCGACTGGCCGACCTCGTCTGATCCGACCGGTTCGGGTCACCGTCGCGGGCGGCACAGCTCGGGCGGCCGCGATGCCGGCGCGCGGAAGCCGCTCAGCTCGTCGTGGTGCAGCAGGTGGACGCCGTTGGTGGCGGCGAGTTCGCGGGCGTGCCGGGTGAAGGCGGCGTTGGACACCACCGCCGCGTAGTCCGCCCGGTGATGCGCCCTGGCCGCCGCGACCTGCTGCACCGCGCGATTGCCGACCGGCCTACCGTACAGCTTGCACTGCAGCACCAGCGATCGCCGCCCGCGTCGGGCCAGCACGTCGGTGCCCTGGTCACCCCCGGCCGCCGTGACCCGCGCGTCCCAGCCGGCGCGACGCAGCAGCAGCGCGCAGAGCCGCTCGTACTCGATCGGGGGCATGGCCGGGTCGAACCCGCCGCGGCGGGGGCGAGGCGCGCGGGCGGCTGCGCGCTCGATGCCGCGATCCACCGCCTCGGCGATGCCGGGCCACTGGTCGGCGAGGCGTCGCGCCACCAGCAGCGGCATGATCCGGCTGCTGCAGAAGCGCGCCTTCTCCCGCGTCCAGCTCCGGAGGTCGGCGCTGCCGTAGGGGTCGTGGACGAGCAGCTGGAGCCTGCGCATGCGCAGCCGCTGCCGCTGTGCCCGCACCTCGCCGGCGGCGAGCGTCAGGGCGTGAGACCGGCGCCGCGCGGCACGGCGCCGCGCCGGGCGCGCCGGCGCGGCCAGCAGGCCGACGAGCAGCACCATCCAGATCGACGCCGCGGCGGCGCGCGCCGGCCGGACACAGTCGCGAGGGGTATGTCGCTGGACCGCGGCGCGTTCGGCCGCATGGCAGGCAGTCTGGACCGGACGGTGATGCGACACCGCACCTGCCGGGCCGGACGCCGACAGCAGCAGGAGCAGGAGCACGAGAGCCAGACGCATAGCCTGCCGCCGAAGATGAGCCGTCGCTGATTAGGTCATCGCCGCCAACGCGAACAAGCGCGACCCGCCGATCATGCGCTAACGCACCAGCATCGCGCCCAGCCGGCCGAACAGGCGGCGCATCGCGCGGCGCCACGGCAGCCCTTCCGGGAGCCGGAGCCCGGACGAGGCCGGCGGCCGCCGCGCGTAGCGGACCCGGATGCGGGTGTCGATCAGGGGCAGACGCAAGGTGGTCTCGATGGTGCGGTAGTGCAGTGGCGGATCGGTCCAGCCGACCCGGCTTCCCGCGGCCGGTCCGGCAGCCGAGGCCGCCGCGACGCGCCGGAAGCCGGGATCGACCAGGAGCGGGCGCGACGCGCGGCGGATGCGACCGCGCGGTTCGGCGGACGCCGGCGACGCGACGGTCGTGGCACCCGAGGCGATCTGCAGCCCGCCGACCGAGACCGCCTGGCCGAGCCGAGGCGCTATGATCCGGTGCAGCACCGTGTCCTGCCTGACCAGCCGGCCGATCCCGCGCCTCGCCTCCTCGTCGAGCTCGCTCCACTGAAAGAACGGCCTGGAGACGTTCGCCCAGGGCCTCGCCGGCACGTTCCAGCGCTGCTCGCGCCACCGGTCCAGGCGCCTGCTGTCGATCACCTCGACGTCGGCGGCCGCGAGCAGATCGAGCGCGCTGGCGGCGGTGCCGTCGCCGAGGAAATGGCACAGCAGGTCCCTCGGGATCAGCGTGCGGTGCCGGATCATGCGCATCAGCATCGTGCGGCGCGTCGAGGCCGGGTCGTGGTCGAGGCGCCCGGACCCCATGCCGAGCAGCCTTGCCCAGTGGCGGGTGTCGGGCCGCACCAGCTCGGGATCGGCGGCCAGGATGGTCAGGATGTAGTTGAGGTAGGACAGCACGATCTGGTGCGGCGGCCTGACGCTGGTCCAGACGCTGTCGCCGAACCTCGCCAGGCGCCCGTCGAGCAGCGAGCGCAGCGTGTAGTGCCCGGTGACGTGGATCGCCTCGTGCTGCGGGACCATGCGGCAGATCCCGGCCACCATGTCGAGGAAGCCGCGGCCGCCGCACCAGTCGGTGCCGATCGCGTTGTACGGCACCGTGCAGGCATGCAGGCTGAGGGTCTCGCCCAGCGACGTGCCGCCGCAGCGCGGGATATGCACGAAGAAGCGGCGCGGCTTCTCCGGATACGCGCCAAGCAGGTTGGCGACCAGCCCATCCTGGAACTCGCTCGAGAGCAGCAGCGCCCGGAAATAGGCGGCAGGCTCGAAGCTCGCCTCGGTCAGTCCGCCATAGTGCAGGTCCTGCGGCATGCGGCCGAGCACGGCATGGCACACCTGCTGCGGGGTGACGCCGAGCCAGTCGATGCGGGCCAGCAATCGATCGAGAGGCAGCTCCTGGTCCAGGTTCGACAGCAGGTCGAACGTGTCGCGAAGCTCACGAGGCGGTCGCAGCACGCGGAACCGGTTCCTATGGATTGCTAACGAAGCGCGCTGGCGGCAGGGGCACGCCGCCCGCAGTGGCGACGTCTCGGATGCACCAGGCCGGTCGCGCGGCGGCGCGGGACGTCACAACTCTATCTTATCATTGCGGCCTGCCAACGGCAAATCCTGTCCCGGCGAAGGCTCGACTTGATGAGGGAGGGCCCGCTCCGCCCGAGGTGGTGCGGGAAGCTGCGCCACGCAGGGCCAGACGGTCTGCGCCATGAAGCCCGGCCGGTAGCCGAAGCAGGCCATCCAGTCGCCCAGCGCGGTCTCGATGCCCTGGACCTGTGCCGGATACAGCAGCGCAGGCCAGCGTCCGGTGGCGCCGGTCCGTCCGGCATGGTGCCGATGCCAGTGGCTGGCCAGGTCGTAGACGTCGCCGTGCCGGTCGGTGATGGTGTTGGGCTGCTGTTCCAGCCGCGCGATGAACGCCTCGATCGCCGGGCGCCGGGTAGCCTGGAAGATCTCGTCGCGCCGCCGGGCGGAGATGCTGCCGCCCATGTGCTGGGCCAGGCCGTCGATCGTGCGCGGGTCGTCGATGAAGCCGAACTCGTAGTGCAGCGTCACCGCGCGGGGATTGGCGCCGAGGGCGAAGCAGGCCTCCGCGGCGTAGCAGACGTTCAGCAGGGCGCGGTAGAACGAGAACTTCTGGTACTGCATCAGCGAGACCACCGCGTCGCGGGGATCCCGCAGGGTGACGACGATGGCGTCGGCACGGGCGGCGATGGCGCCGACGCCGCGGCGGATCTGGTGCGCCTTGACGACGTGCAGCGCACCGGGCGCGTCCAGACCCGCCGCGTCGGCGGCACTGAACACGAAGCGCCCGTCGATGCGGCCGTCCGGTTCGAGCTCCGCCGCCACCGCGAGGGCGACGTTGTAGAGCCAGGTGGAGCCGCTCGCGAACATGCCCTGGCACCAGACCAGACTCATCCGCGGCACCGGACGACCGGTGGCACCCGGCGGCGGCGTGGCCGGCCCCGGATGTCGCCATCTATATGGAACAGTGGCGTCCCGTAGGGGACCCTCAGCCCCACCTCCCCTAACCCCAGAAAGACACTCATAACAGGCACTTGACTAACCCAACTTGTGAGGCGATTATGTGAGGCACGCGTGAGGCGGACAGACCCTACCCCGCCGCTGGAGAAGCTACAATGGCTAAGGCTAAGCCCCTCCCCACCGGGCTAGAGATCCGAGGCCGAGCATATTATGCCGTTCGAGACGTCCCCCGCCCACTCCAGTCTGAGGTCGGCAAGCGGCGTCTCGTGGTGTCTCTCAAGACGCGGGACCTCCACGTTGCACTAGCTCGCCGTCATGCCGCCCAGGCGGCGTTCCAGGGCACGATAGACGCCGCAGCGGGCGCGTCAGAGGCTCCGCCTGAGATCGAGACCGGCCTAGCGTGGCGGAAGCAGTATCAGGAGCTGGAGAAGGGAGAGCCAGCGTTCATCGGCCGTTGGGGGGGCGATGGGGACCACCTGAACACCGATACAGGGCCCGTGTGGTTCTCCCCTGAGGAGCTGGCCGAGGTCCGCCTGGACGAGCAGATGCACTTCGAGGCTGACCTTCTGGCCGAAGCGCGGGGCCCTGAAGCCGCCTCTGTGATGCGTGGCTTAGCCACTGGCACCATGACCCCCTTGCTACTCTACGTGGACGCCTGGCTTGCTGAGGGGGGCCTGAAGGGCCAGGGCACGCCGCGCACCCAGCGCCAATACCGCAGCGACCTAGACGCCCTCGCCGTGTGGATGATGACCATCGGCGTCGTGACCATCGAGGGCGTGAGCAAGAAGGTGGCGGGCCGCTACGTCACGCAGGGACTGGTCGGCACCGGCATGAACCGCGTAACGGCCAACCGCAAGATCAGCGCCCCTTCCGCTTACTGGCGCTGGTTGATCCGGCGGGGCCACGCAGAGGTAAACCCGTGGGAGGGCCAGAGCTTAGCGAAAGGGGCCGACCGGGGCTCCGGGGCGCCGACTAAAAGGCCCTTCACGGCCGCCGAGGTGGCCCGCCTGTTCGCCGGAGACCGCCTGAAGGACGACGTTGAGCTGGCCGATGCGATGCACATTGCAGCCCTCTCCGGACTCCGCCTGGACGAGATCTACCGCCTCACCATTGCCGACTGCGCGGGAGGCTGGTTCAACGTCCGGGTGTCGAAGAGCCGTGCGGGGGTCCGCCGCGTGCCGATCCATACTGTCCTCTGCGACTTGATCGCGCGACGTAGCCAGGGCAAGCCCGGCGCCGCGTTCCTCCTCCACGAGGCGAAGGCCGTGACAGGCAGGGAGCGGTCGGCACCGCTGAGCAAGCGGTTCGGCCGGTATCGCCAGACAGCCGGCGTCCATGAGCGCGGGGACGGGCAGAGGCACAGCGCCGTGGATTTTCACAGCTTCCGCCGCTGGTTCATCACGACCGCGCGGAACGCCGGGATTGACCGGGCTGTGGTCGCAGCGGTGGTCGGACATGAGGCCGAGGGGATGACGGACGGGGTCTATCACGGGGGCCCTACGGAGGCCCTAAAAGTCGCGTGTGTGGCTGCTGTAGGGCTGCCCTAGTTCCACCGGACTTTCGGGTTCGCCGGGCCTCATGACGAGGTCTGGCGCATCGGCCGCTTTTTGCGCTGGTGCTGTCTTTCCACGGCGCATTCTCCGCCAAGCCCATATGAAAGGAAGGACAGCGAGCCACAGGAGCTTTTTGGCGACCACCAGTAAACCAACGACCGCTCCTGTCTTGACAAGGCTTGTGCCGAGAATGCCGGCGATCAAACCGGCAACTCCGAACGTGGCGGCCTTGTCGACTCCAGGAGCGTAATCGCTATACGTCGAGCCAGCGGGGAACCGGTGCGCGTCCGCCGCCTGTAGCAGCCCGGCAATTGCGGCCGCTTGATTGTTCTCGCTCGTTACGTAGACGATGCGCTCGTATCCGTATCGACCGAGCTTCAGTGCGACAGCGTTGACGAGGAAACCGCCATCGCTTGCCTGAGCGTCGAACATCCACAATACCGTATGTGTGTTTGTGTTGTAGCGAGGCGGCTGTATCCAATTTAAAACGTGCAGAACCGGTAAGCCGGCAGAAGCTCGCGATGAATTAGCAGCTTCTGTGTTGGACTTTATTCCTGTGAGAAGCGCCTGAGGATCGACGGCCTTCCAATCCGTGTCACTAACAAAGCCTGAAGGCTGATATTTATAGATGGCCTCGGTGCTTCCCTGCAAAGCATATGCGACGGCTTCTGTCGTCAGATCCGTATCTCGGTCCTCCAGTTGCCTTACATGGGCGGCGTTGCTACCAGTGACTACGCTGAAGCCGGGCAGGCTTACTAGGCGAGCATTTGATAGGGGGAGCCAGTCGTCGTTCACCTCTTTCCATGGGAGTGAGCGGATGGCCGCCAGGTCTTGCTGAGTAACCTGCGCTGACGCTCCTTGGCTTAGGCTGAGGAGAAGCATCCCGAGGCAAAGTGTCCGCATTTGTGAGCATCCGGAACAGCGTGAAGGAGATCTGCGCTGAACCGTTGTTATATTACGAGTACGTAATAATAAAGCTCTTTGAAGGCTACTCCGGGGCTAGATGAGCTAATCATGCTGGGCCTCTGAGACCACAGGTCGCACTTCATGTTATTGGCTCTAGAGCACCCGTGAAAGCACCCAGAACAGCCCCGCGCCGGCCGCCATCCAGACCAGCACCCGCTGCCGAGGATCGGCGGTCAAGGGCCCTTTACGGCCCCCAAACGGCTCCTCAACAGGCGGGTCAAACTGGATCGTCATTCTCGCCTCCAACGCCTGAACCTCCTTCTCCTTCTCAGCCAGCGCCTTCCGAAGATTGCCGTTCAACGCTTCGCTTTGGATCAGCCGGCTGGCTTCGGTGATGCCCTTGCGGACGTGCTCCCCGGCTGCGGCTGGCGTGGAGGCGATGTGGTCAGCGGCCAGCTCCGCGAGCGTGTGGTCGCCGCTGTGCCCCAACCCTAACACTCGATACGCCCGGGCCTTCCCCAGTGCCGTTAGCACCGCCGGGTCATCGAAGACCGCGAAGGCGCTGGCGTCGCCGCCGCCTCGGATGACCACGACGATAGCTTCCCGCACGTCTTGCAGCGCCAACGCTATCGCCTTCGGATCGTGCATCGAGACCGGCACTCTCCTGACCGGGCAGTTCACTACATCTGGCCCCAGTGCTCCAAGGAAGTCTTCAGGGACCTTTGCCTCGGACGAGGCTGGGTGGAGCAGTGCAATCGAGGGACGGAAGGCTGCTGGAAATGGGCGCCGTTGAAGAGCCAGCCGGCGAACTGCGCTCAGCGAAGCGTGGTCGGCACGGCGGTCTGTTGCTCGTTCCGGCAGCTCATGCGGCTCAATGCTGATGGCCTGTAGACGCAGCGACACGCGACCCTGGAAGACGTCGGGAATGATCCTCCCGGTAGCCCTGACAAGGTCCCCTGTAACGGCCCCTGAACGGGTCACGACGGCCTCACGGGCGTTGAGGTAAGCGACGGTGCTCGCGTTGTCTGGGTCGATGAGTGGCAGGCGATAGACGGTGCCGAAGCGGGCCTCCGGGATGTCTCCGAGCGTGCCAACTACGGCCGTCGAGAAGCCCCATTCCGTGAGGCCGGCGCAGAGCGCCTCGAGCTTCGTCTTCAGAAGGTCTTCGAGGTCGACTGGGGTGAGCGCAACGGGCCCTTGAGGAGACACAGCCGGCGGTGCGGACAACGACCGCCGAGCTTCCCCGTCCATGGCCATCTGACGCGCATCCATCGTAGTCTAGGCTGATGCTAAGCCAATGATAGCTACCTCCTCAAGCCGCTTTCAGGCAACGGGGCAGAAGGCCGGTGGCATCACAGCTCTTGAACGCCCCCGCGATGCACCCTTCTTCTTGTCGAAGGAACATGCTTGGCGGCTGTCGCTGGTCGGTTACCTGGGAGCTTTGGGGTGAGCCGTGAAAAGTGCCGTGACGTTATCAGTAGGCGAATTGAACTGCGTTCCTGTTCAAGGGACTGCACTGGGAGCATTACTGCTAATCGCGAGGCCACTCGACGAACAACCAGCCATTTGCGTCAGGTGCGCCTACGTGGGTGAGAATGGCCGGACTGAGCAAGGTTTAATAGAGATAGATGGACCGTCTCCAGGATGCCTTTGGCCGGAAATCACGCTTCATCTTGTGGTCGGTTTGCCGCTTCCAGAGCAGGTTAGTCTAGTAGCCGACGTGGATGGCTTGGGTTTAGCTACCGGCGGTAAGTCTGGCGATGTTTATATCATCTCCCGCCAGGATGGATCTCCTTTCCCTGCCATAGCCGTATTTGACGGTGATAATACTCCCATAGGTTTCCTGAGCATGGCTGCCGATAGAAAGTGGGAGGTCATCCGCGCGGACCCCCTAGCTTCCCGCCGTCGCCGCATTGGCACCTTCCGCATCAACATTGCGCCGCACTAATCCGCTTAGATCGGAGGGCCCGCTAAAAGGGGGCCGTTACCCCGTCCCAAGGTTCCCAGCTCCAGTCTGGCGGGAACCGGGGGACGCAGGGCTCTTCCACCATCTCCGCTGCCGGCTTCTCAACCGGAGCAACTGCCTTCGGCTCGACAACCCCAGGGCGCTTCGGCAACGGTCGGGCGTCAAGCAGCGCCTTGACTGCGGCGGCGTTGCGTCCCTGCGCTACGGCCTTGCCAGTCGAGTAGACGTTCACAACTTCACCGTTAGCGCCCCGTAGCTGCCAGCCGTGCGGGATCTCGCGGGTCTCGATGATCTCTATGCCTCCAAGCAGGAGGGTGTCGTGAGCCTGTTCGAGAATGTTCATGTGGTTCCTTATACGGCCCGTCGAGGGCCCTCTACTATGCAATTTCAAAACTTGGTCAAGCCTACACTAGCCCCGCTGGTCAGAAGGCCGGAGGCCGCTCATTCGGGTCTCCTCTGCCTACTATAACTTCCACCCACACTTTCGACCTCGAAATGGCCTTCAAGGGCTTCCACAGCCTGGGCGGGGCCCGCCTTGGCTACTATAACTTCCACCCACACTTTCTAGGCCGCAGCGGTCGCTAGGCGGGGTCGGCTCGCCTCTCTGCGCCTCCGGGCTTCCTCCACTCCCCGCACCGAGTAGCCTGACAGGTCGGCAATCTCGACGTCTGGCAGGTAGCCATGTTCAGTCAGCAGGAACGCCAGCCGCTTCCGCTTCGTCGTCTCCACCGCGAGCCGCGCCTTGAGCAAGTCCCAGCCGAACGTCCAAACGATCGAGGCAACCTTGTCCTCATAGAAGACCGGGAACGGCACCGCCCGTGCCATCCCATCTAGGCGTCCGCTCCGGATCTGCCTTGGGTCCACGTTATGCCCGTGTCCGGCGGCGTAGCATTCGGTCGTCACGAGCCGCCTGCTCTGGTCTCGGCCGAAGGGGCTCAGCTCAAGGTAGCCGTGATGTTCCAGGAGCCGCGCAACGGTCTCCTGCCTCATCCCGATGCGTGCTGAGATTTCCGCGACGGTCAGACCGCGCTGCGTCCGCGTTGACATCGGCCGATGTAGCTCCCTCATCCGCTCCGCCTGCAACCCATGCCGACCCCGACCCTCCTGGCCGGGCTCCGCGCGGATCAGGAACAGCTCGTCATGGACCGCCGCAACGTCCTCCGGGTCCTCCCGCCAGAGCCGTTCCATCGTTCGGGTAGAGGTCCGCTCGGCCGGGTCCGGATGGTCCAGGACATCGATGACCGAAAGCCGGAGATGAGCGTAGGGTAGACGGTGGGTGTTCGGCTCTATGTTTCCGGTCATGGCTTTCCTGTTCGGTTCTCGAAGTGGGCCCGCAGAGCTTCGGTGAGATTGAAAGTCTTAGAGACGCTGTCACTGGCCTTACTGCTTGTGCTCATCTGCCTCTCCATCCTGATCTCATTACGGTTAACGATGCGCTGAAGGGAGGAGGGGAACCGCCCCCTCCCGCCGCAATGTTGCTGTCTGCTGATTAGCCAGCTTTGGTCCGTTCCTCTGTGTTGGTGCTCTTGTTCAGAAGGTTCGCGATGAAGGCGGCGACGGTCTGTCCGTCTAGGGCCTCCAGATTGCAAGCTCGCAAATCCAAGGTGTCGCCGTTCTTGACGTAGACGCAGTCGCCGTCCTGAGCACCCGCTACGATCCTCGCGAGGAACACCGGCGGCACTCCACGGGCCGGAAGCGGAAGGCCAATCGCCTTGGCGCCCTCGATTGTCTGCCGGCGCCCCGAGACAACACGTCCCTTGGGGTCCTTCTGAGATCGCATCAGCTTCCAGTCTTCGCCGCAGAACTGACTAATCCAGTCCCAGTCGTGCGCATCAAGTCGGGCCTCTCTGCCTTCACCGGGGCGTCCAGCGAGGGGGACGATCACGACAGCGGCGCCGTCCTCAATGGCATAGCGTGGTGGCCCGGCAGGATTGCGGCACTTTGGGCCAGGCCGTTCCGCCCCCAGGGCGGTAGTGGGTTTTGATGTCATGTGGGTTTTCCTAGCGAGTTAGTTGTTCAGGGTGCATTGGAAACTTGCTCGGCTCAGTGAGCGAGGGCATGAGATGCGGAGATCGCGGCCCAAACGGCAGCCCAAAGGGCACCCTTCAGGCGTTGTTTGAGGTTCATCTGGTTCACTTTCGGAATGGCTGGAGGAGGGGTCGGCGCTTCACTGGCCTTGGCTCAGCAAGCCCGGCTAAACGCCCTTCATTAACTGCGGCGTGAACCGCCGGGCATCTGCCCCAGGGTGTGCGGCCAGGTAGCCGTCTCGGATCGCTGCCTTGCCCACTGAAGATGGCTCGGCGGCAATCTGGCTGATGGCCTGCTTCTCACCGGGTGTCGGTGCAAGGATGCCCATCGTTGCCGCGTGGCGCTGGTAGGTGTTCGATGCTCCTTGCCAGCGGGCCATGTTCAGGATCGGCGGACGGCCGTTCGTGGCGCCGTTAGGGACCCCGTTCGGAGCCGTTGCAGCCCCGCCCCCGGTCCCGCCCATCGCCTGCTGAACGTCAGCCGTCGCCTGCTGCGCGGTGCCCTGCATGGCCGTCTCGAACGCTTCCTGAGCGCCCTGGAAGGGGGCACTCGGGGTCAGGATCGAGGGCAGCCCGCGCCCCGTGGCGACCCTGTCAGCGATCATCCCGGCTACTTGCCGAGGCACGTTCTGGCCACTGAGGGCTGCGGCGGCGTGGAGCGGGTGGATGGCCCCTTGAGAGGCGAGGCCATTGATGGCGTCTGCCATCTCGCCAAATGCCGGGAGGGCTTGCTGCGGATAGTAGTCCCGGTGAACCATCTGAGTGAGGGCGAGAGCCCCGCTCGGAAGGCCGCCCTGGAGGCCGCTGGAGGGCCCCTGAGCGGGCTGGGCTACAGGGGTAGCTGGAGAGGCCGTAGAGGGCCCTGTAGGGACTCCAGCGGGACTCTGCGGGGCCGTCTGCGGGGGCGCTTGGGGGACTGGCTGGACCATTGGCGCCGGCCGTGGAGCGGGCTGAGGACCGCCGGGAGCTGGGCCTTCGACTGGGCTTCCCTGCATCCCGCCGCTCTCCACGAATTGACGCTGGGCCATGGCGAAGGGGTCTGCGGCTTCTCGCTGGGCTTGAGCCGTCGCCTGCGACAGCGCGTCGAGAGGCTGCTGCGTAGGGACCTGGTAGCCGCTCTTCGCAACGATCTGCTGAGCGCCACGGTAGCGGGCCTCTGCGGGCGTCAATGACGTCCCTAATAGCGCGTCGGCGGCTTGGCCGAACTTCCCCGCGACTGCCGCGAGTGGCGTTCCGTGTCCAAGGATGCCTGCCCCGGCAAGCTCGGCGGCGTGAAGGAGATCGCCGTGAGCGCCGGCTAGTAGCGCGGAGCCGAAAGCCAGAGGCCGGGCCGACTGCTGGGCGATCTGAGCGAGTGGCCCCTGGCTGTTCTTGTAGAATCCTTGACCGGACCCGAGATCGAGTTGCTGAAGGGCGCCCTGGAGGGCCTCTCCGTGGCCGTCAGGGAGGGCCAGGCTGCGGACACCAGCGAAGGCTCCGGCGGGGACGTCCGACAGAGCGTTCTTATTTGATGTCGCCTGGGAAAGCGAAGTCCGGACATCGGCCGCCTCGTTCGGGTTCAGGTAGCCGGCGCTGCGGGCGGCCCTGGTGTAGTCCGCGACGCTGTTTGCCAGGTCCCCCTTGAGGCTGTTGGCGGCCTGTATCGGGTTCATTGAACCCCCGACCGCCGCCGCCTGGGTCTGCTTCAGCGCGTCATTGTAGAGGATGACCTGCCCCGCCTGCTCTGGCGTCATGCCCTTCGTCAGCGAGCGCGACATGGCGTTCTTGATCGCGTTGCCAGCGATGTTCCGCGTGTCAGCGGCGGCGGCTCCGGCAATTGGGAGCAGCGCCAGGCCGGACGCGATGCCGTCAGCCGTCTGATCGCTCGCCCCGAGGGCCTTGGCGGTGGGCTGCGCGGCGCCGATGATCCCGGAGGACACCAGGGGCAGCGCGCCCACGCCACCCGTTAGGGCTGCGCCAGTGGCACCGCCAACGGCCCCTTCAAGGATCTTCCCAGACGCCTGCTGAGGTGCATACCAGCCCGACCTGTTCTCAGCATTCGCCGCCGCCTGCTGAACCGGGACGCCGTCAAGCTGACGGTCAAGCGCGCTGATGCCGGGCAGCGCCGGGGTATGGGCCTCCACGAACCGTCCAGCGGCCTGCGCGGTGCCGATAAGGCCCGTTGCGCCGTCGATCAGACCTCTGCCAACGATCCCGCCGAGCCGTTGGGCGTAGCCTGGATCTGATGGTGCGGCATCAAGCGTGAACCCGGCCGGTAGAGCCGACAGAGGCCGCGAGGACGCTGGCATGTCAAACTGATCAAAGATATTGCGAGAGGTGGTGGGTGATCCCTGGGAATGGAGGGCTTGCAGAGCCGCCGGGGAGAGATTGCTTCCGGCCGAGTTGATCGGGGCGTCTAGAACGAAGCCAGGCGGTAGCTGACTAGGGTCGGCAGAGGCCCCTGAGGGGGCCGTTGAAGGTGGCATGGATGGGTTCCTGATGGGGGGCTGAGGGAGCGATGCGCAGTGCGGATCAGAGGCGCCGGCACCGGTTTCATTACGCAGCCGCTCAGCATTGGTAGATGCCGCTAGAAGGCTGCTGGAGGCTCGTAGAAGGCCCTGGGGACGGGGCAGCTACAGGGGTAGCTGGAGGGGGCGTGGAGGGCTTCTAGGAGAGTCCTGCGGGGCGCTGTGAGGGTGTCTTGAACGGGGCCGTAACGGGACAAATTAGTTGCTGGCGTCAGGCATGTTCCCAGAGTGCAGCAACGACAGCCACTCCTCGGCGGGCGTCACAGCGACCTCGGCTTGGTGCCGCGGCTTCGGCTTGGTGAAGTCCGTGATGATCTGTGCCGCCTTTAGCCTGGTCTCTGTTCTGATGGTCTCATCGAGCATCAGTTCGAAGGCGACCCGAAGCGCCGAGGTGCCGGCTTCCTCGTCAATAGGGAGCGTCCCGTTGGCAATCAACCTGGCTACGGCTTCGTCTGCCTTCTCGGCAGCCTGCGCCTTGATCTCTGCTATCTCGCCCTTCCGTCCTTTCCAGCCGTCCGGCACTCCAGCCCGCGTCGGAGCCCTGCCCTCAGCTCGAAGGCGTGCGAAAATTGCTCGCCCACGCTCACGCCGCTTATCGAACGCCTCCGCCGTCTTGGGGTAGTTTCTGATGACCCCGAGCCACCTTTCCTCCCAGTGGGTCTTCGGAGCTAGCCTGCTCTCTGGGCTCGCTGCCGCCCTTCTTGTAAGGTTCTTTACGCCACGCCGGGTCTCGTCGCGGTAAGTCGTAAGGCGTGGGTCGCCTTTCTCTGTTGCCATAACTTGTTCCTTCTTGTTTCGACTTGAGTGTGACCTGGTCACGTGGTTGCGCCGCAGCGCCCGAAATGGCGTGCGGTGAGGCAGGCTCAGGGAGTTTGCCGGGGCTAACCGGCGGGCGATGTCAGGGGACGGCGGGAGCCGTGCCGGCCACCTGTTCGGCGGCGATACGGATCGCCTCTCGGAGAGCACGCGAGCGGGTCGGAAAGCGGTCCGCGTGACAGGTCGCGGTGCGGCGGATCGCCTCCGCAATGGTTGTTAGATGATCCTGCTCCGCAGGCGTGATGCGGCATATGATGCGGTCGGTGATCATGGCGTGGTTCTCCTGGCGTAAGAGGTTAGGTGTCTGACGAAAGACAGGCGGCAAACCGTGCATAGGCCTTCTCCCTCATTAGGGGACGTAAAGGTGCTCAATAGCCCTGAAGTGCCCTATCAGAGGCGCTTGAGCGGCCCGTGACGCTGACCCTGTGGCGCGCAGCGGTTTCAGCCGGGACGCTTGCCGGCCGTGTGGACAGGGCGTTCAAGGCGCAGCCGATTGCCACGTTCTTGGTCTGATGCAGGGCGCCATAGCGCGGCGTTGAGAGGCCTGTGTAAGGCCGATGACGGCCTCCACTCGTTCCGGCTACGGGTGTAGCTGAGGGGTTGCTGAGGGGCTTCTACGGGCCTTCTACGGGCTCGCACGCCCGATTTTGCTCTTAACGAAGGCCGGCCGCCGAAACTGGGATACCAATGTTACACTGTATCATATTGACCTGGGCCGCCAGGTGAGCGGGCGCGGCTTCCGGCTCTGACGGGACGCGTCAGGAGGCCCGTAGAAGGCCCCTGAGCGGCGTCTGACCGGCGCTGCTACAGGGGTAGCTGACGGGCTCCTGGAGAGTCTGTAGCGGGCCCTAGACGACCCTGAGCGGCGTCTCGACGTGCCTCAGGCCCCAGGTCCTCAGGAGGTCGGTGATGTGGGCCTCAATTGACCGGACAGCGGCCTCCACGGTCGCGACAGCCGGCCATTCGCCTAGCCTCCCATCGGCTGGATTCTCAACCTTTGCGTCCGTCACGACGAAGCCGCGCTTTTCGCGCCAGATGCAAAGTTGCTCGCTGAGCTTGGGGCCGTTGATCTGGTGCAATCTGGCGAAGCGGGCCAGGCCGATGCCGTTCGAGCTGTCACCTGTGACCAGTTCCGGCTCGGATGCAAACCAGCCCGCCGGAAGATATTGTGCAATGCTCCTACGCGTCGCAGCCACATCAATGTCAGACAGATACTCGTTCAGGTTGATCGGCGCAGGTGAGGCCGTGATGGTGTTGTTCATGAAGCGCGTTCCTGGGTGCCTGTCCGATCCGCCCATGCGACAGCCTCATGCCGTTGCGGTTTCGTATCGGTAGAGTAGCTATGCCATCAAGCGACCGAGGCCGCAAGCACTCTTTCGTGTTGTATCAATAAAAGCGCGTTCGTTGTGTCAGTCTAGGTAGGGCACGGTTGATACGCTACTTTGCCACTGGACCAGTAGCAAGGCTCGTTACTAGATCAGCTTCTCGGTAGGGCTTTTGATGCTTGCGGGCATGGCGTCAGGGTCCAGTGGGCAAGCCTGAACGGAAGCGGCTAGAGGCATGACCTGGAGCCTTCGCCAGTGCGCGGCGTGCCGTCACAGGCCCGCTCAGCCAGCGTTCACGACCCGCTCAAGGGCACGCTTAACGGCCGTCGCGGTCCAGCTCCCGCCCCGTGGTGTCCTAGCGCCGATGCTGTTCATCTCCCGAGCGACGGCCTGAAGGCTAGCTGCCTCGCCTAGCCGCTCCTGAACCTCGGTCAGCAAGCCTGACGCCGCCAGCGCCG
>CAXTAY010000011.1:0-102202 GCA_964242335.1 uncultured Acetobacteraceae bacterium | reverse complement strand
CGCGCGAGCGGCGAGCGCGCCGCCGGCCGCGGCCCGAACGCCACGTCGTCCGGCCGGCTCGGCGCCAGCGGGCTGGGCAGCGGCGGCTCGGGTGGCGGCGGCAGCGCCTGCCAGTCCGGCGCACGTCCGAGCCAGTGCGGCAGCGGGCTCGACGCCTCCGGGGCACGCGGCGGCGCCGGCGTCGCGGCACCACCGGCCTCGATCAGCAGCCGCTCGCCTTCCCAGCCGAGCTCGAACGGCGCCGGCACCGCGCCCGCGGCCTGGAAGCCGCGACGGCACAGCTCGTACCACGCACCCTCCGGCATCGTCCGGCCGGGCTGCCAGCCGCAGATCACCAGGCGGTCGCTGGCCCGGGTCAGCGCCACGTAGAGCAGGCGGTTCTGCTCCTCGATGGCGGCCTCGCGGATCGCCGTGCTCAGCCGGCGGGTCGAGGTGCTCGCCTGCTCACGCAGCGGCACCCAGAACGGCAGCAGGGCGCCGGTCAGCGGATCGTGCGTCCAGAGCAGCGTCTCGTCCAGCCGGGGTGCGGCGGTGGTGTCGGGGATCACCACCAGGCGCGCCTGCAGGCCCTTGGCGCCGTGCACCGTCATCACCCGGACCGCATCGCCGGCGCTGTCCGCCTCGCGCTTGATCGTCTCCTCCGAGTGGCGCAGCCAGTGCAGGAAGCCCTGCAGCGAGGGCGGGTGGTCCGCCTCGTAGCGCAGCGCCGCCGAGAGCAGCTCGTCCACCGGCTCGGACGCCTCCGGCCCGAGCCGCGCCAGCAGACGCGCCCGGCCGCCGAGCGCGCCGAGTGCCTCGCCGAGCAGCGCGTACGGCGCCGCGTAGTCCACCCGGGCGAACAGTGCGGCCAGGAAGCGCCAGGCGGCACCCCAGTCCGGCCGCTCGTGATGGCGATCGCGCAGGCTGTCCCACAGGCTCGCCTCGCCGCGGGTGGTCGCCAGCCGCATCAGCGAGTCGTCGCTCAGCCCGCCGAGCGGGCTGGTCAGCACGCAGCCCACCGTGAGGTCGTCCTGCGGCAGCAGCAGCGCGTCGCACAGCGCCAGCAGGTCCTGCACCGCGAGCTGGTCGACCAGCCCGGTGCGCACCAGGGTCGCCACCGGCACGCGCTCCGACTTCAGCGCGCGGATCAGGGCGCGGACGAAGGGGCTGCGCCGCGGCACCAGCACCAGCACCTCGCCGGCCCGCAGCGGTGGGCTGCCCGGCGCGTCCGGAGTGCCGACCTGCTGCGCGATCCAGCGCGCCAGGGCCTCGGCCAGGCGCTGCGGGGCGGAGTCCTGGCCGCCGTTGCGCGACGGCGCCTCCCAGGGTCCGGGCTCCGGTGCCGCCTCCGCCAGCGGTGTCAGCGGCCACAGCTCGACGCGCCCGGGCAGCCCGACCCGTGCCGCCTGGTGGCGCAGCAGCGGCCCCTGCCCCGGCTCGAGCAGCCCGCGTGCCGCCTCCGCATCGGCGAACACCGCGTCCACCAGCCGCAGCACCGGCTCGACCGAGCGGAACGACACCGTGAGCGCCGGCTCGCGCCATGCCTGGCCGCCCGCCTGCACCCGCTCGCGGAAGCGCTCGCGCCAGCGATGGAACTCGGCCGGGTCGGCACCCTGGAAGGCGTAGATCGACTGCTTGTAGTCGCCGACGGCGAAGATGCTGCGTGCCCGCGCCCCCGCTTTCGTCCCTGCTTGCGCCCCTGGGCCGCCGGCGCGTGGCTCGGCGCCGAGGCCGGCGAAGAACTCCCCGGTCAGCGCCCAGGCGATCTCCCACTGCAACGGCGAGGTGTCCTGCACCTCGTCCAGCAGCAGGTGATCGATGCCGCCATCGAGCTTGTACAGCACCCAGGCGACGCCGGGATCGTCGAGCAGGGCGAGGGTGCGCGCGATCAGGTCGTCATAGTCGAGCAGGCTGCTCTCCTGCTTGCGGCTGGCATGCCGCTCCAGGATCGGCAGGGCGAGCCCGAGCAGGGCGGCGCTGCGTGCCGCCACGCGTATGGCGCGGCAGCCATCCTCCACCTCCTGCACCCGCCGCGCCTCGTCGAGCAGCGCGCGCGCCACCTCCGGCTCGCCCTCGAGCCACTTGCCGCGGAAGATGCCCGAGGCGGAACGCGGCGCGCCCTCGCCGGTGAGGGCGAAGTCGCGCCAGGCGCTCCAGCCGGCGATGCGGGCTTCGTCCTCCAGGGCCAGCCAGTCCAGCCGCGCCGCCGCCGCCGCCTGCGCGCCCTTGCCGCCCAGGCGCATCGCCAGGCGCAGCATCCCGGCCAGGTGCGCCTCGTCCGGACCGCGCACCCCGGCGGCGATACAGGCGCGCTCGTCGGCGTAGGTCACGCCGGCGGCGCGACGCAGCGCCTGGAGCAGCGACTGCGGGCCGGTGTCGCGACCGCCCTTGGAACTGCCCTGGGGATCGTCCTGGCCACCGGACCGCAGTAGCGCCGCCGCCGCTCCGGCGCCCGGCCTGCGCAGGCCGGCCTGCAGCGCGGCCACCAGCTCGGTGAAGGCGCCGGCATTGACCTGCCCGGCCAGCAGGGCGAGCTCGGGATCCTCGGCCGGACGCTCGCCCAGCACCGCCTCCGCCGCGCCGGACAGGGCGAGGCGCTGATCGGTGTCCTCGGCCAGCCGGAAATGCGGGCTGATCGCCGCTTCCAGCGGAAAGCGGCGCAGCAGCGACTGGCAGAAGGCGTGAATGGTGCCGATCCGCATGCCGCCGGGCAGGTCGAGCACGCGCGCGAACAGCGCCCGCGCCGCCTCGCGCGCCGCCGGCAGCGGCTCGACCTGCAGCGCACGCAGTTCGGCATCCAGGCCGGCATCGGGCAGCGTCACCCAGTGGCCGAGCTTGTCCTGCAGGCGGATCGACATCTCCGCCGCCGCCGCCTTGGTGAAGGTCAGGCACTGGATCCGCGACGGGTCGCTGCCGGCGACCGGCGCCTCGCCCGGTGCCGCGCCCGCCGCCGGGCCCGGCAGCATCAGCCGCAGCAGGCGGTCGATCAGCAGCTTGGTCTTGCCGCTTCCGGCCGAGGCGGAGACGAACACCGACACCGACGGATCCGACGCCAGCACCTGCTGCGCCTGGGCGCGCTCGATGACGTCGTCGCTCACAGCCCGTCCTCACGCGCCGCGCTCCACTCGGCGACGCGCGCCAGGCCGGCATAGTCGCTGAAGCGCGGCGAGGCGCCGGGGCGCGGCTGCGACAGGTATGGCTGCGCCGGATCGTCGTAGGCGCGCACCAGCTCGCCCAGCGCCTCCCAGCAGGAGGCGACGAGCTCGCGCAGCGCCGGCTGCTCCCTGACCGGCACCAGCACCCGTCCGGGCTCGTGGCCGCCGGACAGGCTCCAGTAGGCGAGGTAGGAGGTCTCGCCCTGGAACTCCGGGCCGAAGCCGCCGAGGCGCGCCATCGCCGCCTCGAGCACCAGCTGCGAGGACCAGCCGGCCTTGACCAGGGAAGCGGCGGGCGGGGCGCCGGTCTTGTAGTCGAGCAGCGACAGCGTGCCGTCGGGGCAGTACTCGATCCGGTCGGCGCGGCCGCGCAGCACGAAATCGCCGCCCGGCAGGCCGGACAGGGTGGCGCGGCCGCTGATCTCGGTGCCGATGCGCAGCGGCGGCTGCAACCGCCTGCGTTCCGCTTCCGCCTGCGCGACCCACTCCGCGATGCGCAGCAGCCGCGGCCGCCACCAGGCGGCGAGTGCGGGACGCAGCGCCGCCCGCTCGAGTGCCGCCAGGAAGCCGGCGCGCAGCAGTGCCTCCGCGTGCTGCGGCCAGCCGGCGCCATGCGCCTGCAGGAACGCCTGCAGCGCGTCGTGCACGATCACCCCGTAATCCGCGGCATCGGCCGCCTGCTCCAGCGGCGGCAGCGCCCGCAGCCTGAGCACGTGCCGGGCGTGGATGGCGTAGGGATCGCGCATCCAGGTCTCGATCTCGGTGATGCTGAGGCTGCGCGGCCGCAGCGCCAGCGCCGGCTTCGGCGCCGGTGCCGCGACCGGGCGCGGCGCCCGCTCGGGCTGGTCCATGCGGCGCAGCCACGACAGCGCCGGATGGGTGGCGAGATGCTGCCGCCGGCCGCCGAGCCAGGCATCGAGCCGCACCAGCCATCGCGCCGGCACCGCCGGGGCGCCATCACGCCGCCCCGGGCAGGACAGCACCACGTCGGGCGCGCTGCACGCCGCGGTAAGGAAATCGTGCGCCGACTGGCCGATCGACGCCTCGGGCGAGGGCAGGCCGGCGCGGGTGCGCATCGGCCGGCTCATCCAGGGCCCGGGATCGGTGGCGTGCGGCCAGACGCCCTCCACGAGGCCGCCGAGTACCGCCAGCTCGACCGATTGCAGGCGCGCCTCCAGCAGCCCCCAGATGAAGACCCGCGGATGCTCCTGGGCGGCGGCGCGGCCGCGCAGGGCGCGCCGGCTGCGCACCGCGATGCCGGCCAGCGAGGCATCCAGCAGCGGCGACAGCACCGAGGCCGGCTGCGGCGGCAGGATCGCGGACTGCTCGAGCAGCGCCGTCAGGTGCTCGGCGAGCGCGTTGCCGTCCTCGTGCGACCAGAGCCGCTCCGCCCCGCTCAGGGTGTCGGTCGCGACCAGCGCCTCGGCGGCACGCAGCAGCGCCTGCAGCAGTGCCGGCAGCTTCTGCGGCCGACGCCCGGCAAGGATCCGGGTCAGGGGCGACAGCACGCGCTCCAGCTCGTCGAGGAAGCCGCGCACCGCCGGCGCATCCGCCGGACGCCGGCGTGGATCGCGGCACGCCGCGGTCAGCGCGTCGCGCAGCCCGTCGATGCCGGGATTGGGCGCTGGACCGCGCAGGCAGGCCAGTTCCAGCCGCCGCGCCAGGTTGCGGCACTGGCCCGGTCCGTGGCCCATGGCGGCGAACGGATGCTTGAGCAGCGCCAGCAGCGCCGCCGGCGGCAACCCGTCGGCGCAGGCGCGGGCCAGCAGGCGCAGCAGCACCGCCGGCGGGCTGCCGGCCAGCATCTCGCCGGCGCTGTCGTCGACCATCACGCCGAACCGGGTCAGCTCGACCGCGACCCGACCGGCGAGCATGCGATCCGGCGTGATCAGCGCCGCGCGGTGGCCTGGGGTCTCGATGGCCTGACGCAGCACCAATGCGATCGCGGCCGCCTCCTCCTGCTGATCGGCGGGATCGATCCGGCTCAACCCGGCGAGCGTCGCCGGCGCGGTGTCGTGCAGCCACGCACCGAGCGACCGCTCGGGCAGCAGCGCCGCCTGCAGCGCCCGCACCCGTCCAGCCGGCACCGCACCGGGCCCGGCGAACGCCGCGCCCTCCCACTCCGCCACCTCCGCCCGGCGGGCGCCGATCGCGCCCAGCAGCGTGGCGAGGCCGGCCTGGGCGTGGCCGTCCGGCAGCGCGTCGAACTCCGTCTCGTCCAGCCCGCGGTCGAGCCCCTGCAGCACCACGATCCCGTCGGGCAGCCGGGCGATCACCGACAGCAGCGCCGCCAGGGCGGGGCTCGCGACGGTGAAGCCGGCGGCCCAGACCGGCGGTCCCGCGCCCCGCTCACGCCACGCCTCGGCCTGCGCGCGCAGCAGGGCGACCTGGCGCGCCGCCGGGTTCATCAGCCGGTTCTCGGCCAGCCACTGCGGCCAGGCGTCGGTGACGATGTGGAGGAACCGGAGCGTCTTCTGCCAATGCTCGGCATGGTTCTCGGCGAGCAGCGGCAGGCGGGCGGCGAGATCGGTCTCGGCCCGCTCGGCCTCGTCCATCAGCTCGGCCAGCGACCGCGCCAGCAGCCAGGCCTGGTCGGCGACCGGAGCGGTGCCGAAATGCCGTCCGGCGGCGAGGATCAGCCGCGACAGCTCGGCCAGCCGGCGCATCGGCTCGACCGCGGGCGGCAGGTCCAGCGCCCCCGCCAGCGCCAGCGGCGCCTCGTCCAGCGCGCCGGCGGCGACGATGCGCGGCAGCAGCGTCACCCGGCCGCCGCGCAGGCGCAGGAACGCCTCGCCCAGCGCGCGCGCCGCCCGCCGGGTCGGCAGCAGGATCATGCCGCGCCCGGCGGCCTCCGCCGCCGCCTCGCCGTCCGACCGCTCGCCGTGCCGCAGCAGCCAGCGCCGCGCCAGGCCGTCGAGGAACGGCAGATGCCCGGGGATGCAGGCGAGCGCGGGTGCTGCGGGCGGGATAGGGGTCACCGGTCGGACCGTCACGTGTCGGACGGGCCGAAGCCCGGGTCGCGAAGTGCCGCGCCGGTGGCGATCAGGTCGGCCGGACGCGAGAGGTGGAACCACGGCCCGTCATGCACCAGCCCGCGCGCGCGTCGGGTGCGGATCGCGCGGTCCCAAAGCAGGTTCATGCTGAACCGACCCGCAGCGACACCGTCGAACAGGCGCGGCGAGACGATCTGCACGCCGGCATACACGAACGGCACGATCTCGTGCTCGCGGCGCCGACGCAGCTTGCCGTCGGGGTCGAGCGCGAAGTCGCCGGCGAAGTCCGCCAGCCCGACGTCGCCCACCGCGCCGACGATGCGGCTGAGCAGGAGCAGCGCGTCGAGCCGCTCCGGATCGAAGGCGGCGGCCAGGCGATCGAGCGCCGCCGACGGTCCGTCGAGCCAGAGGCTGTCGCCGTTGACCACGAAGAACGGCGCCTCGCGGTCGAGCAGCCCGGCATCGAGTGCGGCGAGCACCGCGCCGCCGGTCTCCAGCGGCTCGGGCTCGCGCAGCGCCACCGTGCGCGGCGGTCCGGGCCGGCGCGCGCCGCGGGCGAGCAGGTGCCGCTCGACCTGATCGGCCTGCCAGTGCGCGTTGACCACGACCTGCTCGACCCCGGCGGCGGCGAGCCGGTCCAGCGCGTGGTCGAGCAGGCTCTGGCCGCCGACCGGCAGCAGCGGCTTGGCGGTGGCGTCGGTGAGCGGGCGCATCCGCCGCCCCCGCCCCGCCGCCAGCAGCATCGCGCGACGCGGCTCGCGCGAGGCGAGGACCGGGAACAGCCCGCCCGTGCTGTCCCGGATGCTGCCGGCGCTCATCGCGGCATCGCCCCCGGGAGCCACGCGCGCCGCTGCGCCCAGCCCGTGAGGCGGGCCAGCCGCCGCCCGGGATGTTCGGGCGACGGCCGCAGGGTCAGGGTCAGGGCATCGTCCGGCGTCAGCGCGCCGAGCCGGTCCGGCCACTCCACCAGCACGACGCCCTCGCGCGCCTCGTCCCATCCGAGCTCGGCCACGGCACGCTCGGGGGCGCCTCCCTCGCTCTCCAGCCGCCACAGGTCGAAGTGTGACACGGTGAAGCCGGGCGCGTCGTAGCTCTGCACCAGGGTGTAGCTCGGGCTCGGCACCTCCAGCGACGGTGCCCGGCACAGCGCGCGCAGCACGGCGCGGGCGAGTGCGGTCTTGCCGGCGCCGAGCGGTCCCTCCAGCAGCACGCTGTCGCCCGCGCGCAGCGCCGCCGCCAGACGGTGGCCGAGCGCCTCGGTTGCGGCCAGGTCCTCGAGGTGCAACTCATCCATCCGCCGCATCTTGCCGTAGCCCGTACCGGCTCCACAATATACGCGGCCGGACCATGACGGGCAGCCAAGAGCGGCAGCCCAAGGGGCATTGATAGGGTGACGATGTCGCAACGCGAGCAGAACGAGACCGAAGCCGACGTCGCGATCATCGGCGCGGGCCCGGTCGGGCTGTTCGCGGCGTTCCAGTGCGGCATGCTCAAGCTGCGCTGCGTGCTGATCGACAGCCTGGCCGAGACCGGCGGCCAGTGCGCGGCGCTGTATCCGGAGAAGCCGATCTACGACATCCCGGCGCATCCCGCGATCGAGGGCGCCGCCCTGGTCGCGGCGCTGGAGGCGCAGATCGCGCCGTTCGCGGTGCCGCGCCTGCTGGACCGTCGGGTCGAGCGTCTGCAGGGCATGCGCGGCGCCTTCACGCTGCACACCGACCGCGGCGAGCGGGTGCGGGCGCGCACGGTGCTGATCGCCGCCGGCGCCGGCGCGTTCGGGCCGAACCGGCCGCCGCTGCCGGGGCTGGAGGCGTTCGAGCGCAGCGGCGCGGTGCAGTATTCGGTGCGGCAGAAGGAAGCGTTCCGCGGCAAGCGGGTGGTGATCGCGGGCGGCGGCGACAGCGCCGTTGACTGGGCCCTGGCGCTGCGCGAAGTGGCCTCCCGCGTGTTCCTGGTGCATCGCCGTGCGAGGTTCCGCGCCGCGCCCGAGAGCCTGTCGCGACTCGACGCGGCGTGCGCGCCGGACGGGCCGATCGAGCGCGTGGTGCCCTACCAGCTGCACGCCCTGCACGGCGAGGCCGGCCGGCTGGCCGCCGTCGAGGTGGCGACGCTGGAGGGCACGACGCGCCGGATCGAGGCCGACCACCTGCTCGCGTTCTTCGGGCTCTCGACCGATCTCGGGCCGATCGCGCACTGGAACCTGCACTCGACCGCGCACCACATCCAGGTGACGCCGAGCAGCTGCGAGACCTCCTGGCCCGGCGTGTTCGCGATCGGCGACGTCGCGACCTACCCCGGCAAGCTCAAGCTGATCCTGCAGGGCTTCAGCGAGGCGGCGATGGCGGCGCACGCGATCCATCCGATCGTGCATCCCGACACCGCGCTGCACTTCGAGTACTCCACCAGCAAGGGGGTGCCGGCGATGTCGGCGCCGTGAAGGCCTCCTGTCGGTGAGGGCCTGATGTCGGCGCGAGCCCGGGCCGGCGGCCTGCTGACCATCGACCTGGACGCGATCGCCGCGAACTACCGGCTGCTGCGCGAGCTCGCCGGACCGGCACTCTGCGCCGCGGTGGTCAAGGCGGACGGCTACGGGCTGGGTGCGGCGGCGGTGGCGCGTCGGCTGCAGCGCGAGGGCTGTCGGCACTTCTTCGTGGCGCACCTGGACGAGGGCGCGGCATTGCGGCCGTGCCTGGAGCCCGAGCGCGCCCTCTACGTGCTCAACGGGCCGATGCCCGGCACCTGTGGTGCGATGCTGCGGCACGGCCTGATCCCGGTGCTGAACAGCCTCGATCAGGTCGCAGAGTGGCAGGCGCTGTCGCGCTCCGAGGGCCGGACGCTGGCGGCGGTGCTGCAGGTCGATAGCGGGATGTCCCGCTTCGGCCTGTCGCCTGCGGAGGCGGAGGCGCTGGCCGGCGACCCGTCACGGCTGGAAGGCATCGTGCCGGTGCTGCTGATGAGCCACCTGGCCTGCGCCGACACGCCCGCGCATCCGGCCAATGCCGAGCAGCGCCGTCGCTTCGAGGCGCTGGCGGCACTGCTGCCGGACGTGCGCGCCAGCCTCGCCGCCTCGTCGGGCAGCTTCCTGGGCCCGGAGTATCGCTTCGGCATGATCCGTCCGGGCGCCGCGTTGTACGGCGTCAACCCGGTGCCGGGTCGGGCCAATTCGATGCATCCGGTGATCCGCCTGCAGGGCCGCGTGGTGCAGCTGCGCTGGATCCCCGCCGGTGCCAGCGTCGGCTACGGCGCCCGCTACGTGGCCGACACGCCGCGGCGGATCGCCACCGTCGGCGTCGGCTACGCGGACGGCTTCCTGCGCGCCTCCGGCGGACGCGGCGTCGCCACCCTCTCGTCGGGCGAGCCCACGCCACTGCCGATCGTCGGCCGGATCTCGATGGACAGCCTGGCGCTCGACGTCACCGCACTCGGCGAGACGGCGCTGCCGCCCGGCACCGAGATCGACCTGATCGGCCCCAGCCGCAGCCTCGACGAAGCCGCCGAGGCCGCCGGCACCATCGGCTACGAGATGCTCACCGCCCTCGGGGGCCGCTACCACCGCCGCTACCTGGGTGCCGACGAAGGAGATGCCGCATGAAGGTCATCGTGCTCGGCGGCGGCGTGATCGGCGTGAGCTCTGCCTGGTACCTGGCCCGTCTCGGCCACGCGGTGGAGCTGGTGGACCGGCACCAGCAGACCGGGATGGAGACCAGCTTCGCCAACGCCGGCCAGGTCTCGCCCGGCTACTCCACGCCCTGGGCGGCGCCCGGGCTGCCGCGCAAGGCGCTGGGCTGGATGCTCGGCAAGCACAGCCCGCTGGTGATCCGCGCGAGGCTGGATCCGGCGATGTGGCGCTGGATGATCCAGCTGCTGCGCAACTGCAACGACGAGGCCTACGCCCGCAACAAGGGCCGCATGCTGCGCCTCGCCGAGTACAGCCGCGACTGCCTGGGCGACCTGCGGGTCGAGACCGGCATCACCTACGACGACCGGCAGCGCGGCCTGGTGCAGCTGTTCCGCAAGCAGTCGCAGCTCGACCATGCGGCGGAGGACATGCGCATCCTCGCCGAGGGCGGGGTCGCGCACGAGCTGCTCGACGTGGAAGGCTGCGTGCGCGCCGAGCCGGCGCTGGGGCGGGTGCGGCACCTGCTGAAGGGCGGCCTGCGTCTGCCGGGCGACGAGTCCGGCGACGCTCACCTGTTCACCCGCCGCCTCGCCGAGAAGGCCGCGGCGGCGGGCGTGGTGTTCCGCACCGGCATCGCGATCCATGCGCTGCGCACCGAGGGCGACACGGTGAGCGCGGTGCACACCGATCATGGCCCGATCAGCGGCGACGCCTACCTGGTGGCGATGGGCAGCTACACGCCTGCCCTGCTCAAGCCGCTCGGCATCCGGCTGCCGGTCTACCCGGTGAAGGGCTACTCGCTGACCATCCCGCTGACCGACGCGGCGCGCGCGCCGGTCTCGACGGTGAACGACGAGACCTACAAGGTCGCGATCACCCGGCTCGGCGACCGCATCCGCGTCGGCGGCACCGCCGAGCTGACCGGCTACGACCTGCGCCTGCGCGCCGAGCGGCGCGAGACGCTGGAGCTGAGCTTCAACGAGCTGTTCGGCGGCGGCGACCTGTCGCGCGCCAGCTTCTGGACCGGGCTGCGGCCGAACACGCCCGACGGCACCCCGGTGGTCGGGCCGGCCGGGCGCTACCGCAACCTCTGGCTCAACACCGGCCACGGCACGCTGGGCTGGACCATGGCCTGCGGCTCCGGCCGGCTGGTCGCCGACCTGATCGCCGGGCGCCGTCCCAACATCGAGCACGAGGACCTGTCGCTGGCGCGCTACGGCTGAAGCCTCGAATAAGCCGACCTCCGGTGCCTCAGGAGGTGCTGCGGACCCTGCGACGAGCATGATGGCGGACGCGATGCCACGAGGCGGCGAGCCGCAGCGTCGCCCGCGCGTGATCCGTCAGGCGCGCGGCGAGATGGGATGCGGGCGCAGCTGCGCCACCGGCGACCGGGCGGACGGTCATCGGGTGGAACGGCCCGGCCGGCCGTGCCGCCGCCCCGTCACAAGCGCGCGTATCGAAGCCCGCGATCAGCTGCCGGGTCTGCGCGCGCAGTGCGTCGCGCTGCACCACCACGCGTCGTGTCTCCACGCTCCGGACGGATGGCGGCAGGGCGGAGAACAGGGCGAGACGCCGCGCCGCCGAAACGTCCGGCAGCTCGGACAGGGCGGCGAAGCTGAGCGGCAGGGTGAGCTGCTGCGTCTGCCCGCGCGAGAGAGAGCTGGACAGACCGAACGGCGGGCCGCCGGTGATCGCCGGACCGACCGCGAAGCCGCCATTGACGGTGAAGCTGCCGGTCAGGTCGATGGTGACCTCGCTGGCGAGGATCGGCACCTCCGGGTCGGCGGCGCGCGCCTCGCACTGCGCGGCGCGCACGGCGGCGGCGAACGCCTCGGGGCTAGCGCCGGTGGCACTGACCGCACCGGCCGCCCGCAGCTGGCCCTGCAGCTCCTGCAGGGCGGCGGCGATGGTGATCGGCCGCGACGGTGCCGCACACCCCGCCAGCATCGCGACCAGCAGGCCCAGGGCCGGCACCACCGAAGCTCGCATCCCCGTCTCCCACCGCCTGCGCCGGCGCAGCAGGCTACGCAGCGTGGTCGTCGAGCGCGAGGGCCTGCAGCGCGATCCCGGGCACGTCGCGCCGGTAGCGCCAGCCGGGGCCGCGCGGGCGCTCCAGGGTCAGGATCGCGCTGCCGGTGCGCGGCGCGATGCGGGCGCAGTAGCGTCGCGGCACGCCGGCGGCGACCTGCCACGACGCGACCACGGCGCCGTCGAGCAGCACCCGCAGCGGTTGCGACGCCCGTCCCGGCTTGCCGGTGGCGCGCAGCGTCGCGCACAGGCGCTGCGCGACGGGCGGCGCGACCGCCTGGTGCAGGATCACCAGCGAGCGCTCGCCGCTGCTCCAGGCGCCGTCGCGCCCTGGGGTGCTCCAGCCGGTCCAGAGCAGCGGCGCGGTGACCGGGAGGATCACGCCCTCGCGCAGCACGGGTGCGGCGGCGCGCACCGCCTCGTCGGGCAGGTGGTCGAGGATCGGGCGGTCCCACACCAGGATCGGGATGCCGCGCCAGTCGAGGCGCCGGTCGGGGGCGCCGAAGCTGCGCGCCGCCGCGGCCACGCAGGCGGCGACGTCGAGGCAGGTCTCGCGGTCGGGGGCGGCGACGAAGAACACGCGGCCATCCGGTGCCGGCGCGTCGCCGGGCTCGTACCACCACGGATAGGTCTGCGGCACGCGCGCCTGCAGCGGCAGCGGGCCCACCGCCTGCAGCGGCCGGATCACGACGCGGCCGCGGGTGATCCAGGCGCTGGCGTTGGCCTGGGTCGGCCAGTACGGGCCGTAGCCGTGCGACAGGCCGTGCCGCTGCAGGAAGCCATACAGCTCGCCGGGCGGCCCGGGATCGGGCGGCGGCGGCAGCCGGCACGTCTCGGCGAGCCCGCTGGCCGCGAACAGCACCGCGGCGAGGACGCCGAGCCCGCGCCAGTGCCGTGCGGCGCGATAGAGCGCCGGCCCCAGCAGCAGCGGCAGCAGGTAGTAGCTGTTCAGCATCATCCGCCCGAGCGGCAGCCCCACCTCGAGGTCCGACAGGATGAAGGCGAGTCCGGTGCCGGCGCAGGACAGCACGCAGAACACCGGCACCAGGGCCAGGCCGCGCGGGAGCCGCGACAGCCCCGCGAGGGCAGCCAGCAGCAGCGACGCCAGCAGCGGCAGCGTGAGCCAGGCCGCGGCACCGCCGTGCCAGGGCAGCACCGAGAACTCGTCGCCGAGCACGCCCACCGCCGCCGCCGCGCGCGCCGCGAGCTGCGGGTGTACCGCGGTCTGGTAGCGGGTGGAGGGCAGGAAGCCGAGCAGCCCGAACCAGCGCGTGCCGCCGAGCAGGCAGAGCAGCGCCAGCGACCCCAGCGCCAGCAGGCGCGGCCGCATCCCCCTCGCCGTCGGCTGCGATGCGGCGCAGGCGGCGCAGCTCAGCAGCAGCGGCAGCAGCAGCGCCGGCTTCGCCCAGGGGTCGGAGGTGGCGGCGACCACGAGGCAGCCGCCGGCGCCGGCCAGCGACGCGATCCCGCCGCGCCCGGTCCAGCGCGCGGCCAGCAGCAGCCCGAGCAGGCCCCACGCCATGGTGACGCCGTGGCTGACCGGGTTGGCGAGGAAGCCGTAGCGCCCGAGGCTGTCCGGATGCGCGAACAGCAGCAGCGCACCCAGCCACAGCGCCGCCGGCGCCGGCATCGAGCGGCGCGCCAGCAGCGCGGTCAGTCCGCAGCACGCGACGAGCAGCAGCCAGCCCTGCGCGAGTGCCAGCCACGGCGCGGTGCCGAGCACCCCGTAGAGTGCGAGGTCCGGCAGGATCACCGACAGCAGCCAGTTGTCCTGCGTGTAGTGCCAGGCACGCAGCGCATCGAGGCCGTGCCGCGCCACCTCGCCGGCCACCACCGCCGGCGTCGCGGTGTCGGCGTCCAGCGGCACCGTGCGCAGCACGCCGAACAGGCTGGTGGCCAAACCGGCAGCGAGGCCGGCGGCGGGCAGGATCCACGGGACCCGCCGCGCCGCGCGGCCGGAGCTCACAGGATGCCGCCGCGCCGCCCCGCGCTGGCGCCGAGCCGCAGCCGCAGCGCGTTCAGCTTGATGAAGCCCTGCGCGTCGACCTGGTCGTAGGCGCCGCCATCGTCCTCGAAGGTCACCGTGCGGGTGTCGTACAGGCTGTTCGGGCTCTCCCGCCCGACGGTGATCACGTTGCCCTTGTACAGCTTGAGCCGAACCCGGCCGGTGACGCTGTGCTGGCTGGTGTCGATCAGCGCCTGCAGCATCCGACGCTCCGGGCTGAACCAGAAGCCGTTATAGATCAGCTCGGCGTAGCGCGGCATCAGGCTGTCCTTGAGGTGCCCGGCCTCGCGGTCCAGCGTGATCGTCTCCATGCTGCGGTGTGCCGCGAGCAGGATGGTGCCGCCCGGGGTCTCGTAGACGCCGCGCGACTTCATGCCGACGAAACGGTTCTCCACCAGGTCGAGCCGGCCGATGCCGTTGTCGTGCCCGAGCTGGTTCAACCGGGTCAGCAGTGCCGCGGGCGACAGCGCCTCGCCGTCCACCGCCACCGCGTCGCCGGAGACGAAGTCGATGCTGATCTCGCGGGCGACGTCCGGCGCCGCCTCCGGGCTGATGGTGCGCTGGAACACCACCTCGTCCGGCGCGACCGCGGGATCCTCGAGGATCTTGCCCTCCGAGGACGAGTGCAGCAGGTTGGCGTCGACCGAGAACGGGGCGTCGCCGCGCTTGTCGCGCGCGATCGGGATCTGGTTCGCCTCGGCGAACGCGAGCAGCCTGGTGCGGCTGGTCAGGTCCCATTCGCGCCACGGCGCGATCACCCTCACCTCCGGCTTGAGCGCGTAGTACGACAGCTCGAAGCGCACCTGGTCGTTGCCCTTGCCGGTGGCGCCGTGCGCCACCGCATCGGCGCCCACCAGCTCGGCAATCTCGATCTGGCGCTGTGCGATCAGCGGCCGCGCGATCGCGGTGCCGAGCAGATACTGCCCCTCGTACAGCGTGTTGGCGCGGAACATCGGGAAGACGAAGTCGCGCACGAAGGTCTCGCGCAGGTCGTCGACGAAGATCTCCCGCACGCCGGCCGCCTCGGCCTTGCGGCGTGCCGGCTCCAGCTCCTCGCCCTGCCCCAGGTCGGCGGTGAAGGTGACCACCTCGCAGCGGTAGGTGGTCTGCAGCCAGCGCAGGATCACGCTGGTGTCGAGGCCGCCGGAATAGGCGAGCACGACCTTCTTGACGTCGCCGACGGCCATGAGCGGTCCTCCCTGGAGGCGCAGGCTCTAGCATCGCGATTCCGCAGCGGCCAGCGGGGAAATTCGCGCCCCACGGCGCAACCGCAGACCGCGTCCGGCTGTTTTGCAGGCCCCAGCGGAGACCATCATGCGCGCCTCCTCCCTCCCGTCGTCACGGTTCGTCGTGGCCGTGCCCGCCTGCAACGAGGAGGCGCGGATCGGGGCATGCCTGCAGGCACTCTCCGGCCAGCGCGGCGGCAGGGACGACCGCTGCGACCACGTCGTGCTGCTGCTGAACAACTGCACCGACGGCACCGCGCAGGCGGTGGAGCGGGTGCGGCCGCAGCTGGCGATGCCGGTCACGGTGGCGATCCGCGACTTCCCCGAAGGCCAGGCGGATGCGGGACATGCGCGCAGCGCGGCACTGGAGCTCGCGGCGCGTATCGCGGGGCCCGACGGCATCGTCGCCACCACCGACGCCGACGGCACGGTGGCGGTGGACTGGGTCGCCTGCACCCGGGCCGCCCTGGCACTCGGCGCCGAGGCGGTCTGCGGCCGCGCGCTGATCGACCCGATCGAGGCGATGCAGATCCCGCACGCGCTGCACGACGACGATGCGCGCGAGGTCGCCTACGGCGCCATGCTCGACGAGATCCACGCCCTGGCCGATCCGGACCGCTGGGACCCGCTGCCGCGGCACACCGAGCATTCCGGCGCCAGCATCGCCGTCACCGTCGCCGCCTACCACCGTGCCGGCGGCATGACCCCGCTGCCGAACGGGGAGGATCGCGGCTTCCTGCGCGCGCTGCGCGCGGTCGACGCCCGCATCCGGCACGCGCCCGACCTGTGCGTCACCGTCTCCGGACGGCTGCAGGGGCGCGCGGTGGGCGGCATGGCGGACACCATGGCGCGGCGCATGATCCGCCAGGACGCGATGCTCGACGCCGAGCTGGAACCGGCCGCGATCTGCCTGCGGCGGGCGCGCATGCGCGCCCGGGTGCGGGCGCTGTGGGAGGCGCGGCACGATCCCGACGCCTCCTGGCAGGGCGTCTCGGCGCGGCTGGCCGGCGAGGCGTCGCTGCCGGCGGACACGGTGCGCGCCTGGCTCCGCCACCGCTACTTCGGTGCCGCCTGGAACCGGATCGAGGCCGAGAGCCCGGCGCTGGTGCGGGTGCCGGTGCTGCGACAGGCGCTCGACCGCCACGTGGCGGAAGCCCGCCGCATCCTCGCGAGCCTCAGGAACGAGATGCCGGGCGACGCAGCCGATCCAGCCGGTAGCCTTGCCGCCGCAGAGGTGCGTCCGGCCTGAAGCCGCCCTCGGCGACCGCGGCGGCGACGAAGCGATCCGCAGCCTCGTCGCCGGTGGTCGGCGTGTCGGTGGGTCCGGTCCAGTTCACCAGCAGCATCGTGCAGTCGGGCAGCGACGCGCCGAGGCAGCGCCCGGCGAGCCGGTCGATGTCGTCCGGTGCGAGGAAGTAGAGCATCTCGGAGACCAGCACCAGATCGAAGGCGCCGTGCTGCGCGGGGTCGGTCCAGTCCTCGGGCAGCACCGCGCGGTGCAGCGCGACGTGGTCGAGCCCGGCGCAGCGCAGTCGGGCGCGCGCGAGCGCCGCCTCGGCGAGATCAAGGCCCACCAGCCGGTCGCAGCAAGCGGCCAGCATATGGCTCAGCACCCCGATCGAGCAGCCGAGCTCGAGCGCGCTGCGGAAGTGCCGGCCCTCGAGCTGCGCCAGCGTATCGGCGTACTTGGCCTGCTCGTAGGCGCTGGTCTCGAAGCGCCAGGGATCGGGGTGCTCCGCGTAGAGCCGCTCGAACACGTCGGGCTTCCAGCTCTGCCGCTTCTCGTCCGCCGGGCTCACGCGGCTCGCCTCACGGTATGGTCTCCAGGAAGGTCTCGAACGGCTGCTCGAACACCGACAGCAGCGCCTGCGGCAGCGCGAACCCTTCCGGATCGTCGGTGATCAGCCCGGCATATTGCGAGGCGTGCAGCCGGATCGCGCGCCGCTTGCGTTCGAGGTGGCGCTGCACCGGCAGGCGGAAGCCGCGGATCGGCTGGTCCGGCTCGATCGCGGATCCGGGCTCGATCAGCCACGCCCACACCGGGTAGGAGAGCAGTCGGGTGCGCCGCGCGCGCGCGACCGCGCGCGCCATCTTCTGCACCGCCTCGTGGTCGCAGTGCGGGTCGAGCATCCAGGGGGCGAGCAGGGTATCGCAGCCGCGGCGCTCGAGCTGCGACTCGATGGCGGCGCAGGCCCGCTCGAAGGCTGGACCCTCATGGGGTGCGGCGGTGTCGCGCAGGCGCAGGAAGCCGACCTCGGACGCAGGCAGCCCGAGTGCGGCGGTGGCCTGCAGCGCCTCGGCCTCGCGCTGCGCGCGCAGCCGTGCCTCGGGCCAGAGCCGCGAGCGCGGATGCGAGCCGGTGCCGTCGGTGACCACCAGCACCGCCGGCGGCCGGCTGCGGGCGCAGAGCTCGGCGATCAGGCCGCCGCAGCCGAGGCTCTCGTCGTCGGCGTGCGGCGCCAGGATCAACGCCCTGCCGGCGCTCAGCAGCGGGTCGTCGGCACGCAGCGGCAGCGCCAGCAGCTGCTCCTGCAGGGTCACGCGATGACGTCCGATCCCTGCTCTTCGGCCGCGAACCAGCCGGCGGCCTCGGTCAGGGTCTCGTCCGGCGCCGGCTGGCGCAGATAGGTGGAGAGGTCGCGCATCACCCGCTCGACGGGATTGTCGCGCAGGAAGCCCGCCAGGCCGAGGCCGCGCTGCACCAGCCGGATCACGTCGAGACCGGCCCGTTCGGCGGCGATGCGGGCGAGGCCGACCACGGCCACCACCTCTTGCGGATCGCGCGTCCCGGCCTCCGCGGCGGCGGCGGCACGGGCCGCCCACATCGCGGCACCGTCGCGCGCGATCATCGCCTCGCCGATGCGGACGAGCTGATGCGGGTCGCGATGGCGTCCGCGCTCGCGCAGCTGGCGGCACAGCAGCGACACCAGCCGGTCGATGCCGCCGAGCGCCACCGCGATGCCGCGCCAGGCGCCGGCGGAGAACTCCGGCTGGCGCAGGTAGTCGCCGGGCGCGCCGATCAGCGCCTCGGCGTCGAGGCTGATGCCGGTGAAGTCGCACGAGCCGGTGCGCGCCGCGCGCATGCCGTGCAGGCCGCCGATGGTGTCCACCGCGCGCCGATCCGCGCCGAGCGGCACGATCAGCATGCGGTCCGCCTCGCCGTCGGGCAGCGCCGTCACCAGCGGCCGGGTGACGTGCAGCGCGCCGGAGGCGAACCGCTTCTCGCCCTCGAGCCGCAACCGCCCGTCCGCCCCGATCAGCCGCAGCGGCTGCGCCGACCCGGTGACCCAGATGCCGAACAGGTGGCCGTCCCGCGCCTCCGCCGCGGCGCGCTGCAGCTGCGCCTCGCTGCCGTAGACGGCGATCAGCTTGAGCGCGTTGACGTGACCCTCGTAGAGCCTGCCGACGGCCAGGCTGCCGCGCCCGAGCAGGCGCAGCAGCTCCAGCAATCCATCGGCACCGGCGGGCTCGGTGCCGAGGCCGTCGCCGCCCAGTCGGTGCGGCAGCGGCGCGATCATCGCACCCGCCTCGCGCAGCAGCGCGAAGGCCCGCTCGGGAAAGCCGCCGTCGCGGTCGAGCCGCCCGGCCTCTTCCTCGATCGCCGACAGCGCGGCCGCGATCCGCTCGCGCAGCGCGCCGCCTGCCGGGTCGGGAGCGCTCACGCGGCCGGACGCTGGCGTCGGCTCTCGGTGCGCAGCTGGCCGCAGGCGGCGAGGATGTCGCGACCGCGCGGCAGGCGCACCGGGGAGGCGAAGCCGGCCTCCATGACGATCTGGGCGAAGCGGTCGAGCCGCTGCCGGGTCGAGGGCTGGTAGGCGCTGCCTGGCCAGGGGTTGAACGGGATCAGGTTGACCTTGGCCGGGATGCCGGCGATCAGCCGCACCAGTTCGCGCGCCTCCGCCTCGCTGTCGTTGACGCCGCGCAGCATCACGTACTCGAAGGTGATGCGGCGCGCGTTCGAGGCCGACGGGTAGCGCCGGCAGGCGGCGATCAGCTCGGCGATCGGATACTTGCGGTTCAGCGGCACGAGCTCGTCGCGCAGCGCGTCGTGCACGGCGTGCAGCGACACCGCGAGGTTGACGCCGAGCTCCTCGCCGGCCCGGTCCATCATCGGCACCACCCCCGAGGTGGAGAGGGTGATCCGCCGGCGCGACAGGGCGATGCCCTCGCCGTCCATGACGATGCGCATCGCCTGCGCGACGTTCTCGTAGTTGTACAGCGGCTCGCCCATGCCCATCAGCACGATGGTCGAGAGCAGCCGCGGCGTCTCGCCCCTCGGGCTCGGCCACTCGCCGTAGCTGTCGCGGGCGGCCATGAACTGGCCGACGATCTCGGCCGGACCCAGGTTGCGCACCAGCGCCTGGGTGCCGGTATGGCAGAACCGGCAGGACAGCGTGCAGCCGACCTGGCTGGAGAGGCACACCGCACCGCGATCCTCCCGCCGGTCGGGTATATACACGGTCTCGGCCTCCTGGCCGTCGCGGAAGCGGAACAGGAACTTGCGGGTGTGGTCCTCCGCGGTCTGCACCGCGGCGGCCTCCGGGCGGCCGATCACGAAGTGCTCGGCGAGCCTGGCCTGCAGCGGCCTCGCGATCGAGCTCATCGCGGCGAAGTCGGTGGCGCCCTGGTGGTAGATCCAGTGCCAGAGCTGCTTGGCGCGGAACGGCTGCTCGCCTATGCCGGCCAGCGCCTCGCCGAGCGCCTCGCGCGACAGGCCGACGAGCTCGCGGCGGCCGTCCGCCAGCACCGCCGGCGGCGGCGCGAACAGCGCGGTCTTGGCGAGGATGCGGCTGCGTTCTGCCTGGTCGAGGGTCTCGGCGGTCATGCGGGCTCTATAGATCAACGGCGGCGGACGCGCATCCATGTTGGTCGCAGGGCCGCAACCGCCAGCGGCCGCAGCGGAAAATCACCCCGATCGGTCGCAACCGTCATGGCAACGCCACGTTTGTGATGCATATATGTAACGAGTGCGGATCGGTTCAGGAGTCTGGCGATGGACGACGTCGAATACCATGCGAAGCTCGACGAGCTGGACCACCTGCTGAACGACCCGGAGATCGAGTCCGAGCCCGCGCATATCTGGTCGCTGCTGGCCGAGGTGTCGCACCACGACCTGCAGGCGGTCGCGGAGACGCGTCGCTAGGGTCCCGAACCGGAAGTCTTTCGGACTTCCGGTTCTCGGTGGACACTAGCCTTATCGACGAGGCCACTAGCCGCGCCTCGCCGCGATCAGGAACTCCCGGTTGCCTTCCGGCCCGGTGATCGGGCTGGGCTCGATGCCGAGGACGTTCCAGCCGGGAAGACCTCGCCACCAGTCGCCGACCTGCTCGCAGACCTGAGCGTGCACCGCGGGGTCGCGCACCACCCCCTTGCCGCCGACCGCGCCCCGGCCGGCCTCGAACTGCGGCTTGATCAGCGCCACCGCCCAGGCATCCGGCGCACAAAGCGCGAGCCCCGCCGGCAATACCGTGCGCAGCCCGATGAAGCTCGCGTCGCAGACCAGGGCGTCGACCGGGCCCTCGATCATGGTGTGGTCCAGGGTGCGGGCATTGACCCGCTCCAGCACCGAGACGCGCGGGTCCTGGCGCAGCTTCCAGGCGAGCTGGCCGTGGCCCACATCCACCGCATGCACGTGCGCAGCACCTCCGGTGAGCAGCACGTCGGTGAAGCCGCCGGTGGAGGCGCCGATATCGAGGCAGCGCCGCGCTCGCGGGCTCAGGCCGAAATGCGCCAGGGCGTGCGCGAGCTTCAGGCCGCCGCGCGACACCCAGGGATGGTCGCTCCCGCGCAGTGCCAGCGGGGCCTCCGCCGCCAGCAGGTCGCCGGCCTTGTCGACACGCGCCTCGCCGCTGAACACCAGGCCGGCCAGGATGAGCGCCTGGGCGCGGGCGCGGCTCTCCACCAGGCCGCGCTGCACCAGCAGCTGGTCGGCGCGCACCCTCAGCTGCGCCGCTCCACCACGTGGCGGGCCAGGGCGCGCAGCCGCTCGGCGCCGGCGCCGAGCCCGCTCAGCTGGACGATGGCACGCGCGGCCAGGCTGTCGGCGGCGTCGCGGGCGCCGGCGATGCCGAGCAGGGCGACGAAGGTGGACTTCCCGGCCTCGCGGTCCTTTCCCGCGGTCTTGCCGAGCTCGGCGGCACTGGCGGTGGCGTCGAGCACGTCGTCGGCGACCTGGAACGCGGTGCCGAGGTCGCGCCCGTAGGCGGCGATCTGCGCCCGCGCCTCGGGCTGCGCGCCGCCCAGGATCGCGCCGGCCTCGGCGCTGTAGCGGATCAGCCGGCCGGTCTTCAGCGCGTGCAGCCGCTCCACCTCGGCGAGCGACAGCCGCCTTCCCTCGCCGTCCATGTCGATCATCTGCCCGCCGACCATGCCGGCGGCACCCGCGGCCTGGGCCAGGGCCGACACCAGGGCGATACGCACCGCCGCGTCCGGATGGGTGAGCGGGTCGGCGATGACCTCGAAGGCCAGGGTCTGCAGCGCGTCGCCGGCCAGGATCGCGGTCGCCTCGCCGAAGCGGACATGGTTCGAGGGTTGGCCGCGACGCAGGTCGTCGTCGTCCATCGAGGGCAGGTCGTCATGCACCAGCGAGTAGGCGTGCAGCATCTCGACCGAGGCGGCGACGCGCAGCGCACCCGCCTCCGCGGCACCGAACAGGCTCGCGGTCTCGGTCACCAGGAAGCCGCGCAAGCGCTTGCCGCCGCCGAGGGTGGCGTAGCGCATCGCCTCGACCAGCCGTGCCTCGCCGCCCGCCACGGAGGGGATCAGCCGGTCGATCACCGTCTCGATGGCGCCGGCGCGCGCGGCGATCAGCGCCTGCAGGGTCTCGCTCACCCGCGCCGCCTCAGTCCAGCGGCCGCAGTTCGGTGCCGCCGTCGGCCCGTTCGACGATCGCCTGCACGCGCGCCTCCGCCTGCGCCAGCTTGGCCTCGCAGTGGCGGCGAAGTGCGGCGCCGCGCTCGTAGCAGAGGATCGCATCCTCGAGCTTCTGCTGGCCGCCCTCCAGGCCGCGCACGATCTTCTCCAGCTCCGCCAGTGCGTCCTCGAACGAGAGCTGCGTAAGGGTGTCTGACATGTGGCCCCGCTTGCTGCCTGTGCGCCCAGGGGATAGCCCGCAGGTCCGGCAGGTGAAAGAGGCGGCGTGCCTCATGCCGGAGCGGCAGGCTCCGGTCGGCGCCGGATGACGAAGCAGAGCACGCCGTTCTCCTCGCTGAAGGCGACCAGCGCGTGTCCGGTCTCGCGGCAGAAGGACTGGAAGTCGGCCACCGCCGCGCGGTCGGTCGCGAGCACGCGCAGCCGCTCGCCGGGCTGCATCGCGCGCAGCGCCCGGTTGGCGCGCAGCACCGGCAGCGGGCAGCTCAGCGCCTTCACGTCCAGCAGCGTCTCACCCATGCACGGCACTCCCCGGAGCATCCCGCGCCGCCGCACCGCCCTCCTGGCAGCACCGTCGGCGGGGGTGCATGATAAGGCAAATAACCCGCGGGAGGAGGCAGGCATGGCGGACATCAAACCCGACGCCACGGCGGATTTCCGGATCGGCATCGATTTCGGCGGCACCAAGATCGAGATCGCGGCCCTCGGCCAGGACGGCAGCGCGCTGCTGCGTCGCCGCGTCCCCAACCCGGGCCGCTACGAGGACGCGATCCACGCCATGGTCGGCCTGGTGCAGGAGAGCGAGCACGAGCTGCACGGGGTGGCCTCGGTGGGGATCGGCATCCCCGGCGCGATCAGCCCGGACAGCGGCCTGGTCAAGAACTGCAACTCGACCTGGCTCAACGGCAAGCCGTTCGCGCGCGACCTCAGCGAGGCGATGGCCCGCGTCGTCCGGGTCGAGAACGACGCCAACTGCTTCGCCCTGTCCGAAGCGGTCGACGGTGCGGCGGAGGGCAAGCGGGTGGTGTTCGGCATCATCCTGGGCACCGGGGTCGGCGGCGGCATCGTCGTCGACGAGCGCGTGCTGACCGGACCGCACCACATCGCCGGCGAATGGGGCCACATCCCCCTGCCCTGGCCGCGGCTGGAGGAATTCCCGATGCCGACCTGCTTCTGCGGCAACGAGGGCTGCATCGAGCGCTTCCTGTGCGGCTCGGCACTCGCCTCGGACTGCGACGGCCCGGGGGCGCGCGACGCCAGCACGATCCCGCCGCGCGCCGCGGCCGGCGACGCGCGCGCCGTCGCGGCACTGGCGCGCCACTCCGACCGGCTGGCCCGCTGCCTGGCGATGGTGGTCAACTTCCTCGATCCGGACGCGATCGTGCTCGGCGGCGGCCTGTCGAACATGTCGCACCTCTACGACGAGGTGCCGGCGCTGATTGCGAGCCGCGTGATCAGCCCGCGCTTCACCACGCCGATCCTGCGCAACGTGCACGGCGACAGCTCCGGCGTGCGCGGCGCCGCCTGGCTGTGGCCGCGGGCGCTGCTGCGCGGCCACATGACCAGCCTCGCCTGAGCCCGACGCCGACCCTGTGCCTCGACTGCCGGGCGGTGCAGCCCGCCGGCTCCGGCACGCGCTGCACCGCCTGCGGCGGACCGCGGCTGGTGCGCCACCCGGAGCTGCTGGCGCTGCACGTGGCGCATGTCGACGCCGACGCCTTCTATGCCAGCGTCGAGAAGGCACGCCGTCCCGAGCTCGCGACCCAGCCGGTGATCGTCGGCGGCGGCACCCGCGGCGTGGTCACCGCCGCCTGCTACGTCGCGCGGCTGCGCGGCGTGCGCAGCGCGATGCCGATGTTCAGGGCGCTGCGCGCCTGTCCGGACGCGGTGGTGATCCGCCCCGACTTCGCCGAGTATTCCCGCATCTCGCGGGCACTGCGCGCGCTGATGCAGCCGCTGACGCCGCTGGTGCAGGTGCTGTCGATCGACGAGGCGGTGCTCGACCTGTCCGGCACCGAGGCGCTGCACGGCGCGCCGCCGGCGGTGATGCTGGCGGGGCTCGCGGCCTCGGTGGAGCGGCAGCTCGGCATCACCATCTCGGTCGGGCTGTCGCGCAACCGCCTGCTGGCCAAGCTCGCCGCCGGGCTCGACAAGCCGCGCGGCTTCGGCGTGCTCGGCGGCGAGGCGGCGCTCTGGCTCGCCGACCAGCCGGTGCGGCTGCTGCCCGGCGTGGGACCGGCGCAGGAGCGACGACTGGCGGCGAGGGGCTTCCTGCGCCTCGGCCAGCTGCAGCGGCTGAGCCCGGCCGAGGCGCGATCCGCACTCGGCGACGACGGACCGTCGCTGGCGGCGCGTGCGCGCGGCGAGGACGGGCGCGCGGTCGAGCCAATGCGCGAGATCAAGTCGATCAGCGCCGAGACCACCTTCGAGCAGGATCTCAGCGACCTGGCGTCGCTGGAGCGCCAGCTCTGGCGGTTGTGCGAGAAGCTCGGTGCGCGGCTGCGCGAGAAGCAGGCCTGTGCGTCGGGGGTCGTGCTCAAGCTGAAGACCGCCCGGTTCCACGCGCGCACACGCAGCCAGCGCCTCGCCTCGCCGACGACGCTGCCCGGCCGGCTGTTCGAGACGGCGCGCCGCCTGCTCGCCGCCGAGGTCGACGGGACGCCGTTCCGGCTGATCGGCATCGGCGCCGCGCCGATCCTGCCGCTGGAGCAGGCCGACCCGGTCGACCTGGCCGACCCGCAGGCGGCCCGACGCGTCGCCGCCCAGGGTGCCATCGACCGGCTGCGCGCGCGCTACGGCAGTGCCGCGGTGCGGCGCGGCCGCGAGCTGTAGGGCGGTGTCCGCGGGCAGCGGGGATCGCCGCCGCCGCGCGCAGACTGTATTCCCGCGGAGACCGTCTCGATCGAGGAGATCCCCCTGGGCACGACCCTCCCGCCATCCGCGCCGCCGCCCCCCGGCATCCCGACCCGGCTGACCCTGCTGCTGGCGACCTCGTGCGGCCTGATCGTCGCCAACCTGTACTACGCCCAGCCCCTCGTCGGCCCGATCAGCGCCTCGCTCGGGCTGTCGCCGCAGGCGACCGGGCTGATCGTGACCATGACCCAGATCGGCTACGGCGCCGGGCTGCTGCTGGTGGTGCCGCTCGGCGACCTGTTCGAGACCCGTCGCCTGGTGCTGGCCATCCTGTGCGTCGCCATCCTCGCCCTGCTCGGCGCCGCACTGTCCACGCACGCCGCGGGCTTCCTGGCCGCGGCCCTGCTGATCGGGCTCGGCTCCGTGGCGGTGCAGGTCCTGGTGCCGTACGCCACCCACCTGGCGCCGGCGCCGATGCGCGGCCGCGTCGTCGGCAACGTGATGAGCGGCCTCAACCTCGGCATCATGCTGGCGCGTCCGGCGGCGAGCTTCATCACCGACATGCTGTCCTGGCATGCCGTGTTCGTCGTCTCCGCCGCGGTGATGGCGGTCCTCGCCGTCGTGCTGCGCGCGGCCCTGCCGCGGCACAGGCCCGAGCCGAACCTCGGCTACATCGCCCTGCTGGCGTCGATGGGCCGGCTGGCCCGGCACACGCCGCTGCTGCGGCGACGCGCGCTGTATCAGGCGTGGTTGTTCGGCGCGTTCAGCCTGTTCTGGACCACGGTGCCGCTGCTGCTGGCCGACCGCTTCGGCCTGTCGCAGAACGGCATCGCCCTGTTCGCCCTCGCCGGCGTCGCCGGTGCCGTTGCCGCCCCGATCGCCGGCCGTGCCGCCGACCGCGGCTGGAGCAGGCCGGCGACCGGCCTCGCCATCGTCGCCGTCGCGGCGTCGCTGCTGCTCGCCCGGATCGGCATGTCGGGATCGCGTGCCGCCCTCGCCGCCCTGGTGCTCGCGGCGATCCTGCTCGATTTCGGCGTGACCGCGAACATGGTGCTCGGGCAGCGCGCGATCTTCTCGCTGGCGGGCGAACTGCGCAGCCGCCTCAACGGCCTCTACATGGCGACCTTCTTCGCCGGCGGCGCGATCTGTTCGGCGCTCGGCGGCTGGAGCTACGCGCGCGGCGGCTGGTCGCTCGCGATGGCGGTGGGGCCGGCCCTGCCGGTGCTGGCCTTCGCCTGCTTCCTCACCGAACGTCTCCCCACCGCCGGAGCCGAAGCCGCACCCCTGCCTCAACCGGGAACACACTGAACGACGCCGCATACGGAGGGACACACGATGACGCCGCCGATCCCGTCGCCGAACCCGCAGCCCGCCGCGAGGCTGATCGAGGCCGCGCCGGCCTCCCGGTCCGACGCCGCACTGGCCGGCTTCGAGCACCGTTTCCGGACCGTGGAGGGCGTCAGGCTGCACTACGTCGCTGGCGGCGCGGAGTCCGGCGACGTGCTGGTCCTCCTCGCAGGGTTCCCGGAGAGCTGGTTCGCGTGACCCGGGCATCACCTCGCCGGACGCCCTGCCCACCATGCCGGCGCTGGCGTGGCGCACCTTGGCACTTCGCGTTCCACGCCATACCGGACCTTCCCGAGCTGCTGATGGCCGGTCGGGAGCGGATGCGACCTCTGGATCCGAAGCGGACGCGACCTCTGGATGAGCGGACGCCGACCTGCCGCGCATGCGCCGCCGTGGTCGCGCGCCGGCCGCATCGCGACCGGCTGATCGACGTCCCGCCGGCGAGCGCTCCGCGGTCGCCCCATTCAGGCCGCGACGGTCGCCTCGAGCCCTGCCGCCTGCTGCAGCGCCCCGTCGAGCGCCTTCCGTCGCTGCTCCGCCCCGGTGGCCACACCCTCGGCGCGGATCACCTCGATATCGGGCAGGCCGATGAAGCCGAACACCGTCCGGAGGTAGGACTCCTGGTGCTCGAACGCCGCGTGCGGCGCGCCTGGGGCATAGAAGCCGCCGCGCGACAGCGCCAGCACCACCCGCCTGCCGCCGGCCAGGCCCTCGGCGCCGGTCGCGGTGTAGCTGAACGTCTTGCCGGCCACCAGGATGCGGTCGACCCAGGCCTTGAGCTGGCTCGGGATCGTGAAGTTGTACATCGGCACGCCGATCACGACGATGTCGGCGTCGAGGAACTCCGCCAGCGCCGCGCCGCCGAGCGAGAGATCCTCCTGCATCGCCTGGTCGTGCTGCACGTCCGGGCCCTGCCCGGCCAGGTAGGCGCCGGAGAGGTGGGAGAGCGGTGTCGCGGCGAGGTCGCGGCGCTGCACCTCCAGCCCGTCATGGGTCTCGCGCAGGCGCGACACGATGGCCGCCGAGATCGCGCGGCTGACCGAGTTGTCGCCGAGGATGCTGGAATCGATGTGCAGCAGCTTCATGGAGGAGCCTTCAGGTTCCGGTTTGTGACCAGGTATGTATGAATGACCGGAGTATCGCGTCACAAGGAGGCACAGGCTTGGAACCAGGGCACACGGCTGTGACCGTACCGGTGCTGCGGCATGCCAGCGAGGAGTGCCGCGCGGTCAATGCGATCCTGATGCGTGTCGGCGACAAGTGGAGCGTGCTGGTGGTGGCGCTGCTCGGCGGCGGCCCGAGACGCTTCAACGAGATCAAGCGGATGATCGGCGGCATCTCGCAGCGCATGCTGACCCTGACCCTGCGCGGACTGGAGCGCGACGGGCTGGTCACCCGGACCGTCACGCCGAGCAACCCGCCTCGTGTCGACTACGCCCTGACCGAGACCGGCCTGTCGCTCTGGCAGCCGGTCGAGGCGCTCGGCAACTGGGCGCGCGCCCACCGCGTCACGATCGAGACGGCACGGCGCGCCTTCGACGATCGGGCGGCGACGCGCGACCGGCCTCCGGCGTGATCGGCGCGCCGGCGTCGGCCGCCTCAGCTGCCCAGCAGGTGCAGCACCAGCTCGCGCAGGTGCGGACGGCGGCGATGCTCGAACAGGTAGATCCCCTGCCAGGTGCCCAAGCTGGGCCGGCCCTCCGATACCGGGATGCTCAGCTGGGTGTCGGTCAGCATGGTGCGCAGGTGTGCCGGCATGTCGTCGGCACCCTCGTCGTCATGCGCGTAGGCCGGCGGCCTGCCCGCGACGTCCTCCGGCACCAGGCGCTCGAAGAAACGCCTGATGTCCTCGCGCACCGTCGGGTCGGCATTCTCCTGCACCGTCAGCGAGGCCGAGGTATGCCGGCACCACAGGGTGAGCAGGCCGGTCTCGATGCCCTGCTGCGACACCCAGCCGACCACCGCGCGGGTGATCTCGGTGAGGCCCTTGCCGTGCGTCTCGATGCGCAGCCGGTGCTGCGCCTGGCGCATCGGCGCACTCATCGCAGGAAGCCGACGAGGCGTTCCGCCTCGGAAACGATCGGCTCGGCCAATGCCCGCGCGCGTTCGGCACCGTCGCGCAGCACGCCGTCGAGATGGTCGGGCTCGGCCAGCAGGCGGGCGGTCTCGCGCGCGATCGGCGCGACCGTGTCGATCACGATCTCGCTCAGCGCCTCCTTGAAGACGCCGAAGCCGCTGCCGCCGTGACGGGCCAGCACCTGCTGCGGCGTCACGCCGGCCAGGGCGGCGTAGATCTGCACCAGGTTGCGCGCCTCCGGGCGTTCGCCGAGGCCCTCGACCTCGCCGGGCAGCGGCGGCGAATCCGTCCTCGCGCGGCGGATCTTCTGCGCGATGGCATCGGCGTCGTCGGTGAGCGAGATCCTGCTCTGCTCCGAGGGGTCGGACTTGGACATCTTCCTGCTGCCGTCGCGCAGGCTCATCACGCGAGCGGCCTCCGGCGGGATCAGCGCCTCGATCGCGGGGAAAAATTCCACGCCATAGTCATGGTTGAATTTCTGCGCGATGTCGTTGGCGAGCTCCAGGTGCTGGCGCTGGTCGTCGCCGACCGGCACCCGGGTCGCGTGGTAGGTCAGGATGTCGGCGGCCATCAGGTTCGGATAGACGTAGAGCCCGGCCGACGAGGCCTCGCGGTCGCGGCCCGCCTTGTCCTTGAACTGGGTCATGCGGTTGAGCCAGCCGAGCCGCGCTATGCAGTTGAAGATCCAGGCGAGCCGCGCGTGCGCGCTCACCGCCGACTGGTTGAACAGGACGTGGCGCAGCGGGTCGATCCCGGCCGCGAGCAGCACCGCCTGCTGGGCGCGGGTCTGCCGGCGCAGCAGTGCCGGATCCTGCCACACCGTGATCGCGTGCAGGTCGACCAGGCAGAACAGGCACTCATGGTCCTGCTGCAGCGCCACCCAGTTGCGGATCGCGCCGAGATAGTTGCCCAGGTGCGGGATGCCGGTCGGCTGGATGCCGGAGAAGATGCGCTGCATGGCAGGACTTGTCCGGCGTCCGGGGGCCGGTGGTCAAGGGATCCGCCCGCCTATGGAGGCCTGAGGCCCCAGAGCCCGGAAGTCCGGCGCTGCTCTTGCTCTAGAGATCGAGCGGCTGGAAGCGGGCGAAGAATGCCGCGGCTTCCGGCAGCGTGCATGGCGGCACGTAGTCGCAGACGGCTCGAACATCAGGACGCCCGCATGTCGCTGCGTCAGCGCCAGCAGATCCTGCTCCCGCCCGGGGTTCGGACGATGGGCCACGACCACCATGTCGCCATCGAGCGCCTCCCCGGGGCCGGCAGCGGATGGAGCTGCTCTAGCGGTTGAGCTGCAGGAACGGCAACGGCGACGAGGATCCGCCGAGCACGGTCTGCGGCGTCTGGCCGTTCCAGCGCTTCAGCGTCTCGGCGGCCATGATCTTGGTGTAGCCGTCGGCACCGCCCGCGGCCAGGACGCGCAGCTTGATCGCGTTCGCGTCCGCGCCAGCCTGGATCTCGGTGGCGCGAGCGTCCGCTGCCGCGTTCAGCAGCGTGCTCTGGCTCTGGCCGCGCGCCTTCTCGATCGCGGCATCGGCGAGGCCACGGGCTTCGGCGGCGGCCTGCTCGGCCTCGATCTGCTTCTGCTTCAGGACCTGCTGCGCCCGGTAGGCGTTGGTCTTCGCCAGCGTGTTCTCGTTGACGGCGCGCTCGTACTCGGGGCTGAAGCGGAAGCCGGTGATCTGCAGGTCGATCAGCTCGACCCCGAACAGGCGGCGCAGGTCGCGCGCGATCACGGTCCTCATCAGCCCGATGACGCGCTCGCGCTCGCTGGCGATGGTCAGCACGTCCTCGCGCCCGAAGATGGTCATGGTGCGGTCCGCCAGGATCGCGAACACGTTGCGGTCGATGTCGACGTTGCCGACGGTGCCGGTGTTGTAGAGCAGGTTGTAGACGGCGTCGCGCGGGATGCGCCGTGTCACCGACACGCCGAGCGTGATCACCTGGCCGTCATGGCTGAGCACCCGCAGGTCCTGCGGCGGACTGACCGTGTCGAGGCTGACCTGCAGACGGTCCACGTCTGTCACGAACGGCAGCTTCAGGTGCATGCCGGGCCCGATCGGATCGGCCGCGGCCTGGTCGACCCGCCCGAAGGTGCGGGTGAAGGCCAGCTGCGTCGGCTCGACCGTGTAGAAGGCGTTGAAGAGCAGCCAGCAGGCGGCGAGTGCCGCCAGCGCTGCCAGCAACGACCAGCCCGGCAGCCTGCGGCCCGGCGGCGGCATGCGGCGGAACTGGTCGATCCAAGGTGACGGCGTGCTGTCGTTGTTCACGAGCGGCTCTGGTCCTGGCCGGAGGGCGATACCGATCCTCAGAGATGGCGACGGGCGGCGGAGTTACCATGCCGTGCGCGGCCGCTCGTCGCATCCGGTCGCGCTTGACGAGGTGCCGCGTCGCACGGCAGATGCGACCGCACGGCTCTCGGGTCGACGCCGCGACGGCGGGGGGAGGCGACATGCGCACGAGACGGCCGCCGCGCTTCCCGTTCCTGCGGCCCCGCCTGAGCCTGGCCCGCCTGAGCCTGGCCCGCCTGAGCCTGGCCTGCCTGACCCTGATGGGAGCCGCCCCGATGTCCGACGCCGGTTACGATGTCCAGGGGCGCGGCATCGCGTCGCTCTCGCGCGACCTGCAGGCCGGACGGGTCAGCGCGGTCGAGCTGGTGCAGGCCTATCGCGCCCGCATCGCGGCGATGGATCGCGCCGGTCCCGCCCTGCACGCCGTCATCGCCCTGAACCCAGATGCCGAGGCGGAAGCGGCGCGCAGCGACCGCAGGCGTCGCAGCGGCGAGGCGGTGCGGCCGCTGGAAGGCATCCCGATCCTGGTCAAGGACAACATCGAGACCGCCGATCCGATGCCGACCACCGCCGGCTCGCTGGCGCTGGCGGAGAACCACGCCGGCCGCGACGCGCCGCTGGTGGCGCGGCTGCGCGCGGCCGGCGCCCTGATCCTGGGCAAGACCAACCTGTCCGAGTGGGCCAACATGCGTGCCTCGGACTCGATCAGCGGCTGGAGCGGCGCCGGCGGCCTGACCCGCAACCCGTTCGTGCTCGACCGATCGCCCTGCGGCTCGTCGTCGGGCAGCGCCGCCGCGGTGGCGGCCTCGCTGGCGCCGGCGGCGATCGGCACCGAGACCGACGGCTCGATCACCTGCCCGGCCGGGATGACCGGGCTGGTCGGGCTGAAGCCGACCGTCGGGCTGGTGTCGCGCACCCACGTGGTGCCGATCTCGCGCACCCAGGACACCGCCGGCCCGATCACCCTGGACGTCGCCGACGCGGCACTGCTGCTGTCGGTGCTGGCGGGCAGCGATGCCGCCGATGCGGCGACGGCGGAGGCGGACCGGCACCGGCCGGAGCTCGCGGGCATCGGCGATCCGCAGGCGCTGCAGGGACGGCGCATCGGCGTGCTGCGCTTCCTTGCCGGGCACAGCGCTGCGACCGACACGGTGTTCGCGAGCGCGCTGCAGCGGCTGCGCGAGGCCGGCGCGGTGCTGGTGGAGCTGCCGGACGGGCCGGACCTGGACGCGATCGGCAACGCCGAGATGACGGTGCTGCTGACCGAGTTCAAGTCGGGCCTCGACGCCTACCTCGCCAGCACGCCCGCGACGGTGCGGACGCGCACGATGGCGTCGGTGATCGCCTTCAACCAGGCGCATGCCGAGCGCGAGCTCGGGCTGTTCGGCCAGGACCTGATGCAGCGCGCGCAGGCGACCGCGGGCCTGGACGATCCGGGCTACCGCGACGCGCTGGCCAGGATGCGTCGCCTGGCCGGAACCGAAGGGCTCGACCGGCTGCTGTCGGGTGCCAAGCTGGACGCGCTGGTGGCGCCGACCGGCGGCCCCGCCTGGGTGGTCGACCTGCTCAACGGTGACCACGCCTCGGCGAGCGCCTCGACCCTGCCGGCGGTCACCGGCTACCCGCATCTGACGCTGCCGATGGGCGACGTGGACGGCCTGCCGGTCGGGCTCTCGCTAATCGGGCCGGCCTGGTCGGAACAGCGCCTGCTCGCCTATGGCAGCGCCTTCGAGCAGCGCCTCCGGCTGCGCCCGACGCCGCGCTACCTGCCGACGCTGCCGCTCTCCGGGCGGCAGCGGGCGCTGCTGTCACCGTCCGGGGGCTGACCCCACCCGCAGCTCGACCAGGCTCGCGCTGACGCGGCCCGCCGCCAGATGCAGCCGGGCCAGCGAGATCGGCAGGGTGAAGCGACGGCGGCCGGCGCTGCCCGGGTTGACCAACAGCACGCCGTCCCGCTGCCGCAGGCCGGGCCGGTGCGAATGGCCCGACACCACGACGCCGATCCCGGCCGCCCGCGGATCGATGTCGAGATCGGCCAGGTCGTGCAGCACGTGGATGCGGCTGCCGCCGAGCTCCAGGGTGGCGGTGCGCGGCAGCGTCTCCGCCCAATCCGCGAGGTCGACATTGCCGCGCACCGCCGTCACCGGCGCCAGCCGCGACAGCGCGTCGAGGATCTCCGGGCCGCCGACGTCGCCGGCGTGGATGATGCGATCGCTGCCGCGCAGCGCCTCCATCGCCTGCGGTCGCAGCAGGCCGTGGGTGTCGGAGATCACCCCGACGATGCATTCACCGCAGGGCATCGCGGCTGCCGGCGGCACCCCGGGGAGCACCGGTTGCGCGGCCCCGGTCGGCGCCCGACCGCGGCGGCAGCCCGGAGGGGAAGCGCCGCATCAGGTAGGTCATGATCAGGATGCCGGGCAGCGCGCACAGGATGGTGGCGGTGAAGAAGGCAGGCCATCCCAGGCCCTGCGCCATGACGCCGGTGGCGCCGCCCAGGGTGCGCCAGGCGATCGGCGCCATCGAGGAGAGCAGCGCGTACTGTGTCGCGGTGTATTCGGCCGAGCACAGCCGGGACAGGTAGGTCAGGAAGGTGGTCTGCGCCAAGGCCTCGGCGAAGCCCTCGAGCGTCACCTTGGCCAGCAGCATCGGGGTCGCCGGACCGGCATGCACCAGGGCCAGGTAGAGGCCCATCGAGGCCATCTGCACCAGCGCCGACAGGATCAGGATGCGGCTGCCGCCGAAGCGCGCCACCAGCAGCGCGCTCGCAGCCGCACCCGCCAGGGCGGCGGCCAGCATCGGCAGGCCGTTGGCCAGCGCCACCTGGTCGCGGCTGAAGCCGAGCGCGTGGTAGAACGGCGCTGCCATGGTGTCGGCGAGCTGGGTGCCGAGGTTGAACAGCAGCACGAAGGCCAGCACCCACGAGGCGCCGGGCCGGCCCAGCAGGTCGCGCAGCGGCGCCACCACGCGCGCCCGGATCTGCTGCGTCCATCGCCGGCCGTGGTCCGCGAGCGCCGCCGACAGCGAGGTAGGCGGAACCGGCTCGCGCGCGAGCAGCGTCGCCACCGGTCCGAGCAGCGAAAGCGCCGCCATCGACAGGTAGGCGCCGTGCCAGCCGAGGCGCCCGGCGAGCCAGATCGCGCCGGCGCCGGATGCCTGCATGGCGATGCGGTAGCCCCAGACGTAGCAGCCCAGTGCCGCCGCCTGCACTCGCGCGCCGAAGCGTTCGATGCGCCAGGCATCGATGATCACGTCCTGGCTGGCGGAGCACAGCGCCAGCGCCACGGCGGCGAGCACCAGCGTGCGCGGGCCGATCCGGGGATCCGACAGCGCCATCGCGACGATGCACAGGCTGAGCGGCGCCTGCACGAGCAGCAGCCAGCCGCGCCTGCGGCCGAGCCTGCGCAGCAGCGCGGGCGGCAGCCGGTCGAGCAGCGGCGCCCAGAGGAACTTGAGCAGGTAGGGGAGCCCGATCGAGGCGGTGAGGCCGATCGCGCGCAGCGACACCCCGCTCTCGCTCATCCATTGCTGCAAAGTAAAGAAGGTGAGGTAGATCGGCAGGCCGGAGGCGAAGCCCAGCAGGCCCATGGTAGCGAGATCTCGACCTACCGGAGCGTCGGTGGAGTCCGGCGCGGCGTCGTCAGGGGCGAGGCCGGGAGCCCGGCGCGGGCCTGAACCCGGCCGCCGCACTCCCACTGCCCGAAGACGAGGTCGGTCCGACGCGCGCTTACTGCGCGGGGGGCGGCGAGGTCGTGGTGGTCTTCGCCTTGTGGTGGCGGTGATGCCGCGAGTGGTGCTTGCCGCTCGACTTCTTGGGAGTGTTGGACGCGGGCGCGGCGTCGCTCGGCGCCGGCGACGGCGTGGTGGTCGCGGGCGGCGTGGTGACCGGCGGCGTGGTGGCCGGAGCGGCTTCGCTCGCCGGCGGCGCGGAGGGCGGCGCGGACGGGGTGGCGGAGGGTGCCGCGGGGGCGGTGGTGCTCGGCGGTGCCATCGTGGCCGGAGCCGGCGTGGTCGTCTGGGCAAAGACCGGGGCGGAAGCAGCCAACAGGGCCACCGTGGAGACGGTGGCGAGGAACTTACTGGTGAACGTCATGGATGTCTCCGATCCTGGGAGAGGTATTGCATAGCGCAGACCCGTCATCCTTTTGGTGACGGTTGCAGGATCGGTATTAGCATGCACGTCCGACCGCGTCGCGGGTCAAACTTCATCCGACACATCGAGTTTCTTACAGCAGGACCCGAAATACAACACAATCCGCAGGGCTGAACGTTGCGGAATGTGTCATTTTCGCGGCGCCGGCGGAACTGCGGCTATGCCGCGTCGTCGGACTTGCGCTCGGCGCGCTTGCGCTGGTGCGGATCGAGGTAGCGCTTGCGTATCCGTATCGCCGACGGCGTCACCTCGACCAGCTCGTCGTCCTCGATGTAGGCGATGGCCTGCTCGAGCGACATCTTGCGCGGCGGGATCAGCAGCATCGCGTCGTCCTTGCCGGCGGCACGGATGTTGGTGAGCTTCTTCTCCTTGATCGGGTTGATCTCGAGGTCCGAGCCGCGCGAGTGCTCGCCCAGGATCATGCCGACATAGACCTTCTCGCCGGGATCGACGAACAGCGTGCCGCGCTCCTGCAGGTACCAAAGCGCGTACTGCACCGTGACGCCATCCTCCGACGAGATCAGCGAGCCGTTGCGACGGCCCTCGATGGCCCCGGCCCAGGGCTGATAGCCGTGGAACAGCCGGTTCATGATGCCGGTGCCGCGGGTGTCGGTGAGGAACTCGCCGTGATAGCCGATCAGGCCGCGTGACGGGATCAGGAAGGTCAGCCGCACCTTGCCGCCGCCGGACGGCCGCATGTCCTGCATCTGGCCGCGACGCTGGCTCATCTTGTCGACGACGACGCCGGAATAGGCCTCGTCGACGTCGATCAGCGCCTCCTCGAACGGCTCCTCGCGCTCGCCGGTCTCCTCGTTCTGGCGGGTCAGCACCCGCGGCCGGCCGATGGTGAGCTCGAAGCCCTCGCGGCGCATGGTCTCGATCAGCACCCCGAGCTGCAGCTCGCCGCGGCCCGCGACCTCGAACGCCTCGCTGTCCGGGGTCTCGCTGACCCGGATCGCGACGTTGCCGTCGGTCTCGCGGAACAGACGGTCGCGGATCTGGCGCGACGTCACCTTCTTGCCGTCGCGGCCGCCGAGCGGGCCGTCATTGAGACGGAACGCCATGGTCAGGGTCGGCGGATCGACCGGGATCGCCGGCAGCGCCGCCGTCACTTCCGGCGAGGCGATGGTCTCCGGGATGGTGGCCTCGGACAATCCGGCGACGGCGATGATGTCGCCGGTCCCGGCCTCGTCCACCGACACCCGCTCCAGGCCGCGGAAGGTGAGCAGCTTGCTCAGCCTGCCGGTCTCGACCACCGACCCGTCGGCGCGCAGCACCCGCACCGGCATGTTCAGCTTCGCCCGGCCCTGCTCGATGCGACCGGTCAGCACCCGGCCGAGGAAGTTGTCGTATTCGAGGATCGAGGCGACCATCGCGAACGGCGCCTCGCTGTCCAGCTTCGGCGCCGGCACGTGGCTCAGCACCAGGTCGTACAGTGCCGACAGGTCCTTGCGCGGCCCGTCCAGCGTGGTGTCGGCCCAGCCCTGCCGGCCGGAGGCGTAGAGCATCGGGAAGTCGAGCTGGTCGTCGTCGGCGCCGAGGGCGGCGAACAGGTCGAACACCTCGTTATGGACCTCGTCCGGACGCGCGTCCTGCCGATCCACCTTGTTGACCACCACGATCGGGCGGATGCCGCGCGCGAGCGCCTTGCCGACCACGAACTTGGTCTGCGGCAGCGCCCCTTCGGCGGCGTCGACCAGGACGATGGCGCCGTCGACCATGTTCAGGATGCGCTCGACCTCGCCGCCGAAGTCGGCGTGACCGGGCGTGTCGACGATGTTGATGCGCACGCCGCGCCACTCGACGCTGGTGCACTTGGCCAGGATGGTGATGCCGCGCTCGCGCTCCAGGTCATTGCTGTCCATCGCCCGCTCGGCGACGTGCTGGTTGCTGCGGAACGTGCCAGACTGCTTCAGCAGCTGGTCGACCAGGGTGGTCTTGCCATGATCGACATGGGCGATGATGGCGATGTTGCGGATATCCATGGCGGTGTGACCCGGCTTTCGTGCGCGTGCGGGCAACCGTCACGGCAGCCTTCCGGAACGGGAGGCGTGCGCTGCGGCTGCGATAGGGATTACGCGGCTAGATAAGGGTGCACCGCAAAATTTGCACGCTTTAACTTCAGAGGCTCCAGGTCAGAGCCTGGCCAACGCGCGCAGGTCGGCGATCGGGCGGGCGCCGAAATGCGAGATCACCTCGGAGGCGGCGACCGCGCCGATGCGGCCGCACTCGGCGAACTCCCGCCCGGCCACCAGCCCGGCGAGGAAGCCGGCAGCGTAGGCGTCGCCGGCGCCGGTGGTGTCGACCACGCGGGTGGGCTCTGCATCGACCGCGATGCGGGTGCCGGCACTCAGGACGACGCTGCCATGCTCGGAGCGGGTGACTGCAGCCAGTTCGACCTCGCCGGCGATATGGGAGACCGCGCGCTCGAAATCGTCGGTCTCGTACAGCGAGAGCACCTCGTCGTGGTTGGCGAACAGGATGTCGACGTCGCGGACCAGTGCGCGGAAGGCCTCGCGGTGGCGCGCCACGCAGAACGAGTCCGACAGGCTGAGCGCCACCTTGCGTCCGGCGGCGTGCGCCAGCTCGACCGCCAACCGGAACGCCTTCTGCGCCTCCGGCGGATCGAACAGGTAGCCCTCCAGGTAGGTGATGCGCGCCGCCTGCACCGCTTGCGCCAGCACGTCGGCGGTGGAGAACGCGGTGCAGGCGCCGAGATAGGTGTTCATGGTGCGCTGGCCGTCGGGGGTGACCAGGATGATGCAGCGCGCGGTGGCCGGTCCGGCACCCGTGCCGCCGCCGGCCAGGACGACGGAGGGAAAGGCGATCCCGGCGGCCTCGATGTCGCGGCGGAAATGCGCGCCCGCCTCGTCGTCCGCGACCTTGCCGAGATAGGCGACGCGCGCGCCTAGCCCGGCCGCCACCACGCAGCTGTTGGCGGCCGAGCCGCCGCTGGTGTGCTGCACCGCGCCCAGGGTCGCCGTGCCCAGGGTGGCGGCGATCTGGTCGGCGCGCGCGGAGTCGATCAGCGACATGCTGCCCGGACTCATGCCCTGCGCCTGCGGGAACCCGTCGGGCACCGGCGCCAGCACATCGACGATGGCGTTGCCGATGCCGAGGATGTCGAAAGTCGGTGCCGCAGTGGCGATGGGCGTCATCGTTGGACCTTCCGTGCAGCTCGCCGCAGCGCCTATCACCGCGGCGGAGAGCCGGGCAAGTCCCGCCGCGCCGCCACGCCGCCGAGCGGCACTTCGCCGCCCGGGCCCTTGTGGTGCCTCATGCCGGCGTGTAAGGCGACTTCTCGGGCGACAGCTCGTTCCGCGGCCACAAATCCCTATCGTTCTGAAATGATCGGAGCCGGGGCGTGTTCAAGCGACGCAAGCCAGACGACACCCTGCCGATCGGTCCGTCCGCCGGTATCCCGGAGCCCGCTCGCGAGCTCGCCGCCGGACCCGTCCCTCGACCGGTTCCCGGGTTCGTCCCTGGGCCCGTTCCTGGACCCGCCGAGCGCCGCGATGAGCGGCCCCGCTCCCCGTTCCGCCCCGCGCCGTCGGCTCCGCCGGCCTCGACCTTCTTCCCCGCAACGCCACAGGAGGCCCAAGCGATGGGTCGCTCTCCTTTTCCCGCCGCGCCCTCCCCGCCGCCGCCGCGACCCGGCACGCTGATCCCGCCCGGGCCGCCGCAGGTCCAGGCACCCGCGCAGGGCCAGCCACCGGCGCCGGGCGTCGCCACCGTGCGGGTGGCGCGGGAGCCCGCGGAGAAGCGCACCCTGGTGGTCGGCCGCGGCATCAGCGTCCAGGGCACGGTGCAGGATGCGGAGCGGCTGGTGGTCGAAGGCACGGTGGAGGCCACGATGATCCAGGCCGCCGAGCTGCACGTGGCGCCCGGCGGCGTGTTCCGCGGCGAGGTGCAGGTGCAGGACGCGGAGGTCGCCGGCACCATCGACGGCACCCTGACCGCGCGCGGCAACCTGATCATACGCGGCACCGGTCGCCTGCTCGGCACCGCCAGGTGCCGCAGGCTGCAGGTGGAGGATGGCGGCCAGGTCACCGGCCGGCTGGAGATGCTGACCGATCAGGCGGCGTCGGAGCCGAGCATCTCGCCGCTCGAGCCGTTCCGCCCGGCGCCGCAGCTGCCCGAGGCGGCGACCCGTCAGGGTCAGGATGCAGGCGTATCGGGAGACGTGCTGGGCTGAGCGGCGCCGCTCGACGACGCCGTCAGGCGACGGTGTCGCGGCGATCGCGCAGCTTGACGTAGGCGAGCTGCGCGTGCGCGGTGCAGTACGGCTTGCCCGGGATCGGCTCGCCGCCGCAGAAGCGGAACTGCTTGGTGCCCGGGTCGCCGAGCGGCCAGCAACAGGTCTGGCCGCGTCGACGCTGCACCGTCTGACCGACGCGCGGCACGGGCAGCTCCGCATCGTGCGAGGGCGGCGCGGCGCGAACGGAGGCGAGCTGCGGCTTCGGCGGCGGCGCGCTCGCCGCCGGGGGATGCAGCGAGGTGACGGTGGCCGCCGCACCCTGGAGGTGTGCCGGATTGGCGATCGGCTCCGGCTTGTCGATGCGCGGGATCAGCCGCGCGACCTGCGCCTGCTCGCGACGCGCCGGCTGGGAGCCGGGCTCGGCCGTGTTCTTGCGGATCGGCGAGGGCCGCGCGGGCAGGATCAGACGGTGCGCCTTGCCTACCACGGCATTCTTGGTGATCGACAGGCGTCGGCCGATCTCGGCGGTGGAATGTCCTTCCTGCCAGAGGCTGCGCAGACGCGAGATCGTCTCCTCGGTCCATTCCACGGCGTTTTCCTCTCGGTGCGGACCGCCCGAGCCTATGGCACATCCACCACCTGCTCAACGTCGCGACCACAAAATCTTGTGGACAAAGCTGGGGACGACGCAACACCTCGTGGGATAACCCGTGCCCGGGGTCTCAGGAAGCGCTCCCGGCACGCGCGATGAGACACCCCGCCGCCGGGCGAGAAGGATGCACGCCCGGGCCGTCCTCATGTCGCGCTCAGGCCAGCGGCGTCGAGTGGCATCGGCGTCGCGGGTCCGGCACTGTAGGCTGACGACGAACGGGGAGGACATGATGGGAGCGATGGGGCTGCTTACGCTGGCGGCGCTGGTCTGGATCTGCGTCCATGTCGGCATCGCCGGAACCGCGGTGCGCCGGACGATCGCCGGGCGGATCGGCGATGGTGTCTTTCGCGGCCTGTTCTCGGTGCTCTCGGTGGCGGCGATCTCGTTCCTCGTCGTCAGCTACCAGCGCGCGCACCATGCCCGCTTCGTGCCGCTCTGGAGCGCCCCGGCCTGGCTCGGCTGGGTGCTGATCGCGCTGATGGCCGCGGCCTTCGTGCTGCTGGTCGGCTCGGTCAGCGTGCCGAACCCGACCGCGGTCGGCGGCGAGCGGCAGCTCGGCCTGGAGCCGCGCGGCGTGCTCCGGATCACGCGACATCCGATGCTGTGGTCGTTCGCGATCTGGTCGGCGGTGCACGTCGTCGGCAACGGCGACCTGGTGTCGCTGCTGTTCTTCGGTGCGTTCGGCATCACCGCGCTGGTCGGCATGCCCTCGATCGACCGCAAGGTGGCGCGACGCGACCCGGCGGGTTGGTCGCGCCTCGCCCGGAGCACGTCGATCGTGCCGTTCGCGGCGATCCTCGGCGGCCGCAACCACCTCGTGCTGCGCGAGATCGGCTGGATCCCGCCCACCGCCGGCCTGGCACTGGGGGCGGCATTGCTGACGCTGCATCCTTGGCTGTTCGGGGCGGCCCCGCTGCCCGGCGGCAGCTGGTAGCGGTGCCGGAACCCGCATCGGGCAGCCTCGACGCAGAACCGGCGTCCCACTGCTGGGACGCCGGTCCGACCGGTTGAAGCTGCTACCCCTGAACCGGACCGGATCAGGTCAGGCCAGGTCGAACCGGTCCAGGTTCATCACCTTGTTCCACACGGCGACGAAGTCGTGCACGAAGGCCTCCTGCGAGTCGATGCAGCCGAACACCTCCGAGACCGCCCGCAGCAGCGAGTTCGACCCGAAGATCAGGTCGACGCGGCTGCCGGTCCACTTCAGCTCGCCGGTCCGCCGGTCGCGTCCCTCGAAGCGGTCGTCAGCCTCCGACACCGCCTTCCAGGTCGTGGTCATGTCCAGCAGGTTGACGAAGAAGTCGTTGGTCAGCGTCCCCGGCCGGGTGGTGAAGACGCCGAGCGACGAGCCGCCATAGTTGGCGCCCAGCACGCGCATGCCGCCGACCAGGACGGTCATCTCGGGCGCGCTCAGCGTCAGCAGATGCGCCCGGTCCACCAGGTGCACCTCTTCGTGCCGGCCGCGCCCGTCGCCGAGATAGTTGCGGAACCCGTCCGCAGTCGGCTCCAGCACGGCGAAGGAGTGCGCGTCGGTCTGCTCCTGGGACGCGTCGGTGCGACCCGGCGTGAACGGAACCTCCACGGCGGTCCCGGCATCCCTGGCGGCCTTCTCGACCGCGGCACAGCCGCCGAGCACGATCAGGTCGGCCAAGGACACCGCCTTGCCACCCGATTGCGCGGCGTTGAACTCGGCGCGCACCGCCTCCAGCTTCTGCAGCACCATCGTCAGCTCGGCCGGCTCGTTCGCCGCCCAGTCCTTCTGCGGCGCCAGTCGGATGCGTGCACCGTTGGCGCCGCCCCGCTTGTCGGTGCCGCGGAACGTCGAGGCCGACTTCCAGGCGGTGGACACCAGCTGTGCCACGGACAGCCCGGACGCCAGCAGCCTGGCCTTGAGCGTCGCCGCGTCCTGCTGGTCGATGAGCGGATGGTCCACGGCGGGAACCGGGTCCTGCCACAGCAGCGTCTCGCCGGGCACCTCCGGACCGAGATAGCGCGCGAGCGGCCCCATGTCGCGGTGCGTCAGCTTGAACCACGCCCGGGCGAACGCGTCGGCGAACTCGTCCAGGTTCTCGTGGAAGCGCTTGGAGATCTCCAGGTACGCCGGGTCCGCGATCATCGCGATGTCCGAGGTGAACATCATCGGCGGGTGGCGCTTCGACGCTTCATGCGCGTCCGGCACCATGTCGGCGGCGGCGCCGTCCTTCGGCTTCCACTGCCAGCCGCCCCCCGGGCCCTTCTCCAGCTCCCACTCGAAGTTGAACAGGTTGTCGAAGTATCCGCCGTCCCACTTGGTCGGCTCGGGAGTCCACGCGCCCTCGAGCCCGCTGGAGATGGTGTGCGCGCCCTTGCCGGTGCCGAAGCTGTTCTTCCAGCCCAGGCCCATCTGCTCGATGCCGGCTGCCTCCGGCTCCGGGCCTACGTAGTCTGCGGCACTGGCTGCGCCGTGGCTCTTGCCGAAGGTATGACCACCGGCCACCAGCGCCACCGTCTCCTCGTCGTTCATCGCCATGCGCGCGAAGGTGTCGCGGATGTCGCGGGCCGAGCCGAGCGGATCGGGCTTGCCGTTCGGCCCTTCCGGATTGACGTAGATCAGGCCCATCTGGACCGCGCCGAGATGGTCGGCGAGCTCGCGGTCGCCACTGTAGCGCTGATCGCCGAGCCAGGTATCCTCGGGCCCCCAGTTGATGTCCTCCTCGGGCTCCCAGACATCGGCGCGGCCACCGGCGAAGCCGAACGTCTTGAGACCCATCGACTCCAGCGCGCAGTTGCCGGCCAGCACCATCAGGTCGGCCCAGGAGATCTTGCGGCCGTACTTCTGCTTCACCGGCCACAGCAGCAGCCGCGCCTTGTCGAGGTTGGCGTTGTCGGGCCAGGAGTTCAGCGGCGCGAAGCGCTGCGTCCCGGAACCCGCGCCGCCGCGACCGTCGCCGATGCGGTAGGTGCCGGCGCTGTGCCAGGCCATGCGGATGAACAGCGGTCCGTAATGCCCGAAATCGGCCGGCCACCACTCCTGCGACGTGGTCATCAGCGCGAACAGGTCCTGCTTCAGCGCCGCCAGGTCGAGCGTCTTGAACTCCTCGGCGTAATCGAAGCCCTCACCCAGCGGGTCGGACTTGGTGGAGTGCTGGTGGAGGATCTTGAGGTTCAGCTGGTTCGGCCACCAGTCCTGGTTGGACCTCGGCCACGCCGTCGAATTGTTCGCGGCCACACCGTGCATGGGGCACTGGCCGACGTTGTCTCCGTCCATCTTTCTCTCCCGCTTCTGGCATCGTCAGTTAGCACAGCATGCGCACGAGGTCACCCCCGCGGCACTGCTCGATCGTAATAGATCGCGACGGAGCAGGAAGTCCGTGTGGGTTCGATACAGCGATAGTCTGGGTCTATTGCAATCATCGGATCGCCTTATGACGCCTCGACGTGGCCACTGTCTCGCCGTTGCTGGAGATACGCTTCGTATTTCTGCGCGCGGAAGTCGTAGAACCGGAACCGCCACGCTCGTCGGCTCAGGCGCGGTCGGCTCGTTGCCGTTGAAGTACTACGCCCGCAGCACCTGCGTCGCAACGCGGCTGACTGCGCTTCGCGGTTTGCCACCTCGACGGCCTGCTCCGCGACAGCGCTGCGGCGGGATGTGATCGCGGCGTTGCCCTTCGAACCCACCGCATTCGACAGGTTCGTCAAGTCGCGCCGGGATCGATGATCGAGTTCTTCATCGGCACCAGCTGGCGCGAACGGCAACGTGGCTCACCGCGAACGGTGCGCGCCTGCGGCGCGATGAACGAAAGACGACTTCACCCGTCCGGAACGATCTCGAAGCGACGTCGATGGAACCGTCCCGACCATCAGGACAGCGATGGCAGTCGTTCCGCCCGCCGGCGGCAAGAACCAAGGAACCCGTTCGGCTTCGGCGGCGAAGCTTTCTTCGTCGGCCACTTCGTCATCGCCGTCTTGGGCGCGACCATACCGATCCCGCTGCCTTCATGACCGGTCTCGCGGGACGTAGCCGAGGTGGCGGCGGGCATCCTCGAGGCTCCAGACCATCTCCTGGTTCGCCGACATGGCGTTGATCACGATGGCCGGCGCGGGCCAGGACGACGCATCCGCCAGGCAGGCGCGCTCGACGATCCGCACTAGGTCAGCGTTCGACAGCCACATCCCGCGAAACCAGCGATAGGCGAGCGCCGCCTCGACATCGCCTTGCGGAACCGGTTCTCCCGGAACGCCGCTGGCATTCAGGGTGGAGGGCAGGTTCTCGCCCGGCTGGCACCAGCCGACGCGCAGGCAGACCGTCGTCAGGCGTCCGTCCGAGCCGAGCGCGCGCTCGCGGCACAGCCGCTCGCCCATCAGCTTGTGCACGGCGTAGGCGGGAGAGTCGCTGACCTTGCCGCGGCGATCGACCGTGCGCGTGCCCGGCCTCGGCGCGAGCGCCTCGGTCAGCATGCCGGGTTCGAGGGCGGGCACGGCGTCCTTGTAGCCGCCCATGACGTGGTTCGACGAGATGAACACGAAGCGCGCGAGTGCCGCTCCTGCGGCGCCGAGCAGGTTGAGCGTCATGTCGAACGATGCGGCGGAATCCTCCCAACTGGCGGTGGGATAGGGGTTCTGTGCCGCGAGATGGATGATCACGTCGACCGCGCCGATCGCCTCGATCCAGCGTCGGTCGCGGCGGTCGGTGAGGTCGGCCTGGATCGCCCTCACCTTCGCCGCCGCGGCGAAGCCGCGCTCCGGGGGAGCCTGGTCGATGGCGACGATCGAATGGCACCAGGTCGCGGTTTCGAACGCCGCGATCAGCTTGCGGCCGAGATTGCCCTGGGCTCCGGTGATGGCGATCCGCCTGCTGTCGTCCGGCATGTCTGCTCCCCTGTCGATGTTGCTGCGGCGAGGCATCCTAGCGCTCGGGATCGCCACGCACGATCGACCGTGGTCGGCGTGCCGGAAAGACAAGTCGAGGGCGGGATCTTAATGGTTTCTTAAGGTGCGTCACCTAGGCCGGTCATCGAATCAGGGACCGCACTGATGATCCTGCGAGCAGCGCTCCGACCGAGCAGCCAGCACGACGACACCGACCGCGCGGCACTTCGCAGCGCCGCCGATGCGAGCCTCAGGGCGGCCGACTTCGCATCGGCGGTGCTTGCGCTTCGCCAGATCCTGTCGGTCGAGCCGGACGACGTCCGGCTGCTCCTCAACCTCGGCGGCGCGCTCAACGAGCTAGGGCGTCTCGAGGAGGCCCTGCCGGTTCTCGCCCGGGCGGTGACCCTCGATCCGCAACGTCACGGGGCCTGGTCGAACCTCGGCAGCGTCAGCCTCGAACTGCAGTGCTACGACGACGCGGTCGCCGCCTTCTGCAACGCCATCCGCCTGAAGGCGGATCACGCGCCGGCGCTCTCCGGGCTGGGCGTCACGCTCCGGCGACGCGGCCTGCCGCGAGAGTCGCTGGCGTTCTTCGATCTCGCGGTCGCCGTGACGCCCGGCGATGCCGATCTCCGGACCTGGCGGGCGATGGCCCTGCTCGGGGCCGGGGACTACCTGCGTGGCTTTGCCGAGTACGAATGGCGGCTTCATGCGAGCGATATGCTGCCGCACGTTCCCAACGCGCCACGCTGGAAGGGAGAGCCGCTCGCCGGCCGTACGCTGCTCGTGCACGGCGAGGGCGGCCTGGGGGACTGCCTGCAGTTCTGCCGCTACATCCCGATGCTGCGCGACCTCGATCGTCGCGTCGTCGTGCAGGTCCCGAGGCCTCTGGTACGGCTGTTCTCGCGCCTTCCCGGCATCGACGGCATCGTGTCCGCCGAAGAGCCGCCACCGGTCTACGATCTCGCATGCTCGGTCATGAGCCTGCCGTATATCCTGCGGACGACGATCGACACCGTTCCGTGCGCCGGCGGCTATCTCGCGGCCGATCCGGTCATCGTCTCGCAGTGGCGGCAAGTGCTGGACCACGATGTCGCGTGCTGGCGCAGGCGCGGGCGACGGGATGCGGCCAGGCCGCTGAAGGTCGGCCTCGTCTGGTCCGGCGGCAAGCGGCCCTGGCACCTCGCGAACACGCTGATCGACAAGCGTCGCTCGATCAGCGTTTCCGGGTTGGCGCCGCTCGCGAAGCTGGGCGAGGCGGTTCTCTTCTACAGCCTGCAGCTCGGCGACCCGCAGGCCGAGGCGGAAAGCCCGCCGCCTGACCTCCATCTCGTCGATCACACCAGCCGGATCCATGACTTCGACGACACCGCCGGCCTGGTCTCGCTGCTGGACCTCGTGATCGCGGTGGACACGTCGACCGCACACCTCGCGGCAGCGTTGGGACGCCCGGTCTGGCTGCTCTCGCGCTACGACCAGTGCTGGCGATGGCTCCCCGGCCGCAAGGACAGCCCGTGGTACAGCACGATGCGGCTGCATGTGCAGCCCGCTCCGTTCGACTGGTCCAGCCCGCTGGAGCAGGTCGTGGCCGACCTCACGGAACTGGTCGCAGCCGGGCCGCGCACCACGCCCTGAGGGTCGCCGGCGGTCGTCGCGGATACCGTCATGGTGCCGTGCCGCCACTCGCGAGATCCCGCCCTGGCGCGACGGTCGAGGAAGGCATCAGCGCGCGTCGGCGCCATGCTCGGTGCCGGGGCGGCCGAGCTCCGCCACGCTGTTCAGGTCGAAGCCAGGATCGGCGATGCAGCGCTTGTGCGCCGCCTGGGCCAGGCAGACCGTGCCGTCCCTGTCGGACCAGCACCGCGTCACGACGAAGCCGCGCAGGCCGTCGGCCACGTCCGCGCCGCCGATCGCGGCACTGATCGCCGGCTCGACCCGCCGGGTGCCCGTAGCGCTGCCGAACGCGTAGATCGGGATCGGCCGCCCGAGCAGCGCGTCGCTTCCGCTCCAGAACCATCGCTGCGGCCAGCGCAGCCCGAGCCCGCACAGCGCGGCATCCTGCCGCAACGACGCCATCGCCTGCAGATCGGCGCGGTCGCGGGTCCAGAGCGGCCGGAAGCCGGCGTGCCGGCCGGTCGCCGCTGCGGTCGCGACCCAGCATCCGAGCAGGCTCGCCGTCATCGCCCGCCGCGCCAGGCGAGTCGTCGGTGATGTCCACGCGCCGATCCACCGGCCGGTGCCGAGACCGGCGAGGACCAGCGTCGGCGCCACGGCGGCATGAACGAAGCTGAGCTCCTTGTGGGCGACGAGGCTGTGCGGCAGCACGACGAGCAGCACGACCAGACCGAGCAGCGGGGCCGCGCGCAGACCCGAGCACGCGGCGACCGCGACCGGGACGACGGCCGCACCCCACCTCAGCAGCAGATCCCTGCAGTACCAGAGGCGCGGGCTGGTGCCGAACTCGCGGCTGACGTGCTGCAGCGCGTTGAGCTCGAGATTGCCCCAGACGGAGCGGAACGGCACGCCGTAGAAGGCCCAGTCCGCCGCACCCAGCGCCAGCAGGGGCGCGCCGGCTCCCGTCATGAGCCAGGTCAGCTGACGGCGCGGCGTGCGACAGGCCGCCCAGGCACCCACCACCGCGATCGCGGGCGCCAGCTGACCGCGCAGGCAGAACGCGAGGCCGAGTGCGGCGCCGACGCCGAGCAGCCTGGTGCGGGATGCGGCATCGCCGCCCGCGCCGGCGCCGCCGATCCCGACCAGGCCGAATGCGGCGATCGCGAGCAGGTTGCCGCCCTGCACCTCGCCCAGCGGCTTGGAGCCGAAATACACCAGGTCCGGCCACACCGCGCAGAGCAGCGCGCAGGAGAGCGCCCCCGGCAGTCCGAAGCAGCGCCGGCCGGCGCCGAACGACATCGCCACCACCGCGGTGGACAGGGCCGACATCGCGGCCCGGATCACGGCGAGATAGCCGGCCGGTCCCGCCCCCAGGGCGGACGCCGCCGCGATCAGCACGGCCAGGAACCCCGGGAACACCGGCGAGCGTATGCCGGCGCGCCACTCCCAGGTGACGGTGCCGTGACCCGACCACATCCGGTATGCCGGCTCGATGTTCTGGAACAGCTCGTCGGGGCGCTCGATCGTGGGCATGGCGACGGCGAACCCGAAGCGCAGTGCGAAGGCCAGGACGCAGACGCCGATCAGCGCCCACTGCGAGCACCCCGGCGATCGATCGAGCCGTCGTATGACGCGCCGCCCAAACCGTATCGAGATCCGCCGCAGCGTCGCACCCGTCGTCCTATGGCCGCCTGCATAGGCCACGCGAGCGATGTGGTCGATGCGTGCGATGATGTCCTACCGTGCGGTGATGCTGTTCCGTGACGACCGCGAGTCCTGCCTGGCGATCAGCCAGCTCACCCACGCCTGGATCTCCGGACAGATCCTCCGAGCCTGGGCGCACGAGCTCGACGAGTCGCTGCTGCTCGCGACCGAGCAGCACGATATCGGCTGGCTGGACTGGGAAACGGCGCCGAGCTTCGATACGGTGAGCGGTCGGCCGCATCTGTTCCGTGACGTCGGTGCGCAGATCCATGCCCCGATGTGGAGGCGCGGCGTGGAGCAGGCACTCTGCGCCTGGGGCACGCGCGTCGCCCTGCTGATCTCCCGCCATGGCGGGGTGATCTATCGCCGCTTCACCGATCGCCACCGGCTGGCCGAAGCCGATGCGGCGGCGGCGGCCCTGTTCCTGCAGACGCAGGCGCCGGTCGAGGCCGCCTGGACGAAGGCGCTCGGCATCGACGCGGCCACCCTGGACCGCGACACGGCGCTGCTCGCCTTCGCCGACACCCTGTCGCTGGCACTCTGCGGCGAGCTGAAGCCGCCCTTGACCCTGCACGTGCCGGATCGCGCGGGTCGCATCGGCCGCGTGCAGTTGACCGGGGATGCGACGCATCCGGGCAGGTTCGTGCTGTCTCCCTGGCCGTTCCGCGGCGACGCCGTGCAGGTGCACGGTCAGGCGCGCCGCCTGCCGCCGCCAGGTCGCTTCGCCGACGCGACGGCGATGCGAGGCTGGCTCGCCTCACCGGAACGCGTATCGTTCGAGGCGCTGCTCGCACCGGATTGATGGCACGGTGATTGCACCGCAGCTGCGCCGGAGTGGAGAGAACACGACCATGCTCAAGGCGCTGATGCTCGCGTGCCGGGCGACGCTGGCACTCGCGCCGATCGCCGGTGCGGCGCAGGCGGAAGATCCCGGGAAGGCGGCGATCCTGCTGCCGGGCAGCATCAACGACCATAGCTGGAACGCGCTCGGCTACACGATCCTGCAGAGCCTCAAGGGGCACGGCTTGCAGATCGCCTACTCCGAGAACGTCGCCGACGCCGACGAGGAGCAGGCGCTGCGCGACTACGCCGGACGCGGCTACAGCATCGTGGTCGGTCACTCGGGACGCTTCATGTCGGCGATGGAGGACGTCGCCCCGGACTACCCGCACACCCAGTTCATCGTGACGTCAGGCAACGCAGGTGCCGGCTCCAACGTGATGTCGATCGACTGGAACAACGCGCAGTTCGGCTGCGAGCTGGGGATCCTGGCGGCGCGCATGAGCAGGACCGGCAAGGTGGCCGGGGTCTACGGCCTGGAGGGGGTTCCCAACATCACCGCGCAGGCGGGAGGATTCCGCATCTGCGCCACCAGGGAGGGTGCCAAGGTCACCATCCTCTACGTCAAGGACATGGAGGACGCCGCCTCTGCCAAGGAGGCGGCACTCGCCTTGATCGGCGACGGCAACGATGTCCTGACCGGCAAGCTGAACGCTGCGCAATCCGGGCTGATCGAGGCCGCGCGCGAGAAGGGCGTGTTCGTCACCGGCCGGTCGCTGGACGACAGCCATGCCGCCCCACAGGCGGTGCTGACCAACATCATCGAGGACTGGCCGGCGATGTTCGGAACCGTCGCCGACCAGGTACGTGCGGGCAAGCGGACCGCCAGCTTCACCCAGTACGGCTACGACACGCCGCCGGTGACCGGCGCCTCGCTGCGCTATGCGGCCGGCGCACCGTTCAACCCGGCGGTGCCGGCTGCGGTGGTGACGGAACTGCACGGCGTCGAACATCGCTTCGCCACCCGCGCGCTGGTGATCACGCCCACCCGCCATGACGCCCGCTCCGGACGCTGACGTCGCGGCGCACCGCGTGCCGCCGATGCTCGAGATGCGCGGCATCGTCAAGCGGTTCGGCGATGTGGTCGCCAATGACGGCGTCGATCTCGATGTACGCGCCGGACAGGTGGTGGGGCTGCTGGGCGAGAACGGATCCGGCAAGAGCACGCTGATGAAGCTGCTGTTCGGCATCGTCCGGCCCGACAGCGGCAGCATCGTCTTCAAGGGTCGGCCGCTATCGGCGCATCGTCCGGCGGACGCGATCGCCGTCGGGATCGCGATGATCCACCAGCACTTCGCCCTGGTGGAAGCGCTGAGCGTGCTGGAGAACGTCATGCTCGGCTGGCGCGACGCCGGGCGCATCCTGCAACGGCGAAGGATCGCGGCGCTGGTGCGGGAGACCAGCGCGCGCTTCGGGCTCGGTCTCGACCCCGAGACGCGCATCTCCGACCTGCCGCTCGGCCGCAGGCAGCGCGTCGAGATCCTCAAGGCGATCCTGCGGGGCGCCGACCTGCTGATCCTCGACGAACCCACCTCCAACTTGGCGCAGGCGGAAGTGGACAGCCTGCTCGCGGTGCTGCGCAGCCTGCGCGACGCCGGAACCGGGATCGTCTTCATCACGCACAAGCTGCCCGAGGTGCTGGCGATCTGCGACGAGGTCGTGGTGCTTCGCGCGGGCCGCCGGGTCGCGGCCATGCCGGCCGGGGGCGCTTCCCGCGAGAGCCTGGCGCGCGCGATGATCGGCACCGCGATCCGGGTGCCGGCCGCGCCGCAGCCACCGCGAGACGAGCCTCGCGGCCGTCCGGTCCGGCTCGCGGCCAGCGCCCTGGTCGGGCCGGCGCTGGCCGGGATCGATTTCGAGCTGCGCGGCGGCGAGGTGCTGGGCGTGGTCGGCGTCGACGGCAACGGACAGCTCGAGCTGGTCGAGACGCTCGCCGGATCGCGCGCCGCCGCCGGCGGCCGGATCACGCTGGACGGGCGCGACATCACGCGCCGCTCGGTGGCGGCACGGATCCGCGCCGGGATCGCCTACTGCCCGGCCGATCGGGCGCAGGTATCCCTGGTGCCGCAGATGAGCATCGCCGAGAACCTGACACTGCGCCGGGACGGCGCGCCTGCGAGGGCCCGGCGCGGGCCGGTCGGTGCGGCCGCCGCGCGACGGCTGATGGCGCATTTCGACATCCGTGCCGGCGGTCCCGGCATCGTGGTCGCCACACTCTCCGGCGGCAACCAGCAGAAGATCGTGCTCGCCCGCGAGCTCGGTCGCCGGCCGTCGGTGCTGATCGCCCATCAGCCCGCCTGGGGCCTGGACCCGGCCGCCACCGCGTTCGTGCTGCGTCAGATCCACGCCTTGCGCGACGATGGCGCTGCGATCCTCTACGTCTCCTCCGAGCTGGAGGAGGTGCTGTCGGTGTCGGACCGCGTCGCGGTGCTGTTCGGCGGCCGCTTCGTGGGCCTGACGAGCCGCGATGCGGTCGATGCGACCCGGCTCGGCCTGTGGATGTCCGGCGCGCCCGCGTGATCCGCCGTCGCGCCTCGGTCGCCCTGCTCTACGGCCTCGCCGCAAGCCTGCTCGTCACCCTGCTGCTGGCCCTGCCGCTGGCCCTGGGCGGGCGGTCGGCGGCGGCGGCGCTGGACCGCAGCACGCCCTATCTGCTCGGCGGCATCGGCGTCGCCCTCTGCTTCCGCGCCGCCGTGATCAACATCGGCGCGGAAGGCCAGATCGCCGTCGGCGGCCTGGGTGCGGTCGCCGCTTCGCTCGCCTGGCCGGTGCGCGACCCACTGCTGGCGATCCCGCTGGCATTGGGCGTCGGCATGCTGGCCGGCGCCGGCTGGGCCGGGCTCGCCGCGTTCCTGCACCTCGCACGCGGCGTGCACGAGGTGCTGGCGACCCTGCTGCTGAACTTCGTCGCCCTGCTGCTGGTGCAGCTGCTGCTCGCCGGCGATCTCGGCGAACCCGGCGCCGGCTTCCTGCAGACCCCGCCGATCCCGCGCGCGGCACGCCTGCCGCGCCTGCCGGGACTCGGCGCGCATCTCGGCTTCCTGCTCGCCCTGGCTGCCGCCATCCTCGGCTCGCTGCTGTTGTGGCGAACCCGGTTCGGTTTCGGCCTGCGCGTGCTCGGATCCTCGCCGCGAGCCTGCCGCTATGCGGGCTTCGGCGTGAAGCGCCTGACCGCGTGCGTCATGCTGCTGGCCGGCGGGCTGGCGGGGCTCGGCGGTGCGGTGGAGGCGCTCGGACTGCACCGTCGGCTGGTCGAAGGCTTCTCGCTCGGGTTCGGCTTCCGCGCGGTGACGGTGGCGCTGCTCGGACTGCTCGAACCGCTCGCCGTGGTGCCCGCGGCACTGTTCGTGGGCTTCCTGGAGACCGCGGCCCAGGCGATGCAGCGTCAGACCGGCCTGCCGTCCTCGCTGGTGACGGTGCTGGAGGGGCTGACCGTGCTGCTGGTTCTCGCCGCCACGGCGCGGCGCGGCCGGATCTGACGGTCGCGCATGGATCTGCTCGCGGCCTCGATCCGCATCGGCACGCCGCTGCTGCTCGCCGCACTGGGCGGCCTGCTCTGCGAACGCGCCGGCGTGTTCGCCGTGGCACTGGAGGGCATGATGCTGTCGGGTGCCTTCGCCGCGGTGCTGGCGACCTGGGAAACCGGCGCGGCCGCTTTGGGCGTGCTGGCCTCGCTGCTCGGCGGTGCGCTGATCGGCTGCCTGGTGGCACTCGTCGCGGTGCGCTGTCGCGCCGACAACATGGTGACCGGCCTCTCGGCCAACATCGTCGCCCTCGGAGGCACCAGCACCGTGCTGCGGCTGGTCTCTCCCGGTCATGCAGGGTCGATGCGGCTGGTGCCGCTGGCCGCGTGGCCGATCTTCGGCCTGGACCGGCTCGCCGTGGTGGGACCGCTGTTCGTGCAGCCGCCGCTGACCTGGCTGGCGCTGCTGGGCTGCGTCGTGCTGACGCTGTTTCTTCGCCACAGCCGGGCCGGGCTCGCGCTGCGCGCCACCGGCGAGCATCCTGCCGCGGTGTTCGCCGCAGGCCTCGACCCGCTGCGCATACGGATGGTCGCGGTGATCGCGGGGAGTGCGATCGCAGGTCTCGGCGGCGCGGTGCTGTCGTTGCAGCAGCTCGGCGGTTTCACCGACGGCATGACCGGCGGCCGCGGCTACCTCGCCCTCGCCTCCCTGATCGTCGGGCGCTGGACACCCTTCGGCGCCGCGCTCGCCTGCCTGGTGTTCGGCGGCGCCGAAGCCTTCGAGCTGCACCTGGAGGCGGCCGGCCTCGGCGCCAACCCCTACCTGCTGCAGATGACGCCCTATCTCATCGCGCTCGCCGTGCTGGCCCTGGTGGGGCGCTCGGCGAAACTGCCGGCGTCGATCGGCCGTCCGCTGCGGCCCGAGCCGTAGGCGCTGGACGCCGGGGAAGAGCAGGCAAGGGCTCTGCCCTTGACCCGCTGGGGCCAGCGGCCCCAGACCCCTACTGGATCTCAGGGGCTGCGCCTCTGGTGGGGTCAAGAGGCGAAGCCCCCTGCCTGTCTTCGTCCCGTCGGAATCGAGGCGCGGCGCGGGATCGCCATTCGATGCTGAAATAGCGCAGCGAGGTGCAACCCGGACCCGGCGAGGATCACTTCCTGTGCTGTCTCAAGGAGGTCTCGGGTCATGCCCTCTCGCTTCTTCCGCCGCCGCACGCTCGCCACTGTCATCGCCACCGGCATCCTGCTGCTGTCGCCGATGCATCCCGCCAGGGCCTACGGGTTCATAGGCTTCGGTTTCGGCTTCCCGGTGTTCGCGCCGGTCTATCCGTTCGCCCCCTTCTACGGCCCCCGGGTGGTCTTCGCACCGGCACCGGTATTCTATGCGCCGCCGCCCGTCGTCTACGCGGCACCGCCGCCGTACGCCGCGCCTCCCGGACGGTGCTACGCCGGCGCCTATGTCTGTCCGCTCAGGCGGCCGCTGACGGTCGGTTCGCGCTGCTCCTGCCCCACCGACACCGCGCGCGCCGCCGGCCGCGTCGGATGATCCGGATCGCCCGCGACGGTGCGGCGACGCACGGATCCTCGGGCGCCGGGGCCTGACGTAGGCGCAGCGTGGTCGTCCTGCCGCCGGCCGCAGCGCTGCGCGCCTTCGAGGCCGCCGCTCGCCACGGCAGCTTCGTTGCGGCCGCCCGGGAACTGAACGTCACGCCGAGTGCGGTGAGCCATCAGCTTCGCCATCTGGAGGAGCTGTGGCGGATGGCGCTGTTCACGCGCGGACGCCGCCTGTCGCTCACCGATGCCGGTCAGCGCCTGGCGCCGATCGTGCGACAGTTCCTGAGCTCGCTGGAACAGACGCTCGCCGACCTGCGCAGCCCGGACCTGGTCGAGCCGCTGAAGGTCAGCCTCACGCAATCCTTCGCGGTGAAATGGCTGCTGCCGCGGCTGCCGGCATTCTCCGCGGCGGCGCCCACCGTGCATGTCTGGATCTCCACCAGCGACGAGTTCGCGCGCTTCGACCGCGAGGACATCGACGTCGCGATCCGCATCGGCGCCGGCCCGTACGATCCGCTGCATGCCGAGCTGCTGCTTCGCGAGTACGTGTTTCCGGTGGCGAGCCCAGCCCTGCTCCGGCGCTTCGGCGAGGTCGAACGGCCGGCCGACATGCTGCGCCTGCCCCTGATACTGCGATCCGGCAAGAGCTCCGTGCCGCGCTGGGAACTCTGGTTCGAGAAGGTCGGGCTGGAAGGCGTGGTGCTGCCTCCGGGCCCGCGCTTCCCGGATACCGCCATGACCATCGAGGCCGCCCTCGCCGGCCAGGGCGCGGCACTGGTGAGGAGTGCCCACATCACCGACGAGCTGCGATCGGGCCGCCTGGTGAAGCTGCTCGACATCCCGGTGCCGTCGCCGATCGCCTACCATTTCGTCTGTCCGGCGGGAGGCGAGAAGCGGGCCGCGATCGCATCGTTCAGGTCGTGGATCGTCGAGCAGGCGTCGCTCGCGCAGCGGCTCTACGACGAGCGCGACGGAACACCCTGACCTCGTCCGCGGCCGGCCGCCCGATCGTGAACCGGCGCTCATGGTGGCGGTGAAAACACCGCGTTTGGCTGCCACGGGGGGGTTCGGCTACCCAGCGTGGCATCGCCGCGATCGAGCGCGCGAGGTGGGAGGTCGAGCGCGCGATGCGGCATTCCGGTTCGGCCGGCGGACGCGGCACACCACCCGAACGCCTGCCGGCGCCCCGGCCGGGCCGCGCCGCGGCCGCCGGCATTTCCGGCCACGTCGTCGACGCGTGACCCTGCCGGTCCTCGCCTGCGTGATGTGCGCCGCGATCCTGCACGCGGGCTGGAACGCGGTGCTGCGCGGCGGCATCGACCAGCTCTGGTCGATGACGCTGATGATGATCGCGATCACCTGCGTCACCGCGGTCGCCGCGTTGTTCGTGCCCTGGCCCGACGCGGCGAGCTGGCCGTACCTGGTTGCCTCGGCGGTGATCCACACCGGCTACAACCTGTCCCTGGTGCGAACCTACCGGTCCGGCGATCTCGGCCAGACCTATCCCGTGTCGCGCGGCTCCTCGCCGGTGCTGGTCGCGGCGGGTGCGGCGATCTTCGCGCACGAGGCGCTCGATGCCGTTTCCTGCGTCGGCATCGCGCTGGTTTCCGGCGGCATCCTCTCGCTCGCCTTCCAGGACCGGAAGGTCGTCACCGACTTTCTTCCCGCGGCGTTCACCACCGGCGCGCTGATCGGGGCATACACCGTGGTCGACGGGGTCGGGGTCCGGCTCTCGGGACACAGCCTGGGCTACACGGTCGGCATGTTCCTGCTGTGGAGCATGGCGATGCCCGCGATCTTCTACGCGATGCGCGGCAAGCCGCCTGCCTACACGGGAGCGCAGACCGCGATCGCGCTCGCCGGCGGCATCGTCTCGATCCTCGCCTACGGCATCGTCATCTGGGCGATGCAGTACGGCGCGATGGGCGTGGTCTCGGCGCTGCGCGAGACGAGCGTGGTGTATGCCGCCATCATCGGGCGGATCTTTCTCAGCGAGAGGCTGACCGCGCGCCGGATCGGCTCGTGTGTCGCGATCGCCGCGGGTGCCGGGTGCCTGGCGCATTGATCGGCCGAACATGCCGCGCGCGCGCCATTGCAGGGATCGCCCCGATGTGTTTGCTCGCGGAACACCGTTCGCCGGCATGGAAGTTTTCCGAATGGATGCTCCGAAGGACGCCGCAGCCGAGGCTGATCACCACGCTCAACCGTCGGCATCGCCGACGCCGGATGAGCTCGTGGCTCGCGCCAGGGCGGAAGGAGATGCCGCCGCCTACGACTTCGCGGTGAAGAAGGCGAGGGCCGCGATCCACCGCATTCTCGAGGCATCCGATGACGAGATCCGCGACAGGACCTTCATCCTGGGCTGCATCCGCCAGGTCGGCATCGCCTACCAGGACTGGGAGGGCATGGCCGCCTTCACGAGCTACATCAATCCCGCACCTGTCGGTATCATACAGATACCCACCGAGTTCGCCGACTACCTGCTGCTCGCCGGGGCGTCGAGGCCGGCGACGGCGATCGAGATCGGTGTCTCCCGGGGCGCCTCCGCCTACCTGTCGGCCGCATACCTCTCCCGGCTGAACAGGCAGCACAGCTATATCGCCGTCGACATCCGCGACGACCTGGTGGATTTCGAGTACTTCAGCAGCATACTGCCCATCGTCAAGGCCGCCCCGTCCACCAGCGCATGCTACGCGGGACGAAGCTTCGACCTGGCGTTCATAGATGGCGACCATTCCTACGACGGCTCGCGCATCGACTGGCTCAACGTGGGACGATCATCGGCCGTGGTCGGGTTCCACGACATCAACGGCCCGGAGTATCAGCCGCTGAACGGCGGCGTCCGCAGAACCTGGAACGAGGTGAAACTCGAGTACCGGCACAGCTGTCCGATCTTCGAGATCTCGCATCATCCGGCCTGGATGGGGATCGGCGTCATCTTCAATAGCCGCCCGCCCTGGCTCTAGTTCGAGGCACCGGCGCGCGTGAGGTCCGAACCGCCCGGGCTTCAGCCGGAGGCGCGGGCAGGCGCCCCTACCGCTCGTGAGCCTCGCCGCCGACCCGGAGCAGCTTGATGCGGCGGCCATCCACCCCGAGCGAGACCTGCCCGGCCTTGAGCGCCAGCGCGTCGTCGCCGAACACCTGGCGCCGCCAGCCGGCCAGTGCCGGGATCTGCGGCTCGGGCTCCACCGCCAGCCGGTCGATCTCCTCGGCCGAGGCGAGCAGCCTGGGTGCGACGTCGTGCTGCTCCGCCTTGGCCGCCAGCAGCACCTTGAGCAGCGACACCAGAGCGGGCGACGGACGCGGGCCGTCCTTGCGCGCGGCCTGCGGCAGCGCCGCGTCGGGCTCTTGCCGCGCCGCCTCGATGGCGGCGAGCAGCCCGGCACCGCCGCGGCCCTCGGCGAAGCCGCGCGAGACGCCGCGCACGCGGGCCAGCGCCTCGATGTCGCGCGGCGCGGTCGCCGCGATCTCCAGCAGGCTCTCGTCCTTGAGCAGGCGCTGACGCGGCACGTTGACACGCTGCGCCTCGCGCTCGCGCCAGGCGGCGGAGGCGCGCAGCACGCCGAGCATGCGCCGGTTGCCGGTGCGCGGGCGCAACCGCTCCCACAGCGTCTCGGGATCGGGGCGGAAGGTCCGCGGTTCGGACAGGTACGCCATCTCCTGCGCCACCCAGTCCAGCCGGCCCTCGCGCTGCAGCCGCGCGGTCAGCTTGAGGTAGACGTCGCGCAGGTAGGTGACGTCGGCGGCGGCGTAGGCGATCTGCGCCGGCGACAGCGGACGCGCCGACCAGTCGCTGAAGCGGTGCGCCTTGTCGATCTCGCCGCCGGTGAGCGAGGCGACCAGGCTGTCATAGCCGACCTGGTCGCCGAAGCCGGCCACCATCGCCGCGACCTGGGTGTCGAACAGCGAGACCGGCAGCCGGCCGAACCGGTGCAGGAAGATCTCCAGATCCTGCCGGGCGGCGTGGAACACCTTCACCACCGCGGGATCGTCGAGCAGGTCGCCCAGCGGCGCGAGGTCGATGCCGTCGGCTTCTGCGTCGAGCACGATCACCTCGTCGGCACCGCCGAGCTGCACCAGGCAGAGCTCCGGCCAGTAGGTGCGCTCGCGCACGAACTCGGTGTCGATGGTGACGAACTGCTCGCCGCGCAGTCGGGCGATGGCGGCGGCGAGGACGTCGTTCTGCGTGACCAGGACGGGATCGGGATACGGCGCAGGCGCGGGACGGGTCATCGCGACGCTGTTACACCTTGATCGCACGAGGCGGAAGCACCCGCGCCCGCGCGGCGTGTTGACAGGCGGCGGGCCGCTCGGCTTCCTGCCTGCCGCGCCGTGGCGCCGACCGGTGCGGACGGCCACGCCTCTGCCAGCAGGACGAGACCATGCATCCCTACCGCACCCATCGCTGTGCCGACCTGCGCAGCACCGACGCCGGGCAGACCGTGCGTCTCTCCGGCTGGGTGCACAGCAAGCGCGACCATGGCGGGCTGCTGTTCCTCGACCTGCGCGATCATTACGGCATCACCCAGGTGGTGATCCCGGCGGGTTCCGAGCTGCTCGCGTCGGCGGAGCGGCTGCGGGTCGAGAGCGTGGTCACCGTCACCGGCACGGTGGTGCGGCGCGAGGGTGCGACGATCAACCCGAAGCTCGCCACCGGCGAGGTCGAGGTGCGGGCGCAGGGCCTCGAGCTGCAGTCGGCCGCCGCGGTGCTGCCGCTGCAGGTCGCGGGCCAGGAGAGCTACCCCGAGGAGCTGCGGCTGAAATACCGCTTCATCGACCTCAGGCGCGAGAAGCTGCACCGCAACATGATGCTGCGCGCGGGCGTGATCGCGAGCCTGCGGGCGCGGATGATCGCGCAGGGCTTCACCGAGTTCCAGACGCCGATCCTGACCGCCTCCAGCCCGGAGGGCGCGCGGGACTTCCTGGTGCCCTCGCGCACCCATCCGGGGCGCTTCTACGCGCTGCCGCAGGCGCCGCAGCAGTTCAAGCAGCTGGCGATGGTCGCGGGGTTCGACCGCTACTTCCAGATCGCGCCGTGCTTTCGCGACGAGGCGGCGCGCGCCGACCGCTCTCCCGGCGAGTTCTACCAGCTCGACTTCGAGATGTCGTTCGTCACCCAGGAGGACGTGTTCGCCACCCTGGAGCCGGTGATGGCTGGCATCTTCGAGGAGTTCGGCCAGGGGCGGACGGTGAGTGCGGCACCATTCGAGCGCATCCCCTACGACACGGCGCTGGCGCTGTACGGCACCGACAAGCCGGACCTGCGCAACCCGCTGCGTCTCACCGATGTCACCGCGCAGTTCGCTGGCTCCGGCTTCGGGCTGTTCGCCCGCCTCGCGGCCGGCGGCGGCCAGGTGCGCGCCATCCCCGCCCCGGGTGCCGCCGGTCGGCCGCGCTCGTTCTTCGACAAGCTCGGCGAGTGGGCACGCGGCGAGGGTGCCGGCGGGCTCGGCTACATCACCTTCGAGGCGGACGGCGCGCACGGACCGATCGCGCGCAACCTGGAGGCCGACCGGGCGGAGGCGATCCGCGTCGCCTGCGGCCTGCAGCCCGGCGACGCGGTGTTCTTCGCCGCCGGCGGCGCGGAGATGGTGCGGTTCTCCGGGCTGGCGCGCACGCGCATCGCCGGCGAGCTCGGCCTGGTCGAGGCGGACGCGTTCCGCTTCTGCTGGATCACCGACTTCCCGATGTACGAGATCAACGAGGAGACCGGCCGGATCGACTTCAGCCACAACCCGTTCTCGATGCCGCAGGGCGGCCTCGCGGCGCTGGACGGCCAGGACCCGCTCACCATCAAGGCGCTGCAGTACGACATCGTCTGCAACGGCGTCGAGCTGTCGTCCGGGGCGATACGCAACCACCTGCCCGAGGTCATGATCCGCGCCTTCGCCATCGCCGGCTACGCCGAGAGCGAGGTCGAGGCGCGCTTCGGCGGCATGCTGGCCGCGTTCCGCTACGGCGCGCCGCCGCATGGCGGCTCCGCGCCAGGGGTCGACCGCATGGTGATGCTGCTCGCCGACGAGCCCAACATACGCGAGGTGATCCTGTTCCCGCTGAACCAGGGCGGCGAGGACCCGATGATGGGCGCCCCGGCGCCGATCGCGGCGAGCCGCCTCAAGGAGCTCTCGCTGCGGCTGGACCTGCCGCCGGCGAAGCCCGCCTGATGGCAGCTCCTGCAGGCGCCGCCGCACCGCGCCGCACGATCCCATGGTGCCTGGGCCTGATGCTGCTGGCGGGGATGCCGGGCCGGCCGGCCATGGCGGCGGCACTCGCCGGGCTCCCGGACGTGCCGCTCGCCGCGCACCATGCGACCTACGACCTGACCCTGGACCGCGTGCAGGGCGGCGACACGGTGGCCGCCTCGGGCAGCCTGAGCTACCAGATCGGCGATAGCTGCGCGAGCTGGACCACGCAGCAGGAGCTGCGGCTGCACACGGTGACGCGCGACGGCCAGGCGGTAGACCTGGTCTCCGACTACGCGACCCTGGAAGGCAAGGACGGCCGGCACCTCGCCTTCGACATGAAGCAGCGCACCAACGGCCAGGTGGCGCAGCAGCTGCGCGGCGACGCCTCGATGGACCCTTCCGGCGGGCGGATCCGCTACACCCTGCCGCACCCGACCCTGCTGCCGCTGGCCGCCGGCACGCTGTTCCCGATGGCGCACACCGCGGCGATCATCCACGCGGCGCGCGCCGGCTCGAAGAGCATCGCACCCGCCCTGTTCGACGGCACCGGGCCGGACGGGGCGCAGGACACCTACGTGACCATCCTCGGCTGGCAGGCGCCGCCGTCGGCATCGACGGAACCGGTGCTCGCCCGGCTGGGCTCCAGCCGGGTGCACGTCGCGTTCTTCTCCCGCACGCCGGGCACCATCACGCCGGACTACGAGAGCGCCATGCGCTACTTCGACAACGGCATCGCCGACCAGATGCTGATGGATTTCGGCGGCTTCACCATGCGCGGCACGCTGCGCAGCCTGGTGCTGCCGAAGCGGCCGCACTGCTGAGAGGCGCCGCGGGTGCAAGACGGTTGACAAGCGACCTGGGCTGGAACGATATTTTTTCGTTATCAGAGGGTTCGATCCCAGGTCAGCATGGCGCGCGTGCGTTGCATCACGATGCAGAAGGATGAGGGCCTGCTGCTCGATGCGTGGCTGCGCTACTACGGCTACCTGTTCGGCTTCGAGAACATCGAGGTGCTCGACAACGGCTCGCGCGACCAGCTGACGCGAAGCATCCTGGAGCAGTTCGAGGCCGCCGGCGTGGTCGTGCACCGGCAGTACGACACGATCGAGCATTTCGAGGCCAAGGGCGGGATCGTCGCCGGGATCATCGAGGGCTGGGACGACGCGGGCGAATACGACTTCGCCGTGCCGTGCGACGTCGACGAGTTCCTGGTGCTGTTCACCGACGAGGGCCTGTCCTGCGCGCGCCGCGGCATCGACGACGCCATGGACGCGCTGGTCGGCGTCGACCAGGCGCTGTGGATGGACATCTCGCTGTTCAACGTGCCGTCGCAGCCGGGCTGGTTCCACCCGGAGGTGTTCCCCAAAGGCTTCCTGCCGAGCCGGTCGATCCTGAGCCTCGACAGCGGCTACCACATCCCGCAGACCCGGCACCGCGAGGGCACCCACCGCACCGACTTCACCTACCTGCACTACCACAACAAGCCGTACGAGATCGTGCAGGCGCACACGCGTCGCAAGCTGGGCCGTCGCGTCGACCTGCACGACCTCGCCGCGCTGCGGCGCTACGACGGCCCCGGCGCGCACATGACCAAGGACCTGCTGATGTCGCGCCAGCAGTACCTGCAGCAGTTCGACGACGCGGTCACGCTGCGCTTCGGTCAGTTCGCGACGCTGCTGCGCGCGCTGGGCGTGCGCGACGGCATGCTGGTCGGCGAGACCGCCGCCGCGACGACGCCCGCGGAGCGGCCGGCGACGAGCACGGTCGTGCGGCTGCCGGCGCGCGACGGGCACGCCGCGGAGACGGTCGCGTTCGACGGCCGCGGCTACCTGGCCGACCATCGCGACGTGGCGGCGGCAACCGGCTGCGGGCTGCCGCATTACCTGTTCTACGGTTTCGAGGAGGGGCGCCGTCTGCGCCGCGGCGCACCGGCGCAGCACGCGCTGGCCGGGTAGCGTCAGATTACGGGAAGGCGGGCGGCATGAGCAGCGACACTCCCGGCCACGACTTCCTGCTGCCGCGACTGGGCGCGCTGGTAGCCCAGGCGGAGGCGCACGGCATCGACCGCCAGGTGGCGGTCGCGGTGCTCACTGACCTGATCACCGGCCCCGAGTTCAACGACGCGTTGCCCGATCCGACGACCGATTCCGCGCCGCGTCCGGCCGGCGACCCCGGCCCGACCGACGAGGCGTTGCTGCTCCGACAGAAGAACGACCTGATCGAGCAGGTGGTGGAGCCCCGGGCTATCATCTGAGGCGGCATCGTCTGAGGCGGCATCAAGGAAGCCCGGCAGGAGCTGCGGCCGACCGCAGCCGGCCGCCTCGCCTGCCGGGTATCGTCTTCAGTGCAGGCCGACCTGCAGCGTCAGCAGGCCGATCAGCAGCCGGGTGGCGTCGAGGGTGCCGGCACCGGCCGCGTTGTCGTATCCGGCGACGGCGTCGTAGCCCCAGTTGTCACCGGCGGTGATGTCGGTGGTGGCGACGTTGCCGAGTTGGTAGATCGCCGGGCTGATCTGGCCGACGCGGCCGCCCAGCGCCTGCACGAACAGCGCGTTCACGCCGTTGAGCTGCGGTGCCACGAAGCTGGTGCCGCCGTAGAAGTTCGAGACCGCCCCTTCCTCGATATACTGGTAGCCGGACTCCGGATCGGCGTTGGCGGAGATGTCGGGCATGTTGCGACCGGTGAAGTTGGCCGGCAGCAGGTTCTGCACGACGCTGCCCGAGCCGGTGTCCTCGGCGAAGTTCTGGTTCGACTTGGTGGAGGTGATGCCCTTGGTGTTGCCCTGATACCAGGGCAGCGCCCAGTACGAGCTCACCCCGCCGCCGCCGCCGACCGAGAACACGTCGGGCACGCCGATCACGGATGCCTTGCCCTGCGCCGCCGCCTCGTTGGAGATGTAGTCCCAGCCCCAGGCCTGCTCCTTGGCGACGGTGAGCAGGATGCCGCTGCTGAGCGTCATCGAGAACGGCAGCGTGGTGCCGCCGGCGGCGGTGACCAGCGGATCGCTGGACGGATGGTCGACGCTGAACGGCGCGCTGCAGACCGGCGTGCTCGGCGACGGCGTGCCGTACGGCGAGCAGCCGCGCACGGTGTCGAACGAGCCGGAGTCGCCGGCGGCGATGAACACCGTCTGGCCCTGCAGCGCCATCTCGAGGAAGGCGTCGTGGAACGCCTCGAGCAGGAAGCTGTCGCCGGTGGTCTGGGTCGCCTGGTTGTAGAAGAAGTCGAGCTCCGGCTGGCCCCAGCTCGACGAGATGGTGTCGGCGATGTTCTCCGAGGCCGCCGCCTCGAAGCCGTTGATGAAGTTGGCGTTGCTGATGTTCGGCGCGATGTAGACGCGCACGTTGGCATCCGGTGCGATCGAGCCGGACTCCTCGACGTCGAGGTCGGTCTCGCCCTCGCCGTCGGCGTTGTTGGTGCTCGCGGTCTCGCCGCCATCCACGTCGACCTTGGTGATGCGCGACGACGAGACGTGCAGGCCGGTCTGGCTCCAGAACAGGTAGGCGTCGGACGGCTTGAAGTCGTTCAGCGTCACGATGCCGATCGTGCTGCCGCGGCCGGTGATGCCGAGCTGGGACAGCGGCGTCACGTCGTAGAACTTCTCGAAGTCCGCCGGCAGGTAGTTGCCGGGCGTGCCGCCGGTCAGGCTGCCGGCCACCGCGTGCGGCGCGGCGGCGACGCCCAGCGCGTCGATCACGTGCCGCGGCTTGGCGTGGGTGACGGTGTCGAAGCCGCCGATGCCGCGGATCAGCCCGACCAGCGCCGGCGGCATCTGCATCGGCGTGGTCGAGGCGATGCCGCTGCGCCCGTTCAGGGTGAAGTGCTTCAGCGTCAGGCCGAGCGTGCTCTGCGCGGTGCCGGCGAGGCTTACCGCCTCGATCGCTAGGTGGTTCGGATAGACGTACTCGATGGTGAAGCCGAGCCCCTCGAGGATCGCCTCGACGTTGGCGATCTGGTTGTCGGTGGCGCCGTACTTGGCGACGAACTGCGACACGCTGAGGAACTGGTGGTAGGTCGGGCTGCCCGGGGTCTGGATGGCGCGGGCCGCGGCCTCGGCGGCGGGCTCGTTCTGCACCGGCAGGTAGATCGTCAGGGCGAGCGGGTCGCCGACCGACACGTCGGAGGGTGCCGCGGCGCGTGCGGATGCGCCGGACCACAGGACGGGCGACAGGGCGGTCAGGACGGATGCCACCGAGATGGCCAGGCGACGCTTCAGGTACCGCGACATCAAGTTCCCCTAAGTTGGACCGGCAGATCATGCGAGACCCGTGCCGACGCCGGTCGGCGTCACCTGGTCGGACGAACATCTCGATCTTCGTCGTGTCGTACAGTTAATGAGACCGAAATCCTGGCGTCAAGTCGGCACGCGACAATCGCGCGGCGCCGCGAGCCTGACCGGCGGGCCGCCGGGCGCGACGATGCCCGCCTCAGCGCCTCAGCAGGCCGGCGTGGTGCGACAGATGGTCGGCAATCACGCTCTGCACGAACCAGTAGGAGTGGTCGTAGCCGGGGTGCCGGCGCAGCGTGAGCGCCTGTCCGGACAGCGCCGCCGCCTGCTCCAGGGCCTCGGGACGCAGCTGCTCGGCGAGGAACTGGTCGGCCTCGCCCTGGTCGACCAGGATCGTATCGCCTCGCACCTGGCCGGCGCGCAGCAGCAGGCAGGCATCGTGCGCCGCCCAGCGCGCGCGGTCGGGGCCGAGATAGCGGGTGAACGCCTTCTCGCCCCACGGCACCGCGGCCGGATGGGCGATCGGCGACAGCGCCGACACCGACTGCCAGCGCTCGGGCTCGCGCAGCCCCAGCACCAGTGCGCCATGGCCGCCCATCGAGTGGCCGATGACGCCGCGACGGTCGCCTGCCACCGGGAAATCCGCCTCCGCCCAGGCGGGCAGCTCGCGCGAGACGTGGCTGCCCATGCGGTAGTGCGCCGACCAGGGCGGCTCGGTGGCGTCGAGGTAGAACCCCGCCCCGGTGCCGAAATCCCAGTCCGCGTCCTCGCCGGCGATGCCGGCACCGCGCGGGCTGGTGTCGGAGGCGACGACCGCGAGCCCATGCGCGGCGGCGAGGCGCAGGATACCGGACTTGGTGACGAAGCTCTGCTCGTCGCAGGTGAGGCCGGCCAGCGCATACAGCGCCGGCACCGCCTCCCCCGCCAGCGCGCCGGCCGGCAGGAACACGGCGAAGCGGGCCTCCAGCCCGAGTGCGGCGGAGGGCCGGCTGTAGAAGCCGAGGCGGCCGTCGAAGCAGCGATGCTCGGCGCGTGTGGTCAGGGCCACCGCTCAGTACACCACGACGCTGCGTATGCTCTCGCCGCGCGTCATCAGCTCGAAGCCCTCGTTGATCCGCTCCAGCGGCAGGTGGTGGGTGATCAGCTCGTCGATCTCGATCCGGCCGTCCATGTACCACTCGACCATCCGGGGCACGTCGGTGCGGCCGCGGGCGCCGCCGAACGCCGAGCCGATCCAGCGCCGCCCGGTCACCAGCTGGAACGGACGGGTGGAGATCTCCTGGCCGGCGCCGGCAACACCGATCACGGTCGAGACCCCCCAGCCGCGATGCGTGCACTCCAGCGCCTGGCGCATCAGGGTGGTGCTGCCGACGCACTCGAACGAGTAGTCGGCACCGCCGCCGGTGAGCTCGACGAGGTGCCCCACCAGGTCGGCGTCCGGCCCGAGATCCTTCGGGTTGACGAAGTGGGTCATGCCGAAGCGGCGCGCCATCGCCTCGCGCGCAGGGTTGACGTCGACGCCGACGATCATCCCGGCGCCGACCATGCGCGCACCCTGGATCACGTTCAGCCCGATGCCGCCGAGGCCGAACACCACCACGGTGCTGCCGAACTCCACCTTGGCGGTGAACAGCACCGCGCCGATGCCGGTGGTGACGCCGCAGCCGATGTAGCAGATCTTGTCGAACGGCGCGTCGTCGCGCACCCGCGCCAGCGCGATCTCCGGCAGCACCGTGTAGTTGGCGAAGGTCGAGCAGCCCATGTAGTGCAGCACCGGCCGGCCCGCGAACGAGAAGCGCGAGGAGCCGTCCGGCATCAGGCCCCTGCCCTGCGTGGTGCGGATCGCGGTGCACAGGTTGGTCTTGCGCGACAGGCAGGATTTGCACTGCCGGCATTCCGGCGTGTACAGCGCGATCACGTGATCGCCCGGCTTCAGGCCGGTGACGCCGGCACCCACCTCGACCACCACGCCGGCACCCTCGTGGCCGAGGATGGCGGGGAACAGCCCTTCCGGATCGGCGCCGGAAAGGGTGTATTTGTCGGTATGGCAGAGGCCGGTGGCGCGGATCTCCACCAGCACCTCGCCGGCGCGAGGGCCTTCTAGCTGTACCGTCTCGATCGACAGGGGGTGTCCGGCCTCGAAGGCCACCGCCGCGCGCACGTCCATGAGTGTCCTCCGGATGCAGGCGGGATGGAATACGCCACCCTGTGGCGCGTCAACGGGGGCGCGTCAACGGGGGCGCGTCAACGCTCGTCGCGGAAATAGGGTACGCCCAGTGCTGCCGGTGCCGGCAGCGCCGCGCGTCCCCCCGACAGCAGCGGCGGCAGGATCATGAACAGGATCGTCGCCAGGTACGGCAGCATGGCGAGGAAGGCCGAGGGCAGGCCCCAGTCATGCGCCTGGGCGAGGTAGCCGAACGCATCCACCGCTCCGAACAGCAGGGCGCCGGCGGCGACGCGCAGCGGCCGGTGGCCGGCGAAGATCACCAGCGCCACCGCGATCCAGCCGCGTCCGGCGACCACGCTCTCCGACCAGGACGGCACGAAGCCGAGCGTGAGGTAGGCGCCGGCGCCGGCGGCGAGACCTGCGCCGAGTGTGACGTAGGCGCATCGCAGCGGCAGCACGCGCAGCCCGGCGGCGTCGGCCGCAGCCGGGTTCTCGCCGACGGCGCGCAGCGACAGCCCGTGCCGGGTGCCGAACAGCAGCAGGTGGATCGCCGCCGGCAGCGCCAGCCAGGTGAGCAGCACCAGCAGGTTCTGCGAGAACAGCGCCTGCCCCAGCACCGGCAGGCGGTCGAGCAGCGGCACGTGCAGCCGCTCGAACACCGCCTGCGCCGGCCGGCCGGCGTAGGGACGACCGATGGTGGCGGCGAGGCCGCTGCCGCCCAGGGTCAACGCCATGCCGCACAGCACCTGGTTCGCCCGCATCACCACGGTGGCGAGCGCGAACACCACGCCGGCGAGCATGCCGACGGCGCAGGCGGCGGCGAAGCCGGCGTAGGGATCACCGGTCGCGGCGGCGGCGGCGATCGCGGTGATGCCGCCCAGCGCCATCAGACCCTCGACCCCCAGGTTGAGCACGCCCACCCGCTCGGCCAGCAGCTCGCCCAGCCCCGCCATCGCCAGCACGCCGCCCGACAGCAGGGCGTCGCCGAGAAGATCGGCCAGCATCACGGACGTCGCAGCCGCACCGGCCGGTACTGCACCAGCCTCTCGCCGATCGCGGCACACAGCAGGATCAGCCCGACGAACGCCATCGCCGCGGACGCGGGCAGCCCCTGGGTCTGCAGGATGGTGCCGGCGTTGAGCACCACCGCCATCAGCGCGCCGGTGCAGACCGCGCCGAGCGGCGAGGCGCTCGCCAGCACCGCGACGATGATGCCGGTATAGCCGTAGCCGTTCGACAGCCCGCCCTCGAGCCGGTGCACGGTGCCGGCGAGCTCGATCATGCCGGCGAGCCCGGCGATGGCACCGCTCAGCAGCATCGCCTGCAGCAGCCGGGTGCGCACCGGCATGCCGGCATAGGCGGCGGCGTCGCGGTTGGCGCCGCACAGCCGCAGCTCGTAGCCCCAGCGCGTGTTGCGGCAGGCGAACGCCAGCAGCACCGCCAGCAGCAGGGCGGCGGCCAGCCCCCAATGCACCGGCCCGCAGTGCCACGCACGCGGCAGGTGCGGGATCGCGTACGGGATCCGGCGCGTCTGCCCGGTCACCGAGCTGCGCTGGTCGCGCCAGCTGCCGGTGGCGAGGTCGGCGACCAGCAGCCGGGCGACGAAGTTGAGCAGCAGCGTGGTGATGATCTCGCTGGTGCCGAGCGTCAGCCGCGCCAGCGCCGGCACCGCGATCCAGGCGGCACCGCCGAGCGCGGCCGCGAGCGCCATCGCCGCCAGCATCACGGCCTGGCTGCCATGCAGGAACAGCCCGACACCCGCGGCGCACACCGCGCCGAGATAGAACTGCCCGTCGGCGCCGATGTTCCACAGCCCGACCCGGAGCATCATCGAGACCGACAGCCCGGTCAGGATCAGCGGCGTCGCCAGCATCGCCAGGTCCTGCAGCCCGAAGCGCTCGGCGCTGGCGCGCAGGATCGCGGCCCCGAGCGACAGCGGCGACCAGCCGAGCGTCGCCAGCACGATCCCGCCAAGCAGCAGCGCCACCAGCCCCGAGACGGCGTGCGAGGTCACGCGCAGCGACGCCGGCACCGAGGGGATGCGCTGGACCGTCCAGCCGCTCCCGCTCATGCCGCGTCCGGCACGGCGTGGCCGCTCATCAGCAGGCCGAGCCGCTCGGCGTCCGCCGTCCGCGCCGGCAGGATGCCGCTGATCCTGCCCCGGAACAGCACCGCGATGCGGTCGGCCTGCTCCAGCAGTTCCTCGATCTCCTCGGAGATCAGCACGATCGCGGCACCCGCCGCGCGCAGGCGACGCATCCGCGCATGCAGGACCGCGACGGCGCCGACATCGAGGCCGCGCGTCGGATAGGCGGCGACCAGCAGGCGGTGCGCGACGCGCATCTCTCGCTCCGCCACCAGGCGCTGCTGGTTGCCGCCGGAGAGGCTGCGCGCGGCCAGCCCCGGCTCCTGGCGGTCGAGCGCGGCGTCGCCGATGATGCGCCGGCCGAGCCGTCGTGCCCGCGCCGGACTGAAGCCGAGCCGCCCGGAGACCGGCGGCCCCCGATACTCGCGCAGCACCGCGTTCTCCGCCAGCGACAGGTCGCCGGCGAGCGCGGTGCGCAGCCGATCCTCCGGGATGTGGCCGATGCCCTGCCGCGCGAAGCCGAGCGGATCGGGGCGCCGCACCGGCACGCCGTCGATCAGCACCTCGCCCTGGTGCGGGGCGACGCAGCCGCTGAGCACCTCGCTGAGGGTGCGCTGGCCGTTGCCGGCGACGCCGGCGATGCCGAGCGTCTCGCCGGCGCGCACCTCGAGGTCGATGCCGTCGAGCAGGGCGACGCCGCGCGCATCGCGCACCACGACGCCGCGCAGGGCGAGCATCACGGCGCCGGCAGGCTGCGGCGACGCCGCCTCGGGTGGTGCTGCCGGCGTCTGGCCGACGATCAGCCGCGCCAGCGTCGCCCGGCTGGCGCCCGCGCTGGCCTGGGTCGCGACCGATCGCCCGCCGCGCATCACCGTCACCCGGTCGGCGATCTCCAGCACCTCGCCCAGCTTGTGGCTGATCAGGATCACCGAGTTGCCCTGGGCGCGGAAGGCGCGCAGCGCCTCGAACAGCGCCCGCACCTCCTGCGGCGTCAGCACCGCCGTCGGCTCGTCGAGGATCAGCACGCGGGCGCCGCGCGCCAGGACGCGCAGGATCTCGACGCGCTGCTGCTCGCCCGCGGAGATGTCGCGCACCCGCGCGCCCGGCGCCACCGCCAGGCCGAAGCGCGCGGAGAGGGCGGCGGCGCGCGCCTCCAGCACCGCGGCGGAGGCGCGACGCGGCGTCTCGTCCCAGCCGAGATGGATGTTCTCGGCCACCGTGAAGGCCTGCACCAGCTTGAAATGCTGGTGCACCATGCCGATCCCGGTGGCGATGGCGGCGGCCGGTCCGTCCAGCCGACGCCGGCTGCCCTCGATGAAGATCGCGCCGGCGTCGGGCTGGTAGAGCCCGGTGAGCACGTTCATCAGCGTCGACTTGCCGGCACCGTTCTCGCCCAGCAGCGCGTGGATCTCGCCGCCGGCGAGGTCGAAATCGACATCGTCGTTGGCCAGCACGCCGTAGAACGACTTGGTGATGCCGCGCAGCGAGACCAGCGGCACGGGCGGCTCAGCTCAGCTTCAGGCCGCTGACGCCCTCGATCGGCCAGTCCCACCCCTCGAGGGCGGACCGGCTCATGGTCTCCCCGGCGCGGACGCGCACCCGGCCTGCGGCATCGCGCAACTCGCCGACGAACGGGTTGTAGCCCTGGCTGATGATCCGGCTGCGCATCGCGTCCGCACTCGCCGCGACCGAAGCCGGCACCTTGGCGCCCCAGGCATCGCGGTCCACGCCGCGGCCCATCGGGAGCAGCGTCCTGGCGCCGCCGCTCCATCGACCGGCCAGGCGACGCCCGACCTCCCCAAGGTAGAAGCCGTTCCAGTCCAGCAGCACCGAGCTGATATAGGCATTCGGCCCCAGGGCGCGCATGTCGGTGTTCCAGGTGACGGCGCGTATGCCGGCCTTCTCCGCCACCGTCAGCACCGAGGCGTCGTCGAGGTTGGTGTAGATCAGGTCGACGCCGTTCTGCACCAGCGCCGACGCCGCCTGCGACGCCGCCTGCGGATCGAACCACGAGTTGATCAGGATCACCTGGATCGCCGCCTTCGGCGCGACGCTGCGGGCGCCGAGCAGGAAGGCGTTGGCGCAGCTGTACACCGCCGGCACCGGCAGCGAGCCGACGAAGCCGAGCCGGCCGGAGCGGCTGAGCTGGCCCGCCGCGATGCCCAGCACGTAGCTGATCATCCAGTGCTCGACATAGTACGAGCTCAGGTTGGCGGTGGCGGCGTGACCGTCGCACTCGAGGAACGCGACCTCCGTCGCATCCTCGGCCACCGAGCCGAGCAGGTCGCCGTACTCGGAGGTCACGAACACGATGTTGGCGCCGTTCTCGACGAACTGGCGGAAGGTGCGCGAGGCGTCGGCGGAGACCGGGATGGTCTCCACCTCGAGATACTTCGCCGCCGGATAGGCCGCCTTCACCGCGAGCAGGCCGCGGTGGTGGGTGAAGGTCCAGCCGCCATCGGAGATCGGGCCGATATGGCCGAACGCGATCACCGCATCCTTCTCCGCCACCGCCGGCAGCAGGTCGGCGGCACGGGCGCCGCCGCCGCCGAGCAGGGAGACGGGCAGCGAGGCGGGCACGGCGGCGCCGAGCAGGGTCAACAGATGCCGACGCGTGGTGTGCTGCATCGAAGCTCTCCCGGCTGTCGCCCGATGCTAGCAAGACGCACGCCACCGGCAACCGCCGCGACGCCAGTTCCGGCACGGCTCTTGCTGCGATCGTCGACGGAGCGTTCAGGAGAGGCCAGCGCCATGGACATCGCCGCCGCGGATGCGGATTTCGACGCCATCCCGGTGATCGACTTCGCCTCGATCGCGAGCAGCGATCCGGCGATACGCGCCGCCGCCGCCGCCGAGCTGCGCCAGGTCTGCACGCGGATCGGCTTCTTCTACCTGCGTAACCACGGCGTGGCCGAGGAGATCATCGACGACTGCTTCGCCAGCGCGCGCGCCTACTTCGCGCTGCCGCTCGAGAGCAAGATGCGCACCCACATCTCCCGCTCGGCGCATCATCGCGGCTATGGCGGGATGCTGGAGGAGCAGACCGACGCCGAGGGCGCCGCCGACCTGCACGAGGCCTTCGACCTCAGCCACGACGTGCCGGCGGACGATCCGGAGGTGCTGCGCGGCTGCTGGCTGTCAGGGCCGAACGCCTGGCCGGACGACGCCCCGGCCGGGTTCCGCCAGTCCCTGGAGGCATACTACGCCGCGATGCTGGCGCTCGGGCGTCGCCTGTTCGGTGGCTTCGCGCTCGCACTCGGCCTGCCGGAGACGGCGTTCGAGTCGATGCTCGACCGGCCCGGCAGCTTCATGCGGGTGCTGCACTATCCGCCGCAGCCGCCGCGGGATGGCCCGGAGCAGGCGCGCGCCAGCGTCGGCATCGGTGCGCACTCCGACTACGAGTGCTTCACCATCCTCGCCCAGGACGATGTCGGCGGCCTGGAGGTGCGCAACGCGCGCGGCGACTGGATCGCCGCGGTGCCGGTGCCGGGCACCTTCGTGATCAACATCGGCGACATGATGGCGCGCTGGACCAACGACCTGTTCGCCTCCACGCTGCACCGGGTGATCAACCGCTCCGGCCGCGAGCGCTACTCGGTGCCGTTCTTCTACGGCGTCGATTACGACGTGACCCTGGAGACGCTGCCGGTCTGCATCCGGCCGGACCGGCCGCAGCGCTACGCGCCGATCAACGCGCACGAGTACGTCGCCTCGCGGATCAAGGGCACCTACGCGCTCTACGACGCACCACTCGACCCGGCGGCCGGGCAGGCGCCCGGCTGACGCGCCGAGGGCGGCACGCGAAGCCGCGGTCGTGACCCGCGGCGCACGACGATCACGGCTTGAGCACGGTCAGTCTGAACGGTCCGGCCTCGGCGGCCGCGTGTGCTACGGCGACGTTGGCGGCCTCGAGCGGAAATTCCGTGACCGCCCAGTGCCGCAGATCGACCAGGCCGGCGCGGATCAGCCCGAGCATTCCCGGCACGGCGGCGGTGTCGTACATCCACTGGCCGCGCAGGGTGATGAGGTTGCGCATGATCCACGGGTAGGGCAGCGCCAGGTCGTCGCCGCCGAGCATGCCCACGCCGCCCATCAGCACGGCGCGTCCACCCTGGCGCAGCGTCATGATCGCCGCCCGCGCCACCCCTGCGGCGGCCGAGGGCGGCAGGAAGTCCTGTACCGCATCGATCGGCCCGGGCGCCGCCCGCCGCATCGCCTCGGTGTCCGTCGCCGCGTCGCCGGTCAGCCGCACGGGCAGCAGGCGTTCACCGAAACGTCGCCGCAGATCGTCCAGCACCGCCACGTTGCGGCCGGGAGCCACCACGCAGCGTGCTCCCATCGCGAGTGCCAGCGCCACCGTGGCAGAGCCGAAATTGCCGCTCGCACCGCTCACCAGCAACGTCTCGCCGGGCCGGAACCGCATCGCCAGCAGCCCGCCATAGGCGATCAGCAGCGTGTTGACCGCGCACCATCGCCCGGCCTCGGCGGGGTCGATCGCGTCGATCGGCACGGCGTTCTCGGTCGGGACGCGCACCTGCTGGGCGAAGGCGCCGTCGCGGAAATAGCGCTGGAGCTTCTGCCCGCCCTCACCGCGCGCGCTCCACCCCTGCAGGGTGATGTCGGGGGTCAGCGCGTCGTCGCGCGACCGCACGCTGGGGTCGCAGAACACCCAGTCGCCGGGCTGCAGGCGGGTGGCATCCGGGCCCACCGCGCGCACCCGCCCGATGGCGCCGCTGCCCGGCACCACTGGTGTCGGCAGGAGATAGCGGCGCGCGCCGCTGAACACCTCGTCGGCATAGGACAGCACCGGCACCGCGACGACGTCCACCACGACCTCGCCGGTGCCGAGCACCGGTTCGGCCACCTCCTCCAGACCGAGCGGCGCCCCGAAATCGCGCAGTACCGCTGCCCTCATGTCCGATCCTCCTCGACATCGAGGCTCCGACATGGCGCAGTCCGCACCCGACAGGGAGAACCGGCGGGATACCGGTATCGAGGAGTACCACCTTGAAGGCACGGCATGGCAGGCAACCGCCCGTTCGGTGATTTCCTGCGCTCCCGCCGCGCGCGCCTGGACCCGCAGGCCGTCGGCCAGCCGGTGCGTCGAACCCGGCGCATCGCCGGGCTCAAGCGCGAGGAGGTGGCGCAGCGCGCCGGCATCAGCGCCGAGTGGTACGTGAAGCTGGAGCAGGGTCGCGCCGTCTCGCCCTCGTCAGGAACGGTGGAAGCGTTGGGCCGCGCGCTGCTGCTCGACGCGGTGGAACTGGCCCATCTGCGTCTGCTCGCCGCGGCAGGCGGTCGGCAGCCCTTCCGGCGCGAGCCGGTGCCGGACACGCTGCGCCGCCTGGTGCAGGGCCTGCCCGGACCGGCCTATATCACCGGGCAGCGATGGGACATCCTGGCCTGGAACGCCGCCGCGGCGGCGCTGTTCGGCGATTTCGGCCGCCTCGCGCCGGAGGACCGCAACACGCTCCTGTGGATGCTGACCGATCCCGACGCGAGAGCGCTGTTCGCGGATGGCTGGGCCCGCGAGGCGCAGCGCATGGTGTCGCTCTTCCGCGCCGGCTACGACCTCTGGGCCGGCGACGTCGCCTTCGCCGCCCTGGTCGGTCGGCTGCGCGCAGCCTGTCCGGAGTTCGAGGGCTGGTGGGCGGCGCACGGCATCGGCGCACCGGTCTCGGGCAGCAAGCAGTTCTTCCACCCCACCCTCGGCGCCCTGCGCTTCGACTATGCGAGCTTCCAGGCGAACGACGACCCGGCGCTCAAGCTCGCCCTCTACACCCGACGCTGACGCCGCGACGATGCCCGGGCGCCCCCGGTTTCGGGGGCCTGGGGCCTCAGGCTCCAGCGGGTCCAGGGCAGAGCCCTGGCTCCTTCCTCAGCCCTCCGCCGCGCGGCGCGGCGCGGTGACGCAGACGAGCCAGGCGAGTGCCAGCAGCAGCGGCACGCCGAAGAGTCCCGCAACACCCGCACGCGTGACGGCGAGGGCGCCGCAGGACGCACCGCACAGGAAAGCGCCGAGGATCGCGGCCAGCACCCGCCGGGTCGGGCCGGCCGCATCGACCATGAGGGCGCCGACCAGCGAGGTGAACATGCCGGTGATGAAGGTGGTGTGCACGGACACGGACCCGAGCTTGCTCAGGATGCCGTTCTGCACGCCGAGTGCAAGGCAAACGCAGGCGAGGAACGCCTCATGGCCGACCGGCGGGCCGAGCCCGGTCGCGTACATGCCGGTCGCGATCAGCACGATCTCCACCGACAGCGGCGCCGCCAGCGGTCGGCACGAGCCGCCCGCATCCCTGCGCCGCCACACCAGGCCGATCACGGTGCCGACCAGGAAGCACATCACCGCCAGCAGGCAGGAGAGCGCCTGCGCGCCGTGATGCCCGACGATCGCGATCGCCATCAGGATGGAGTTGCCGGTGACGTGTCCGGTGAAGCTGCCGGACAGCAGGTAGCTGCCGGCATCGGCGTATCCGCCGACCAGCGCCAGGATCAGGCCCACCGCCAGTGCGCGCCGGTCCGTCGTCAACGCGTGGCCTCAGGCTCGGGCTCGCGGCAGGGCGAGCACGGCCAGCGACCGCACTCCCTGGGCGCCGTGTATCAGCACGCCCTCGATGTCCGCGGTCGCCGACGGTCCGGTATGCAACACGGCGTAGTGCACCTGATGCCATTCCGGGCGCCGGTAGGCCTGGTGGATGTTGACGACGATGTCGGCGGGGTCGAGCAGGACGATGAGGTGCTGCGGCAGGTAGCCGAGCGTGTTGATCCCCAGCGTGGCGTCGGTGAGGCAGACGGAGCCGGTCTCGGCCACCGCGAAGGCGGCGCGGACGATGCCGTACTCGACGTCGGCGAGATCGGCCGGCCGCGTCTGCGGCGTGAGCACCCGGTTGCCGACGAATTCCGGCACGTTGGAACAGACGATCCGGGCATCGGCGATGCGGGCGTGCAGCAACGCGAGCGGGTCGCCCCCGTGCTCGCTCTCCGGCGCGGACAGCATCTGGCCGCCCATGCGCTCGAGCGCGTGGGCGAAGGCGGCCAGCAGGTCCGGCGGCGGATGATCGTCGAAGCCCGGCACCACGGGAGCTGGTCGATCCAGCGCCGGCCGGTGTGCGCGCACCGCCGCCAGGATCGCCTCGCGGCCGCTCACGCGGTCTTGCCGCGATTGGCCTGATACCACTGGTGGAAGGTCTGGCGCGGCGGGTGCGGCATCTCGCGGCCGCGCGCCCAGCTGTTGAAGCGGTTGTAGAGCACGAAGCGCGGCAGGTGGCGCAGCGCGCTGTCGGCGAGCGGCAGCGCGGCGCGATACAGCCTGGGGTTCGCGAGCAGCGCGCCGGCCGCCTGCATCATCGCCTTCTTCATGCGCGGCAGCTCGTGGGTCTCCGCCATGACGCGGCGCCAGTCGGCGATCTGGGTGTGGATGTTGATCTTGACCGGGCAGACGTTGGTGCAGCTGCCGTTCAGCGTCGAGGAGAAGGGCAGCCTGCTGTATTTATGCGCATTGAAGGTCGGGTTGATGATCAGCCCGATCGGCCCGGCATAGGTGGCGCCGTAGCTCAGCCCGCCGCTGCGCCGGAACACCGGGCAGGTGTTCATGCAGGCACCGCAGCGTATGCATTTCAGCGAGGTCCAGAACTTCTCCATGCCGAGCCGCTCCGAGCGGCCGTTATCGACCAGCACCACGTGCATCTCGCCGCCGGCGCGCGGTCCGCGGAAGTGCGAGGTGTATTGCGTGATCGGCGAGCCGAGCGCGCTGCGCGACAGCAGCCGCACCATCACCGCGAGGTCGTCGAGGCGGGGGATCACCTTCTCGATGCCGATCGAGGCGATGTGCAGCGGCGGCGTGTTGGCCGACAGGTCGGCGTTGCCCTCGTTGGTGCAGACCACGAAGCTGCCGGTCTCGGCGACCGCGAAGTTGGCGCCGGTCATGCCGGCATCGGCCGACAGGATCATCGGCCGGGTGGCGTCGCGCTGCGTCCTGGCGAGGTAGTGCACGTCGTCGCTGTCCGGATCCGAGCCCAGCGTGTCGGCGAACACGCGGGCGACGTCGGAGCGCAGCTTGTGCACCGCCGGCACCACGACGTGGCTCGGCGCCTCGCCGTCGAGCTGCTGGATGCGCTCGCCGAGGTCGGTCTCGATCACCTCGACCCCGTGCTCGCCGAGGAACTCGCGGAGGCCGCACTCCTCGGTCAGCATCGACTTGCTCTTGATCAGCCGGCGCGCGTGATGGTCGCGCAGGATCGAGAGCACGATCCGGTTGTGCTCCGCGGCGTCGCGAGCCCAGTGCACGTGGATGCCACGGGAGGTGGCGTTGGCCTCGAACTGCTCCAGACACCGGTCGAGGTGGGTGAGCGCGTGCTCCTTGATCGCCGACGCCAGCTCGCGCAGCTGCTCCCACTCGGGGATGCCGTGCATCTCGCGGTCGCGCTTCTGCCGCAGGTCCCACAGCCGCTCGTCATGCATCTTCTCGTGCTCGGTGGCGGCGATGAAGCGGTCCGCCGCCTCCGACTGGTCGACCGGCCGATCGCCGCGGATGCGCGCACCGCGCGGCTGCGGCTCCGGCGTCTTCGAGCGCAGCGGCTTCGACGTGCCCTCGGCGTGGCTCAGCCGCACCCCGTCCCGCGTCGCGCCCTCGGTCGGCCCGTGATTAACCAGCTCCTCGTGCAGCATCGGGTTCTCGCTCATGCCCAGGTTCTTGCTCAAGCCCAGATGCTTGCTCAAGCACGGGCTCCGTTGAGGATCTGCGCGATATGGATGTATTTCACCGGCAGGCCGGCGCGCTCGGCGCAGCCCTGCTGGTGCAGCATGCAGGAGCTGTCCGAGGAGGCGACATACTCGGCACCGGAGCGGTGCTCGTCCAGCACCTTGTCGTGGCCCATCTTCGCCGACACGCCCTCCTCGAACACGCAGAAGGTGCCGCCGAAGCCGCAGCACTCGTCGGGGCGGGCGAGCTCGACGAACTCTATGCCGGCCACCCTCCCGAGCAGGTCCTTCGGCTTGGAGAAGGGGGCGTGGCGGAGCTCCGACATGCTGGCGATGTTGATGCCGCGCAGCGCGTTGCAGTTATGGTGCAGCGCCACCTTGTGCGGGAACTCGGCCCAGGGGAATGCATCGACCTTCAGGACGTCGTGCAGGAACTCGACCAGCTCGAAGGTCCGGGCGCGGACCCGCTGCACCGCGTCGGTCTGCTCGATGGCGTCGAGGTTGCAGCGCACGTGGTGGGCGCAGCTGCCCGACGGGCAGACGACGTAGTCGTAGCCGTCGAAGTTGCGCACGAACAGCGCCTCGGTCGCGGCCGATTCCGCGTGGCAGCCGGTGTTGGTCATCGGCTGGCCGCAGCAGGTCTGATCGGGCGGATACTCGACGTCGAGACCGAGCCGTTCCAGCAGCTCCAGCGTGGCGATGCCGACCTCCGGATGGAACGCATCGACGTAGCAGGGAATGAACAATCCGATCCGCATGGTCTGCCTTCCAGCACCCGGGTTCGCGAGCGGGATCAGTGCGACAGGTTGGTCCGCGCCAGATCGATCACCTCGTTGCCGCGCCCGTTCAGCACCGCCTTGGCGACCCAGAGCGAGAAGCCGGCCATCTGCTCGATGCCGATGCGAGGCGGCATCGCCAGCTCCTGCTTGGCGGTCACCACGTCGAGCAGGGCGGGTCCGTCATGGGCGAGCGCGGCGCGCACCGCGTCGGCCAGGTCGGCCGGATCCTCGACGCGCCTGGCGAACAGCCCGGCCGCCGTGGCCAGTGCCGCGAAGTCGGGGTTCACCAGGGCGACGCCGGTATCGAGGAAGCCGGCCGCCTTCATCTCCATCTCGACGAAGCCGAGCGTCGAATTGTTGAACACCACGATCTTGGCCGGAAGCCTGTGCTGCACCAGGGTCAGCAGGTCGCCCATCAGCATCGCGAAGCCGCCGTCGCCCGACAGCGAGATCACCTGCCGGTTCAGGTAGGTCGCCTGCGCGCCGATCGCCTGCGGCATCGCGTTGGCCATCGAGCCGTGGTTGAACGAGCCGATCAGGCGCCGGCCACCGTTCAGCTTCAGGTAGCGCGCCGCCCAGATCGTCGGCGTGCCGACGTCGCAGGTGAAGATCGCGTCGTCGGACGCCATCTCGCTCAGCGTCCTGGCGAGGAACTGCGGGTGGATCGGCTCGTGGCCCGGCCGGCCCACGGCCAGCTCGTCCAGGCCCTCGCGGGCACGCGCGTAGTGCGCGAGGCTGTCGTCGAGATGCGCCCGGTCGGTCCTGGGCTGCAGGCGCGGCAGCAGCGCCTCGATGGTGGCGCCGACATCGCCGAGCAGGCCGAGATCGAGGCGGCAGCGCCTGCCCAGGCTGGAGGCGCGCAGGTCGAGCTGGGCGATCCGCGCCTTGGTCGGGTAGAACTGCCGATAGGGGAAGTCGGTCCCCAGCATCAGCAGCATGTCGCACTCCATCATCGCGCGGTAGCCGGAGCTGAACCCGATCAGCCCGGTCATGCCGACATCGAACGGGTTGTCGTGCTCGACGCCCTCCTTGCCGCCCAGCGCATGCACGATCGGCGACTTCAGCGCGTCCGCGAGCCGCAGCAGGGCCGCGTGCTGGCCGTAGCAGCCTCGGCCGCACAGCAGCGTCACCCGCGACGACCGGTTCAGCATCCCGGCCAGCGCGTCCAGCTCGGCGTCCGGCGGCCGCGCCACCGCCGGTGCGGGCAGCAGCGCGGGCGACAGCCTCGCGGCATCGGGCACCGGCATCAGCCCGACATCGCCGGGCACCACGAGGACGGAGACGCCGCGTTCGGCGACGGCGACGCGGATCGCCGTCTCCAGCACCCCGGGGAGCTGCTCGGGGCTGGAGATCAGCTCGCAGAAATGGCTGCATTCCTGGAACAGGTTCTGCGGGTGGGTCTCCTGGAAGTAGTTCCGCCCGATCTCGGCACTGGGGATCTGGGCGGCGATCGCGAGCACCGGGACGCGCGAGCGGTGGCAGTCGAACAGGCCGTTGATCAGGTGCAGGTTGCCCGGACCGCAGCTGCCGGCGCAGACCGCGAGGCTGCCGGTGAGGTGCGCCTCGCCGCCGGCGGCGAACGCCGCGGCCTCCTCGCTGCGTGTGTGGATCCAGTCGATCCCGCCATGCTTGCGCAGCGCCTCCGTCAGGGCGTTGAGGCTGTCGCCGACGACCCCGTAGATCCGTCCGACACCCACCTGATGCAGCGCCTGTACGATCAGGTCGGCCACGTTCGACTTGCTCATGGGACACATGCCTCTGCTGGGAAGGATGCCGCCTGCGACCGGCTCAGGCTCCCGCCAGGCCGCTGCCGACCATCCTGGAGGGGTCGACCACCGCGTCGAACTGCTGCTCGCTGACGTCGCCGGATTGCACCGCAGCCTGACGGAGCGTGAGGTCCTCGTCCATCGCCTTGTGCGCGATGCCGGAGGCCTTGTCGTAGCCGATCACCGGGCTGAGTGCCGTCACCAGCATCACCGACTCCGCCACATGGCGGGCGATCCGCTTCTCGTCGAGCCTGGTGCCCTCGACCGAGTACAGGCGGAACTTCTCGCTGCCGTCGGCCAGGATGCGTGCCGAGTGCAGGAAGTTGTCGATGATGATCGGCCGCATCGTGTTCAGCTCGAAATTGCCCTGGCTGCCGGCGAAGGCGACCGCGGTGTCGTCGCCGATCACCTGGATCGCGATCATCACCATCGCCTCGCACTGCGTCGGGTTGACCTTGCCCGGCATGATCGAGGAGCCGGGCTCGTTCTCCGGCAGCAGCAGCTCGCCGAGGCCGCAGCGCGGACCGGAGGCGAGCCAGCGCATGTCGTTGGCGATCTTCATCAGCGCCACCGCGACGCCGCGCAGGGTCGCGCTGGCCCGCACCATCGCGTCCAGCGAGCCCTGGGCGGCGAACTTGTTCGGCGCGGTGACGAAGGGCTGCCCGGTCAGCTCGGCGATCCTGGCCGCGACCTTGACGCTGAAGCCCGGCGGCGCGTTCAGCCCGGTGCCGACGGCGGTGCCGCCGATCGCCAGCTGCATCAGCCCCTCGCGTCCGCGTCGGATGTCGGCGATCGCGTCGCGGATCTGGTGCGCGTAGCCGGACCATTCCTGACCGACGGTGAGCGGCACGGCATCCTCGAGATGGGTGCGGCCGATCTTCACGACGCCGTCCCACTCCTGCGCCTTGACCTCGATCGCACGCGCCAGCGCGTCGAGCTGCGGCAGCAGGCGGTCGTCCAGCTCCTTGACCGCGGCCACGTGCATCGCGGTCGGGAAGCTGTCGTTGCTGGACTGGCCCATGTTGACGTCGTCGTTGGGATGCACCGGCGACTTGCTCGCGAGCTCGCCGCCGAGCAGCTGGATGGCGCGGTTCGACAGCACCTCGTTGAGGTTCATGTTGGACTGGGTGCCCGACCCGGTCTGCCAGACATAGAGCGGGAAGTGCTCGTCCAGCTGGCCCGCGATGACCTCGTCGGCGGCACGCACGATCGCCGCCGCCTTCCAAGGCTCCAGCCGGCCATCGGCCTCGTTGACCAGGGCGGCGGCCTTCTTGACCACGCCGTAGGCGTGGTAGAGCGGCTTGGGCATGCGGTCCTCGCCGATGGAGAAGTGCACCAGGCTGCGCTGCGTCTGCGCGCCCCAGTAGCGATCCGCCGGCACCTCGATGCTGCCCATCGAGTCCGTCTCGGTGCGCTGCCCGGTGGCCTCGATGCCGATCGGCAGGTCGAGCACCGCGTGCCCCTCGCCCGGTCCGGTCATCGCCGGCGGATCCTGGCGGGAAGAGCCGGGTTCCGGACGGAGATCCGGGCAGTTTCGCCCCGCGCGGATCGGCCGGCCCGCGCCGTCATGGCATGTGCGCGCTGTCGCCGCCGGTCACCTCGAAGCTGGCGCCGGTGATCATCCGCGCCTCGTCCGAGGCCAGGAAGGCGACCATCGGCGCCAGCTCCTGCGGATCGATCCACGGCACGCCCAGCGGCGACTTGCCGGCGAGCCCCTTGCGCGCGGCGGCCTCGTCCGTGGCCTCGTCGCCGCTCGGCGCCTGGCCGGACTCCTGCAGCGACTGCGCGTATCGCTGCTCGTGACGGGTGAGCGGCGTGTCGATCAGCCCCGGGATCAGCGCATTAACCGTGATGCCGTGTGCGCCGAGCTCGAGCGCCGCCGACTTCATCAGCCCGATCAGCCCCCACTTGGAGGCGGAGTAGGCGGCGCCGAACTTCGCGCCGTGCCGTCCCTGGGTCGAGGAGGTGATGATGATGCGGCCGCCGCCGCGGGCGACGATCATCGGTGCGAAAACGCGCAGCACGTTCGCGGTGCCGGTCAGGTTGACGTCGATCTGCGTGTGCCAGTCCTCGTCTTCCATCTCCAGCAGCGGCTTGAACGCCTGCACCCCGGCATTGGCGAACAGGATGTCCAGGCCACCGAAGGTCGCGTGCACCTGACCCGCGGCGCGTCGCGCCGCGTCGATGTCGCGCTGGTCGAACGTCACGCCGAGCCAGCCGCCGCCGGCCTCGCGCACCGCCCGGCCGGTCTCGTCGAGGTCGGCGGCGGTCGACGGCGCGACCTCGAAGGTGCGGTTCACCGGACCCGCGATGTCGGCGCCGACGACATTCGCCCCCTCGCGCGCCAGTGCCACGGCGACCGCGCGGCCGATGCCGCGCGCGGCCCCGGACACCACCGCCACCTTGCCGCGGAAGCGCGTCTGCGTGGTCCGATCACTCATGGTCCGGCCTCCTGCGACGGCCGGCGCGGCCATGCGCGCGCCCACCATATCCGCCGCCCCGCCCTGGGCAAAGGACGACGCCGGCTCCGAAACGGGACGCCGGGGCCCGGGCCCCGGCGGGTCCGGGGCATCGCCCTGCTCCGCCGCCACGAAGTCCTTCGTCGATCGCACCGATCTGCGCTATCCTCGCGTCGGGTGATGGTGCCGGCCCGGGAGGCCTCGCGGCGATGATCGTCGATCGGACTGCCGGCACCATCCAGCTGCTGCGCGAGAGCCTGCGGCCGCTGCTGCTGCTGTTCGCGTGGGACGTGTTCGTGGTGCTGGCGTTCCAGCTCGCGCATCGGCCCTGGATGGACCAGCCGGCGCTGCCCTACTCGATGATCGGCTCGGTGCTGGTGCTGTTCATGAGCGTGCGCAACAACGCCGCCTACGCGCGCTGGTGGGAGGCGCGCACCCTGTGGGGCGCGATCCTGAACAATTGCCGCTGCTTCGCGCGACAGGCGGAGACGCTGGCGCGCGGGCGCCCGGACTTGACGCGCGCGATGATCGGCTACGCCTACGCGGTGCGCGGCATGCTGCGCGGCACCGACGTGTCCGCCGAGATCGCCCCCTTCCTGTCGCAGGAGATGTTCGGGCGCATCGTCGGCCGACGCAACCAGGCGAACGGGATCCTCTACGAGGTCGGCCGCGAGATCGCCCAGAGTGCCCGCCAGCACAACATCGACGGCTCCGAGCACGCCGCGATCGAGGCCACGCTGTCCGACCTCGCCGACGCGCAGGGCGGCCTGGAGCGGATCATGCGGACGCCGCTCGCGATCCAGTTCTCGCTGCTGCCCGGCCTGATCACACGGGTGTTCTGCACCGTGCTGCCGCTGTCGATGGTGCAGCAGCTGGGCTGGATCACCCCGCTGGGCTCCACCCTGGTCGGCTTCCTGTTCGTCGCCCTCGACCGGGTCGGCTCCGACCTTGAGAGCCCGTTCGCCGACACCGTGCACGCGCTGCCGCTGCAGGCGATCACGCGGGGCATCGAGATCGACATGCTGCAGACGATCGGCGAGCCCACGCCGCCGCCGATCCTGCCCAGCAACGGGGTGCTGCGCTAGCAGAACGTTGAGAAGAGCAGGCAAGGGCTTTGCCCTTGACCCACTGGGGCCGGCGGCCCCAGGCCCCGATTCTCAGGTTTCGGATTTCAGAGGCTTGGCCTTTGATGCGGTCGTGGGGCAAGGCCCCTTGCTCTGCCTCCGTTACGCCAATGCCACGCCGCGATCCGCGATCAGCCGGTGCATGCCGAAGCGTCCCTCCGCATCGGTCCAGAACCCGTCGGAGCGCCATCCGGCCTGACGCGCCAGCTCCAGGAAGCCCTCGCGGGTGTGCTTGTAGCTGCTCTCGGTATGGATGCTCTCGTCCGCCGCGAAGGCGATCGATCGGCCGGCCACCTCGACCACCTGCGGCAGCCGGCTGACCAGGTGCATCTCGACGCGTCCTTCCGCGGCGTTCCACACCGCGCGATGCGCGAACCGGTCGGGATCGAACGCCGCACCCGCGAGCCGGTTGACGTGGCGCAGGATGTTGCGGTTGAAGGCCGCGGTGACGCCGGCGGCGTCGTCATAGGCCGGCACCAGCACCTCGCCCGACTTGCGCAGGTCGGTGCCGACGACGAACCGGGTCGGCTCGTCGCCCTCGCCCGACAGGCTGGCTCTCGCCTGGCGGAGGAATCGTGTCGCGGTCGCCGGGTTGAAGTTGCCGATCGTCGAGCCGGGGAAGAAGCCGAGCCGCGCCCGCGTGCCGGGTATCGCCGGCAGCGACAGCGGCGCGGTGAAATCGGCCTCGAGCGGCCACACCGCGAGGCCGGGATGGCTGGTCCGCATGCGTTCCCGCAGCGCCGACAGCGCCGCTCCCGCGATGTCGATCGGCAGGTAGGCCGACAGCCGGCCTTCGGCGGCGCGCAGCAGCGCCACCCCCTTGTTCTCGTCGCTGGCGCCGTATTCCACCAGCACGCTGCCGGCGGCGACGTCCGAGACGATCGCCGCCGCGTGAGCCTCGAGCAGGCCCATCTCGGCACGGGTGACGTAGTACTCCGGCAACCGGGTGATGCGGGCGAACAGCTCGCAGCCGGCGTCGTCGTAGAACAGGCGCGAGGGCAGCGATTTCGGCAGCCGGCCCAGGCCGGCCAGGATGTCGCCGACATCGTCGACCTCCTGCACGCGCGTGGCAGGCGTCGCCGCGGCATGCCGCAGGTCGGTGGCGTTCATCGTGGGTCCTATGTCAGCCGGTCAGCGATCCTGGGCCAGCCGAAGGCCGGACGCCTGCCAGCGTGCGCCGGGCGGGAAGAAGTTGCGGTAGCTCGCCCTGGCATGGCCGGGCGGCGTCGCGTGCGAGCTGCCGCGCAGGACCATCTGGTTGATCATGAACTTGCCGTTGTACTCGCCGATCGCGCCGCCGGCCGCCCTGAAGCGGGGATAGGGCAGGTAGGCGCTGTTGGTCCACTGCCAGGCGTGGCCGAAGAACTCGGCCAGGCCCGCGGGCGACGCACGCTGCGCAGCCTCGAGCTCGGCCTCGGTCGGCAGGCGGGCGCCGGCCCAGCGGGCATAGGCGTCGGCTTCGTACCAGCTCACGTGGGTCACCGCGTCGTCGGCGGCGAGCCGCCGGCAGCCGCCCGGGGTGACCTGCAGCCAGCCCGCCTCGTGGCCGCGCCAGTGCAGCGGCGCTTCCCAGCCCTCGCGGCAGCACTCGGCCCAGCCATCGGCCATCCACAGCTCGGGGCGCCGGTAGCCGCCGTCGGCGATGAACTCGAGCCACTCGGCATTGCGCACCAGCCGGTCGGCGAGCGCGTGCGGCTGCAGGATCTGCTGGTGGCACGGGAACTCGTTGTCGAAGCCGAAGCCCTCCCCGGGATGACCGATCCGCGCCAGGCCGCCCTGGCACTCGACGAAGCGGGTCGGGCCCGGGGCACCGGCGGGCGCGCTCCAGCCCGGCAGCACGGCGATCCGGTCCTCGACCGGCGACAGCCGCCAGCAGAGCGGGTTCTGCGCCAGCGCGTGCATGGCGTCGGTCACCAGCAGCTCCTGGTGCTGCTGCTCGTGATGCAGGCCCAGCGTGACCAGCTCGTCCAGCGCCTGGCCGAGCGGCGCCGCCAGCAGCCGGCTCAGCCCGGCATCGACATGCGCCCGGTAGCGGGCGACGTGGGTGCCGTCCGGGCGCGTCAGCAGGCCGCGCATCGGCCGCGGATGACGCGGGCCGACCGCCTCGTAGTAGGAGTTGAACAGGAACGAGAACGCCTCGTCGAAGCGACGATAGCCGGGCAGATGCGGCTCCAGCACGAACTGCTCGAAGAACCAGCTGGTATGCGCCCGGTGCCACTTGGTCGGGCTCGCATCGGGCATCGACTGGACGCACTGGTCCTCCGCCGAGAGTGCTGCGGCGAGGTGCTCGGTGTGCCGCCGTACCGACTCGCAGGATCGGGCCAGCTCCGGCGAGACCACTTCTGGCAAGACCAGCTTTGGCGAGACGGGCGATGCCGAAGCGGCCGGCATCCGGGTGCGTGACTGAGACATGCAGCACTCGTGCTTTCGTTGCTCAACGAGGTGGATCTTCGGCGATCGCTTGTCCGGGATCGGACTCATCCAGCAAACGCATCAGGCTGTCCAGCCGGTCGGCCTCGGCCGGCGGCTTGTCGGTGCGCAGCCGTGCCACGCGCGGGAAGCGAAGGGCCACCCCCGACTTGTGCCGGGTCGAGCGCTGCGCCGCGTCGAAGGCGATCTCCAGCACGATGCCGAGCTCGCGCCCGTGCGCCACCTCGCGCACCGGTCCGAAGCGGGCGGTGGTGTGGTTGCGTATCCAGCGGTCCAGCATCCCCAGCTCCACGTCGGTGAAGCCCGAATAGGCCTTGCCGACCGGCACCAGCTCCGGCGCACCCTCGGCGCCGTCGCGCCACAGTCCGAACGTGTAGTCGGAATAGAACGAGGACCGCTTGCCGTGGCCGCGCTGCGCGTACATCAGCACCGCGTCGATGCTGAGCGGGTCGCGCTTCCACTTCCACCACATCCCCTTCGGCCGGCCGGGCAGGTAGGGGCTGTCGCGGCGCTTCAGCATCAGCCCCTCGATCGAGGCGGCGCGGGCGCCGTCGCGCAGCACCCCGAGGGCTTCGAGGTCGGCGGCGGCGACGATCTCCGACAGGTCCATGCGCGTCGGACGGGTGCGGTCGAACCACGCCTCCAGACGCCGCCGGCGTTGCTCGAAGCCGAGCGGCCGCAGGTCCTCGGCCCCCTCGAACAGCATGTCGTAGAGCCGCACCCCGACCGGGAACTGCGCCATCATGCGCGGGCTCGGCGCCTTGCGATTCAGCCGCTGCTGCAGGTCGGCGAACGGCGCCACCACGCCGTGGCGGAGCACCAGCAGCTCGCCGTCGAGCACCGCGTCGAACGTCATTGCCTCGACGATCTCCGGGAACGCCGCCGAGATGTCGTCGGCGCCGCGCGAGTAGAGCCGCCTGCCGCCCTGGGTGGAGACCAGCTGCACGCGTATGCCGTCCCACTTCCACTCGGCGGCGAAGGCGGGGAAGTCCAGCGCCGCGCGGTCGGCGGCCTCCAGCGGGTGCGCCAGCATCGGCGGCCGGAACACCGGCGCGCCCTTCGGGTCCGGCCGCGCCCCGCGTCCCTCGATCCAGGCGAACAGCTCGGTGTAGGGGGGCTCGAGGCCGTGCCAGACCTCCTCGATGTCGTCGGCGGCGATGCGGCCGCCGCTGAGCTCGGCCAGCGCGATCTTGGCCAGCCGCACCGAGGCGCCGACCCGCAGGCCGCCGGTGATCAGCTTGAGGATGGCCAGCCGCACCGGGCTCGGCGAGGCGTCGAGCCAGCCCGCGACCAGCGCCGGCAGCTCCGACTTCGGCGTGCCGGCGAGCGACCGCACCACCTCCATCAGCAGCGGCGGCGGGCTGTTGACGCGGCGCTCCGGCCACATCAGCGCCACCGTCTCGGCGAGGTCGCCGACATAGTCGTACGACCAGGCGAACAGCACCGGGTCGGTGCGGCTCTCGGCGAGGCCGCGGATCAGCGCCGGCTTGGCGGCCTCGAAGGCGAGCTCGCCGGTCAGCGCGGCGAGCCCGATGCCGCGATCCGGATCCGGCTCGCTCTCGAAGAAGCGGCGCAGCAGCGCGATCTTGGCCAGCCGGCCGGGCGTCAGGGTCAGGCGCTCGAGCAGCTCGGCGAAGGCGATCATGCCGGCGCCGGCTCCGTATGGGCATCGGGGCCGGCATCGGTACCCGCATCATCCTCGTCGCCGTAGCCGACCAGGCGCAGCGCGCGGCCGCGCCGCCCCTGCTTGCCGGCCTCGTGGATCAGCGCCTCCTCGCGTCCGTGCGTCACCCAGATCTCCGGCGCGTCCACCTCGGCCAGGGTCGCGCCCAGCTCGTCCCAGTCGGCGTGGTCGGAGATCACCAGCGGCAGCTCGATGCCGCGCGCCTTGGCGCGCTGCCGCACCCGCATCCAGCCCGAGGCGAGGCAGGTGACCGGATCGGACAGCCGGCGTGCCCAGCGGTCGGCGATCGCGGACGGCGGCGCCAGCACGATGGCACCGGTCAACTCTGCCTTGGCGGCCACCGTGGCCGGACGCAACTCGCCGAGCGGGATGCCCATGCGCCCGTACGCCTCGCAGAGCGGGATCAGCGCGCCGTGCAGGTGGATCGGCCGGTCCCAGCCGGCCTCGCGCAGCAGCGCGATCAGGCGCTGGCACTTGCCGAGCGCGTAGCAGCCGATCACGTGCGTGCGCTCGGGGAACAGCGCCACGCTGTCCAGCAGGCGGGCCACCTCGCCCGCCGGCGGCGGATGGCGGAACACCGGCAGGCCGAACGTCGCCTCGGTGACGAAGACGTCGCAGGCGATCGGCTCGAACGGCAGGCAGGTCGGATCGGCGACGCGCTTGTAGTCGCCCGAGACCACGGCGCGGCTGCCGCGCCACTCCATCGCCACCTGGGCGCTGCCCAGCACGTGCCCGGCCGGCTGCAGCCAGACCTGCACCCCGTCCAGGGTGATCGTCTCGCCGTACGGCAGCGCCTGCCGATCCGCACCCGACCGCCCCTCGCCCATGCGCACGTCCATCAGCGCCATCGTCTCGGGGCTGGCGAGTACCGCACCGTGACCCGGGCGGGCATGATCGGCGTGGGCGTGGGTGATGATGGCGCGGGCGACCGGGCCGGGAGGATCGATGTAGAAGCCGCCCGGCTCGCAGTACAGGCCGTCCGGCAGCACCTTGAGCCAGCCCTCGGGATGCGGCGGCATCAGCGCCTCAGGCGGCGCGCCACCGGGCTAGCGCCGCCCGAACCCCGAGCTAGAGCCCAGTGCGACGGTCGATCCGGGATGCCGCGGCGCGCGCCTCGCGAGCTGCCAGGACCGGCGCAGGCCGGCGCGCTGCTGCGCCAGCCAGCCGCCGCTCGCCATCGCCTCCTCGGCCGAGGCGTCGCCGGTCTCCACCACGTCGCGACGGAAGCTGGCGGTGCCGAACATCATGTCCCACCACGGGAACACGGCGCCGAAATTGCCCGACCGCCGCCCCGCCGCGCGCAGCCCGTGATGGGCGCGGTGGAACTGCGGCGAGACCAGCAGCCGCTCGCCCAGCCAGCCGTAGGAGAGGCTGGTGTTGGCGTGCGACAGGCTCTCGACCAGGCGCAGGAACAGCACCAGCAGCGGGAACTGCATCGGCGGCACCCCGATCAGCAATCCCACGGCGATGAACCAGACGTAGCTGATCACGTCGTCCAGCACGTGGTTGCGGTCGTCGGACCAGAACGTCATCTGCCGCTGCGCGTGGTGCACCGCGTGCAGCCCGTACCACCAGCCGAGGCGGTGCGACAGGCGATGCCGCCAGTAGTCGGTGAAGTCGAGCACGGCGGCGTACAGGAAGAAGCTCAGCACCGGCAGCTCGAGCAGTCCCGGCACCAGGGTCTCGAGGGTCGGCGGCACGTAGCCGCGGTCGGCGAGCGCGCCGTTGATCCAGGTCTGGATCTCGTAGAAGCCGAAGAAGCTGACCAGGGGGAAGATGCCGACGCGCGCGATCAGGGTGTAGACGACGTCCATCGTCACCGCGCTCCCGGCACCCGGCGTGCGGGGGAAGCGCTGCAGCGGCCGTAGCCACTGCATCGGCATGCAGATCGCGCAGTTGATCGCCACCTGCAGCACGCCGTAGACGCCGAACAGCACCCACATGAAGGAGACGTCCTCCCACTGCATCCAGCCCAGGCGCCAGAGTGCGGGGACCAGGCAGGTCTCGTGGATCCAGCCGGCGATCCAGGCGAACGGGTCGATCATCCCGCCCTCCTAGCACGATCGCGTGCGCGATGCAGCCGCGGCGAGAAGGCTCTTGACGCGAAATGCGATCCGGAATGCAACCGTGCGACACGTCGCCGGAGACCCGGCTCATCCTACCTGCCGGGGATCCGGCTCATCGTCGGAGGCACCTTGGTTGCACCGCGCCTGCTGCTCGTCGAGGACGAGTTCCTGATCCGCCTGACCCTGTCCGAGACGCTGGTCGATGACGGCTTCGAGGTGGTGGAAGCCGAGGATGGCGGCGCCGCACTGGCGCTGCTGGCGGAGAAGGAGGGGATCGTGCTGATGCTCACCGACATCCAGCTTCCGGGCGGGCTGAACGGTCATGCGCTGGCCGACAAGGTGCGCAGCACCCGGCCCGACCTGCCGGTGATCTTCATGAGCGGACGGCCGCCGCAGGGGCCGCCGACGAACCGTCTCGACACCTATGTCAGCAAGCCGTACTCGCCCGCCGCGGTGTCCGCCACCGTGCGGCGCATCCTGCAGGGCGGCTAGCCGGGGTGACCGGGGCGGCGGCGGGACCGCGCCAGCCGCACGCGGCGGCACCGGCCGAGGCCGCGCACCGCCGTGCCATCCTGCGCTCGGTGCTCGACGCGCTGCACGGCGGACGCCACGCCGAGGCGCGGGCGCTGAGCCGGCCGTTCGCCACCGACGACGACGTCGAGGCGCGGCTGCTGCACGGCCTGGCGCTGGGCGGCCTGGGCGAGGCGGAGACCGCGGCGGCCATGCTGTGCCGGATCGCCCGGGAGAAGCCGCAGGCGCTGCATCCGTGCCAGGACCTGGCCGGCCTGCTCGCCGGACAACAGCGCGCCGGCGACGCCGACGTCGTCTACGCCGCGGCACTTGGCCTGACGCCGGACGATCCGCGCCTGCTGCTGGCCTACGGCGAATACCTGTCCAGCTGGTGGCGGCCGGGCGAGGCGGAGGCGGTGCTGCGTCGCGGCCTGCGCGCGCGGCCGGGCGATCTCGCGATGATGAACCAGCTCGGCATCGTGCTGGCGACACTCGGGCGCATGGACGAGGCGCTGGCGCTGTTCCGCGACGTGGTGGCGGTCAATCCCGCCAACCACGCCGCCTGGGCCAACCTGGGCTGTGCGATGGCCAACGAGGGCGCGTTCGAGGAGGCGCTGTCATACTACCACCGGGCGATCCGGCTGAAGCCGGACGAGCCGCAGATCCGGCTGAACCACTCGATCTGCCTGCTCAAGGCGGGGCGCATGACGCAGGGCTGGAGCGAGCATGAGTGGCGACTGGCGCTGCCCGGCCATACCGAACTGCCGCGCCGGCTGCTGCTCCCGACGCTGTCGCCGGGCACCGATCTCGCCGGCAGCACGGTGCTGGTGACGCAGGAGGAGGGCCTCGGCGACACGCTGATGTACCTGCGCTACGTGCCGCTGCTGGCGGATCGCGGCGCCCGCGTGGTGCTGTGGGTGCCGGAGTCGCTGCGTCGGCTGGCGGCACGGGTCGAGCCGCGCGCCACCGTGCTGAGCGGCGACATCCCGGGTATCGACTTCACCTGGCACTGCCCGTTCATCAGCCTGCCGCGCGCCTTCGCCGGTATCGATCCGGCCGGAAGGCCGGCGCCTTACCTGCATGCCGATCCCGCGCGGGTGGCGGCGATGGCGTCGCTGCTGCCGCCGCATCACCGGCTGCGGGTCGGGCTGGCCTGGGGCGGAGCGCCGCGCCGCGCCGATCCGGTGGCGCACGGCATCGACCGCCGCCGCAGCATCGGCCTGGCGGCGCTGGCACCTCTTGCCGGTTTGCCGGGCATCTGCTTCGTCAGCGTGCAGAAAGGCCCCTACGCCGACCAGCTCGCCGACCCGCCGCCCGGCCTGCGGCTGTTCGACCCGATGCCGCAGGTGCAGGACATGGACGACACCGCCGGCCTGCTGGTCAACCTGGACCTGGTGGTGACCGTGGACACCTCGATCGTGCATCTCGCGGGCGGCCTCGGCGTGCCGACCATCCTGCTCGACCGCTACGATAACTGCTGGCGCTGGCTGCACGGCCGCAGCGACAGCCCCTGGTATCCGTCGCTGCGTATCCTGCGCCAGGAGCGGCCGGGCGACTGGACCGGGGTGGTGGACCGGCTCGTCGCGATGCTGCGGACGGTCGCGGACGATCCGGAGCCGGCCTCGCGCTTCCGCGAGGCCGTTCCGGATACCTTACCTAGAAGTGCGCCGTCGCCGTGAAGGTGATGGCGAACGGCTCGCCCGGAAGCGCGTCGGCGAATTCCGGCGTGCAGCTGTAGTTGCTGATCTGCTGGCCGGCGAAACCGGGCCTCGGGTCGCTCTTGCTGAAGTTGCCGCAGCTCGCCGGCGAGGTCTGCCGATAGAAATACTGGAAGTAGTTGTTGTTGAACAGGTTGAGCACGTTGAGGTCGAAGACGATCGTCTTCAACGGGCCAATATGGTTGACCGGCAGCTTGTAGTTCAGGTCGAGATTGAAGATGGCGAACGGGGGAATCCCGTTGTTGGGGTCGGTCGTCGTGGCACCCGCGAGGACGTTGTAGTAGTCGTACGTCCCGGGCTTCGACGAGGTCGGGATGCCCGGGATGATGCCGACATTCTCGAGGCCGGTCAGGTCGTAGGTGGTCGCCTGCTTGCCGGTATACTGGCCCTCGAAGCGGACGTTCAGCTCGTCGCCGCGCAATGCCAGGCTGCGGTGGTTGTAGTCCACGCCGAAGGTCGACAGCCAGTCCGGAACGCCGCTGATCTCCGAGCCCCTCACGTTGATGCCGAACTGCTCCTCCTGCACGGTGCCGAAGCCGAGCGAAGTCTTCAGGTACTTCGCCAACGTGTGCGAGACGTTGCCGAACAGTTGCCAGTTGCGGTTGATCTGCCAGGTGGCCGCGGCCTCGACGCCCTTGAACTCGCGCGCCCCGTCGCCGGTATACAGCGACTCTCCGGCGTTCGGACCGGTCTGGTAAGAGAAGTAGCCGAAGTCGCGATCGACCTTCTGGTAGAAGTAGTCTGCCGAAAGCACCAGGTTGGAGACGTTGTACTTCACGCCGCCCTCGTACATGTGCACGATCGAAGCGCTCGGGATCGGCCCCGCGTTGTTCGGCGTGAAATCGGTGGCCGGCGCGAACAGGGCGGATTCGCCATAGCTGGCGTAGAGCGAGACGCCGCGCGCCGCCGGGAGCACCCTGTCGAGATCATAGGCAACGTTGAAGAACGGCAGCAGCTCGCGATCCCACTTGTGCTGCTTGTAGGAGCCGAAGTCGCAGGGGTTGCCCTGGCAGTATGCGCTCGCCAGTGTCTGCGCCGAGGGCGTGCCGCCGAAGACGTTGCCGCCGACGTAGCTGGAGTCCGTGCCTTCGAGGGTCAGGCCCGGCGTCAGGTGCAGCGTGTTCTGCAGGAGGTCGATCTTGTCCTGGGCGAACCCCTGATAGATGGTCCGCTGCGTGCCTCCGTCGACGGCATCGCCGGTCAAGAGGATCTCCCGGTTGCCAGCACCCTCAGGCGGCGTCGAGGTGCCGCCGAAGTAGTACGGTGCGTTTGGCTCGGTCTCCTTCGCGACCAGCCCGCCAATCTTGATCGTGTTGGCGATGCCGAACACCTCCGGAGGCGTGATGGTGACACGCGGCTGAAAGCCGTAGCTGTCGTTATGGATCTTGTTGACGTTGGCATTGTAGCCGCACGGGCTGGTGAGGCCGAGCTTGGCCCAGGCCGAGGCCACACTGGTGGGACAGGCGCCGGTGCCGGGGGGATAGGCGGCCGTGCCGTTGTACGTGTAGGCGGGCGGCTGGTAGAATATGCTGCCCGGGCCGTAGAGGCTCTGCACGCCGAAGCCTGCAACAGTCTGGTTGAACGGTGCGGCACCATCGACGCTCACCGAGCCGGGAATGCCCGGTGTGGAGAAGATGCTCGGGTTACCGTAGTTCGTGACCGTGGCGTCCGAGTTCAGATAGAAAGTCGACAGGCCGGCGCTGACGTAGTCGTTGATGTACGTGTCGTTCTTCAGGATGATCGTCAGGTAGTCGTTCTGCTGTCTGGCGAACTCCTGGTCGGGCGAGTAGTTGCTGAACCTTCCGTTCTGCGCCAGATACGGCAGCGGTATCGGCTCCGGGGTCACCAGGCCGTTGGCGGTGTTGTACAGCACGCTGGCCTGGAACTTCGAGAGGCCGCCGTCGTACGGCTTGTCGAAGGCGAACAGCATGTTGTTGTAGCGCGCCGGCGTGTAGTCGATGAAGCCGTTGGTCTGCAGGTTCGAGTATCGCAGCAGGAACTTCGGCGCATCGTCGCCGGTGCCAAGCAGGCCGTTCAGGCGTCCGGAGTTGAGCGTGAAGCCCTCGTTGTAGGTCCCGAACGAGCCAATGGAGCCGGTGAGGTCGACGTACTGCTTGTCGGTCGGCCGAAGCGTCGCGTAGGCGATGGTGCCGCCGATGGTGCCGAAGGTGTTCTTGTCGGGGTAGGCGACACCCGGATAGATCGAGACGCCGCTGATCTGGTCAAGGTTGAAGCGGCCGCCGACGATGTTCTGCAGCAGCGCGCCGGTGCCGCCGTTCAGCAGGTCCTGCATCGGTATGTCGTCGAGGGTTTGAGCAGTCTCCAGCCCGCGGGTGCCACGGATCGACAGCACCGGCTCGTTGTTGCCGATGCCCTGCTGATACACGTACACCGACGGCGCCGCGCGCAGCAGCGTCGCGACGCTGCCCTGCACGCCGGTCTGCGCGATCTGCGCGGAGCCGAGTTCGGTGACCGCACTCGGCGAGTCCTTCTCCTTGAGCAGCCGGCGCTGCGCCCGCACGGTGATGCTCTCGCTGGTGCCCGAGACGCCGGACGGCGGCGGGGTGCCGACGCCGACCGGTCCGTGGCCGGACGTGCTCCCGGCAGCAGGAACCTGTGTCGGGGACGCGTCCTGCGCCCAGGTCACGCCGGCCGGTAGTGCGACCAGAACCGCGGTGGCGCCCATGAGCAGCCTTCGACGGGCAAATCCTGACTTCTGCAAACTGCGCGCTCCCCATCATCGTCCGGTTGAACCTGCCGAGGGAGTTCCGAGCAAGCAATATGCCTCGACGGGTAGATCCCCGGCGCCGCGATCTCTTGTTCAGGGAGTGTGTCCGTTTTGCACCAGGTTATGTTGCGCTGTAATATGAAGGCGCTAGACGTTGCCGATCAGCACGCCGGCCGCCAGCACCAGCACGCCGCCGAGACCGACCTTCGCCGCCGCCGACAGCATCGGCGTCTCCATGAAACGGAACTGTATCCAGGCGATGATCGCGAGTTCGATCACCACCACCACGCCGGCGGCGGCGGTCGCGGTCCAGAAGCTCGGGATCAGGTAGGGCAGCGTGTGGCCGATGCCGCCGGCGACGGTCATCAGGCCGCAGACCAGGCCGCGCAGCAGCGGCGCGCCGCGTCCGGAGAGCTTGCCGTCGTCGGCCAGCGCCTCGGCGAAGCCCATGCTGATGCCCGCGCCGACGCTGGCGGCGAGCCCGACCAGGAAGGCGTTGTGCGGCTGGTGGGTGGCGAAGGCGGCGGCGAACACCGGCGCCAGGGTCGAGACCGAGCCGTCCATCAGCCCGACCAGCCCGGGCTGTATCACCTGCAGCACGAAGCGCTTGCGCCCGGCGAGATCCTCGCGCGCGCGCACGTCGCCGGGCAGGCGCCTGTCCTCGATCAGTCCCGCGGTCTGCAGGTGCCCGGCCTCGGCCTCCGCCAGGTCGCCGAGCAGGCGACGGATCGCGGGGTCGTTGGCGCGGGCGGCGGCCTGCAGGTAGAAGCGGCTCGCATCCGCTTCCATCTGGCGCGCCTGTCGGCGCACCGCGTCGATCCCCCTCGGCACCACGCGCCAGACCGGTGGCGGCAGCGGCGCCCCGCGTATGTCGCTTCGTCGCACCTGCGGGATGTGGTCGCCGAAGCGCTGCACGAACAGGTCGATCAGGGCACGACGGTGGCCACCCTCCTCGGCCGCCATGTCGACGAACATCTTGGCGCTGTCGGGATAGCTGTCATGCAGGTTCGCCGCGAAATCCGAGTAGGTGCGCCCGTCCTCCTCCTCGTTGGAGATCGCCAGGGCGAGAATATCTCGCTCGCTCAAGTCTCTGAAGTTCCGCATGCAACCTCATTAACTGTGCAGTACCCGGATGCCAAACCTAATCTGGAAGATCGCAGTGATTATCAACTGCATCTTTATTGAGTGGACAGCGCATGTCGCTCGGGATGCGGCCTTGCCGCGCGCGTCAAACATGTGGACCATCCGGTGCATGATGATCCGCGCCGTCCCGATCGCCCTGCTCCTGCTCGCGACCCCCCGGCCGGAGGCGCGCGCGGCGGAGACGCCGGACGCGGCCAGCATCTTCGCGCCGTTCGTGCAGCAATATCCCGCCAACGCATATCGTTCCGCCAGCGGCGCACCCGGTCCCGCCTACTGGCAGAACCGCGCCGACTACCGGATCGTCGCGAGCATCGACACCAGGACCCGGACGCTGTCGGGCGACGAGGTGATCACCTACGGCAACCATAGTCCCGACGCGCTCGACCAGCTCTGGGTGCAGCTCGACCAGAACATCTACCGAGCCGGGTCGCGCGCCTCGTTCCTGTCGCCCTATTTCGGTCGGCAGCACACCGAAGGCGACGTGATCGAGCAGGTCACGATTGAGCAGGTCGGCGTCGGGCAAGGCGGCCGCGTCGTGCCGGCGGCGTTCGAGGTCTCCGACACGCGCATGCGGATCACGCTGGCGCAGCCGCTGGCGCCGAAGGCGAGCCTGAAGCTGCACATACGCTGGCACTACGTCGTCCCCGGCCCGTGGGGCGGCCGCACCGCGGTGACGCCGACGCGCAACGGCGACATCTACGAGATCGCGCAATGGTTCCCGCGCATGGCGGTGTACGACGACCTGCGCGGCTGGGACACCGAGCCGTACCTCGGCTCGGAGTTCTACCTCGAGTACGGCGACATCGACTACACCGTGACGGTGCCTGCCAACTTCATCGTTGCCGGCTCCGGCGTGCTGCGCAATCCGGGCGAGGTGCTGAGCCCGGCGCAGCGCGACAGGCTGGCGCGCGCGGCCGGCAGCGACGCCACGCTGCCGATCCGCACACCGCAGGAGGTGACCGCGGACCACGGCACCGCCGCCGGCACCCGCAGCTGGCACTTCCGCATGCGCGACACCCGCGACGTGGCGTTCGTCGCCTCCGCCGCCCTGGTCTGGGACGCGGCGCGGATCCGGCTGCCGCCGGTCGATGGCTCGCCGCGGCTGGCGATGTCGGTCTATCCGGTCGAGGCGATGCAGGACGGCCGCTGGGCGCGCTCGACCGAGTACGTCAAGAACGCGATCGAGTATTTCTCCGCCAAGTGGTTTCCCTACCCCTGGCCGGACGCGATCAATTCCGCCGGCCACGGCGCCAACATGGAGTATCCGGGCATCGTCTTCGACGGCATCCAGGATGCCGGAGCCAGGCTGTTCTGGATCACCACGCACGAGATCGGCCATAGCTGGTTCCCGATGCTGGTCGGCTCGAACGAGCGGCGCGCGTCGTTCATGGACGAGGGCTTCAACACCTTCATCGATACCTACGCGTCGGACGACTTCAACCACGGCGAGTTCGCGCCGAAGCGCGACTCCGAGTACGCGCCGGGCGGCGGCAATCCGGTGGACGAGATCGTGCCGCTGCTGCGCAATCCTGCCGCACCGGTGATCACCGAGGAGGCCGACGTGATGGGGTTCCCGATGGTCCACACCGTCAGCTACTTCAAGGCGGCACTCGGCCTGCGGCTGCTGCGCGAGCAGATCCTCGGGCCGGCGCGCTTCGATGCCGCGTTCCGGCGCTACATCGCGCTGTGGGCGTACAAGCACCCCTCGCCGTCGGACTTCTTCCGGCTGATAAACAGCGAGGGCGGCGAGGACCTGTCCTGGTTCTGGCGCGGCTGGTTCGCGCAGAACCGGCCGATGGACCTCGGCGTCAAGTCGGTCGGGGCGAACGACGGCAGCGTGGTCCTGACCTGCACCGGCGGCCTGGTGATGCCCTCGACGCTGCGCGTCGACTACGCCGACGGCAGCACGCGCCGGATCCGGGTGCCGGTGGAGACCTGGATGCAGGGCACCGAGGCTCGCATCAGCGCCGCCGGTCCGGCCAGGATCAGTCGCGCCACCATCGACCCCGACCACGTGCTGCCGGACATCGACCGCGGCAACAACAGCCTCGTCGCGCACTGATGTCCCGGATCGCACCGGATCAGGCGAGCTTCTGCATCAGGACCAGCGCGATCAGCGCCGACCCGGCCGCGAACGCGAACGGGGCGCCCGGGAACGTCACCGGCAGGAAGTGCTGCGTGAACAGGTAGAACAGGGCCGCCGTGAGCAGCGGTGCCACCACCGCGGTCAGGCCCTCGACAGCGGATAGCAGGCCCTGCATCTCGCCCTGGTTGTCGGCTTCGCCGCGGCTCGACACCATCGAGCGCACCGAGGGCGTGGCCAGGCCGCCGAGCGCGATCAGCATGACCGCCGGCACCATCGCCCAGCCGACGGCGGCGATCGCCAGCGTGGCGTAGCCGAACGCGCCCGCGACGTAGCCGATGATGGCGGTGCGACGCTCGCCGACGCGGTCGGTGACGTGTCGCAGCAGCACCCCCTCGACGACCGCCTGCGAGACGCCGACGCCGGCCAGCATCATCCCGTTCAGCTGCGGTCCCCAGCCGAAGCGGTAGCCGGTGTAGAGCACCAGGCTGCTCTGCACCGCGCCGAAGCCGATCCAGCTGCAGGACCAGGCGACCGCGAGCCGGCTCAGGGCGCGGTCGCGGGCGATGCCGGAGAGCAGGCTGAACGGGTTCGCCCGACGCCAGGTCAGCGGACGCCGGTTCTCGGCGGCCAGGCTCTCCGGCAGCACCAGCAGTCCGAACAGCACGTTGGCGAGGGCGAGAGCAGCCGCGACCAGGAACGGCAGCCGCAGCCAGAAGCTGCCCAGGAAGCCGCCGAGGGCCGGGCCGACCACGAAGCCGGCGCCGAAGGTCGCCCCGATCAGGCCGAACAGGCGCGAGCGATCCTCCGGCGGAGCGACGTCGGCGATATAGGCGGTGGCGGCGGCGACGTTGGCGGAAGTGGCACCCGCGACCAGCCGGCCGATGAACAGCAGCCAGAGGTTCGGCGCCAGCGCCAGCAGGATATAGTCGCAGCCCAGGCCGAACACCGAGAGCAGGATCACCGGGCGCCGGCCGAAACGGTCGCTCAGCTCGCCCAGCAGCGGCGCGGCGAGGAACTGCACGCCGGCATAGGCCGCGATCATCGCGCCGACCCAGGGTGCCGCCTGCCCCGGCGACAGGTGGGTGAGGTGCTGCACCAGGCCCGGCACGATCGGCGCGATGATACCCACTCCAAGGGCATCCAGTCCGAGTGTCACCAGGATGAAGACGACCGACGCGCGATGTGGGCTAGCCATGCCGCGGCAAGGCGCAACGCCCGGGACAGTTTCCTCGGGACGGACGCAAATCCGCGGCAACGGAGGCGGCCGCGCGCCGTTCGTTCCGCGTGCCAGACAGGTCCCCCCTGCCCCGCTTCCTCGTGCTGTACGCGGTGCTGTTCGCGGCCTTCGGGGTCGCCTCGCCGTTCCTGCCGGCGCTGCTGCTGCAGCACGGGCTGCATCCGGAGGCGATCGGCATCGTGCTCGCCGCCGGCACCGCGATCCGGCTGCTGTCGGGCCCGCTCGGCGGCAGGCTGGCCGACCGCACCGGCCGGGCGCCGATCGTGCTCAGCGGCTTCACCGCCGCGGCCGCGGTGGTGGCCACCGGCTACGCGCCGGCGCGCGGCCTGCTGCCGCTGCTGCTGGTCAGCGTCGCGCACGCGGCGGTGCTGGCGCCGCTCACCCCGCTCGCCGACGCGCTGACGCTGGGCTCGTCACGCGCCAAGCCGGGCTTCGAGTATGGCTGGGTGCGCGCCGCCGGATCGGCGGCCTTCATCGCCGGCACCCTGCTGTCGGGACGCTGCGTCGGCTGGCAGGGGCTCGGCATCATCGTCTGGCTGAATGCCGGGCTGCTGGCCGCGGCCGCCTGCCTTGGCTGGCTGCTGCCCAACCGCATGGCCGGCCTCGAGGACGCGAACACCCCGCGGCACGGCTCGGTCCGCGACCTGCTCGCACTGCCCGGCTTCACGCCGCTGATGATCGTCGCCGCGCTGATCGGCGGCAGCCACGCGCTGCACGACGGTTTTGAGGTGATACGCTGGCGCACCGCGGGGCTCTCCGACGGCCAGTGCAGCGTGCTGTGGGCGCTGTCGGTCGCCTCCGAGCTCGCCGTGTTCCTGCTGTTCGGGCGTTCGCTGCTGGAGCGGCTCGGGCCCGCGCGGGCGATGATGCTGGCGGCGATCGCCGGAATCGTGCGCTGGGGCACCGCGGCGCAGACCGCGCTGTTCCCGGTGATGGCGGTGGTGGAACCGCTGCACGGACTGAGCTTCGCGCTGCTGCACCTGGCCTGCATCGACGTGATCGGCCGCATCGTGCCGGCGAACCTCGCGGCGACGGCGCAGGCCTTCTACGCGACGGTGGCGCTGGGAGCGGCGTCGGCGGCGATCACGCTGGCCTCGGGTCCGCTCTACGCGCATCTCGGCGCCGAAGCATTCTGGGGGATGGCCGCGCTGTGCCTGCTGGCGCTGCCGCTGGCGCGCGGCATCCGCCTGCCCGCGCCCGGCGCCGACGCCGTCGCGGCGGCAGGATGAACGGGCAGCGCGACGCGATTCCGCCGCGGGCCCCGGCTTTGCCTCGCTTGCCGCACGGGCTATGCCCTCGTCTGCCGCGTTCCGGCCAGGATGAGTGCGGCCAGGAGGCTCTCGGATGATGTATGCGGCATCACGGCTCTCGCTCGTCGCCGGCGCGCTGCTGCTCGGCACCGCCGCGGTCGCCACCGCTGCCGACAGCACCCGGGTCGGCGAGGTGAGCACCACGTTCCGCCTGCTCGGGCGCAACGACAAGATCGTGGTCGACCGCTACGACGATCCGCGTGTCGACGGCATCAGCTGCTACATGTCGCATGCCGAGACCGGCGGGGTGAAGGGATCGCTCGGCCTCGCCACCGACCCGAGCCGGTTCTCGATCGCCTGCCGCGCCACCGGCAAGCTGGTGCCGCACGGCGAGCTGCCGGCCAGCGAGACGGTGTTCGACGAGAGCACCAGCTTCTTCTTCAAGGTGCTGCGGGTGACGCGTCTGTACGACGCGCAGAAGCGGGTGCTGGTCTATCTCGTGTGGTCGACCAAGAGCATGACCACCGGCGGCAGCCCGTACAACAGCGTCACCGCGGTGCCGCTCGACTAGCCATCCCGCAAGCCCTGGCGCGTCAGGCGCTCAGCGCAGCTCGGCCGAGGTGAGGCCGTAGCCGCCCGGGATCAGGCTGCCGGTCTGGATCAGCTCCTTCCAGTGCTGTCGCTTGATCTGCGCGTCGAGCACCGGGTTGATCCGGTAGGAGATGTCCCAGGCCGCCGCATACTGCTGCAGGTAGTAGTCGCCGGTGAGGTTCGGCAGCGGCGTGCCGCAGATCTCGACCGCCCGCCACATCTCGATGTGGAAGTCGACCACCTGGGTATCGAGGCAGGCGGTGTCGCCGATCCGCGGCGGGTGGAAGTCGGCGGAGCAACCGCCCAGGGCGAGCGCGACGACGGCGAGCAGCCGTTGCGGCAATGCGGTCATCGCGATCCTTGCAGCCGGATTCAGGGGATCTGAAGAGGCTATCAAGCGGTCCCGGACCGGTCCAGGAAAACCGCTGCGGCTCGACCGGAGCTCAATACTGGAACTGGTACTTCAGCCCGACGCTGCTGCCGGGGTCGTTCTCCGGCGTCGTGGTGCCGGTCACCGTACCGCCGGTGCCGACCACGGTGTTGAGCTTCAGCCGCTTGGTCAGGTCGACCTGCACCTGCGCCTGGGTGCCGGAGCCGGAAGTGGACTGCCTGGCCCCGACATAGACGCCGCGGGCCACATACTTGCCGGCCTCGACGCTGGCGCCGGTGCTGTTGGCGCCGCCGCTGCCGATCGAGAGCCGGTCGAGCCCGAGCCTGCCGCGCACCGCGCCGAGCACCCCCGGGCCGCCGCCGCCGACGCCGCTGAGCTCGGCCAGGCCCGCCGCCAGGCTCGCGATCTGCAGCGGGCTGAGCTGGGTCGTGCTCTGCTGGAACAGGATCAGCGCCAGCACCTGGTCCTGCGGCAGCGGCGGGGTCGAGGACAGGGTGATCTTCGGCGCGTCGGCGTAGCCGCCGACATGCAGCCGGGCGACGTCGGCATTGACGAAGCTCTCGGCGGTGAAGTCGAGCGAGGGGTCGATCTTGTCGGTCACGCCGGCACCGTCGAAACCGACCCGTCCCTTGGTGAAGGTCAGGGTGGCGCCGACCAGGCTGAAGGTGCCGCGGCGCATGTCGAAACCACCGGCGATCACCGGGGCGGCGGTGGTGCCGCCGACATGCAGCGAGCCGCCGAGCTCGGCGTCCAGCCCGTGTCCACGCACGAAGATCTGCCCCGGTGCGCGCAGCCCCAGGTCGAGGCCGACGACGGCGCCCGGAGCTGCCGGCGGCTCCGCCTTGTCGCCCGGGCGCCGCACGTCGAGCTTGGCGACCGAGGGCGGCAGCCCGTTCGGGATGTTGATCGAGGCGCTGTCGATGGTGACGGAGCCCGCGAGGTCGAGCCGCGAGGCAGCCTGGCCGCGGACGCTGAGGTCGGCATCCAGCACCGCGGTCAGCAGGTCGCTGGAGAGCGGGCGGGCGCGGCTGGCGGTGATGTGCAGGTCGACCGGCAGGCCCGGCGCCAGCGCGCCGACGCTGCCGCTGGCGCTGATGCTGCCGTCCCCGGCATGGGCGACGAAGCGCTCGACGCGCAGCGCCTGACCCTGGGCACGGATCAGCATGGCGATGTCGGTCAGGCGCAGCCCCTGGGCGAAATCCTGCACCTGGCCGCCGGACAGCTGGATCGTGCCGTCGAGGCGCGGCGCCCTCGGGGTGCCGGACACGCCGAGGTCGAGGGCGACCTGGCCGGCCGCCTGTCGCCCCTGCGCGCCGAGCACGGCGTTGGCGACCGCGAGGTCGACCGTGCCGCCGGCGCGCAGCCCGAGCGCGCCGTCGGCGGCGAGCGGCGCCGTGCCGGACAGGGTCAGGCC
>CAXTAY010000010.1:97701-104542 GCA_964242335.1 uncultured Acetobacteraceae bacterium | reverse complement strand
ATGCAGTAGCCTTCCAAGCTACCGAGGAGGGTTCGATTCCCTCCGCCCGCTCCAGCCCCTCGTCGCTCCGCTCCCGCCTCGCTCCGGCCCCAGCGTCCAAGTTCCGCTTGTCCGCCCGATATGAGCCAGGGTAACGTTGCGTAACTGCAATAATACCCGATCGCGAGGTGCGGCGGCGCGACCGGACATACCGTGCTGAACTCGTGCCGAGGGGCGGGGACCGGCAAGTGGCCATCATCTACTACCTAGGCGTGAGCAGCGCCTTTCCGACCGGCTGGGCGCAGATCGGCATCAACGCCATCCCGGTGGCGTCGCAGCCGCCGGGCAGTGCCGACAGCGGCGCCTTCGGCGAGCCCGGCGCCGCCACCGCCTCGGGGATCGTCGGAGCCGACTTCGCCGACGTCTCCGGCCTGACCTTCCAGGCCGGCAGCGGTCCGTGGACGCTGACCGGCGACCATCAGGCCGCCGCGGTCACCGACGCCACCGTCGCCGGTGTCACCTTCTCCGGGACCGATGCGTTCGGCGACCTCTATGTCGGACCCGGGACCGCGGTGGCGGGCGATGTCAGCGTGTCGGACCAGATCCTCGATGCCGGCACGCAGACCGCCAGCATCGCGCTCGGCAGCCAGGCCCGGCTGACCGATGCGGGGACGTTCCCGTCCGGGGTGCCGATCGATTTCGGCAGCGCTGCCTCCGGCGGCACCTTCCTGTACGACGGCAGTGCGGCGCTGGTGCTGACGGCGGAGAATTTCGGCGTCTCCTTCGGCAGCACCATCGACCTGCTGGACCGGCAGGACGCGACGCTGAGCGTCGACGACGGCGACCCTGGCCGGGTCGAGGTGATGCAGGGCGACCTCGTCGTCGCGTCGATCCTGATGAGCGGCGGCGTGCCGCTCGACCTGTTCAGCGCCGTCGACGAGCAGGGCGGCAGCATCATCGCCGACAGCTACGCCACGCCGTCGGTTACCTTGAACGGCGGCGTGCAACACCTCGCCGCCGTGTCCGGCACCAGTATCCAGGCCGGCGGCGGCGACGACACCGTCACCGCGCTGCACGGCGACGTCAGCGTGAGCGGAAGCTCCGGCCGGCTCAGCTTCATGGCCGGCGTCGGTCCGGACGATGCCGCATCCCCGGGCGCCCCCGGCCTCGGCTCCAGCACGGTGTCGGGCGGCATGGGCTCGCTGACGGTGCTGGGCGGCGCCGGCGGCGGCCAGTTCACCGGCGGCGCCGCCGGCGCCAACCTCCTGGTCTCGCAGGGCGCCGCCGGCGTCTCCACCACCCTCATCGGCGCCGCGGGCGGCGACCGTCTGTACGGATCCGCCCAGGGTGACGACGTGCTCGTCGCGGCGCGGGGGCACGAGACCGTGGTCGGCGGCGGCGGCTCGGACAGCCTCTCCGGCGGCGACGCTTCCGGCGTGTTCTTTCTCGGCGGCGGCAGTTGCACCGTGTCGGGTGGTTCGTCGGGTGCCGATACGATCGTCGGCGGCTCCGGCAGCGCCACCGTGCTGGCCCGGGGCGGGGAGGCGATCTACGGCAATTCCGGGGCGCTGGACGTGGTCGGAAGTGTCGGCGCGCCGGACTCCATCGTGGGCGGCAGCGGCGGGCTCGTGGTGGACGGCCAGGGCGGCAACATGCTGGTCGTCGCCGGCACCACGACCTCGACCATCGATACCGGCGACGGCGCCAGCCTGATCTTCTCCGGCCCCGGCGCCTCGACGGTGAGCGGCGGCAGCGGCTCGATGGAGATGGTGCTCGGCTCCGGCAGCGCCAGCGTCGGCGAGGGGTCCGGGACCGCCCTCTACGACGTCGTCAAGGGAGCCGCGGGCGGCGTCGCGATCCTGTCCGGCTTCAAGCCGGCGGCGGACGCGATCCGCCTGTTCGGCTACCAGCCGTCGGAGCTGCAGGCGGTGGAGACGTCCGGCTCGACGCTGCTGCTGCTCGATGACGGCACCAGGATCCAGCTCACCGGCGTGACCGACCCGGGCGGCAGCATCGTCTTCTGAGCGTCGCGGAAGAGCAGGCGAGGGCGCTGCCCTCGACCCGCCGGGTCCGGAGGCCCCAGACCCCGATGCTCAAGAATCAGATCTCAAAAGGCGGGCGCTAGGAGCCGCCGCCGACCGACATCGATCCGCCTGCGTGCGGCCCGGTGCCGCCCGGGATCGTCGGATCGGAACCCGATCCGTCCTGCATCCGCCCGCCGCCATGCCGTCCCAGCTCGGGCACGGTCGCGCTGGGGGTCGAGACGTCCTGGCGCGGCGCCACGTAGAACGGGCTGTCATCGCGGGCGGGCGCGGAGGCGCAGCCGGACTGCGCCAGCTGCAGCGCCAGCACCGCGGCGACACCGATCGATCGGAAGCGCGTCATGACCCTCCTCGGTGCAGGCGGCGATGCGGCATGGGCGCGTGGTGGAGGGGGTTGGATTCGAACCAACGTAGGCAAAGCCAGCGGATTTACAGTCCGCCCCCTTTAGCCACTCGGGCACCCCTCCGTGCGGCTGCGACCTAAGGCGGTTCGGGAATGCTGTCAACGCCCGCCTCCAGGCGCGAGTCCGGGCCGCGGGGCACAGCCGCGCCGGTCGCCGCCGTGACGGTGCGCGATCCCACGCCTATAACCGCGTCATGCGATCCAGACCTCCTGCCCCGCCTCCTGCCAAGCCTCCTGCCAAGCCTCACGCGAGATCCCCGGAAAGACCGGCCGCAGGCCCCGTTGCCGGACAGTCGGCCGGCAGGCCGCGGCCGCCCGGCGATCGTCAGGGTCGGCCGGCCGGAGCGCGACCTGCGGCACCGGGCGGCGGCCTGTGGCTCTACGGGCTGCACAGCGTGGCGGCGGCGCTGCTCAACCCGCAGCGCCGGCTGCGCCGGCTGCTGCTGACCGCGGAGGCGGAGGCGGCACTGGCCGGCCGCGTCGGGGTCGCCTGGCCGCTCGCGGTCGAGCGCGCCGAGCGCGCCCAGCTCGACGCGCTGGTCGGGCGCGACGCGGTGCATCAGGGTGCGGCCCTGCTCGCCGACGCGCTGGCGCCGCCCTCTCTCGAGCAGGCGCTGCGCCATCCCGGCCCGGTGCTGGTGCTCGACCAGGTCAGCGATCCGCGCAACGTCGGCGCGATCCTGCGTTCCGCGGCGGCCTTCGGCGCCGCCGCCGTGATCGTGCAGGACCGCCACGCCCCCGACGAGACCGGCACCCTGGCCAAGGCCGCCTCCGGTGCGCTGGAGACGATGCCGTTGCTGCGCGCGGTCAACCTGTCGCGCACGCTGGTGGCGCTGAAGGCGGCGGGGCTGTGGACGGTCGGCCTGGATGCCGGGGGTGCCGTGCTGGACGGCGCCGCCTTCCGGGATCGGCGTGTCGCCCTGGTGCTCGGTGCCGAGGGAGAAGGCCTGCGCCGCCTCACCCGCGAGACCTGCGACGAGGTCGCGGGGCTGCGCATGCCGGGTGCGATGGAGAGCCTGAACGTGTCCAACGCCGCCGCGGTGGCGCTCTACGAGATCGTCCGCCGCTGAGCCACGCGGACTGCCGTCGTCAGATCGCGTAGTCGATCGGCGGCAGCGTCTGGTCCATGGTGAAGGCGGGCATCGAGGAGTGCCGGGTGCCGACGCGCCGCGCCGGGTTGCCGACCACGGTGGTGTAGGGGGGCACCGCCTCGAGCACGATGCTGCCGGCGCCGATCTTGGCGCCCTCGCCGATCTCGATGTTGCCGAGCACCTTGCAGCCGGCACCGAGCAGCACGCCGCGCCGGATCTTGGGATGCCGGTCGCCCTCGTTCTTGCCGGTGCCGCCGAGGGTCACGCCCTGCAGCATCGAGACGTCGTCTTCCAGCACCGAGGTCTCGCCGATCACGATGCCGGTGCCGTGGTCGATCAGGATGCGACGGCCGAGCTTCGCCGCCGGGTGGATGTCGAGGCCGAACGCCTCGGAAGCCCGGCTCTGCAGGTGCCGCGCCAGATGACGCCTGCCGTGGCCCCAGAGCCAGTGCGCCACCCGGTAGGCCTGCAGCGACTGGAAACCCTTGAAGAACAGGAACGGGGTGATCAGGTCCGGGCAGGCCGGATCGCGCTCCTTGATCGCCACCAGGTCGGAGGCGGCGGCGTCGACGATGTCGGCATCGGCGCGGTGCGCCTCTGCCACCAGCTCCATCAGCGCGCGGGCGGGAACCGCGGAGTCCGCCAGCTTGCGGCCGATCAGCGCCGCCAGCGCCGGGGCGAAGCCGCGATGGATGCGCAGGTTCAGCTCCAGCACCGCCGCCATGATCGGATCCGGGCAGTCGCCGGCCTCGCCGCGGAGGCGCTGCCAGAGCTGGTCGAGCGGGATCGGCGTGGTGGTCGCGATGTCCATGCTGGCCTTCTCGGGGTTCATGCTCTCGGGACGCTGCCGGCCGGTGCTGTCATAGTCGAGTTCTCAGCCGAGGCCCATCGCCTGCGCCATGAAGGCGCGCTTCAGCCGCGGCATGCGGTGCACGGCGCCGATGCCGAGATCGCGCGCCAGCCGCAGTGCGGCGTTGTCGCTGCTGAACAGCCGGTCGAGCAGGTCGGTCGCCGCCAGCATGGCGAGGTTGTCCGGGCGACGCCGGGTCTGGTAGCGCGCCAGCAGCGATGCCGCTCCCGGATCGCGCCCCTGCGCCACCGCCTCGATCACCAGCTCGGACAACGCGGCGATGTCGCGAAAGCCGAGGTTCAGCCCCTGGCCCGCGATCGGATGGATGCCGTGCGCGGCGTCGCCGATCAGCGCCAGCCGCTCGGCGGTGTAGCGGTGCGCGTGCAGCGCCCCGAGCGGGTAGGTCCAGCGCCGCCCGACCGGGCGCACCGTGCCCAGGTGGCTGCCCAGCCGGCGCTGCAGCTCGCGGGTGAAGGCGGCGTCGTCGAGCGCGGCGAGCCGGCTCGCCAGCGGCTCGCGTTCGGTCCACACGATGGCCGACAGGTGTTCGCCGGCCTCGCCCCCGGCCATCGGCAGCTGCGCGAACGGGCCGCCGGGCAGGAAATGCTCCAGTGCCAGGTTGTCGTGCGGCCGCTCGTGCGACACCGCACTGACGATGCCGGTCTGGCCGTAGCCGTAGCGCGTCACCGCGATCCCGGCCTGGCGGCGCAGCGGGCTCTGCCGCCCTTCGGCCGCGACCACCAGGCGCGCGCGCAGCCGCACCCCGGTGCGGGTCTCGATCCGCACGTCGTCGGGCTGGTTGCGCACGCTCGACGCCTCGTCCGGCGCGAACAGGCGGATGCTGGGCGAGGCGTGCAGGGAGCCGTTCAGCGCCACCCGCAGGCTGCGCGCCTCGGTCATCCAGCCGAACGGTTCGCCGACCTCGCGGTGGTCGAAGTGCAGGAACAGCGGCGACGCCGCCCGCCCCGGCCGGCCGTCCGAGACGCGGATGCCGAGGATCGGGCAGGAGGGCAGGGGCAGCCGCTGCCAAACCCCGGCGGCCTCCAGCAGACGGCGCGAGCTGGCCGCGACGGCGTAGGCCCGTCCGTCGAAGTCGGGATGCTCCATCGGCGGCAGGCCGGCACGATCGATCACCGCCACCCGCACCCCGCCGGCGGCGAGGCGGCAGGCGAGGGTCGCGCCCACCGGCCCGGCGCCCACCACGCAGGCGTCGAACTGCGGTACATCGTCGGGATCGACAGGGATCTGGGGAGCGGGACCGGGAGGTGGCGCGGACATCGGGATCAATCTGCCTCGTTTGCAGGCAATAGACCACGGCGAACTGGTCGCCAAACAGGCCGGCGCGTTGCCCGGGATCGCAGAGGTGGCGCCTGCCGGCGTCGCGTCAACCGGCGGCCGGCTCAGGCCGTGATTTTGGCATGGTTTTTGGAACGAGTGCGTGCCAAACCGGATCAAGGCGTCCGGCCCGGCGGGGGTCTGTCCGATGGTGGGCAGACGGGACAGCCGAGAGAGAGGTGTGATGAAGCTCGTTACAGCAGTCATCAAGCCCTTCAAGCTCGACGACGTGCGTGAGGCGCTGACGCCACTGGGCGTGCAGGGCCTGACCGTGTCGGAAGTGAAGGGGTTCGGACGCCAGAAGGGGCAGACCGAGATCTACCGTGGTGCCGAGTATCACGTGAGCTTCCTGCCCAAGGTGAAGATCGAGGTCGCCGTGACCGACGACATGCTCGATCAGGTGGTCGAGGCGATCATGCAGTCGGCCCACACCGGCAAGATCGGCGACGGCAAGATCTTCGTGACCGAGATCCAGCGCGCCATCCGAATCCGTACCCGCGAAACCGGAGATGACGCGCTGTGACAGCCCTGGCCATTCCCCACCCACGCGACCTGCGTCGGCAGGCCGCGATCGGCGCCTGGGCGCTGCTCGGCGCAGCATTCGCGGCGGTGCTGGCGGCGCATCCGGCACTCGCCGCCGCGCCGGCGCCGCCGCCGAAGATCGATACCGGCGACACCGCCTGGATGCTGACCAGCACCGCGCTGGTGCTGATGATGACGGTGCCCGGGCTCGCGCTGTTCTATGCCGGGATGGTGCGCAAGAAGAACGTGCTCGCCACCCTGATGCAGGCCTTCACCGTCTGCTGCTTGGTCACCATCACCTGGGTGGTCGCCGGCTACAGCCTGACCTTCACCACCGGTTCGCCCTACATCGGCGACCTGTCGCGCTTCATGCTGAACGGCATCGGCGCCAACATCTCCAAGGGCAGCGACATCGGCTTCACCCTGGGCGCGGGCAGCTCGAACGCCACCGTGATGACGATCCCCGAGACCGTCTACATGATGTTCCAGATGACGTTCGCGATCATCACCCCGGCACTGATCGCCGGCGCGTTCGCCGACCGCATGAAGTTCAGCGCCATGTGCATCTTCATGGTGCTGTGGTCGCTGGTGGTCTACGCGCCGATCGCGCACTGGGTGT
>CAXTAY010000010.1:72332-97691 GCA_964242335.1 uncultured Acetobacteraceae bacterium | reverse complement strand
GAGCCCGATCGGCTGGGTCGGCGCGTTCGGCGCGATCGACTTCGCCGGCGGCACGGTGGTGCACATCAACGCCGGCATCGCCGGCCTGATGTGCGCGCTGGTGCTCGGCAAGCGGCAGGGCTACGGCCACGACGACATGGCGCCGTACAACCTCACCTACGCGGTGATCGGCGCCTCGCTGCTCTGGGTCGGCTGGTTCGGCTTCAACGCCGGCTCCGCGGTGGGCTCGAACGGCCGCGCCGGCATGGCGATGGCGGCGACGCAGATCGCCACCGCGGCGGCGGCGCTGGGCTGGATGTTCGCCGAGTGGATCGCCAAGGGAAAGCCGACGGTGCTCGGCGTGATCTCGGGCGCCGTCGCCGGACTGGTCGCGATCACCCCGGCCTCCGGCTACGTTCTGCCCGGCGCCTCGATCATCATCGGCGTCGCCGCCGGCGTGATCTGCTTCTGGACCGCCACCTACATGAAGCACATGCTCGGCTATGACGACAGCCTCGACTGCTTCGGCGTGCACGGCATCGGCGGCATCGTCGGCGCGCTGCTCACCGGCGTGTTCGCCTACGGACCGCTGTCGGCGACCGACGCCTCGCCGGCCGGCACCGTCGGGTCGTTCGCGCAGCTGATCATCCAGGCCAAGGCGGTGTGCGTGACGCTGATCTGGAGCGGGCTGCTGTCCTTCGTGCTGCTCAAGATCATCGACCTGACCATCGGCCTGCGCGTCACCCACGACGAGGAGACCGAGGGACTGGACATGACGCTGCACGGCGAGCGGATCAACTGAGACCGGCGCGGCGGCCGGCCCCGGGGACGGGGTCGGCCGCCTGCGCTTCATCGGCCCGGCCGCCTGAGGAACAGCTGACGGGTCGCGTACGACACCCACACCTCGCGCTCCGTCAGCCAGTCGCTGCCGAGCAGCATGTCGAACGGCTCCGACAGCGGCGCCACCGTCAGCACCGGCGAGCGCGTCGTCTCGTCGCCGATGCGCAGGCTGGCGAAGCGGTGCCAGTGATAGGGCTGCTCGCGCAGGTCCACGCCGGTGGTGGTGCCGCCCGGATCGGCGGCGAGCGCCTCGGACGAGACGCCGAGCCGCGAGGCGGCCGCCCGCGACAGCAGATGCGAGCGCGCCCCGGTATCGAGCAGCGCGCGGATCGGCCGGCCGTCCAGCGTCGCCGGCAGCGACAGGCGCACCCCCTGGGCTGCGAGCGCGATGGTCGCGAACGGCTCCGGCCAGGCCGGCGGGGCCGCGCAGGCATATGATGGCAGGCCGATCCGATACAGCGACAGGGTCGCGTCGGGGACGTCGATATCGAGATCGAACCGCGACAGCACGTCGCCGCCCAGGAAGCCCGCGACCGGCGGATCCAGCTGCGGCGCACCGGGCAGCGCACCGACCGGGATGGCCACGTCGCCGAGCACCAGGGCGCCGATCGCGAGCCCCGGCAGCCGCACCACGCTGGCGGATCCGCCGCCGCCTCCGGTGCCCTGCAGCCGGATGCGCAGGCCGGGATCGCTCGCCAGCCCGAGTGCTCGCACCGCCTGCGGCGTGATCAGCCCGGCATCGGAACCGGTATCGAGCATCAGCCGGATCGGCCGGCCGCGGCTGCTGGCGTTGATCGACAGGAAGCCGGCATCGTCGCGCAGCGGTGCGGTCGCCACGCGCTCGCGTCGGCAGCCGTCGGCGACGGCGGGACGCGTCGCGAGCAGGCAGATCAGGCCGGTCGTCCCGAGCAGGCCGCCGCGCACGCGGCCCCCGGCCACCCTCACGCGGCCACCCTCACGTGCCTGGGCTGAGGAACCGGTCGGTGGCGGCTATCAGCGCCGACAGGATGCCGGGCTCGGTGGTGGCGTGGCCGGCATCGTCGATCAGGTGGAACTCGGCCTGCGGCCAGGCACGATGCAGGTCCCAGGCGCTGCGCATCGGGGTCGCCACGTCGTAGCGACCCTGCACGATCACCCCGGGCAGGTGCGCGATGCGGTGCACCTGGCGCAGCAGCTGCCCCTCCTCGAGCCAGGCGCCGTGCACGAAGTAGTGGTTCTCGATACGCGCGAAGGCTAGCGCATAGCGGTCCTCGCCGTGCTGGGAGGTGATCTCCGTGTTGGGCCGCAGCGTGAGCGTCTCGCCCTCCCACAGGCTCCAGGCGCGTGCCGCCAGGGTCCGCACCTTCGGGTCGTCGGAGGTCAGGCGCGCACGATAGGCGCCGATCAGGTCGCCGCGCTCGGCCTCGGGGATCGGCGCCAGGAAGCGTTCCCACTTGTCCGGGAACAGCCACGAGGCGCCCTCCTGGTAGTACCAGAGCAGCTCGGCGCGGCGCAGCGTGAAGATGCCGCGCAGGATCAGCCCGGTGGCGCGCTCGGGATGCGCCTGCGCGTAGGCGAGCGCCAGGGTACTGCCCCAGGAGCCGCCGAACACCAGCCAGCGATCGGTGCGGGTCATCCCGCGCAGCCGCTCGATGTCGCGGACCAGATCCCAGGTGGTGTTGTGCTCCAGCGAGGCGTGCGGGACGGAGCGTCCGCAGCCGCGCTGGTCGAACAGCAGGATGCGGTAGCGGGCCGGGTCGAACAGCCGGCGCTGCGTCGGCGAGCAGCCGCCGCCGGGGCCGCCATGCAGGAACACCACCGGCACGCCGTCCGGGTTGCCGCACAGCTCCCAATAGATCTGGTGGCCGTCGCCGACCTCGAGCATGCCGTGCGCGTACGGCTCGGTCGGCGGGTAGAAGCCGCGCGGGGCAGGATCGGCCGGCATGCGGGGTGCTATGGCGAGGCTCCTCGGTCGGGCTGGCCCTCGCCGGGTTCGGGGGATGGCGCCCCGCCGGCGCGCGGATGCGCACGGCGCCATACCTGCATCAGCCGCGTCTCGTCCGCCAGCGTGTAGAGCTGTGTGGTCGAGAGGCTGGCATGGCCGAGCAGCTCCTGGATCGCGCGCAGGTCCGCCCCACCCTCCATCAGGTGGGTGGCGAAGGAGTGCCGCAGCGCATGCGGCGTCGCGTGCTCCGGCAGCCCGGCCAGCCGGCGCCAGGCGCGCAGCGCGCGCTGGGCCACCGCCGGATCGAGCCGGCCGCCGCGCACGCCGGGAAACAGCGGCGCCTCCGGGCACGGGTCGGGATGCCGCGCCCGCCAGGCCGCGAGCGCCTCGAACACCGCCGGCAGCACCGGCACCCAGCGCTCGCGGCCGCCCTTGCCGCGTATCAGCAACGGTCGGCCGGGCTCTCGGGGCAGGTGGCGCAGGTCGAGCGCGAGTGCCTCGGAGATGCGCAGCCCGCAGCCGTAGAGCAGGGTGAACAGGGCGGCGTCGCGTTCCGCCGCCATCGGGCTCGCGGCCAGGCCGCCGACGCCGTCCGGGAGGTCGAGTGCCTGGGTCGGTGCCAGCGGTCGCGGCAGCCGGGGTGCCGCGCGCGGAGCCGCCAGCAGGGCAGGGGCGGCGTTGCGCAGCCCGTGCCGGCGCGCGAGGTAGCGGTAGAAAGCGCGCACCGCCGCCACGCCGCGGGCGCGGCTGCGATGATTGCCCTGCCGGGTCGAGCGCGGCCGGCGCGCGGATGCCGCCGCCAGCCGCGCCGCCTCGTGCGCCATCCAGGCGCGCAGGTCGGCATGGCTGAGCCGGTCGAGCGCCGCCAGGTCGGCCTCGGCCCCGAGATGGGTCGCGAGGAAGCCGAGAAGGCCCGCGAGGTCGTGCCGGTAGGCGACCAGGGTGAGCGGAGCCGCCCGCCTCTCGCGGCGCATCCAGTCGAGGAAGGCCTCGAGCGCTTCCGCTCCGCTCATGACACCGGATCCGGCCAGATCGCCTCGATGCGTGCGGCCAGCACCCTGCCGAGGAAGCCCAGGGCGGCGGCGCCGGCGCCGTCGCACGAACTCCCGTTCAGGATCGCGTCGTCGCGCGCGGCGAGCGCCAGCAGCATCGGCGGCATGCTGGTCGCCGGCACGCGCAGCAGCGCGTCGTGACGCGCGAGCAGCGCCGCCTCGCCGTGCAGCGCGACCGCATCGCCAGGTGCCACCCGGCATACCACCTCGCGCGTGCCGATCAGGCGAGCGACCGCGCCGGGCGGCAGCGCGCGCGCCTGCAGCCGCGCCGGCGTGCCGGCCTCGCTGCACAGCAGTGCCGCGTCGATGCCGAGCAGGGCGGGCAGGTCGATGACGATGCACGCCGCGAGGTCGTCGGCGCGCACCAGCGCCAGGATCGCCTCCTGCACCCGGCCGGTGAGGCCGCTGCCGGCACGCAGCGCGCGCAGCATCCCGGCAGCCTGCTCGGCGGTGGAGGCGGCGCGACGTCGCGCCTCGCCGAGCATCGCCGCCATGTGGTCGGTCAGGGTCTCGCCGTGCACGCGCCTGGGCGGCGCCAGCTTCTCGTAGAGCCCGGCCTGATCGGCGAGCCAGTCCGGGTTGTCGCGCAGGAAGCGGGCGACCTGGTCCGGATCGGGCGTGTCGTCGCGCTTCACCCGTGCCGCCCGGTTGCCGGTGCCGATGCTCCGGGCCACATTGCCATGGGCTGCATCGCCGTGGGCCGCGGTTGCCCGCGCCGCGGTGCCACGGACCGGGCGAAGTCCCCGGCCGGTTCACGCATCACGGAGCCAGCAGAGGGACGCGTCGCTGAAGATCATCACGGCACCGAGCTTAGCCGTCCCGTCCGGCCAGGCAAGCAGTGCTGCGGTCCGGGTCCGCGTGCTGCTGCCCTACCCGTTCCCCGGCGCGTTCGACTATCTCGTACCGGCCGAGCTCGAACTGGCGCCGGGTGACGTGGTGATGGTGCCGCTGAACCGACGCGAGGAGGTCGGCGTGGTGTGGGACGAGGACGCGGCCCTGCCGCCCGAGCTGCGGCCGGCGCCTCCGTCTGCGGTCGCCGAGAACCGGCTAAAGCGGGTCAGCGCGGTGCTCGACGTGCCGCCCATGCCGCGCGCCTCGCGCCGCTTCGTCGACTGGGTGGCCGGCTACACCCTGACCCCGCCGGGGCTGGTGATGGCGATGGCGATGCGGGTGGGCGCGTTCTCCGGGCGCGCTCCGGGGACCGGCTGGGTGGCGGTCGAGCAGCCTCTTGGGCAGCACCCGCCGAAGCTCACCGCGGCGCGTGCCCGCGTGCTCGCCGCACTGCGCGACGCGTCGCCGCTCGACACCGCCGCGCTGGCGCGCGCCGCCGGCACCGGTGCCGGGGTGATCCGGGCGATGGCCGGAGCCGGGCTGCTGGCAGAGGCACCGCTGCCGCATCGCCCGGCGTTCCGGCGTCCGGACCCCGCGCATGCCGGCGCACCGACGCTGTCCCCCGATCAGCAGGCCCAGGCGCAGCCGCTTCGCCAGGCGGTGCGCGAGCGGCACTTCTCGGTGACCCTGCTCGAAGGCGTCACCGGCTCGGGCAAGACCGAGGTCTACCTGGAGGCGGTGGCGGAGTGCCTGGCGCAGGGCCGTCAGGCGCTGGTGCTGCTGCCGGAGATCGCGCTGTCGTCGCAGTGGCTGCAGCGCTTCGTGCGTCGCTTCGGCACCGAGCCCGCGGTGTGGCACTCCGACCTCGGCTCGAAGCAGCGCCGCATCGCCTGGCGCGCCGTCGCCTGCGGCGAAGCGCCGGTGCTGGTGGGCGCGCGCTCGGCGCTGTTCCTGCCCTTCACCGACCTCGGCCTGATCGTCGTCGACGAGGAGCACGAGACCGCCTTCAAGCAGGAGGACGGCGTCACCTACAACGCCCGCGACATGGCGGTGGTGCGCGCCCGGCTGTCCGACGCCACCGCGCTGCTGGTGTCCGCCACCCCGAGCCTGGAGACGCTGGCCAACGTCGAGGCCGGCCGCTACCGGCGGGTCACCCTGGAGGCGCGTCACGGTGGCGCCAGCCTGCCCGCGGTGTCGGCGATCGACATGCGCGACGCGCCGCCCGAGCGCGGCCTGTTCCTCTCGCCGGTGCTCAACACGGCGATCGACGAGACGCTGGCGCGCGGCGAGCAGGCGATGCTGTTCCTCAACCGGCGCGGCTACGCGCCGCTGACCCTGTGCCGCAGCTGCGGCCACCGGCTGCAATGCCCGAACTGCACCGCCTGGCTGGTCGAACACCGGGCGCGCCGCATCCTGACCTGCCACCATTGCGGCCACACCGAGCCGGTGCCGCAGCATTGTCCGGCCTGCGGCGCCGAGGCGAGCCTGACCCCGATCGGCCCCGGCGTCGAGCGGATCACCGAGGAGGCGCGTCGGTCGTTTCCCGAGGCGCGCCTGCTGGTGATGGCCAGCGACACGCTGCCCGGCCCGCATGCCGCCACCGATGCGGTGCGTCGCATCGCCGCGCGCGAGGTCGACCTGATCATCGGCACGCAGATCGTCGCCAAGGGCTGGCACTTCCCGCACCTCACCCTGGTCGGCGTGGTCGATGCCGATCTCGGCCTCGCCGGCGGCGACCTGCGCGCCGCCGAACGCACGGTGCAGCTGCTGCACCAGGTCGGCGGACGCGCCGGGCGCGCCGAGGCGCCGGGACGCGTGCTGCTGCAGACCTATGCGCCGGAGCATCCGGTGATGGTGGCGCTGATCGGCCAGGACTTCGCCGCCTTCATGCGTCGCGAGGCGGAGAGCCGGCGCCCGGGCCACTGGCCGCCCTACGGCCGTCTCGCCGCCCTGATCGTCAGCGCCGACACCGCCGCGGCCGCCGACGACGTCGCGCGCGGGCTCGGACGCTGCGCGCCACAGGCCGAGGGGGTGCAGGTGCTGGGTCCGGCGCCGGCGCCGCTGGCGATCCTGCGCGGCCGCCATCGCCGCCGCCTGCTGCTGCGCACCCGCCGCGACGTCGCGGTGCAGCCGCTGCTGCGCGACTGGCTCGCCCAGGTGCGGCCGCCGCCCGGCGTACGCATCGACGTGGACGTCGATCCGGTGTCGTTCCTGTGAGCGGAACCGCGAGCGGCGGGCCGCTCGCGACGTGGCGCATGATCCGGCCGGTCAGGCGGCAGCACCGTGGTCACTCGCTCAGCCGGCCGGCCGTTCAGCGTGCGCGGATGGGAAATACCAGGCGGACCGTCGTTCCTGCTCCCGGCACGGACTCGATCTCCATCCTGCCGTCGGACTGCTCGGCGAAGCCGTTGACCATCGACAGGCCGAGCCCGGTGCCCTTGCCGCGCTCCTTGGTGGTGAAGAACGGCTCGGTCGCCCGCCGGACCACTTCGGGCGCCATGCCGACCCCGGTATCGCTCACCGCGATCTCGACCGCGGCGGCGCCGGTGACGTCATCGTAGCGGCGCAGCCGGGTCGACACGACGATCCTGCCGCCCTGGGGGATCGCGTCGGCAGCGTTGCGCACCAGGTTCAGCAGCGCCAGCTCCATCTGGCCGGGATCGATCCGCGCCGCCAGCGGCTCCGGCGCCAGCTCCAGCACGACGGTCACGTCGGATCCGGCCATCTGGTCGAGGATGCTGTCGAAGTTGCGCAGCATCTCGTTGACGTCCAGCGTCTGGTTGTCGTGGAACTGCCGGCGCGCGAAGGAGAGCATCTGGTCGGTCAGCCGTGCCGCCCGCTGCGCACCCCACATCGCCCGCCCGAGCTGCCGGTCGCGCCGCGCGGCATCGAACTCCTGCGAAGCACGCTCGAGGCTCGCCAGCACGATGGTCATCAGGTTGTTGAACTCGTGCGCCAGACTGGACGCCATGCCTCCCAGCGTCTCCATGCGACGCGACTGCTGCAGGATGGCATCGGCCTCGTGCCGGCGCGTGACGTTCAGCTGGCTCGCGAAGTAGTAGACGAGCCTGCCCCGACTATCGATCACCGGGCTGACGAACAGGGCGTTCCAGAAGCTCGATCCATCCTTGCGGTAGTTCAGGATCTCCAGCTGCACGTCCTCCCCCGCCGCGATCCCGCGCCGGATCTCGTCGATCATCGCGGGATCGGTATCCTTGCCCTGCAGGAAGCGGCAGTTCCGCCCGAGGATCTCGTGCTGCTCGTAACCGGTGAGTTCCTCGAACGCCCGATTGCAGAACACGAGCGGACTATCGGGCTGATGCGGATCGCTGAGGCACATCGGCATCCGGCTCAACTGCATGGCGGCGAAGAAGATGTCCCTGCCGTCATGGCCACCGTCGCCCAGGATCATGTTCCGGACGTCGGAATGCTCAGGTCCCGGTTCCGACGAGGCCACCGTGTGTTCTGCTCCGTCCACCTGCCCGTTCCGCCCGGAGGCGGGGTAGCCCGCGGCTTCTGACATACCCTTCCGGCGACTTCCACCGCCTCGCGGCATCTCACACCACGTCGTGATGCCACCCTCGGCGAGATGCCCGGGTTCTCACTCCACTGATGGAAGCAGCTGATCGGAGCCCGACTTGTGTGTTCTTCTGGTGGAAGACGAACCTCTCATCCGGGAGATCATGACCGAGACGCTGCAGGAGGCCGGCCACGAGGTCACGGGGGCGAGAACCGGCGACGAAGCGATAGAGCTGATACGCAGCTCGCCGAAACGGTTCACAGCCCTGGTCACCGACTTCCACATGCCCGGCACTGTCGACGGCGCCGAGGTCGCGGCCTGCATCCGCAGGCGCGTGCCGGACATACCGGTGGTGATCGCGTCGGGCCGACCGGAGGTGTTCCAGCCTGCCTGGCGGGTGGAGCTCGGCTACCGTCTGCTGCGCAAGCCGTACGGACCGCGCCAGCTCATCGCGCTGCTGGAGCAGCTGCTGCCGACGCATCGCTAGGCCGCCTCCCGACCTGTCGCCCGGCTGCCGCCTGGTGCTCGCGCGCGCGCGACGGGGTCTTGCCTTGGTCGTCGATCGGTCCTTACCTCCATCGCCGGCGCGCACGTCCGGCGTGACGGGAATGGACCGCGATGGCCGATGATCCTGCTCTTGATCCGGTGCTGGCGCGCGCCATCGTCAAGGCGCGATGGCGGCTGATGCCGCTGCTGCTGGTGATGTACCTCATCGCCATGCTGGACCGGACCAATATCGGCTTCGCCAAGCAGGCGCTGCACACCGGGATGGGTGTGTCGGACGCTGCCTTCGCGCTCGGCGCCAGCGTGTTCTTCATCACCTACGCGGTGTTCGAGCTGCCGAGCAATCTGATCCTGCATCGCGTCGGCGCCCGTGTCTGGATGTGCCGGATCATGGTGAGCTGGGGGCTGGTCGCGGCCGCGATGATGTTCACCCGCGGCTCTTATTCCTTCGTGGCGCTGCGGCTGCTGCTCGGCCTCGCCGAGGCCGGCTTCTTCCCCGGCGCGATCCTCTACATGACCTACTGGTTCCCGGCCTCCGAGCGCGGCCGGGCGCTGGGGCTGTTCTATTTCGGCTTCCCGATCGCGCTCACGCTCGGCAGTCCGCTCTCCGGCGGCCTGCTGGCGCTCGATGGCCACCTCGGTCTGGCCGGCTGGCAGTGGATGTTCCTGATCGAGGGCCTGCTCGCCTGCGTGATCGGGATCTACGCGCTGTTCGGGCTGACCGACCATCCGGAGCACGCGACCTGGCTGGCCGCCGACGAGCGGGCTGCGCTCGCCGGCGCGATCGCCGCCGAGACGCAGCAGAAGGTGGAACGCGGCGGCCTTCATCTCGGCCGCGCGCTGCTCGACCCGCGCCTGCTGCACCTGCTCGCGGTGTATTTCTTCCTGCAGATCAGCGTCTACGGCGTGACCTTCTACCTGCCGAGCCAGGTCAGCGCCCTGCTCGGGGTCAAGATCGGGCCGGAGGTCGGGCTGGTGGTCGGCATACCGTGGCTGTGCGCGGCGCTGATGGCGGCGTACTGGCCCAGCCGGGCGGTGCGTACCGGACGCTCGCGCGCCTATGCGCTGGGGTTCCTGCTGTTCATCAGTGCCGGTCTGGTGGTGTCGGCTAATACCCCGCCGCTGCTCGCGATCGTCGCCCTGTGCTTCGTCACCACCGGCGCGATCTGCGTGCAGCCGATCTTCTGGACGTTCCCGACCGGCTATCTCGGCGGCGTCGCCGCCGCCGGCGGGATCGCGGTGATCAACTCGCTCGGCAACCTGGGCGGCTTCGTCGCACCCAACCTGCGTGCCTGGGCCGACGCGCATCTCGGATCGCCCGCCGCCGGGCTCTACGTGCTGGCGCTGGCGGCCCTGGTCTCGGCGGCCCTGGTGCTGATCCTGCCCTCGCGCATCGTCTCGGTGCCCGGCAGCGTCGAGCCGGCTGCCGCCCCGCCCGTCCGGCCGAGGCTGGTCGCCCGCCGACAGGAGATCTCATGAAGCTGCTACGCTACGGCCCGGCGGGCCGGGAAAGGCCCGGGCTGCTCGATGCCGAAGGGCGGGTGCGCGACCTCTCGGCGCACCTGCCGGCGCTGGATGCCGGCGCACTGGATCCGCAGGCGCTGGCCCGCATCGCGGCACTCGCGCCCGACGAGCTGCCGCTCGCCGACGGCAGCCCGCGCCTCGGCATCCCCTACACCGGCATCGGCAAGTTCATCGGCATCGGCCTGAACTATGCCGATCACGCGGTGGAGTCGAACTTGCCGATCCCGACCGAGCCGGCGATGTTCACCAAGGCGATCAGCTGCCTCACCGGCCCGAACGATCCGATCATGCTGCCGCGCGGCTCGACGCGGACCGACTGGGAGGCCGAGCTCGGCGTGGTGATCGGACGCCGCGCCTGCTACGTCGACGAGGCGGAGGCGCTCGATCACGTCGCCGGCTACTGCGTCGTCAACGACGTCAGCGAGCGCGAGTACCAGCTCGATCGCGGCCCGACCTGGGACAAAGGCAAGGGCTGCGACAGCTTCGGCCCGGTCGGGCCCTATCTGGTGACCGCCGACGAGGTCGGCGACCCGCAGCAGCTCGGGCTGTGGCTCGAGCTCAACGGCCGGCGCATGCAGACCGGCCATACCAGCACCATGATCTTCGGCGTGGCGACGCTGGTCAGCTACGTCAGCCGCTTCATGACGCTGTATCCGGGCGACCTGATCACCACCGGCACGCCGCCGGGCGTCGGGCTGGGGGTGAAGCCGGAACCGGTGTTCCTCAAGGTCGGCGACGTGCTCCGCCTCGGCGTCGACAAGCTCGGCGAGCAGCGCCAGCAGGTCGTGGCCTGGAGCGCCGAGCAGGCGGGACAGCCGGCCGCGTGGTGAGCCGCGGCACCGACCGCGACGCCGTCGACGCTGCTTCCGCCGAACCCCTTCCGCACCTCACGGCCGATCGAGATCAGACAACGCATGAGCTTTATCTCCTACGCGCAGAACTACGAGGATGTCGTGCTCTGGCGAGCCCTGAAGGACGTGGAGCCCGGCTTCTACGTCGATGTCGGCGCCGCCGACCCGGAAGAGATCTCGGTCACCAAGCTGTTCTACGATCGCGGCTGGTCGGGCATCAACATCGAGCCGACCGCAGCCTATTTCGAGCGCCTGGTGCAGGCCCGCCCGCGCGACCTCAACCTGAACGTGGCGGCCGGAGCCGCACCGGGCCTGATGGCGCTGAACGAGATCCTCGGCACCGGCCTGTCCACCGGCGATGAGGCGCTCGCGCGCCGGCACGCCGCGGCTGGATGGGAGAGCCGCGAGATCACCGTGCCGATGCTGACGCTCACGAGCATCTGCGAGTCCCAGTCGGTGGGCGAGATCCACTTCCTGAAGGTCGACGTGGAGGGCGCGGAAGCGGACGTGCTGCGCGGCCTGGACTTCGAGCGGTTCCGGCCCTGGATCGTCGTCGTCGAGGCCACCGAGCCGCTCTCGCCGACGCGCAACGACGAGTCGTGCGAGGCGCTGCTGCTCGGCCAGCGCTACCGGCGGGCCTATTTCGACGGGCTGAACGCGTTCTACGTCGCCGAGGAGCAGGCCGGCCTGATCGACGCCCTGGCGGTGCCGCCCAACGTGTTCGACGACTACGTCACCGCACGCGAGCACCTGCTCAGGCTCCGCGTCGAGGAGGCGTCGGACACGGTGCACACCCTCTCGGTGCGACTGAGGCACCAGGATGACGAGCTGGGCGTGCTGCGATCGGCCTCGGCCGAGGCGGCAGCGGCCAGGGACGCGGCCGAGGCGCAGCTCGTGTCGCTGCGCCAGGACCTCGATGGTGCGCGCCAGGCCGAGCAGCGCGCGCGCCTGCACGCCGACCAGCTCAAGCGTCGCCTCGCCGCCGCACAGGAGGAGGCAGCGCGGCATCAGCAGGCGGAACTCGAGACCCGGTCGGAGCTCGATGCGGTGCTGCGTCGCCAGGAGACGATGCTGACGCAGCAGGACGGGATGCGGACGGAGCACGACGCGGTGCTGGCGCAACGGGATGCCGCCCTTGCGGAGCGGGACGCGCTCGTCGCCGAGCGGGACGAGCAGGCAGCGCGGCTGCACCGGTCGCAGGCCGCCGCCGATGCGCTGGCGCAGGAGCAGCAGCGGCTCCACCTCGCGCACGCCTCGGTGGCCTCGCTGCTCGATTCCGTCCGGGTCAGCACCTCGTGGCGCCTGACCCGGCCGATACGGGTGCTCGGCCGCGCGGTGAAGGCGGGGCTGCAGCGGGGCGGGACCTAGGGCTTCCGGGGCCTCCACGCATGCGGATCATCCTGGATCTACAGGGCGCCCAGAACGCCAGCCGGTTCCGCGGCATCGGCCGCTACACCCTGTCGCTCGCGCGGCAGATGGTGCTGAGCGGCGGTGACCGGCACGAGTTCCACCTGCTGCTGAACGCCAACCTGGCGGAGGCATTGCCGGAGCTGGCGACCGCCTTCGACGGCCTGCTGCCGCGCTCTCGTCTGCACGTCGTCGCGCTGCCGCGCCCGACGATCGAGATGGTGCCGCAGAACGCCTGGCGCACCCGGTCGGCGGAACTGCTGCGGGAGGCGGCGCTGCATGCGCTGAAGCCCGACCTGGTGCATGTCGCGAGCCTGTTCGAAGGCTTCGACGACGACAGCGTCAGCTCCATCGGAGTACTCGGGCTCGACTTGCCCACGGCGGTCACGCTCTACGACATGATCCCGCTGCTGCAGCCGGACGCCTACCTGAGCAGCCTGCAGGCGCGTCGCTGGTACTACCGCAAGGCGCAGTACGCGCGGCGTGCCGACCTGCTGCTCGCGATCTCGGCGTCCTCGGCATCGGAGGGAGCCGCGGCGCTGCACCTGCCGCCCGAGCGGATCGCGACCATCGGCACCGGCGTGGATGAGAGGTTCCGGCCGGTCGCGGTGGAGGAAGCGCAGGCTGTTCAGCTGCGCCGGCGCTACCGGCTGGAGCGGCCGTTCGTGCTGTACGCCGGTGCGGCCGATCCGAGGAAGAACCTGCACGGCCTGATGGCGGCGTTCGCGAGGCTGGCGCCGCCGGTCCGCGCCGGGCATCGCCTGGCGATCGCCGGCAAGCTGAAGCCCGACGACGTGGCGCGCATCGAGGGCCAGGCGGCGGCGGCCGGCCTCGCCAGCGACGAGCTGGTGCTGCTCGGCTTCGTCCCGGACGACGACCTGATCCGGCTCTACGCGCTCTGCGAGGTGCTGGTGTTCCCCTCCTTCCACGAGGGCTTCGGCCTGCCGGCGGCGGAGGCGATGGCCTGCGGTGCGGCGGTGATCGGCTCCGATCGCACCAGTATCCCGGAGGTGATCGGCCGCAGCGATGCGCTGTTCGATCCGGCGGACCCGGCCAGCATCGCCGGGCGCCTGACCCGGGTGCTGACCGAGCCGGGGTTCCGCGACGCCCTGCGCCGGCACGGGCCGGTGCAGGCCGCCCGCTTCGACTGGCGCGACGTCGCCGAGCGCGGCCTCGACGCCTTCGAGCGGCTGCATCGCGAGCGGCAGCCCGCGGGTGCCGTGGTGCAGGGCGCGCGGTCGATGCCGCGTGTCGCCGTGGTCGCCCAGCCGACGGCTGGGGCGGACGGCATCGCCGGCTACGCGGCGCGGCTGCTGTCGCGGCTCGCTGCGGTCTGCGAGGTGACCGGGATCGCACCCGGTTCCGGCGCCAGCGAGAGCTGGCTCGACGCGGCGACTCCCGTCCGCTCGCTCGGCTGGTTGCGCGAGCATGCCGATCGCTTCGACCACATCCTCTACGAGCTGGCCGACGCCACCGTCACGCCAGAGCTGCTGGAGACGATGCGAGCGCATCCCGGCTGCGTCGTGCTGCACGACGCCACGCTGTCCGCGGTGCTGGGGCGGATGAGCCCGGCGGATGCCGGCTGGCTGCTGTACGCGGCGCATGGGTGGCACGCGGTCCTGCCGGCCGGCCGCGTGGGGATGCAGGCGGCGATGCGGCGGTTCGACTGCCTGCTGCCGTTCCTGGTCGAGGCGGAGTGCGTGATCGTGCATGCGCAGGCCCTCGGCGAGCAGGTCGGCGACCGGCTGGGCCAAGGCGGCTCCGAAGTGATCTGCATCCCGCCGCCGGCGGCACTCGATCCGCCTCCCGGCCGGGCCGAGGCGCGGGCGAGGCTCGAGCTGCCGGCCGAAGGCTTCGTCGCCTGCAGCCTGGTGCTCGACGATGCAGAGCTGCAGCGGCAGGTGCTCGATGGCTGGCTGTCGATGGCGCGCGCCGGCGAGCGCGACGCGCTGCTGTTCCTCTGCGAGCGGGCCGCCCCGGACATCGCCGCGGCGGTGATGCAGGACGTAGCGCGCTTCGGCGCAGACCGCATCCGGTGCGTGCGGGAGCCTGCCGCGAGCCGCGATGCGCTCGCCGCATGCGACCTGGTGGTGCAGCTTGGCACTCTGCCCGGTGCGGAGGCGGCGATGCTGCTGCCCGACCTGCTGCGGTCTGGCGTGCCGGTACTCGCGGGCGATGCGGCGGCGTGGCGCGGCTTGCCAGCCGCCGCGGTCGCCGTCCTGCCCCCTGGCTCGGAGGCGGCGACGATCGCCGAGGCGCTGGATCAGGCGCGGGCGGCCCCGCATCGCCGTGGCGGCGAAGCCGGTGGCACTGCCGCGGAGGCGACCGAGCAGCAGCTCCTTGCCGCGTTCGCCGACGTCGCGGCCGACGCGGGCCGGACGGCGAGGCGCGCGCTGCTGCGTCGGCTGCCGACCCTGGAGCCCGCGCATACCGCGGATGATCTCGCGGCGGCGCAGACGTTCGCCGACGCCAACCGCCGCCCGGCGGGGCTGCCATGCCTGTTCATCGACGTCTCGGTGCTGTCGATACGCGACGCGGGAAGCGGCATACAGCGCGTCAGCCGCAGCCTCATGACCGAGCTGGTGACGCGGCCACCGCCGGGCTACCGGACGGAGCCGATCCGCTGGGTCGACGGCACGTATGTCTATGCGCGGCGCTACGTGCACGGCCTGTTCGGCCTAGCCGGGACGGCGCCGCCCGACGAGCCGGTCTCGGCCGCGGCCGGAGACGTCTATGTCGGCGCCGACCTGATCATGGACACGATCTCGGACGCACGAGGCTGGTTCGAGGCGCAGCGGCTGCGCGGCATGGGCATGGTGTTCGTCCTCTACGACCTGCTGCCGGCGCGTCATCCCGACATGTTCCCGCCGCTGATCCCGCCGATCTACCGCAACTGGATCCGCCATGTCGCGGAGCTGGCGGACGGCGTGCTCAGCATTTCGCGTTCGGTGATGCAGGAGCTGGACGGCTGGCTGCGCGAGCATCCGCCGCAGCGGACGCAGTCGCTCCGGCTCGGCTGGTTCCATCTCGGCGGCGACCTGGACGCGACCTCGGCCGGTATCGCCGGTCCGGTGTCGGCGCACCGGCTGCCGCGCGAGTTCCGCCGGCGCGACAGCTTCCTCAGCGTCGGCACGCTGGAGCCGCGCAAGGGCTACCGCCAGGCGCTGGCGGCGTTCGAGGCGCTGTGGGCGTCCGGCGTGGACGTCAACTACGCGATCCTGGGTAATCGTGGCTGGCTCGACGACGCCTTCTTCGGGCAGATCGAGGCGCATCCCGAGCTCGGCCGCCGCCTGTTCTGGTTCCACGGCGTGAGCGACGAGACGCTGGTGGAGATCTACCGCCAGGCGACGGCGTTCCTCGCCGTGTCGGAGGCGGAGGGTTTCGGCCTGCCGCTGGTCGAGGCGGCGAAGTTCGGCCTGCCGATCATCGCCCGCGACATCCCGGTGTTCCGCGAGGTCACCGCGGGCCACGCGAGCTTCTTCGACACCCTGTCCGGCGCGGAGCTGGCAGAGTATCTGCGGGCATGGCTGCCGCGTCACGCCGCCTACGACGTGCCGGGATCGGCGATGATGCCACCCTACACGTGGCGGGCCAGCGCGCAGCGGCTGAGCGACGTCGTCCTCGACGGGCAGTGGAGCCTGACCTGGACGCCCGGCGCGGACGCGGAGATGCTGCGCGGCACGGGAACGTGAGACATCTTTGCCGTGACGCTGCCGCACGGCGGCGCCCACATCCGAGGGACGACCTTGTTCAGAGCGATATGGCGATACCTTCTCGCCGAACCCGTCGCGCGTTCCATCGAGGCGCGGACGGCGGCCTCGGTGGATGCGAGGATCGACGCTGCCGTGCGAAGCGTCGAGTCGCGCCTGAGCGACATCCACACCGGCTCCGTCGAGCGCGCCTCGGCGACCGCGCATGTTCAGGCCGAGCGCGTTCAGGCGGAGCTGACCGAGGCGGTGGAGCGGCTGCGCACGGAGATCCGTGCGGTGGGCGAACGGATCGTCCCGCCGCACGCCGACGAGATCGCTGAGCGGGTGATCGGGCAGATCGAACGCGCCCGGCCCTGGACCAGGAGCGTGTTCGTGCCGAGGATCGGTCTGCCGCGTGCGTCGTCCGCGTCCTTCATGACCTACTCGACCTGCTCGGCGGCGGACTTCGAGTCTGCCGAGTTCGCCCGGCTCTGCGCCGAGCTGGCGAGGCCGGTGCAGTACCACCGCAAGCTCTGGGAGTGGGTGTTCATCACCCACCAGCTCCGCCGTCACGGCGTCGTGGCTGCGGGGAAGCGGGGGCTCGGCTTCGGGGGCGGCACCGAGCCGCTGCCGTCACGCTTCGCCGGGGACGGGGCGGAGATCCTGGCGACCGACGCGCCACCTGCGATTGCCATCGGGGCGGGCTGGGACAAGCTGAACGAGTTCGCGGCGACGCTGCAGAGCACTCGGGTGCCGTCCATCATCGACAGCGAGAGCTTCGCGCGCCTCGTGCGCCATGCCAGCTGCGACATGAACGCGATCGGCGTCGATGTCACCGACTTCGATTTCTGCTGGTCCTCATGCTGTCTCGAGCATCTCGGCAGTCTGGAGGCGGGCATCGAATTCGTCGTCAACAGCGTGGAGAAGACGCTCAGGATCGGCGGGGTCGCCTGCCACACCACCGAGTTCAACCTCAGCTCCGACCAGGACACGATCGGGGAAGGGCCGACCGTGATTTATCGCAGGCAGGACATCGAGCGCCTCATCGAGCGGCTGCGGGATCGTGGCCATCAGGTCGACGACCTCAGGGTGGCACCGGACAGCCATCCGCTCGATTTCTTCGTCGATGTGCCGCCGTACAGCCAGGATCCGCATTTGAAGCTCAGCCTGATGGGCTTCACCTCGACCTCGATCGGGATCGTCGTACGGCGCGGGCGTTGAGCAGAGGGAGGATAGCGATGACTCCGGAACGTGCGGACTTCGAGGCGGCACTGAGCGCGATTGGCGACGGTGCACCGGACTCGATCCAGTATCAGACACTTTCCGGTATCGCACTGACGCATGAGCTGGCACCGCAGCTCCTGACGCTCGATCCGTTCTCCGCCGACTATAAGTCGACGGTGCTGCGTATCTACCATGATCTGCGCGGCAGTGACCGGGCGTACGTACCGGAGCAGGACGAGAAGTCCGGCATGGCGCTGCCGCAGGATCTCGTCCGCGGCGTATCGCCGTGGTTCTTTCGCGACACCGCGCTCGTGTCCGAGTTCCTGCTGTCTTGGGGGCAGATCATGCGTGCGCTGGCGCTGCCGCCGGGGAGCGATGCGAAGATACTGGAGTATGGCACGGGAAGCGGCCAGCTGCTGCTGTTCCTGGCCCGGCTGGGCCTCCAGACCAGCGCCGTCGACATCGACGCCGCGTCGCTAGAATTGGTGCAGGCGCAGGCCGGTGCGATGCGGCTCGACGTCCGCACCGAACGGGACGTATTCGGCGAGGGCTTCGACGGGGAGAGCTTCGACCGCATCATCTTCTTCGAGGCGTTCCACCACGCGATCGATTTCACCGCCCTGCTGCGCCGATTGCGCGGGCGGCTGCGCCCCGGCGGCCTGCTGGTTCTCTGCGGTGAGCCGGTGGTCGGGGCGTGCATGCCGGCGGTCCCGTATCCTTGGGGGCCGCGTCTGGACGGTCTGTCGGTGTTCTGCATCCGCCGCTACGGCTGGATGGAGCTCGGCTTCACCGAGCCGTTCCTGATCGAGGCGCTGCACCGGCACGGCTGGCTGGTCGACGTGCGGGCGATCCCGGATTGTGGTCGTGCCACTACCTACGTCGCCAGGCCGTACGTCGGTGTCATGATCGAGGTCGGCAAACATGTAAGTCTCGGACCGCACGATGGCGGATGGCAGGATTTCGAAGGCAGCCACCGCTGGACCCGCGGCGACACGATGGCGACGTTCCCATTGCCGGACCAGGATGGTCCTTCGCAGGCGACGATCCGGCTCAGTAACGTATTTCCCATCGACGTCGCGATGGAGCTTTATGACGGCGAGACGTTCGTCCGTTCCACCGTCGTGCCCGCGGGCAGCGTCGATGTCGAGATCGTCCTCGGTCCGTGCATGAACCCGTTCTTCGCGATCAAGGCCGCGGGATCCCGTCCGGACGAGGTGTGGCCTGGTTCAGGCGACAGGCGCAGTCTCGGCGTGGCCGTGAGCGGTATCAGGATCGACCCGGTCTGATCCTCCGTCGATCGAACCGAGAGAAAGCGTCATGCATGTAAGGTCGCGCGCCCTGAGGCCGATGATTGCGCCGGTCCTGTATTTGATGATCTCCCTGCACTTCTTCGGCACGACGCGCGGCTACGCCACCAGCGTGTTCGGGTATGGCGGCGACAGTTTCACCTTCGTCTGGTGCCTGCAGTGGTGGCCCTGGGCGATCGCCCACGGGGTCAATCCATTGGTGACTCAGGCAGTTTGGTATCCGCGCGGGATCGACATGACGTGGGTGACGTCAATACCCACACTGTCCCTGATCGGCCTGCCCCTGACGCTGACGGCAGGCGCGATCGTCACCTTCAACAGCTTCTGCTTGCTGGCGCCGGCGCTGTCCGCGTGGGCCGCCTTCCTGCTCGCACGTCAGGTCACGCGCGATGTGGCCGCCGCCTTCGTCGCCGGCTACCTGTACGGGTTCTCGGCCTACGAGTTCGGCCATCTGCTGGGTCACCTGAACCTCTCGATGACCTGCCTCGTGCCGCTGCTGCTGCTGATCTGCCTGAAGCGGTTGGCAGGAGAGATCCCGCGCAAGCGCGGTGTGGCGCTGCTGACGGTGGCTCTGCTGATGCAGTTCGGCATCTCGCTCGAGATCTTCGCCACCGCATGCGTCTTCGGGGTCGCCGGCTGGGTGGTCGCCCTCCTGCTCGCCTCCAGAGCGCAACGTGCGGAGTTGCGCGGGCTGGCCCTGGACTGTCTCGCCGCCCTGGCGATTGTAACGGTGCTTGTCTCCCCGTTCCTGTTCTTTCTGCTCAGGGGAATGCGCAACCTGCCGGCCTCGCTGAACCTGCCGATCGACTCCTCGGCCGATCCATTAAACTTTCTCGTGCCGACGGCGGTCACGCGTCTGGGTGCCTCGTATGTCACCTCTATCGCCAGCCGGTTCACCAGCGGCCTCGGCGAGCAGACCGCCTACCTGGGCGCGCCTGTCATCCTCATCCTCACCGCCCTTTTCGCGCGCCGGCTCGCCGAACCGGTCCTGCGCGGCCTGCTGGCGATGCTGCTGCTGCTGGTGTTGTGCAGCCTCGGGCCGAGGCTGTGGTTGGATGGAACGCAGACCGGTATCTGGCTTCCCTGGGCACTGGCGGACCATGTCCCGCTGCTGCGCAGCGCGCTGCCGGGTCGTTTCACAATGTATGTCTTCCTGGCGGCGGGGCTTGCAGTCGGCATCTGGCTCGCCGAGCCAGGACGTGCCGTCGTGCGGGGACGCCGCTTCCTGCTGGCTCTGCTGGCCTGCCTGTTCCTGCTGCCGGACCGGAGCGTCGTTGGAAATTGGAAGCCGGCGGGTCTGCAGCCTTTCTTCGACGAGGCGCGGGCGGCAACGGTGCTCAGGCCCGGCCAGCACGTACTGCTGCTTCCCTTCAGCCTGCCGGGCGTGAACATGATCTGGCAGTGGCAGGCGCGCTATGCCTTCACCCAATCCGCCGGCTTCACCGGACTGGTGCCCCCAGCGGAAGCGGCCGATCCGGCGGTGGCGACGCTGACCGCGGGAACCATCGTGCCGGAGTTGGGCCAGATGATCACCACGTACTGCCGTCGCCGCGACGTTACCGCGATCATCGCCGGCCCGGGCACTGCACCGGCGCTGCTGGCGGTGCTGCGCACGATCGGCTGGCCGTCCACCAGCCGGGGCGGCGTGGTCGTGTTCTCCGAGCCTGCCGCGGCCGCGCGATAGAATCCGACGCCGCGCCTCAGCCCTGCTTCTCGAACACGCCGGCGATGGTCAGCGTCACCGTATCGCCGATCAGCGGCACGTAGGTCTTCACGCCGAATTCGCTGCGCCGGATGCTGCCGACCAGGTCGAAGCCCACCGTGTATTTCTTGTCGAGCGGGTTGACGCCGGCACCGACCAGCCGGGCCCGCAGCGTCATCGGCCGGGTCACGCCGTGCAGGGTGAGGTTGCCGGTCACGCTGGCCGCACCGTGCCCGAGCGGCGTCACCTTGGTCGAGCGGAAGGTGATCTCCGGGTCGGCGGCGGCGTCCAGCCAGGCGCCGCTCTTGAGCTCGCCGGTCAGCTTGTCGCTGGTCGTGCTGACCGAGGCGGTCGGCACGCGGATCTCGAAGCGGCTCTGCGACGGCGCCTTCGCATCCAGCTCCAGCGCGCCGCTGGCCTGGCTGAACTGGCCGTAATAGGTCGAGAAGCCCATGTGCGAGACGCTGAACAGCAGCTGGGTATGGCTCGGCTCGACCGCGTAGCTGCCGCCCTGCACGCGGTCCGGATCCGTCGTGGCGGGCGCCATCTGCGCCAGGCCGGCCGGGGCGAGCGCGGCCAGCAGCGCGCCCGAGGCGATCAGCAGGGCGGCCAGTCGGAGAGCGCCCGTTCGAGGGGCGTCGGTTCGGTTCATGCGTCGGTTCCGGTCGGGTTGCGGCCGGAACCTCGCCCGAAGCGGCGCGCGACGCAACTCGACCCTGCCGCGGGTCAGTCGCTGGGCTGCCGGCGCGGCGACAGCGCGATGCGCGCGACCGCCTCCCACGGCCCGTCCAGGTAGCGCCAGAGCAGCAGTTCGACGCCCTCGGTGCGCCAGGGGACGAAACCCTGCCGCAGGCGCCACAGCGTCTCGCGCGCCTGCTCCGGGGTGACCTTGTTCTGCACCGTGACATGCGGCGCGTAGCGCTGCCGGTCCTGCGGCGTCAGCCACTCCGACCAGGACCCGGCGAGGCTGGCGCGCAGCGCCAGCAGCTCGGGCGAGGCCAGCGGGAAGGCGACGCCGCGGCCGAGCGAGCGCGGCGGCTCGACCTGGATCGCCGGCCGCTCCGCCTGCAGCGCACCGAGCAGGCGCTGGATCTCGGCGCGCGCCTCGCCTGGGAGTGCGTGGAACAGCGACACGTGCGCCGGCACGACGTTGCGCGCGGCGGGGAAGTGCCGGCTCCTGAGCGCCTGGAACAGCGACTGCGCCGGTTCGGCGAGGCGCAGGGTGAGCAGCAGCGGCGCCGGCCCGTACCCCTGCCTGAGCCGGTGCTCGGGCTCGTGCTCAGGCAGGGCGGACGGCTCGTCGGTCGGTTGCGTGGTCATGGCCCCCATGCTAGATGCGCCCATCTCGAGCGCCGTGAACCCGGCGCGATAATCCAATGAAAAAAGATGGAAACGGCGAGCGTGGTTGAAGGCGCAGCACAGAGCGGGCCCTCGGCCCCGACCGCGATCCGCCCCGATGCCTCCAGCTACTCCGGTGCCACGCGGGCCGGTGGGCTGTCCGGTCGCTACGCGCTGGCCTTGTACGAGCTCGCCGACGAGCAGCGCAACCTCGACGAGGTGGTCGACCAGGCTGCCTCGCTCGGCCGGCTGATCGACCAGAGCCCGCCGCTGCGCGCGATGCTGTCCGATCCGACGCTGGACGTGGAGCAGTCGCGCGGCGCCGTGCTGGCGGTGCTGGACCGCCAGGGCTTCGGCGTCACGATCCGGCACTTCGTCGGCGTGATCGCAAACAACCGCCGGCTGGCCACCCTGCGCGGCATCCTCGCCGCCTTCGGCGCCCTGGTCGCCGCGCGGCGCGGCATCACCGTCGCCGAGGTATCCAGCGCCCATGCCCTGACCGACCTGCAGCGCACCCAGCTGCGCGCCCGCCTGACCGAGGCCGGCTACGGCCGGGTGGACATCCACGAGAGCGTCGATGCCGCACTGCTCGGCGGCCTGGTGGTGCGCGTCGGTGCCCGCCTGTACGACGCGAGCCTGCGCTCGCGCCTCGCCCGCCTGCACCATGCCATGAAGGGAGCCGCGTGATGGAGATCCGTCCCGCCGAGATTTCGGATATCCTCAAGCAGCAGATCGCCTCGTTCGACAGCGAGTCCGACATCTCCGAGACCGGCACCGTGCTCAGCGTCGGCGACGGCATCGCCCGCGTCTACGGCCTGCAGAACGTGATGGCCGGCGAGATGGTGGTGTTCCCGGGTTCGGACCTGCGCGGCATGGCGCTGAACCTGGAGGCCGACAATGTCGGCGTCGTGGTGTTCGGCAACGACCGCGTCATACGCGAGGGCGATACTGTCGCGCGCACCGGCAGCGTCGTCGACGTGCCGGTCGGGCGCGGGCTGCTCGGCCGCGTGGTCGACGGACTCGGCGAGCCGATCGACGGCAAGGGGCCGCTCGTCGACGTCGAGCGACGCCTGGTCGAGGTCAAGGCGCCCGGCATCATGCCGCGCCAGTCGGTGTTCGAGCCGATGCAGACCGGCATCAAGGCGATCGACAGCCTGGTGCCGATCGGCCGCGGCCAGCGCGAGCTGATCATCGGCGACCGCCAGACCGGCAAGACCAGCATCATCACCGACACCATCATCGGCCAGAAGACGATCAACGCGCTCGGCGACGACAAGAAGTCGCTCTACTGCATCTATGTCGCCATCGGCCAGAAGCGCTCCACGGTGGCGCAGATCGTGCGCACGCTGGAGGAGAACGGCGCGATGGAATATTCCATCGTGGTCGCGGCGACCGCGTCGGATCCGGCGCCGATGCAGTATCTCGCCCCCTACACCGGCTGCGCGATGGGCGAGTTCTTCCGCGACCGCAGCATGCACGCGCTGATCGCCTATGACGACCTGTCCAAGCACGCGGTCGCCTACCGGCAGATGTCGCTGCTGCTGCGCCGTCCGCCGGCGCGCGAGGCCTATCCGGGCGACGTGTTCTACCTGCATTCGCGCCTGCTCGAGCGTGCAGCGAAGATGTCCGACGAGTTCGGCGGCGGCTCGCTGACCGCACTGCCGGTGATCGAGACCCAGGCCGGCGACGTCTCGGCGTACATCCCGACCAACGTGATCTCGATCACCGACGGCCAGATCTTCCTGGAGACCGAGCTGTTCTTCCGCGGCATACGCCCCGCGGTGAATGTCGGCGGCTCCGTCTCGCGTGTCGGCTCGGCGGCACAGATCAAGGCGATGAAGCAGGTCGCGGGCAAGATCAAGCTGGAGCTCGCGCAGTATCGCGAGATGGCCGCGTTCTCGCAGTTCTCCTCGGACCTCGATGCCAGCACGCAGCAGCAGCTCGCCCGCGGTGCGCGCCTGACCGAGCTGCTGAAGCAGCCGCAGAACACCCCCTATCCGGTCGAGGAGCAGGTGGCGGTGCTGTTCGCCGGCACGCGCGGCTTCACCGACAAGGTGCCGGTGGAGAAGATCGTGGCCTACGAGCGCGCGATGCTGTCGGATCTGCGCAGCCAGGGCGGCGAGATCCTGGGCGCGATCCGCGACCAGCGCGAGGTCAAGAAGGAGACCGACGAGAAGCTGACCCGCTTCCTCACCGACTTCACCAAGCGCTTCTCGCAGGACTGACCGCATGCCGTCGCTCAAGGAGCTGCGCGGGCGGATCACCAGCGTCAAGTCGACACGCAAGATCACGTCGGCGATGAAGATGGTGGCGGCGTCCAAGCTGCGTCGCGCGCAGGCCCGCGCCGAGGCGGCGCGCCCGTATGCCGAGGCGATGCAGCGCATGCTCGCGGCTCTCGCCCGCAGCTATGCCGGCGGGGAGCGACGCGACGACGCGCCGCGCCTGCTCGCCGGCACCGGCAGCGACCAGGTGCACCTGTTGGTGCCGATCACCTCGGACCGGGGTCTTGCGGGCGGCTTCAACGCCAATATCGGCCGCGCCGCGCGACTGCTGGCGCGCCGGCTCGAGGCCGAGGGCAAGACCGTCAAGCTGCTGCCTGTGGGACGCAAGGGCGGGGATTACCTGGTCCGCGAGTTCCGCAGCCAGCTGATCGACCGCGTGCCCGGCTCCGCCGGCCGCGACGTCGATTTCGCCCAGGCGCACGAGCTCGGCGAGCGCATCGCCGCGATGCTTGAGCGCGGCGAGTTCGACGTCTGCACGCTGATCTATAATCGTTTCGTCAACGTGATGTCGCAGACCCCGACCGAGCTGCAGCTGGTGCCGCTGTCGCTGCCGTCGAACGACAACGAGAAGGACGACGCGTCCGGCGCCAGCTACGAGTTCGAGCCGGACGAGGAGACCATCCTGGCCCGGCTGCTGCCGCGCAACCTGACGATCCAGATCTATCGCGCGATGCTGGAGAGCGCGGCCGGCGAGCAGGGTGCGAGGATGACCGCGATGGACAGCGCCACGCGCAACGCCGGCAAGGCGATCGACCGGCTGACGCTGAACTACAACCGCACCCGCCAGGCCAATATCACCAGTGAACTGATCGAGATCATCTCCGGCGCCGACGCCGTCTGAGCTCGACCCACGCAGGAGCTGAACCATGTCGGACACCAACACGATCGCGCCGCCGGCCCAAGGTCAGGGCCAGAAGGGCAACGTCGTCGGCCGCGTCACCCAGATCAAGGGCGCGGTGGTCGACGTGCAGTTCAGCGGCACGCTGCCCTACATCCTCAACGCGCTCACCTGCCGCCTGAACGACCAGACCCTGGTGCTGGAGGTGGCCCAGGAGATCGGCGAGCGCGAGGTGCGCTGCATCGCCATGGACGGCACCGACGGGCTGGTGCGCGGCGTCGAGGTGACCGACACCGGCGGGTCCATCCGCATGCCGGTCGGGCCCGGCACGCTGGGGCGCATCCTCAACGTGATCGGCGATCCGATCGACGAGCGCGGCGCGGTGCCCGCGGTGCGCTACGATCCGATCCATCGCGAGGCGCCGGCCTTCGACGAGCAGGCGGCGTCCGCCGAGATCCTGGTCACCGGCATCAAGGTCGTCGACCTGCTCTGTCCCTACCTGAAGGGCGGCAAGATCGGCCTGTTCGGCGGCGCCGGCGTCGGCAAG
>CAXTAY010000010.1:0-72227 GCA_964242335.1 uncultured Acetobacteraceae bacterium | reverse complement strand
GGCTCCAAGGTGGCGCTGGTCTACGGCCAGATGAACGAGCCGCCGGGTGCGCGCATGCGCGTCGCACTGTCCGGCCTGACGCTGGCGGAGTATTTCCGCGACGACGAGGGCCAGGACGTCCTGTTCTTCGTCGACAACATCTTCCGCTTCACCCAAGCGGGCTCCGAGGTCTCCGCACTGCTCGGACGCATCCCGTCCGCGGTCGGCTACCAGCCGACGCTGGCCACCGACATGGGCGCGCTGCAGGAGCGCATCACCTCGACCAAGAAGGGCTCGATCACCTCGGTGCAGGCGATCTACGTGCCCGCCGACGACCTCACCGACCCGGCGCCGGCGACCTCGTTCGCGCATCTGGACGCGACCACGGTGCTGAACCGCTCGATCGCCGAGCTCGGCATCTATCCGGCGGTCGATCCGCTGGACAGCACCTCGCGCTCGCTCGATCCCAAGATCGTCGGCGACGAGCACTACCAGGTGGCGCGCGACGTGCAGCGCATCCTGCAGACCTACAAGTCGCTGCAGGACATCATCGCGATCCTCGGCATGGACGAGCTGTCCGAGGAGGACAAGCAGACCGTCGCCCGCGCCCGACGCATCCAGCGCTTCCTCAGCCAGCCGTTCCACGTTGCCGAGGTGTTCACCGGGGCACCCGGCAAGCTGGTCTCGATCGAGGACACGGTGCGCTCGTTCAAGGCGATCGTCGCCGGCGAGTACGACCACCTGCCGGAGAGCGCCTTCTACATGGTCGGCTCGATCGACGAGGCGGTGGCCAAGCACGAAGGCACGCAGAAGAAGGAGGGCTGAGGCCGGTGCCGATCGACGTCGAGATCGTCAGCCCGGCCAAGCGGCTGCTCGAGCGCGCGGTCGACATGGTGGTGATGCCGGGCTCGGAAGGCGACATCGCGGCGATGCCCGAGCATGCCCCGATGATCCTGCTGCTGCGCGGCGGCGTGGTCTCGCTGCACGAGGGCGGCCGGGTCACCGACGAGTTCTTCGTGGCCGGCGGCTTCGCCGAGATCACGCCGGGGCGCTGCACCATCCTGGCCGACGAGGCGACACCGCTCGGCGAGCTGTCGCGCGCCGACGGCGAGGCGAAGCTGAAGGAGGCCGAACGCGCCTACGACGAGGCCGACAAGTCCGACATCACCACGCTCGAGCCCTATCTCGACCGGCTGCAGTCGGCGCGGGCGCAGATCGACGCGTCGGGCGGCCGATGAACGGCGAACCGCCCGACCGGCTGTCGGCCGACCCGAAGAGCCCGTTCCACGATGCGGCCCTGCTCGAACGCGGCGTCGGCATACGCTTCAAGGGGGTCGAGAAGGACAATGTCGAGGAGTACTGCGTCAGCGAAGGCTGGGTGCGCGTCACCATCGGCAAGACCGTCACCCGCAGCGGCGCGCCGATGACGATGAAGCTTCAGGGTCCGGTCGAGCCGTACTTCAAGAGCTGATCGAAGGGCACCCGGCATGCGCGTCACCGACGGCGAGGAGGACCCGAAGACCGCGGCACCCGCGATCAGCCTGCTGCTCGCCTACGCGGCACTGGTGCCGATCGTCCTCGGCACGGTGGCGACGCTCGCCCTCGGCCGCAAGCGGGTTCCGGCCACCACCCGGCTGACCATCGCCTGGGCCGGCGCCGTGCTCTGCTTCCTCGCCGGCGTGCGTCGCGGCCTGAGCTTCCGCCAGCCGGGCGGCACCACGCTGTCGCAGGTGGTCAGCATGTTCTGGCTGTTCGTGCTGGGCGCGGCGGCGCTGCTCTCGCCGCGCCGCATCGTCTCGCTGCTGCTGCTCCTCCTCGGCTACGCCAGCCTGGCCTCGCTCGATCCCGCCGCCGCCCGTCGCCGCGAGGTGCCGCGCTATTTCGGCCGGCTCCGCCCGACCCAGATGCTGGTGCCGATCGTCAGCCTGCTGGTGCTGCTGGCGCGCAACGCCCTCTGATCCCGCCGGGCTCACGGATCCGCGGGCGGCGCGGCGGTCGCCTGCGCCGCATCCTCCTGCGTCGGCCAGGTCTGCCTCGCCTCGGCTTCGATCGAGCGCAGCGTCTCGACCAGGCAGCGCTCGTCGTGCTCCGTCATCGTCGGGCGGTAGGCCCTGAAGTGCTGGATGAATAGGCCGGTCTGGTCGGTGGCGGACCAGCGCCACAGCGGCGAGCGGTTGGCGAGGTCGATGGTCGACCGGAACGTTTCGGTCGGCTGGCTGGGTTCTGCGTCTGACGCCATGGTCCGTCCAAACCTGATGCCGGGGCGATCCTGCCTCGCGCCGGAGAAGCGCCGCCGCCGGTCCCGGGCGTCGGTTCGATCAGCTGGCCAGGGTTCAAATGTCGGGGTCAAGGAGATACGGCTCCTCCAGGCCAGGACGCTGCCCTGGACCCGCTGGGGCCTGATGCCCCAGACCGCCGTGGGCGCGGTGGCGGCGTGCCTACTCCATCAGCACCGCGCGCAGCGTCTCGTGCGTGCCCTCCGAGACGATCGCGCGGCGGATGCCGGCGATCTCGGTGACGAAGTCCGGGTACGCCTCCAGGCCCCAGCCGGCGAATACGCTCATGCCCAGCAGCGCGCGCGGGTCGTGCGAGCGCGCCAGGGCGAGGTCGGCGTCGGACAGCAGCGGCTCGGCAACCGGGAAGGCCACGCCCTGGTCGTCGTGGCCGCGCAGATATTCCAGGAACGACGCCAGCAGGAAGGCGATGCGCACCGAGGTGTGGGTGCCGCCGAGCACCTCGCGCACCGTCTCGCGCAGGAACACCGGCAGCTTCGCCGAGCTCTGCCCGGCGATCCGCGCCACCTGGTCGCGTGTCGCCGGATTGCCGAAGCGGCGCAGGATCAGCGCGGCATACTCCTCGGCCGCCATGCCCGGCGGCGTGCTCAAATGCGGCCCCGCGTCGCGCGACAGGAACTCCTCGAGCAGCTCGGCGATCGCAGGGTCCGCCATCGCCTCGTGCACCAGACGATGGCCGATCAGCATCGAGGGGATCGCCATCATCGTGTGCGCCGCGTTGAGCATGCGCAGCTTGACCAGCTCGAACGGCGACACGTTGTAGGTGAACTGGGCGCCGGCTGCGGCGAGGTCCGGCCGTCCGACGCAGAAATTATCCTCGAGCACCCACTGGGTGAAGTCCTCGCGGAACACCGGCGCGCGGTCCGATGCCCCGCTCTGCGCGTTCAGCCGGGCCACGTCGGCCGCGGTCACCACCGGCGCGATGCCGTCGACCATGCTGTTCGGGAAGCTGACATGCGACTCGATCCACTGCGCCAGAGCCGGATCGGCGGCCTGCGCGAAGCCGAGGAATGCCGCCCTCGCGGTATCGCCGTTATGCATCAGGTTGTCGCAGCTGAGCACGGTGAACGGTCCCGCTCCGGCGTCGCGACGGCGGCGCAGCGCCTCGGTCACCAGCCCGAAAGCGGTGCGCGGCGGCTGCTGTCGCAGGTCGTGCGCCACCTCGGGCGTGTCCAGCCGGAAGCGACCGGCCGGATCGAGGTTGTAGCCGCCCTCGGTGATGGTCATGCTGACGATGCGTATCGCCGGATCGGCGAGCCGGCGCAACGCCGCCTCCGGGTCGTCCGGCGCATGCAGGTACTCCACCAGCGAGCCGATCAGCCGCACCGAGGCGGGCGCGTCCGGCGGGCAGGTGGTGAGCGTGTACAGACCCTGCTGCGCGCGGAGCGCCGACGCCTTCTCGCGCTCGGCGGGAGTGTCGAGCACGCCGATGCCGAGGATACCCCAGCCCTGCTGCGCCGGGTCGGCGAGACAGCGATCCAGGTAGAAGGCCTGGTGGGCGCGGTGGAAGTTGCCGACGCCGAGATGGGCGATGCCGGCCCTGACCCGGTTGCGGTCGTAGCCGGGCTGGGCGACCCTCGGCCCGAGCGGCACGGGGGGCTCGTTCATGGACGGTCTCCTGCGGCGGTGGCCTCGAACTGCGACGCGGCGGCGATGGTTTCGGCGACGGCGAACATCGCCTCGGCGACGCGGGCGCCGAAGGTGAAGCCGCCGATCCCGCCCGCCGCGAGCAGCGCCAAATCTTCCGGCCGACGCAGGCTCGCCACCAGCAGCCGCGTCGTCCGGCCTGCTCCCTGCAGGATCGCCTGCATGCTGCGCAGGGCCGCCGGTGCGTCGCGGCCGGCATCGCCGATGCGGCCGAAATAGGGTGCCACGTAGTCGCATCCGGCCGCGGCCGCGATCAGCGCCTGATGCGGCGCATATACCGCGGTCAGGGTGGTGCGCACGCCGGCTCGGTGCAGCGACGCCACGGCGCGCACCCCCTCCAGGGTGGCCGGCACCTTGACCACCACGCGCGGCGACAGCGCCGCCACCTCGAGGCCATGTCGGAGCAGCGCGGCGCACTCGGTGCCCCAGCTCTGCACCTGGATCTCCTCGATGCCATGCGCCAGCGCGTCGCGCACCAGCTCGCCAATCACCGGCAGGGTGCAGCGCAGCCCGGCAGCATCGAGGATGGTGGGGTTGGTGGTGACGCCGAAGAACAGCCCGGTGCCCAGCCAGCGCTCCCAGGCGGCACGCTCCGCGCTGTCGAGGAACAGCCGGAGGCCGGGCCGGACGGACGGATCGGCGCGGGCGGTCATGATGGTCCTTCGCAGCGCTGCGTGCATCGAGTGTCGGATATAATCAACCGTCGGGCTAGGGCCTCGCGGCGAACCGACCGGCCGACGCTGTGTTATTACAAGATGACGCCGCACGTGAAGGCACTGGAGATCCATCGCAGGCTGTGCAGCGCCTATGGCTGCCCGATCGCCTATTTCCATGCGCTCGACCCGCTCAGCGAGCTGGTCAGCTCGCTGCTGTCGCACCGCACCCGCAACGCCGACAGCGGCGCCGCCTTCAGGGCGCTGCGGGCACGCTTCCCCGACTGGCGCCAAGTGATCGCCGCACCCACCGCCGTGGTCGAGGCGGCGATCGCGCGCGCCACCTGGCCCGAGCAGAAGGCGCCGCGCATCCAGTCGATCCTGCGCGCGATCGAGGCGGAGCGCGGCACGCTCTCACTCGACTTCCTCGCCGACCTCACGGTCGAGGAGGCACGCGCCTGGCTGGAGCGGCTGCCCGGCATCGGTCCCAAGACCAGCGCCGCCGTGCTCAGCTTCAGCACCCTGCGCCGTCCGGCGCTGCCGGTGGACAGCCACCACCACCGCGTGGCGGCGCGCACCGGGCTGATCCCGTCGAGCCTCGCGGTGGGACCGTCGCACCGCGTGCTCGCGGCGCAGCTGCCGCCGGAGTGGGACGCGCAGCAGATCTACGACAACCATGAGGTGCTGATGCTGCACGGCCAGCGCTGCTGCTTCTACCGCAAGCCGGCCTGCACCCGCTGCCCGCTGCTGGATCTGTGCCCGACCGGACAGGCGCTGATGCGGCCCGACGTCGATCGCGAGGTCGAGGCGCCGTTGCCGGCCTAGTGGCTGGGGTGTGGCTTATGGTCTACCGTTGCTGTCGGAAGTGCGTGATTAAGGTTGGCACTGGATCCGCTTGCCGACTTTGCCGCTCGGCTTAGTTTAGGATCCACTTAGGTCGAGACACAGCGTAGGCTTGCGGAGCTGCCCGATCACACGTGTCATGTAATAGACTAGGGGCATCCCAACTTCTATGATCAAGACAACGAAAAGCGTGACAGCTGTCGCGCTGGAACTATACAGTTAGCTTGACTGTCATTCTTTCATTGAATACAGAAGCGTAATAGAGGTTCGTCTTGTCGCGAGCGAAGTCTAAGAAAGGAAAAACGGCGGCGTTTCTGGCTGCTCATCCTCTCTGCTGTTTCTGTGTCGTCGCCGAGAGCCAAGAAATCGATCACATCCCGTCGCAAGCAAGCTTCAAGAACAATCTCGAACCAGACGGCTATGGATTTCCAGCGTGCGAACGTTGCAACCGTGCAACGCAGGACCATGAGGCCAATGTGGCATACCTGATACGTCGCGCTGAGTGCGATGCGCGATACCAATCCAAAGAACAGAGAGATCGCCTTTTCTGAGGTGTAAGACATTATAATCCTGCTACACTACCAGTAGAATACCTGACGAATGAGCGCAAACTTGCTGCTTATCATCACTATGGCTTTACACCCCCGACCACCGAGAACCTTGCCGCTCGGGAGATGGCGGAGTTGACGGCGGAGGCCATGATCTCAATCAGGGTGTTTAGCCGTAAACTCTGCTGCGCCCTCTATCATAAAGAGCTTCGTGCAAGCTTGCCTCTGAGTAATCTCATCTGCACGGAATGGCATGCCTACACCCATCCAATGATGAGGGAGACGATCTTGAGGCTTTGTTTTCATCTACCGAATCGGGTGCGAACGACAAGACGTGGGTGTAACATCGGCCGCCAGTTTATCTATCGCTGGGACAGCGATCTCTCAAATCACCGTTTTCGTTTTCTAGCGCAGTTCGGAACGGCATTTTTTGTTTTTGGGGAGACCGGGCCATCAGACAATGAGGCACCGGTGGAAGCATTATCACATTCAGAAGACGCTGCAACGATTTGGCAGTCGAACTTGCTCTGAGACTTCCAACTTACACACCAATACAGGTTCTACATCGGGCTGAGCCTCATAGGAGGTCACGACTGGAAGACAACTGACAGAAAGTCTCTGGCGAGCCTGTCGCAGTAGGTCGCGCTGCGTTCAATTGGATAAAGATGACGACGCGTACTGTTCGACGTAATCACGATCTCCGTGGCGAGCCTCTGCACCCTACGACGGACACGTTTCTCGTCGTGAGCCTCGTCGACTAGCGGGTGCCGCGGCAGGGCAATATCTTCGAGAGGTGTGGCGGCAACACTGATGTCGGCGATGTCGCCGGGGTCAGGACAAAGGCGATCGGCTTGCTTCTTCAGCCGCGGCCGCGATAGCCCGGGACGTCCTGCGCCGGGATCCATACGCCGGCGGGAGGGTTGCCGGTCTGCCAGAACACGTCGATCGGGATGCCGCCGCGCGGGTACCAGTAGGCGCCGATGCGCAGCCACAGCGGCGACAACCGCTCCACCAGCGTGGTCGCGATCTGCACGCTGCACGCCTCGTGGAAGGCGCCGTGGTTGCGAAAGCTGGTCAAGTAGAGCTTCAGCGACTTGCTCTCGACGATCCAGCGCTCCGGCACGTAGTCGATCACCAGGTGGGCGAAGTCCGGTTGGCCGGTCACCGGGCAGAGCGAGGTGAACTCCGGCGCGGTGAAGCGCACCAGGTAGCGCTTGTCCGGATGCGGTGCCGAGATGCGCTCCAGCACCGCCTGCTCCGGGCTCGCCGGCTGCACGGTGGCGCGGCCCAGCTGGGTCAGCCCGTCCTGCGCGGGATCGCTCATGCCGCGAGCCTCCGGTCCGTGTCGGCGATGCTCATGTCGGGCCGGCACCACCAGCAGTGGACCGCCGCGCGCGGCGCCGGCAGCAGCGCCAGCGCATCGCCGTCGAAGCGCACCGCGTTGGTCGGCGTCTCCTCCAGCCGGATCTCGGCGCAGCGCAGCAGGTCGCCGTCGGCGCGCAAAAAGGCGTCGAGCTTGGCCATCATCAGACACGCCATCAGCTCGGTGGTGGGATCGCCGGGCGTGACCACGATGCGCGCCGCACGCGCCGGCTCGTGCCGCGTGAACCAGTCCAGCAGCGGGTCGTCCTCGCCGAGCTGCAGCGCGTGGTCGAGCCTCTCGTCGACCCAGCGATGCCAGGTCGCCTTGGCGCGCGCGAACGGCAGCACCATGTTGGCCGCCCCGTCCAGCCGCGCCGAATGGCTCGCGCGCAGCCGCACCGTGACGGTCTCGTTGTGGCCGTGCGGCAGCGCGCAGCTCTCGCTGCCGCCCAGGATCAGCCGGTGGCCCATCGAGAAGCGCCGGCTGAACACCAGCTCGGGGCCGAATATCTCGAGGTCGCTCATGGCGCGGCCGAAGCGACGTAGCGCTCCCAGCCGCCGCGCCGCAGCGCGCAGGCCGGGCAGTGGCCGCAGCCATAGCCCCAGGGATGCAGCGTATCGCGCACGCCCAGATAGCAGCTGTGGGTCTCGCGCACGAGCAGCGCCACCAGCGGCGCGCCGCCGAGCCGTTCGGCCAGCTCCCAGGTCTGCGCCTTGTCGCGACGCATCAGCGGCGTGTGCAGCACGAAGCGCTGGTCCATGCCGAGGTTGAGCGCCACCTGCATCGCCTTGATGGTGTCGTCACGGCAGTCCGGATAGCCGGAATAGTCGGTCTCGCACATGCCGCCGACCAGGTGGCGGACGCCGCGTCGCACCGCGAGCGCCGCGGCGAAAGTCAGGAACAGCAGGTTGCGCCCCGGCACGAAGGTGTTGGGCAGGCCGCCGGCACCGAGCGTGATCTCGGCGTCGCGTGTCAGCGCCGTCTCAGACAGCCGGCCGAGCGCCTCCAGCCCGAGCGTGTGGTCCTCGCCGAGCCGCGCCGCCCAGTCCGGGCGCAGGGCCAGGAGACCGTCGCGCACCGCGGTACGGCACTCCAGCTCGATCGCGTGGCGCTGGCCGTAGGCGAAGCCGAGCGTCTCCACCCGGGCGAAGCGGTCGAGCGCCCACGCGAGGCAGGTGGCGGAGTCCTGGCCGCCGGAGAACAGCACCAGGGCGGACTCGTCGTGGCTCAACGTCGCGGCCATGTCAGGCGATGCCGATCATCTTGTGCGCCTGCACGCTGAGCCGCCAGCGCGGATGCGCCAGGCAGTACGCCACCGCGGCGCGTGTATTGGCGGCCTGCTCCGGGCCGTCCATCGGCTGCAGGAAGAAATGACCGAACTCCAGCGCTTCGAGTGCCGCCGGATCGAGCCCCGCCTGCGGGAACACCAGCTTGAGCTCGGTGCCGCGGCGCTGGCGCAGCGGCACGCCCGCCTTGGGGCTGACGCAGATCCAGTCCAGGCCGTTCCAGTCCAGGTCGGGGGGCGCCTCCAGCGTGCCGTTGGTCTCCACCGCGACCGCGAAGCCGCGCGCGTGCATCGCGCCGATCAGGGCCGCATCGAGCTGCAGCAACGGCTCGCCGCCGGTGAACACCACCAGTCGCCGCTCCTCGCCGCCCTGCCAGCACGACGCGATCCGCGCCGCGAGTGCGGCGGCACTGTCGAAGCGGCCGCCGCCCTCGCCATCGATGCCGACGAAGTCGGTGTCGCAGAAGCGGCAGGTGGCCTCGGCGCGGTCCGCCTCGCGCCCGGACCACAGGTTGCAGCCGGCGAAGCGGCAGAACACCGACGCCCGGCCGGCCTGCGCGCCCTCGCCCTGCAGGGTCGCGAAGATTTCCTTCACCGCATACGACATGGCCGCGGGATGTCGTCCCAACCGCGGCGCGACGCAAGTCCGGATTTCGCGGGTCCGGCTTGCCGATCAGCCCGGGGGCTCGTCCCGGCCAGCCGGCATCGCGTGCATGCCGAGCCGGCCGAGCAGCTCCATGTCGCGGCTCTCCGCCGCGTTCGGCGTGGTCAGCAGCTTCGCGCCGTAGAAGATCGAGTTGGCGCCGGCGAGGAAGCACAGCGCCTGCGCCTCGTCGCTCAGGCTCTCGCGCCCGGCCGACAGGCGCACCATGCTGCGCGGCATGGTGATGCGCGCCGCGGCGATGATGCGGACGAAGTCGAGCGCATCCACCGGGGCGGCATCCGCGAGCCGGGTGCCGTCCACGCGCACCAGCAGGTTGATCGGCACGCTCTCGGGATGCACCGGCAGGCAGGCCAGTGTGGCGAGCAGGCTGGCCCGGTCGTCCTCGCTCTCGCCCAGGCCGATGATGCCGCCGCAGCAGACATGGATGCCGGCGTCGCGCACATGGCCCAGCGTGTCCAGCCGGTCTTGGTAGGTGCGGGTGCCGATCACCTGCCCGTAATGCTCGGGCGAGGTGTCGAGGTTGTGGTTGTAGTAGTCGAGCCCGGCGGCGCGCAGCCGTCCCGCCTGGCCGGCGCTGAGCATGCCCAGGGTCACGCAGCTCTCCAGCCCCAGCGCGCGCACGCCCTCGACCATGGCGCAGACCGCATCGAGATCCTGCTCCTTGGGCGAGCGCCAGGCCGCCCCCATGCAGAAGCGGCTGGCGCCGGCTCGCTTCGCCGCCCGCGCCTCCGCCAGCACCGCCTCGACCGCCAACAGCTTGCTCGCCTTGAGCCCGGAGGCGTGATGCGCGCTCTGCGAGCAGTAGCCGCAATCCTCCGGACAGCCGCCGGTCTTGATCGAGAGCAGCGTCGAGATCTGCACCGCCGACGGATCGAAGTTCGCGCGGTGGGTGGCCTGGGCGCGGAACAGCAGCTCGGGGAAGGGCAGGGCGATCAGGGCCGCGATCTCGTCGCGGCTCCAGTCGTGTCGCGGGCCGGCCGCCCGCGGTTCCAGGCGATCCAGTGCGCCGTCCGGCATGATGCGGGTTCCTCCGTGTTGGCCGACCCGTCATACCGGCTGGCGGTCGGACGTGATAGACGATCGACATCCCGGCCGGAGCGACGCCCGATGACGCTGGAAGAATTCCGCCTCAGCCTGCCCGGCAGCTCGCCGCCGGGAGCGCCCGACCTCGCCGTGCAGGCCTTGTGGTGGGCCGGCAAGGGCGAGTGGGATCGGGCGCATGGCTGCGCGCAGCAGCGGGAGGGAGACCCGAGCTGCGACTGGGTGCACGCCCACCTGCACCGACAGGAGGGCGACGTGGCGAATGCCGGCTACTGGTACCGGCGCGCCGGGCAGCCGGTGCCGACGGTCCCGCTGCCCGAGGAATGGGCGGCGATCGCGACCCGGCTGCTCGCACGCTGAGGCGCGGCCGCCGTCAACCTCCGGCCGTCCGTCGCGTTGCTACGGGCTATTGATAATGAGGCGTTTTCCATGAGGATCGACCTGTCCGGCCGCCACGCGGTGGTCAGCGGCTCCACCGCCGGGATCGGGCTCGCCATCGCCCAGGGGCTCGCCGCCGCCGGTGCCGCGGTCACGGTGAACGGCCGCAGCGAGACGCGGGTGCGCGCGGCGGTCGCCGCGGTGCTGGCGCGGACCCCCGCCGCGTCGGTGGCCGGCGTCGTCGCCGATCTCGCCACCGCCGAGGGTGCTGCATCGCTGGTGGCGCAGGCGCCGCGCGCCGACATCGTGGTCAACAACATGGGCATCTTCGAGCCCAAGCCGTTCGCCGAGATCCCGGATGCCGACTGGATGCGGTTCTTCGAGACCAACGTGATGAGCGGCGTGCGGCTGTCGCGCGCCTACCTCCCCGCCATGGTCGCGGCCGGCTGGGGCAGGATCGTGTTCATCTCCAGCGAGTCCGGGCTCAACATCCCGAAGGAGATGATCCATTACGGCATGACCAAGACCGCACAGCTCGCGGTCTCGCGCGGGCTGGCGGAGTCCGTCGCCGGCACCGGCGTGACCGTGAACGCCGTGCTGCCCGGCCCCACGCTGTCGGAGGGTGTCGCCGACATGCTCGGCGGCGACGATCCGGAGCAGGCCGGGCGACGCTTCATCGCGGAGCATCGCCCTTCGTCGCTGCTCGGCCGCCTGGAGACGACGGAGGAGGTCGCCAACATGGTGGTCTATGCCTGCTCGCCGCAGGCCTCCGCCACCTCGGGAGCGGCGCTGCGGGTGGAAGGCGGCGTGGTGCGCGCGATCGGCTGAGGGGCGCGGCCCGCCCGTCGCGGCAGGCTCGTCCCGCCGGGGGTATCGAAGTCGCGCCCGGTGCGGCTATTGCAGCGGGTCAGCTCCGGGAAGACAGGCCATGCCGTTGCATCACACGCAGACCTCGCGCGAGGCGCTCGACGCCGACATCTACGCGACCCGGGCGGCGGAGCATCCGGTGCCCAAGCTTCGCATGCCCGCGCACGGCATGCGTTCGGACGCGGCGCTGAACCTGGTACGCGACGAGCTCTCCTTCGACGGCAACGCGCGGCAGAACCTCGCGACCTTCTGCCAGACTTGGCTCGAGGACGAGGTGCACCGGCTGATGGACCAGTCGATCGACAAGAACATGGTCGACCGCGACGAGTATCCCGCGACCGCCGAGATCGAGCGGCGCTGCGTGCACATCATCGCCGACCTGTGGCACGTGCCGGAGGCGACGCAGGCGGTCGGGTGTTCCACCGTCGGATCGAGCGAGGCGGCGATGCTCGGCGGCCTGGCGATGAAGCGCCGCTGGGAGGCCAGGCGACGCGCGACGGGCAAGCCCACCGACCGCCCCAACCTGATCACCGGCCCGGTGCAGGTGTGCTGGCACAAGTTCGGCCGCTACTTCGACGTCGAGCTGCGCGAGATCCCGATGTCGGCGGGCCGCTACGGCATGACCCCGGAGGAGGTCGCGTCCCGGGTCGACGAGAACACCATCGGCGTGGTGCCGACCCTCGGCGTCACCTTCACCGGCCTGTACGAGCCGGTCGCCGGGATCGCGGCCGCGCTCGACGCGATCGAGCGCGAGCGCGGCCTCGACGTGCCGATCCACGTCGACGCGGCCTCCGGCGGCTTCCTCGCCCCGTTCGTCGAGCCCGAGCTGCAGTGGGACTTCCGGCTGCCGCGCGTGCTCTCGATTAACGCCTCGGGGCACAAGTTCGGCCTCGCCCCGCTCGGCGTGGGCTGGGTGATGTGGCGCGACAAGGCGGCACTGCCAGACGAGCTGGTGTTCTGGGTGAACTATCTCGGCGGCAACATGCCCGACTTCGCGCTGAACTTCTCCCGCCCGGGCGGCCAGGTGATCGCGCAGTACTACCTGCTGATGCGCCTCGGCCGCGAGGGCTACCGCGCGGTGCAGCAGGGCTGCTACGACGTCGCACGGCACCTGGCCTCGAGCCTGCGCAGGATCGGCCCGTTCGAGATCCTGCATGACGGCGACAGCGAGAAGGGCATCCCGGCGGTGTCCTGGACCATCAGGCACGGCTCGGATGCCGGCTTCACCCTGTTCGACCTGTCGGACCGGCTGCGCACGCGCGGCTGGCAGGTAGCCGCCTACACGCTGGTGCCCGACCTGCAGGGCATGACGGTGATGCGCGCCCTGGTGCGGCACGGCTTCTCCCGCGACATGGCCGACACGCTGCTCGCCGACCTGCACGACGTGATGGGCTATTTCGCCAAGCACCCGCGCGCGGCGGTGGGAGACGAGACCGAAGCCGGCAGCGACCCGCATGGCGGCGTGCATCCGAGCAAGACGGAGACGGCGCACCTCTGACGGCCCAGGGTTCGTGCGACAGGAGGGCGACGTGAAGAGCATCGCCGCGGGTGTTCTCGCGATGGGCTATCTCGAGGCCGGCGCCGACGACGGATGGCCGGTCGTGCTGTCGCACGGCTTCCCCGTCGATGTGCACGCCTATGACGAGGTCGTGCCGCATCTCGTCGCCCACGGTGGGCGCGTACTCCGGCCGTACCTGCGCGGCTACGGCCCGACCCGGTTCCTGTCGGCGGACACGCGGCGCAGCGGCCAGCAGGCGGCACTCGGCTAAGACCTGGTGTCGCCTGCCAGCTATGACGTGATCGAGATCGAGCGTCTGAAGCACGGCTAGGCGCCGTCGATGGAGCACGCGCTGTGGTATCAGCACCTGTTCCAGAGCGAGCGCGGCCGCGAGTGCCTCGCCATGCACCGCCGGGAGATCTGCCGGATGCTGTGGCGGCAATGGTCGCCCGGATGGCGCTTCGACGATGCGATGTTCGAGCGTAAGGCGCGCTCCTTCGACAACCCCGACTTCGTCGACGTCGTCATCCACGCCTATCGCCACCGATCCGGTCTCGCAGAGGGCGATCCGGCCTACGACGCGCTGGAGCGGCGCCTCGCCGAGCGGCCGAAGATCACGGTGCCGTCGGTGACCCTGGACGGCACGACCGACACGCTGAAGCCGGGCGGCACCGCGGACCAGGCGCACATGTTCACTGCCCGTCACCAGCACAGGGTGATCGAGGCCGGCCACAACCTGCCCCAGGAGGCCCCCGCCGCCTTCGCCGATGCGGTGCTGACGGTCCGCGCCTGGACGCAGGCCGGCTGAGGGCCCGGCCTCGACCGGGTCAGCCGCGGATCACCTCGAGCAGGGTCGGTCCCAGCACCGCCGGGCTTGGCGCCACCCGCACGCCCGCCGACTGCAGCGCCTCGATCTTGGCGCCAGCCGTGTCGTTGCCGCCGGTGATCACCGCACCCGCATGCCCCATGCGCCGTCCCGGCGGCGCGGTGGCGCCGGCGATGAAGCCGATCGTCGGTTTCTTGACCTTGTTGTCCTTGAGGAACGTCGCCGCGTCGATCTCCGAGGCGCCGCCGATCTCGCCGATCATGACGATCGACTCCGTCTCCGGGTCGCGCAGGAACATCTCCAGCACGTCGATGAAGTCCATCCCCTTCACCGGGTCGCCGCCGATGCCGACGCAGGTGCTCTGCCCCAGCCCCACCGCCGTGGTCTGCGCCACCGCCTCGTAGGTCAGCGTGCCCGAGCGCGAGACGATGCCGACCTTGCCGCGCCGGTGGATGTGCCCCGGCATGATGCCGATCTTGCACGCGTCCGGCGTGATCACGCCCGGGCAGTTCGGCCCCACCAGCAGGCTGTTCGAGCCGACCAGGGCGCGGCTCACCTCGATCATGTCGAGCACCGGGATACCCTCGGTGATGCACACGATCAGCGGCATGCCGGCATCGATCGCCTCCAGGATGGCGTCGGCGGCGAACGGCGGCGGCACGTAGATCACCGAGGCATCGGCACCGGTGGCCTCGCGCGCCTCGATCACGGTGTCGAACACCGGCAGGCCGAGATGGATCTGCCCGCCCTTGCCCGGCGTGGTGCCGCCGACCATGCGGGTGCCGTAGGCGATCGCCTGCTCGGCGTGGAAGGTGCCCTGGGCGCCGGTGAAGCCCTGGGTGATGACGCGGGTCTCCGCGCCCACGAGGATCGCCATTACGCGTGCGCCTTCTTCACCGCCGCGACGATCTTACGCGCGGCGTCCGACAGGTCGTCGGCGTTGATGATCGGCAGGCCACTCTCGTCGATCAGCTTCTGCCCCAGTTCCACGTTGGTGCCTTCCAGACGCACCACCAGCGGCACGTGCAGCCTGACCTCGCGCGAGGCCTCGATCACCGCTTGGGCGATGATGTCGCAGCGCATGATGCCGCCGAAGATGTTGACCAGGATGCCCTCGACGTTGGGATCCGACAGCAGGATCTTGAACGCCGCGACCACCCGCTCCTTGGTGGCACCGCCACCGACATCGAGGAAGTTGGCGGGCTCGGCACCCTCCAGCTTGATGATGTCCATGGTCGCCATCGCCAGCCCGGCGCCGTTGACCATGCAGCCGATACTGCCCTCGAGCGCGATGTAGCTGAGCCCGTGCCGCGCCGCCTCCAGCTCCTTGGGATCCTCCTCCGCCTCGTCGCGCAGCTCCTCCAGCTCCGGATGCCGGAACAGCGCGTTGTCGTCGAAGCTGAGCTTGGCATCGAGTGCGACCAGCGTGCCGGCGCCGGTGACCACCAGCGGGTTGATCTCGATGACCGCACAGTCGAGCTTGACGAATGCCTCGTAGGCGGCGCCCACCACCTTGACGAAGGATGCGGCCGTCTTGCCCTTCAGCCCGAGCCGCACCGCGATCTTGCGGCCCACGTAGGGCGAGAAGCCGATCGCCGGGTCGATGCCCTGGTGCAGGATCTTCTCCGGGCTGGCTGCCGCGACCTCCTCGATCTCCATGCCGCCTTCCTCGCTGGCGACGATGGTCACCCGCCCGGTACTGCGATCGACCAGCAGCGAGAGGTAGAGCTCGCGGGCGATGTCGCAGCCGGCCTCGATGTAGAGCCGGCGTACCACGCGTCCCGAAGGGCCGGTCTGCTTGGTGACCAGCGTGTGGTTCAGCATCGCGCGCGCCGCGTCCTCGGCCTCGTCCGGCGACTTCACCAGCCGCACGCCGCCCTTCCCGTCGGGGTCGTCCTGGAACCGGCCGGCGCCGCGGCCGCCAGCATGGATCTGCGACTTCACCACGATCACCGGACCCGGCAGGGTGCGCGCCGCGACCAGCGCCTCCTCCGGCGAACGCGCCACGCGTCCCTCCAGCACCGGCATGCCGAAGCCCTTGAGCAGGGTCTTGGCCTGGTATTCGTGGATGTTCATGCCGCGGTGGCTCCTTCCGCTGGGCCGGATCTCGGGGACCGCCGGAGCGGTGCCGCGGCAAGATCGCACCCCTCGTCGTGCGAGTCACCAGGGCCCGTGCGCCGCCGAAGCTGTGGCCGGACCGCAACAGCTCCTTCGCATCCGTCCGATGCGGCCGTTCCGCCGACCGGCGAGCGGTGGCATCCTGGGAGGCTGCGGCGCTCCGGCGTCCGGGGAGGAACACCCACGATGACACGTACGGCACGATGAAGCACTGGCGGATCGACGCCCTGGCCTGGGACCGCTTCGAGCCGAGCCGGGTCGACCCCGAGGTGCTGCTGCTGGTCAAGGCGGCCGCGGTGGTGGAGCGCAACGGCACCGACTACGCCGCCTACCTGAAGAACGTGTTCACCGACGACACGGCGTTCCGCCTCGCCGCCGACAACTGGGCGGTCGAGGAGGTGCAGCACGGCGACGCGCTCGGCCGCTGGGCGATGCTCGCCGAGCCGTCCTGGGACTACCCGAGCGCGTTCGAGCGCTACCGTGCCTCGTACCGGGTGCCGATCGAGGTCGACGCCTCGGTGCGCGGCTCGCGCACCGGCGAGCTGATCGCGCGCTGCATGGTCGAGACCGGCACCTCGTCGTTCTACACCGCCCTCGCCGACGCCACCGACGAGCCGGTGCTGAAGGCGATCTGCAGGCAGATCGCCGCCGACGAGTATCGCCACTTCAAGCTGTTCTACGACCACATGCACCGCTACCTGCGTCGCGAGCGGATCGGCGTGCTGCGCCGCACCCGGATCGCGCTCGGCCGCGTCACCGAGACCGAGGATGACGAGCTCGCCTTCGCCTTCCACTGCACCAACGAGCCGACCGGCCTCGCCTACGACCACCAGCGCTGCATCGCCGCCTACATGTCGCGCGCCATGGGCTTCTACCGCCGCCCGCATCTGGACCGCGCGATCGGCATGATCTTCAAGACGATCGGCTTCACCCCGCACGGCCGCATCGGCCGCCTCGCGGCCGGCCTGGCGTTCGCGGCGATGCAGCGCCGGCGGCGCAAGTTCGTCGCCGTGAGTGCGCGCCACCGTGCCGCGGCCCCCGCCGCCACGACCGCCGGCCTGGCGCAGGCCGCCGAGTAGGGCGGGGACGTCCCTCGGGGGCGGCCCTGCGGCGGGTTGACAGTGCGGGTCCGCTTCTTGCCTCTGTCCGCTGCAGCGCGGAACGGAGGCGGTGGCTTGGACAGGACGCAACGAGGCTCGAGGAGCCGGCTGGTCGTGGCGCTGGCGGCATCGGCCACCCTGCTCGCGGGCAGCCCGGCCGGCGCCGCCCCGCCCTCCGGCGACGCTCGCCCCGCCTCGTCCGGCAGCTGGGGCTTCGATCTCTCCGGCCGAGATGCCGCCGTCGCCCCCGGGCACGACTTCTTCGACTACGCCAACGGCACCTACGTGAAGAACCTGGTGATCCCGCCCGACCGCACCTCGTGGGGCGCGTTCAACATGCTCGCCGAGCTGTCGCGCACGCGGGTGCAGTCGATCCTGCAGGAGGTCTCGTCGCATCCGGCGGCGCAGCCGCGCAGCGTCGAGGAGAAGCTCGGCGCCTTCTACGCCGCCTTCATGGACCAGCAGGCGGTGGAGCGGCGCGGCGTGGCGCCGCTGGCGCCCGACCTCGACGCGATCCGCGCCGTCCGCGACCGCCGCGACTTCGCGCGCCTGCTGGGACAGGCGCAGACCGGCTTCCAGTACTCGCTGTTCGGCCTCTCGATCGATCCGGACGCCAAGGATCCGACACGCTACTCGGTCTCGCTGAGCCAGGCCGGCACCGGCCTGCCGGACCGCGACTACTACCTGCAGCCCTCCTTCGCCGCGAAGAAGCGCGCCTACCAGCTCTACGTCGCGCGCATGCTCGACCTGGTCGGCTGGCCCGACAGCACCGCCCGGGCGAGCGCGATCGTCGGCTTCGAGACCCGGCTCGCCCGGGTGCAGTGGTCGCGCGCCGCTCGTCGCGATCCGGTGAAGACCTACAACCCGACCCGGGTCGCCGACCTGCACGCCCTGGCACCCGGCTTCGACTGGAACGCCTACCTCGCCGGCGCCGGGCTGCCGCACACCGACCTGCTGGTGCTGCAGGAGAAGTCCGCGATCGTCGCCGAGGCGGCCATCGCCGGCGGCACCGACCTCGCCACGCTGCGCGCCTGGCTCGCCTTCCACCTCGCCGACAACGCCGCCGACGTGCTGCCGCAGCGCTTCGTCGCCGCCTCGTTCGACTTCAACGGCCACACGCTCGGCGGCCAGCCGCAGGACGAGCCGCGCTGGAAGCACGCGGTGAGCGCCACCGGCACCGCCATGGGCATGGCGATCGGCAAGGTCTACGTCGCGCGCTACTTCCCGCCGGCGGCGCGCGACACCATGCGCCACCTGACCGACGAGCTGAAGGCGGCGTTCCGCGTCCGCCTGCAGCATAACGGCTGGATGAGCGACGCCACCAAGACGCTGGCGCTGCGCAAGCTGGACCATTTCGAGGTCCAGATCGGCTATCCCAACAAGTGGCGCGACTACACCTCGCTGGTCGTGCGCCCGGACGACCTGTACGGCAATTCCGAGCGCGCGATCGCCTTCGGCTGGCACTACTGGCTCGGTCACCTCGGCCAGACCGTCGACCGCGACGAGTGGGACATGACGCCGCAGACGGTGAACGCCTACAACAACCCGCCCTTCGACGAGGTGGTGTTCCCGGCGGCGATCCTGCAGCCGCCGTTCTTCGACCCCGCGGCCGACCCGGCGATCAATTACGGCGCGATCGGCGGCGTCATCGGCCACGAGATGACGCACTCCTTCGACGACCAGGGCCGCAAGTTCGACGAGCACGGCCGGCTGGTCGACTGGTGGAGCAAGCAGGACGCAGAGCGCTTCGATGCGCGCGCCGCCCGCCTCGGCGCGCAGTTCGACGCGATGCAGCCGCTGCCCGGCGCGCACATCAACGGCAAGCTGACCATGGGCGAGAACATCGCCGACCTGGGCGGCCTGACCCTGGCACTGGATGCCTACCACGCCTCGCTGCATGGCCGTCCGGCACCGGTGCTGGACGGGCTGACCGGCGACCAGCGCGTGTTCCTCGGTTGGGCGCAGGTCTGGCGCGGCAAGCTGCGCGACGACGCCGAGCGCGAGCGGCTGGTGACCGACCCGCACTCGCCGCCGAGTGCACGCGTCAACGGCCCGATGCACAACATCGACGCCTGGTACACGGCCTGGGGCGTCAAGCCGGGCGACAGCCTCTACCTGGCACCGCAGGACCGGGTGAAGATCTGGTAGCGCCCTCGTCGCCAGGAACCGGACCATGAGCGAGACCCGGCCGCCGCTGCCGCCCTTCGACCTCGAGAGCGCCGCCCGCAAGGTGCGCGCCGCCGAGGATGCCTGGAACTCGCGCGATCCGGCTCGGGTCGCCGGCGCCTACACCGCCGACAGCCGCTGGCGCAACCGCTCGGAGTTCTTCTCCGGGCGCGACGCGATCACCGCCTTCCTGACCCGCAAGTGGCAGGCCGAGCGGGAATACCGGCTGATCAAGCAGCTGTGGGCGGTGCTCGACGACCGGATCTCGGTGCGGTTCCAGTACGAGTATCACGACGTGCAGGGTCGGTGGTTCCGCGCCTACGGCAACGAGCAGTGGGAGTTCGCGCCCAGCGGCCTGATGCGCCGTCGCGAGGCCAGCATCAACGATGTGCCGATCGAGGAGGCGGGGCGGCGGTTTCGCTGGGCGCTGGGGGCCCGGCCGGAGGATCATCCGGGGTTGGACGGGGTTGGCTAGGGTGCGCCAGGGCTCTGCCCTCGACCCGCTGGGGCCTCAGGCCGCAGGCCCCGACCCGTTGGTCAGGAAGCGCTCGAAGGCGTCCAGGGTCGCCGCCGAGACGTGGTGCTCGATCCCTTCCGCGTCGGCTTGCGCCACATCGGCCGGGACCCCCAGGCATACCAACAGGTCGAGGACGATGCGGTGCCGGCGGCGCACCTCTGCGGCCAGCGCCAGGCCGGCCTCGGTGAGGCTGACGCCGCGATAGGGGCGGCTCTCGGCGAGGCCGGCTCGGCAGAGCCTGCCGATGCACTTGATCGCACTGGCGTGCGAGACCCCGAGATGACGCGCGATCCGGCTCGGTCCGACACTGCCGCCGACGGCCTCCGCCTCGCCCGGATGGCGCATCAGCTCGGCGATCAGCTCGACATAGTCCTCCAGCAGCACCCTCGCCTGCGCCGCCCGTGCGGTGCGGAACGGCGCCGGCTGCACCGGGTCGGCCGCGCCGTCCGATCGCGCAGTTGTCATCGCCGATCCGCCCCCGCCATCGCGTTGACGGATTTGTAGCCAAGGATACAACTGCGCCGCATGACATCCTCGTGGCCCGATCTCTCCGACGCGGCGGCTGTCGAGCCCACCGGCCTGTCCGGGCGCGCGATCCAGCAGGTGCTCGGCGGCCGGCGCATCGGCTGGCGCAGCCTGTTCGCCCTGTCCGGTCCCGCCATCGTCGCCTCCGTGGCCTATGTCGATCCCGGCAACTACGTCACCAACATCCAGGCCGGTGCGCGCTACGGCTATGCCCTGCTCTGGGTGGTGGTGCTCGCCAACCTGATCGCGGTCCTGTTCCAGACCCTCTCGGCCCGCCTCGGCATCGTCAGCGGCCGCAACCTCGCCGAGCTGTGCCGGGCACGCTACACCCGTCCGGTGGTGATCGCCATGTGGCTGGCCAGCGAGCTCGCCTCGATGGCGACCGACCTCGCCGAGTTCGTCGGCGGCGCCATCGCGCTGTCACTGCTGGCGCACCTGGCCCTGCTGCCGGCGATGGGCATCATGGGGGTGCTGACCTTCCTGCTGCTCGGGCTGCAGTCGCGCGGCTTCCGTCCGGTGGAGCTGGTCATCGCTGGCCTGGTCGCGGTGATCAGCCTGTCCTACGTCGCCGAGCTGGTCATCGCGCCGCCGCGCTGGCAGCAGGCGCTGCACGGCGTGCTGCGGCCGAGCCTGCCCGATCGCGCCGCACTCGGGCTCGCCATCGGCATCGTCGGCGCGACCGTGATGCCGCACGCGATCTTCCTGCATTCCGGCCTGACCCAGAGCCGCGTCGCGGTGCGCAACCAGGTCGAGCGCCGACGCCTGGTGCGCTTCTCCGACCGCGAGGTGATGGCGGCGCTGTTCGTGGCCGGCCTGGTGAACATGGCGATGGTCTCGATGGCGGCCGAGTTCCACCATGCCGGTCATCGCGAGGTGGCGGACCTGGCGAGCGCCTTTCGCACCCTGACGCCGCTGCTCGGCGCCGGCGCCGGGATCCTGTTCCTGGTCTCGCTGCTCGCGTCGGGCCTGTCGTCGGCGATGGTGGCGACCATGGCCGGGCAGGTGGTGATGGCCGGTTTCCTCGGCGCCTCGATCCCGCTCTGGCTGCGTCGCTCGGTCACCATGCTGCCCTCCTTCGCGGTGATCGGCGTCGGCGTCGACCCCACCTGGGCGCTGATCGCCAGCCAGGTGGTGCTCTCCTTCGTGCTGCCGCTGCCGATGATCACGCTGCTGGCGGTCAGCCGCGACGAGCGCATCATGGGCAGCTTCCGGCTGCGCGGCGCCACCTACCTGCTGAGCCTGTGCATGGTGGCGATCGTGCTCGGCCTGAACGCGGCACTGCTGGCGCAGAGCTTCGGGTGGCTGCCGTCCTGACCGCCGCGACGCCCTTGCGGAACCCCGGCGTTGCTGCTGCAAGACCTGCCTGAACCGGCGGAGAGGCGGATGGACGTGATCAGGCTCGGCTATCCGGACACCGCACTGCACGAGGCCAGTGCGGCCGCGGTCGCGCGGGTGCTGGAAGCGCACGAGCTCGAGGTCGAGTACGTGCCGGCGGCAGCGGATGCGGATGCGGTCGGCGACGAGATCGACCTGTTCGCCTCCGCCTGGCTGCCGCGCACCGACGCCGCCCTGCTCGCCCCCGGCCGGATGCGGCCGCTCGGGGAGCTCTACCGCCCGATCCTGCTTTGGAGCGTCGCCGGCGGCGACGCCCGGAGCATTGCCGATCTCGCGGCGAGCCGGCACTTCGAGCGCAGGATCCTGGTGCCGCCGGGACCGATCGCGCGCGCCGCGCCGCAGGTGCTCGCCGCCTACCGCCTGGACCAGGCCGGCTACGTCATCGAGACGGTCTCAGATCGCGAGGCGTTCGCCTGGGCCCAGGCCGCCGGGCCCGGGCGCGTGGTGCCGATGTGCCGGCCGCACCCGCTGCTGCACGCATCCGCACTGCGTCCGCTCGAGGACCCGATGGATGCGCTCGGGCCGGATCAGCAGGCGCGCCTGCTGATCCGGGGCGATCTGCAGGAGACGCTCGATCCCGACCTGATCGACGAGCTGGAGGCGCTGACGCTGGGCAACCGGGTGGTCAGCGCGATGGCGCACGCGATGCGCATCGAGGCGATGAGCGCCGAGCAGGCCGCCGACGCCTGGCAGCGCGGCAAGCTCACGCCGCGTGGCTGACCACGCCGACCAGCTGCTCGCGGCGCAGTACGAGGCCTATCCCTATCCGGCGCGCGATCCGCGCGAGGAGGCGAGGCGCCTGGTCGTCGGCAGCCCGAGCCACCTGCGCGAGATCGACCACTGGGTGTTCGGCGCGGCCCGACCGCGGTCGCGGCCGCTGCACGCGCTCGTCGCCGGCTGCGGCACCGGCGACGGCGCGATCATGCTGGCCCAGCAGCTGGCCACCGCCGGACGTCCCGGCCACGTGCTGTGCCTCGACCGCTCCGCGCAGGCGCTGGCGATCGCCGCCGCGCGCGCCGAGGCCCGGGGCCTCGCGAATATCAGCTTCCGCCGCGAGTCTCTGCTCGACCTGCCGAGGCTCGGGCTCGGCGAGTTCGACTACGTCGATTGCTGCGGCGTGCTGCACCACCTGCCGGATCCGCAGCGCACCCTGGCCGAGCTGCGCGACCTGCTAGCGCCGGGCGGCGGCATCGGGCTGATGCTGTATGCGCCGCACGGCCGCACCGGTGTCTACATGCTGCAGGACGCACTAGCCCGGCTGGCGCCCGTCGATGCGCCGCCGCCGGCGCGGCTCGACGTGGCGAGGCGTATGATGCGCCACCTGCCGAGCACCGCCTGGCTGCGCGCCAACGTCAATTTCGGCGACCACCTGAGCGGCGGCGATGCCGGCCTGTACGACCTGCTGCTCAATCCGCGCGACCGCAGCTACGACATCGCGTCGCTGCACGCCCTGGTGCAGGGCGCAGGGCTCGCGGTCGGCGCCCTGATCGAGCCGGCGCGCTATGATCCGGCGCTGCTGCTGCCGGACGCGCGGCTGCGCGCCCGCATCGAGACGCTGGATCCGCTGCAGCGCGCCGCGGTCGCCGAGGCGCTGGCGGGCAACATGAACACGCACATCGTCTATGTCGGGCGCGCGGGCGAGCTGGCCGCCGCACCCGATCCGCGGGCCGCGCAGGCGGTGCCGGTCGCGCGAGAGATGCCGGCGGGCGAGCTCGCGCGGCAGATCGGCCCGGACGGGGCGCTCGAGCATCGCTTCGGTCAGCTCGCGGTCCGCGTCGCGCTGCCGCCGCAGGCGCGTCCGCTGCTCGCACTGGTCGACGGCGAGCGCGACGTCGAGGCGATCGCGTCGGCGATGGCGCAGCGCGGCCTGAGCCGGTCGCGGTTCGACACCGCCTGGCACGAGACGTTTGCCGCCCTCAACGGCCTCAACCGTATCCTGCTGCGGGCGCCGCCCTGACGCCGAGGCGAGCCGCGGCGTGAGCGAGCCCGCGGCGATCATCATCTTCGGCGCCGGGATGCTGCCGGACGGCACGCCGAGCCCGACGCTGCGTCGACGCGTCGATGCCGCCCTCGCCTTCGGCCGCGGCCTGCCGGACGCGCTCTACCTGCCGAGCGGAGGCATCGGCCGCTACGGCGGCTCGGAAGCGCGCGCGATGGCGGACCGCCTGCTGTCGTCGGGCGTGCCGCCGGAGGCGATCCTGCTCGAGGAGACCGCCCGCGACACCCTGGACTCCGTCGTCGCCTGCCGCGCCATCCTGAGGCGGCACGGGCATCGCGGCGCCGTCCACGCCGCCACCAGCGCCTACCACATGCCGCGCTGCCTGCTGCTGCTGCGCCTCGCCGGGCTGCCCGCGAGGCCGGTGCCGCCGCCGACGGCACCCGCCGCCGAACGCTGGGGCAGGCGCTGGTACTGGCGGCTGCGCGAGGTGCCGGCTTTGCCCTGGGACGCGCTGCTCATGCTGAGGCAACGAGTGCCGCCGAGGCGGAAGATTTAGTTACGGAAACACAAGGATCTTCTTGCACACGAAACCGTGACATGTTTATATCGCGATATCGTGATGAGGAAAACCTCCATGACCGCCGCTCTTGAAAACTCCATCCTCGCCAAGGTCATCGCCGCCATCCAGCAGACGGTGTTCCTGCGTGACGTCCAGATCACTCCGGAGACCCGCTTCGTCGAGGATCTCGGGCTGGACAGCCTCGACGTGACCGAGATCGCCCTCCACCTCGAGGAGATGTTCGACATCGAGTTTCCGCAGCACGTCATCACCCATCTCAGCCGGGTGGCCGACATGCTGCGCTACCTCAGCCGCCGGTTCTTCGCCGACACCGCCGATCTCGCGCTCGCCGACTAGGCGCGGGCCACGGGATCAGGTTCCTGGCGTCGCGGGCGGAAGTGTGATCCATACCGTTTCCGTATCGTATTAGGCGAGGGCGCAGAGCGTGCAGGGCCCAACCCAAGCCGTCGACGCGGACCGGCTGTTCAACACCTTCCGGGACCGGAGCGACCAGGACTGGCTCGACATCCTGGTCAGCTCGCTGCACATCCCCGAGATCGAGGGCGTCGGCATGCCCGGCTTCCCCGACGAGCAGTTCCAGCGCGACATGCACGGCCATTGCGGCGAGGTGTCGCTGCACGAGGCGCACGCCTTCTTCCGCGAGATCAAGGCCTATGCCGGCTATGCCGGACGTCCGATGGCCGCACACCGCCGGCTGCTCGATTTCGGCTGCGGCTGGGGCCGCATGCTGCGGCTGTTCATGAAGGACATCCGGCCCGACAACCTGTACGGCGCGGATTCCACCTCGCGCTTCCTGACCGAGGCGCGTCGCTGCAACCCGGCGCTGAACTTCCTGGCCTGCAGCCTGGCGCCGCCGACCGTGCTGGCGCCGGAGAGCCTGGACTACATCGTCTCCTGGTCGGTGTTCAGCCACCTCGACGAGTTCCTGACCACGCGCTGGATCGAGGAGTTCGCCCGCCTGCTCAAGCCCGGCGGCCTGCTGATGATCACCACCCAGAGCCGCCGCTTCATCGCCTTCTGCGCCGAGCAGCGGCTGCGCCGGGCTTCCGGCATCCGCCTCGAGCATGGCTGGTACGAAGCCTGCGCCGACAGCTTCATCGACGAGAGCCACGAGAACGCGCGCTACGAGGCCGGGCACTTCCTGCACGCGGCTCCGGTGGCCCGCCCGAACCTGCTGTCGCACTACGGCGAAGCGATCATCCCGCGCGGCTACATCGTCAAGCACTGGAGTGCCATGTTCCGTCTGGTCGAGTTCCTCGACAATCCCGCACGGCTGCCGCAGGTGCTGGTGGTGCTGCAGAAGCCGGGAAATTCTTGACTTGTGCGACCCGAGCCCCGACCTTAGCAGAGCTGATGCGGGAGAGACCGGCCTGGCCGGCGCCGAAGGAGCAACCGCCCCGGAAACTCTCAGGCAGAAGGACCGCTCGGCATTCGCTTCTGGAGAGTGGCACCTCGCGTGCCCGCCGACGGGATAACGATCTCAGGCAAACCGACAGAAGGGGCATCAACCGGACCGGCTCGCGCCGTTCCCAGGGGTGCGTCCTGATGTCAGAGCCGCCGCTCGAGCCGATCGCCCAGACCCCGCTGCACGGCCTGCACCTGTCGCGCGGCGCCCGCATGGTGCCCTTCGCCGGCTACGAGATGCCGCTGCAGTACGCGACCGGCATCCTCACCGAGCATCTGCACACCCGCGCCCGGACCGGGCTGTTCGACGTCTCGCACATGGGCCAGATCCGCCTGCGTCCGCGGTCGGGCGTGCTGGCGGACGCGGCGCTGGCGCTGGAGCGGCTGGTGCCGGCCGACATCCTCGGCCTGGCGCCGGGCCGGCAGCGCTACGCCCTGTTCACCGACGCGCGCGGCGGCATCCTCGACGACCTGATGGTGGCCAATACCGGCGACGCGCTGTTGCTGGTGGTCAACGCCGCCTGCAAGTGGGCCGACCTCGCGCACCTGGTGCACCACCTCTCGGCCGAGTGCGAGGTCGAGCCGCTGTTCGATCGCGGCCTGATCGCGCTGCAGGGGCCCGGCGCCGAGACGGCGCTGTCCGGGCTCGCGCCGGATGCCGCCGAGATGCGGTTCATGGACGTGCGCGGCCTCGAGATCGACGGTGTTTCCTGCCAGGTCTCGCGCTCCGGCTATACCGGCGAGGACGGCTACGAGATCAGCGTGCCCGGCACCGAGGCCGAGCGCATCGCGTCGCTGCTGCTGCGTCAGCCCGACGTGCTGCCGATCGGCCTCGGCGCGCGCGACAGCCTGCGCCTGGAGGCCGGGCTGTGCCTCTACGGCACCGACCTCGATCCGCAGGTGACGCCGGTCGAGGCGGCGCTGGACTGGTCGATCGGCAAGGGCCGCCGCGCCGGCGGCGCGCGGGAGGGAGGCTTCCCGGGTGCCGCGGCGATCCTCGAGCAGCTGGCGCACGGGCCGTCCCGCCGGCGCGTCGGCCTGCTGCCGGAGGGCCGGGCGCCGCTGCGCGGCGGCGTGCCCCTGCATGCCGGCGAGGACCTCGCCGTTCCGCCGATCGGCATCGTCACCTCCGGGGCGTTCGGTCCCACCCTCGCCGCTCCGATGGCGATGGCGATGGTGTCGTCGCCCTGGACGGCCGTCGGCACGATCCTGACGGCACCACTGCGCGGCCGCACGGTGGCCGCACGGGTGGCACCCCTGCCTTTCGTCACCGCCGGCTTCAAGCGATCCCACACGAGGACAGCAGCATGAGCATTTCCGAGCTGTGGCGGGACGCCGCACCCGAGGCGACCGAATTCGCACGGCGCCATATCGGTCCCGACGTCGTCGAGACCGAGGCGATGCTGCGCACCGTGGGTGCGGGCGACCTCGCGTCGCTGATCGCCCGCACCGTGCCGGCCTCGATCCTCGAGCCGCTGCCGCCTGACCCGCTGCCCGGCCTGACCGAGACCGAGGTGCTGGCGCGGCTGCGCGCGATCGCCGGCGAGAACCGGGTGCTGACCTCGCTGATCGGCCAGGGCTATCACGGCACCATCCTGCCGCCGGTGATCGGTCGCAACATCCTCGAGAACCCGGCCTGGTACACCGCCTACACGCCGTACCAGCCGGAGATCAGCCAGGGACGGCTGGAGGCGCTGCTGAACTTCCAGACCCTGGTCTGCGACCTGACCGGCCTCGACGTCGCCAACGCCTCGCTGCTCGACGAGGCCACCGCGGCGGCCGAGGCGATGGCGCTGTCGCGCCGCGTCAGCACGGTCAAGGTGCCGAACTTCTTCGTCGATGCCGACACCCATCCGCAGACCCTGGCGGTGCTGCGCACCCGCGCCGAGCCGCTCGGCTGGCAGCTGGTGGTCGGCGATCCGGAGCGCGACCTCGATCCGGCGGCGGTGTTCGGCGCCCTGCTGCACTATCCCGGCAGCTCGGGCGCGGTGCGCGACCACCGTGCCGCGATCGCCGCACTGCGCGCGGCCGGCGCGATCATCACCATGGCGGCGGATCCGCTCGCGCTGACGCTGCTGACGCCGCCCGGGGCACTCGGTGCCGACATCGCCGTGGGCTCGATGCAGCGCTTCGGCGTGCCGATGGGCTTCGGCGGCCCGCACGCCGCCTACATGGCGGTGCGCGACGCCTTCAAGCGCGCGATCCCCGGCCGCCTGGTCGGCGTGTCGATCGACAGCCACGGCCGGCCGGCCTACCGGCTCGCCCTGCAGACCCGCGAGCAGCACATACGACGCGAGAAGGCGACCTCGAACATCTGCACCGCACAGGTGCTGCTGGCCGTGATCGCCTCGATGTACGCGGTCTATCACGGCCCGGACGGCCTGCGCGCGATCGCGCGGCGCACCCATCGCCTGACCGCCATTCTCGCGAGCGGGCTGCGGGCGCTCGGCGTCGCGGTGGAGACCGGGCAGTTCTTCGACACCGTCACGGTGGACGCCGGTGCCGGTGCGGAGCGGGTGCTGGAGCGCGCCTGCGCCGCCGGCATCAACCTGCGCCGCCATCCCGCCCCCGGCCGCATCGGCATCAGCCTCGACGAGACCAGCGGCCAGGGCACGGTGCGTGCGGTCTGGTCGGCGTTCTGTGCCGACAGCGACCGCGTCGCCGGCGTCGAAGCCGACCTGGCGGTACCCGACGACGCGATCCCGGGCCCGCTGGTCCGCACGGCGGCGTTCATGACCCATCCGGTGTTCCACGCGCACCGCTCCGAGACCGACATGCTGCGCTACCTGCGCCGGCTGTCCGACAAGGACCTGGCCCTCGACCGCAGCATGATCCCGCTCGGCTCGTGCACGATGAAGCTGAACGCCACCGTCGAGATGATGCCGATCAGCTGGCCGGGCTTCTGCGACATGCATCCGTTCGCACCCGCCGAGCAGGCGCGCGGCTACCACCGGCTGTTCGGCGAGCTGCAGGCGGCACTGTGCCGCATCAGCGGCTACGACGCGGTGTCGCTGCAGCCCAACTCCGGCGCGCAGGGCGAGTATGCCGGCCTGCTGGCGATCCGCGGCTACCACCGCAGCCGCGGCGAGGCGAACCGCGACGTCTGCCTGATCCCGGCCTCGGCGCACGGCACCAACCCGGCCTCGGCGCAGATGGCCGGCATGCAGGTGGTCGTGGTCGGCTGCGACGGCAGCGGCAACGTCGACGTCGACGACCTCCGGCGCAAGATCGACCGGCACGCCGACCGCCTCGCCGCCATCATGATCACCTATCCCTCGACGCACGGCGTGTTCGAGGAGGCGGTGCGCGCGATCTGTGCCGCCGTGCACGAGGCCGGCGGCCAGGTCTATCTCGACGGCGCCAACCTCAACGCCCAGGTCGGGCTGTGCCGGCCCGGACGCTACGGCGCCGACGTCAGCCACTTCAACCTGCACAAGACCTTCTGCATCCCGCACGGCGGCGGCGGCCCGGGCATGGGTCCGATCGGCGTCGCCTCGCACCTCGCACCGTTCCTGCCGCAGCATTCCGAGGGTCCCGACGGCGGTCCCGACACCGGGTCGGTATCGGCCGCACCCTACGGCTCGGCCTCGATCCTGCCGATCTCGTACGCCTACATCCTGCTGATGGGGGAGGCGGGGCTGCGTCGTGCCACCGAGATCGCGATCCTTAACTCCAACTACATTGCCGCCCGGCTGGCGCCGCACTACCCGGTGCTGTATCGCGGCCGGCACGGGCACGTGGCGCACGAGTGCATCGTCGACCTGCGCCCGATCAAGGACGCCACCGGCATCACCGTCGACGACATCGCCAAGCGCCTGGTCGATTACGGCTTCCACGCGCCGACGGTGAGCTTCCCGGTCGCCGGCACCTTCATGATCGAGCCCACGGAATCCGAGAACAAGGCCGAGCTGGACCGCTTCTGCGACGCGATGATCGCCATCCGCCAGGAGATCGGCGCGGTGGAGCAGGGCCGGATCACCGCGGCGCAAAGCCCGCTGCGTCACGCCCCGCACACCGTCGCCGACCTGACCACCGACGAATGGAGCCGTGCCTACTCGCGCGAGGAGGCCTGCTTCCCCGCCGGCGTCGACCGCCGCCACAAATATTTCGCCCCCGTGGGTCGCCTCGACAACAGCTACGGCGACCGCAACCTGATCTGCTCCTGCCCGCCGATCGAGGAGCTGGCGGAAGCCGCGGACTGAACCGGGCCACGGCTCGCGACCCCGGTTGCCAATGCGGTCTCGCCGAACCCATCATGTGGGAGACCGAAAGCTATCGTGATGCGCTCGCAACGAGGCAGGATGATGCACCCAGCATGTTGATCCGGGGCGGCGGACCGCGGCACTAGGATGGATCTCGCCGAGCCGGTCGTCCATCCCGCCGACGCGAGCGCTCGGGGCTCCGCCGCCTCCCGGCGCGCCTGCCTGTTCGCCTCGCTCGCCGAGGAGCAAGCCGAGTGCCGGCTGCCGGTGCGGGGCAGGATCCCGGACTGGCTGTGCGGCACCCTGCTGCGCAACGGACCCGCGGTGTTCGAGACCGCCTCGGTGCCGCTGCGGCACTGGTTCGACGGCGCCGCCATGCTGCATCGCTTTCGCATCGAGTGCGGCACCGTGCGCCACACCAGCCGGCTGCTGCGCACGCGGGCGCGCGACGGCGCCCTTCGGACCGGCCGGCCGACGCTGCGCGAGTTCGCGACCGATCCGTGCGCCAGACTGTTCGGCCCGCTCAGGACGCTGTTCCGGCCGAACGCGACCGACAACGCCAACATCAGCATCGGCCGGTTCGGCGACGATTTCGCCGCGATGTCGGAGAGCGCGCTGCCGATCCGCTTCGACCCGCGCACCCTGCAAACGCTGGGCGTGCTGACCATGGACGGGCGCTCGGAGCTCGCCCGCTGCCACACCACCGCCCATCCGCTGCCGGCCGGGCAGGGGCGTGTGCTGAGCCACCTCACCAGGTTCGGCCGGCGCAGCCGCTACGAGCTGTTCTCGCTCGACCCGGCCACCGGCCGGCGCACGCTGCACGCCGCGATCCCGGTGGCGCGACCGGCCTACATGCACAGCTTCGCCGCCTCGCCGCGACACGTGCTGCTCAGCGAGTTCCCCTTCACCACCCACCCGCTGCGGCTGATGCTGGGGACGCGCAGCTTCATCGAGACGCATCGCTGGACGCCGCGCGACGGCACCCGCTTCAACCTGATCGAGCGCGTCAGCGGCCGGGTGCGGGTGTTCCGCACCGAGGCGTTCTTTGCGTTCCACCACGTCAACGCCTTCGATGACGGCGACGACTTCGTCGTCGACCTGATCGGCTACGACGACCCCTCGCTCATCGACCTGCTCTATCTCGACCGGCTGCGCAGCGACGAGACGCCCGAGTATCCGAGACCGCTGCTGCGCCGCTACCGCCTCGATCCGCGACGCGGCACCGCCGAGCTGGTGCTGCGTGGCAGCGCGCCGCTGGAGCTGCCGCGCATCGATCCGCGTCGTCTCGGCGCCCGGCACGAGATCGTCTACGGCGTCGGCGGCGCCTCGCTCGGCGGCGCCGACTTCCCGCACGCGATCGGCCGCCAGGATCTGGCCCGCGACGTAACCCGGTGGTGGGAGCAGCCGGGCTGCTTCGCCGGCGAGCCGGTGTTCGTGCCGCGGCCGGACGGCGCGGGCGAGGCGGACGGGATCCTGCTTTCGGTGGTGCTCGACACCGCGGCGAGCCGCTCGTTCCTGGTGGTGCTGGACGCGGCCAGCCTGCACGAGCTCGCCCGCGCCGAGACCGCGCAGGCGATTCCGGCCGGGCTGCATGGCGGCTTCTTCGCCGATACGCCCGAAGCTTGCCTCGCCTGATCCCGCCCGGGATCAGGCGGTGCGACGGAGCTTTCGATGCAGCACGCGCAGCGGCGCGGTCAGGCGCCAGCTGCGCGAGCGGCGCAGCGACGCGAGCTCGGCCTGCAGCCCCGCCAGCCGGTCGCACGCCGGCGGCTCGACCTCGTGCTGCTGCACCGCCCAGTTCCAGGTGTCGGCGATGAGGGCGGTATCGTCCGTCGCGACCAGGTGGACGAAGAAGTCCAGATCGCCAGGTGCCGTGGCAGTGCAGCGGCTGCAGGCGAAGCCGAGCAGGCCGTAGGCCGCCAGCTGGCGCATCAGGCGCGCGAACGCCAGCGGCGTGAACACCCAGCAATGCACGTCGTGATAGGCGCCTGTCGCGCAGGCATGCTCCATCGCCGTGACCGCGCGCTCGTATTCGCAGCGCTGCGGCGGCGGCCTCGGTGGCTCGCGGCCGCTCCAGGCCTCCTCGATCGGCAGCGACGCGATGTTCAGCAAGAAATCTAGGATCTGCCTCGGCCCCGGCACCGTCGCTGCCGCCCGCGCGGCCAGGATCAGGTCGGCGGCCGAGCTGGTCTCGCGCCGGTAGTCGAAGCAGTAGCGGCGATCCGGCACGATCAGCCGAACCGTGCCCGACGGATGCAGCACCGACTTGAGCTGCGCCAGCCAGCCGATCAGGTCCGGCACGTGCTCGATCACGTGCGAGGCGATCACGTAGTCGAAGCGCGCGCCGCCGGAGGCATCCGCACGCCCGCCGCAGGCATCGGCCAGCGTGCCGGCGCTCCAGACGATGTCCACCTCGACGATCCGCTGCGGATCGACGTCCGGATCGTCGCGATATTTCGCGCGCAGGCCGGCGGTGTCGACGTGGTCGACATACAGCACGTCCGCCTGCGGCCGTCGCAGGATCGGGTTGTGCAGCGGTCCGATCTCCAGCCCTCGCGTGCCGCGCAGCTCCAGCCCCTGCAGCAGGACGCTCAGCCGGTCCATCGTCGGGTCCGGTTCGGGGTCGGATCGAGGTCATCCGGCATGGCGGATCTGTCCCATCCCGGCGCGCCGGCGGCAACCCCGGCTGACGCGCCCGGCCGATATGGTCAAGATTGACATCCGGCCGGCGTCTCCGCCATCTCGCACTCTGTCGTCCTGGAGCGGATCGCGTCCTGATGCCCGTTTATGCCTTCATCTTCCCCGGACAGGGCAGCCAGTTCGCCGGGATGGGCCGCGACCTCGCCGCTGCCTTCGCGCCAGCGCGGGAGGTGTTCCAGGAGGTCGACGACGCGCTCGGCGAGCGGCTGTCCAAGCTGATGTTCGCGGGCCCGATCGAGGAGCTGACGCTGACCCAGAACGCCCAGCCGGCGCTGATGGCGGTCTCGCTCGCCGTGCTCCGCGTGCTGGAGCGCGAGGGCAGCCTGCAGCTGACCGGCAAGGCCGCCGTCGTCGCCGGCCATTCGCTGGGCGAGTACGCCGCCCTCGCCGCCGCCGGCAGCCTCGGCGTCGCGCAGACGGCCCGGCTGCTGCGGCTGCGCGGCAGCGCCATGCAGCAGGCGGTGCCGCTGGGCGAGGGCGGCATGGCGGCGCTGCTCGGCGTCGAGGTGGAACAGGCGCACGAGATCTGCGCTGCGGCGGCCGTGCTGCGCCTCGAGGGTCGCCCCGACCGGCGCGAGGTGATCGAGGTCGCCAACGACAATGGCGGCGGCCAGGTGGTGATCTCCGGCGCGCTCAGCGCGGTCGCCCGCGCGATCGAGCTCGCCAAGGAGCGCGGCATCCGCCGTGCCATGCTGCTGCCGGTGTCGGCACCGTTCCACTGCTCGCTGATGGCGCCCGCCGCGGACGCGATGCGCGATGCATTGGGCGAGACGGAGATCGCGGCACCCGCGCTGCCGCTGGTGGCCAACGTCACCGCCGCGAAGGTCGCGGCGCCGGACGCGATCCGCGAGCTGCTGGTGCGCCAGGTGACCTCGACCGTGCGCTGGCGCGAGAGCGTGCTGGCGATGACGGCGATGGGTGTCGACAGCTTCGTCGAGCTCGGCGCCGGCAAGGTGCTGTCGGGCCTGTGCAAGCGCATCGCGCCGGATGCGGCGACGCGCAGCGCCGGCACGCCGGAGGAGATCGAGGCGCTGCTGAAGCTGCTGTGACGGCCGCCGCGCCCGCCACCGAAGCTGCATCCCGGGGATCCGCCATGTTCAGGCTCGACGGCAAGACCGCGCTGGTGACCGGCGCCTCCGGCGGCATCGGCGCCGCCATCGCTCAGGCGCTGCACGGCCAGGGCGCCGCGGTGGTGCTGTCCGGCACCCGCAGGGAGGCGCTCGATGCCCTGGCCGAGCGGCTCGGCGAGCGCGTCCATGTCTGCCCGGCCGATCTGGCCGATCCCGCCGCACCCGACGCGCTGGTCGCGGACGCCGAGCGCGCCAGCGGCCGCGGCCTCGACATCCTGGTCAACAATGCCGGCCTGACCCGCGACGGACTGGCGCTGCGCATGAAGGACGCGGATTGGCAGCAGGTGCTGGAGGTCGATCTCGCCGCACCCTTCCGCCTGTGCCGCGCGGCGCTGAAGGGCATGCTGCGCCGACGCGCCGGCCGCATCGTCTCGATCGCCAGCATCGTCGGCGTCACCGGCAACCCGGGGCAGTCCAACTACGCCGCCGCCAAGGCGGGCCTGATCGGCATGAGCAAGTCGCTGGCGGCGGAGGTCGGCTCGCGCGGCATCACCGTCAACGTGGTGGCACCGGGGTTCGTCGCGACCGCGATGACCGAGGCGCTGCCGGAGGCGCAGCGCGCCAGGCTGCACGCCGCGATCCCGCTCGGCCGCATGGGCGCGCCCGAGGACGTGGCGTCCGCCGTGGTCTACCTCGCCTCCGAGCAGGCGGCCTGGGTGACCGGCACCACCCTGCACGTCAATGGCGGCATGGCGATGATCTGAACCGTGCGCCGTCGCCCCGATGGTCGCGCCGCAGGCCGCCGTGTCGCACCGGCGGAGACCGGTCCAGGAAGGCGAGACGATCGATATTTCCTTAATTCCGCCATCGCGGCGCCCGGTCGCCGCCACCATCGCGGAAGCCGCGCCTTGGCGAGGGGTGAAAATCCATGCTAATCGCCCGCTGCTTCGTCCGGAGCGGGCCGGAAGGTTCTCGGGGCGCGAACGAGGGTCCCGAGCGCGCGGGACAGGACGAACGAGACGGAACCGCCCGTTTTTTCCGGGGCAGAGAGGAAGCAGGATCAGATGAGCGAGATCGCCGACAAGGTTAAGAAGATCGTCGTGGAGCACCTCGGCGTCGAGGAGAGCAAGGTGACCCCGGAGGCTTCCTTCATCGACGACCTCGGTGCCGACAGCCTCGACACGGTCGAGCTGGTGATGGCGTTCGAGGAGGCGTTCGGCGTCGAGATCCCCGAGGACGCGGCCGAGAAGATCTCCACCGTGAAGGACGCGATCGACTACATCGAGAAGCAGAAGGCCGCCTGAGGCGTCACGAGGCAGCACGATGACGAGCGGCGACCCGGCGACGAGCGGCAAGGGGGCGACGAGCGGCAACCAGGCGCGGCGCGTCGTCGTCACCGGGATGGGCATCGCCGGTCCGCTCGGCGTCGGTGTGGCGCCGTTCTGGCGCCGCCTGATCGAGGGCGAGACCGGGATCGAGCGGATCCGCTCGTTCGATCCCTCCGACCTCCCGGCCCAGGTGGCCGGCGAGGTTCCGGCGGGCAGGCGCGAGACCGGCGGCCTCGACCTCGCCGAGTGGATCCCGCAGAAGGACCAGAAGAAGATGGACCGCTTCATCCATCTGGGCCTGGTCGCCGCCACCGAGGCGGTCGAGGACTCCGGATGGATGCCCCAGGGCGAGGAGGATCGCTGCGCCACCGGCGTGATGATCGGCTCGGGCATCGGCGGGCTGCAGACCATCTACGAGGCCTCGGTCCAGGTGCATGAGGGCCGCGCGCGTCGGCTGTCCCCGTTCTTCATCCCCTCGTCGCTGATCAACCTGGTGTCCGGCCACCTCTCGATCCGCTACGGCTTCAAGGGACCCAACCATTCCGCCGTCACCGCCTGCGCCACCGGCGTGCACGCGATCGGCGACGCCTCGCGCCTGATCATGCTCGGCGACGCCGACGTGATGGTCGCGGGCGGCGCCGAGGCGGCGGTGTGCGCGCTCGGCATCGCCGGGTTCTGCGCCTCGCGCGCGCTGTCCACCGGCTTCAACGAGACGCCGTCGCGAGCCTCGCGGCCCTGGGACCGCGACCGCGACGGCTTCGTGATGGGCGAGGGCGCCGGCGTCGTGGTGGTCGAGGAGTACGAGCACGCGAAACGGCGCGGCGCCAAGATCTACGCCGAGGTGCTGGGCTACGGCCTGTCGGGCGACGCGCACCACATCACCGCACCGGCCGAAGGTCACGCCGGCGCCTATCGCGCCATGGTCGCGGCGCTGAAGCGCGCGGGCGTCACGCCGGCCGACATACAGTACGTGAACGCGCACGGCACCTCGACCATGGCCGACGACCTGGAGCTCGACGCGGTCGAGCGCCTGTTCGGCGAGCACGCGCGCGGCCTCGCGATGTCGTCAACCAAGTCCGCGACCGGCCACCTGCTGGGGGCCGCGGGTGCCATCGAGGCGATCTTCTGCATGCTGGCGATACGCGACGGCGTGGCGCCGCCGACGCTGAACCTCGACCGGCCGAGCCGCGAGAGCGTGATCGACCGGGTCGCGCACACCGCGCAGGCGCGTCGCATACGCGTCGCCCTGTCCAACAGCTTCGGCTTCGGCGGCACCAACGCCAGCATCCTGTTCGGGGCCGTCTGACGCGCGGGCGGGGGATGCGACCCCCTGAACCACGATCCGCCGCCTGATCGCAGGCCTGGTCCTGCTGCTCATGCTCGGCCTGCCGGTCGGTACCCTGCTCGGCGGCGTGCTGCTCTATGACGCCCCGGGACCGCTCGATGTCGACACCGCGATCGTCGTGCCGCGTGGCGGGGTGAACGTCGCCGTCGCGGCACTGCAGCGGCGCGGCGCGCTGCCGTCGGGGCGTGCGGCACGCGCCGGCTTCCGCCTGGCGATCCTGCTGACCCGACGCGAGGGGACGATCCATGCCGGCGAGCTGTTGTTTCCCGCCCATGCCTCGCCGCGCGCACTGCTCGCGGTGCTGCGCGACGCGCGCCCGGTGCAGCACGTGCTGACCATCCCCGAAGGGTTGACCGCGGCACAGGTCGCCACCCTGCTCGAGAGCGCCGGCGCGCTGTCTGGCGAGACGCCGGTGCCGCAGGAGGGCGACGTGCTGCCCGAGACCTACGCCTACGAGCGCGGCACCTCGCGCAGCGCCCTGGTCGAGCGCATGCGGGCGGCGATGCGCGACCGGCTGTCGGCGATCTGGCGCGACCGCGATCCCGCCCTTCCGCTGAGCACGTCGTCGCAGCTGCTGACGCTGGCCAGCATCGTCGAGCGCGAGACCGCACTTCCCGCCGAGCGTCCGCTGGTCGCCCGCGTGTTCCTCAACCGGCTGCGCCTCGGGATGCGCCTGCAATCCGATCCGACCGTCGCCTACGCGGCCTCCGGCGGCCTCGGCCTGTCGCGTCCGCTGCGGCGGTCCGACCTCGCGCAGCCCAATCCGTACAACACCTACGCGGTGGGCGGCCTGCCGCCGGACGCGATCTGCGCGCCGGGGACCGCGTCGCTGCGTGCGGTCGCACATCCGGCGCCGGGGGACGCGCTGTACTTCGTCGCCGACGGCAGCGGCGGCCACGCGTTTGCGAGCAGCCTCGCCGACCACCAGCGCAACGTCGCCAGGCTGCGCGCGAGAGAGGCGACCCCGCGTTGAGCGACGGCGCGCGCTGCGCCGTCGTCACCGGTGCCACCGGCGGCATCGGGCGCTGGATCGCGCTCGGCGTGGTCGATGCCGGGTTCCGGCTGTTCGTGATCGGGCGCGACCCGACGCGGCTGGCAGCGACCTGCGCCTGGATCGCCGGCCGCATCCCCGGCAGTGCCGCACGGATCGAGCCGATCCGGGCCGACCTGTCGCTGCTGTCGGAGACCCGGGCCGCGGCCGGCATGGTGCTGTCGCGGACCGACAGCCTGGCGGTGCTGGTCAACAATGCTGGCCTGCTGTCGCCGCGCCGGGTGGTGACCGGCGAGGGGCACGAGCGCACGCTCGCGGTCAACCACCTCGCCCCGTTCGTGCTGACGCGGGCGCTGCTGCCGGCGCTGCGACGCGAAGCGGTCGCCCGGATCGTCGATGTCGGCTCCTCGACCTCCGACCGCGCCCGGATCGATCCGGACGATCTCGAGCTGGTCCGGCACTGGCGGATGACGCGCGCCTACGCCCGCTCCAAGCTCGCGTTGCTGATGGCCGGCCTGGAGCTGGCGCGGCAGCTCGAGGGCAGTACGGTCACCCTCAACGTCGTGCACCCCGGCACCGTGGCCACCGGGCTGGTGCGCGGCCCTTCGGTCGCGAGCCTCGCCTGGAAGGTCATGGCGCCGTTCGTGCTGAGCGAGCGCCAGGGTGCCGCCACGCCGCTTTACGCCGCCCTGTCGGCGGAGTGCGCCGGCCTCAACGGGGCCTATCTGAAGCGCTGCAGGGCGGTGCCTCCGAACCGCTCGGCGCTGGATCCGGCGCTGCGCAGGCGCGTCGTCGCCGCGACCGAGGCGCTGACCGTGCCGGCCTGAGGATCGCGTCGAGCAGCGCCCGTCCCGTCGCGCGCAGCCAGACCTGCGCGCTCCAGCCACGGGCACGGTCGCCGAACGGCCCGTGCACGCCGAACACCCGTCGCGGCGGCGCGAACAGGCTGGGCTCCTCGGCCTCGATGGCCGCCGGATCGCGCGACAGCAGCGCCTCGAAGCGCAGCCGCTCGGTGAGCCAGGCGGCCAGCGCAGGCGACAGCCGCGACACCAGCGCGAAGGCGGTGACGACCGAGCTCACCGTCATCTCGCGCCGGCGTCCGTCCGCCGCCAGGTAGAGCGCGCGCGCCACCACCTCGGGCTGATACACCGGCGGTACCGGCCGCGACGGAAACCCCATGTAGGACGGCGCATGGCTGAAGAACGGCGTGTTCACCGCCGGCGGGAACACCGTGCAGAGCCGCACCCGGCTGCGCGCGAGGCGAAGCTCGGCGCGCACCGACTGGCCGAAGCCGCGCACCGCCGCCTTGGCCCCGACATAGGAGGTCATCAGCGGCAGACCGTGGAAGGCGATGCCGGAGCACACGTTGACGATCACCCCGCGGTCGCGCGGCATCATGCAGCGCAGCGCGGAGCGGGTGCCATTCACCGTGCCCATGTAGGTGACGTCGGTCACCCGTCGGTATTCCGCATCGGGAATGTCGAGCAGCCGTCCATAGACGCCGTTGCCGGCGGCGTTGATCCAGACGTCGATCGGACCGAGTGCCGCCGCGATCGTCCGCGCCGCCCGCTCCAGCGCCTCGCCGTCGGCCACGTCGGCCGCCGCCGCGAGGCCGACCGCGCCGGCCGCGCGCACGTCGGCCGCAGTCGCCGCGAGCCCGGCGCTGCCGCGCGCGATCAGGCCGACTTTCCAGCCCTGGCGCGCGAACAGCCGGGCGGTGCAGCGGCCGATCCCCGACGAGCCGCCGGTGATGACGACGACGCGCGCCACCGGGCCCGCGTCATGGTCCGGCGCGACGGGGCGCCCTGTGCGGATCACGGCCATACCCCCCAGAACGCACGCGCGGCATCGGCTGTAAATCCCCGCGGCCGCGGCGGGTCGGGCGGAACGTGAGCCGACCCGCGGTGTTGGCTCGGCAGCGGGCGAACCGGAGCATCCCATGACAGACCTGACAAGACGCACCCTGTTCGGCACCGGTGCCGCACTCGCGGGTGCTGCCGCCGCGCCGGGCGCGGCGGCCGAGACCCGACAGGAACCGGCATCGCTGCGAGGAAGTGTCGCGGACGGGCACGTCAACCTGCCGCCGCTGCATGCCGCGAGCGAGGCCAACGACGAGCCGCCCAACCCATTGCCTCCGGCCCGTCGCCTCGGCATCGCCGTGGTCGGGCTGGGCACGCTGGCGCTGGAGGAGATCATCCCGGCCTTCGGTCAGGCCAAGCACGTGCGCCTCGCCGCCCTGGTCAGCGGCACGCCGGAGAAGGCGCGCACCGTCGCCGCCCAGTACGGCGTCGACCCACGCCACCTCTACGACTATGCGAGCTTCGACCGGATCCGCGACGACCCGGCGATCGACATTGTCTACATCGTGCTGCCCAACGCGATGCATGCCGACTTCACCGCGCGCGCCGCCGCCGCCGGCAAGCACGTGCTGTGCGAGAAGCCGATGGCGGCCTCGGTCGCCGAGGCGCAGCACATGATCGATGCCTGCAAGTCGGCCAACCGCATGCTGATGATCGCCTATCGGCTGCAATACGATCCGGCGCATCGCACCGCGATCGCGCTCGCGCGCAGCGGCCGGTTCGGCGAGCTGCGCATGATCCAGGCCACCAACGGCCAGAACGACCTGCCCAACGGCCAGTGGCGGCAGATCCGCGCGATGGCCGGCGGCGGCTCGCTTCCCGATGTCGGGCTCTACTGCACCAACGCCTTCCGCTACCTCACCGGCGAGGAGCCGATCGAGATCACCGGCCAGGTCACGCGTCCGTCGGGGGATGCGCGCTTCGCCCAGATCGAGGACGTGGCGCTGTTCACCCTGCGCTTCCCCTCCGGCGTCATCGCCACCGGCGCCTCGGGCTACAGCTTCCACGAGAGCCGCCAGCTTCGCGTCCACGCCCAGGGCGGCTGGTTCGGGCTCGATCCGGCCTTCGGCTACGACAACCTGGCGTTGCAGATCAACCGCAAGGAGGGCCAGGCCAGCGCGCTGGAGACGCGTCGGTTCTCGCCGCACAGCCAGTTCGCACGCGAGATGGACGCCTTCGCGCTCTCCCTGCACAACGGCACCACGCCGTACACGCCGGGCGAGGAGGGCCTGCAGGACCTGCGGATACTGGAGGCGATCTACCAGTCCGCCGCCGGCGGCTCGCCGGTGAAGTTCGCCGCCGCGTCCGGGCGCGACATCACCCGCGGCGTCTGGCCCAAGCAGGTCGGCGCCTACCTCCCGGCCTGAGGCCGGCTCAGCGCGGCGGCGGCGGCAGCGCCTGCGTCTGCACCGGGGCGGCGGGAGCCAGCTGCACCGGGGCGCCCGCATCGCCCGGACCCGCGGCAGGGCCGCCCTCGCCCGGCTCCGCGACGGGGCCGCCGTACCGGGTGCCGCGCTGGTAGGGAGGCGGGTAGGGAGAGCTGCCCGGAGCCGCCGGACGGCCGTCGCCGCCGAAGCGCATCAGCACGCTGCGCAGCGGATCCGCACCGGGATTGTTGACCCGCATCGCGACGGCGATGTCCTCCACCCCGACCGGCTGGCCGTAATAGGCGCGGTTGCCGACGCTGTCCGACGACAGCACGCTGCCCTGCAGCGAGATCCCGGCGAACAGGCCGGAGCTCTTCTCGACCGCGACGATATCGGCGCGCAGCGCCGTGGTGGTCGCACCCTCCATGCCGGCACCCAGGGTCGCCAGCGTGATCGAGGCGTTGGCGCCGAACTTGAAGTGGCTGTCCATGATCGCGGTTAGCCCCCTGCGCGTCATGATGAACATCATCAGCTCGGCATCCTGCACCCCGGCCTGCAGGCCGAACGAGCCCGAGCCCATCGAGTAGAAGGCGGGTGCGGACCAGGAGCCGGACCCGTCGCGCGCCAGCAGCACGCAGCCGCCGCCGGAGCCGCCGAAGATGAACGACATGCGGAAGATGCTGGGGCAGATCATCACGCCCTTGGCGCGGGCCAGGAAGCGCTGCGCCTGATCGCCGTTCTCGCGCCAGTCCAGCACGTCCTGCGCCGCCAGGGTGGCGCGATCCACCAGGCGCTGCTGCTGCTCCTGACGGTCGGAGTTGACCATCTGCGCCGCGGCCGCCCCCGGCCGTGCCGCCCCCGCGGCCGCGAGGCCGATCGCTGCGGCCATCATCGCGCGTCGCATCTGCATCTTCGCTCTCTCCTAGCTCTTCGCCTGGCCCTGCAGCGACATGCCGGAGGCCTCCGCGAGCGCCCGCGCCAGTCCGGGTGCCGCGGCCAGGATCGGCACCGGGCCGATCAGGCCGCCGTCGCGCAGGAACGCCGACACCACGGCCCCGGCCTCGGCGAGGATCGGCAGCGCACCGGCGACGTCCCACAGGTTGATCGACAGCTCGACATAGCCGTCCAGCCGGCCGCAGGCGACGTCGGCCAGCGCCAGCGCGCCGGACCCGCCGCTGCGCGGCGCGGCCCCCAGCGCCATCATGCGCTCGACCATCGACGCGTAGTCGCGGGCGGCCACCTTCGGCCCCCAGCCGATCTCGATCATCGCGGTCTGCGGATCGCGCGTCTCCGCGGCGCGGATCGGCTTGCCGTTGCGTGTGGCGCCGCCGCCCGTCATCGCGGCGAAGCTCTCGCCCAGCGCCGGCGCGCTCAGCACCCCGGCCGCCGGCTCGCCCTCCGCCAGCAGTCCCAGCGAGATGCACCAGCGCGAGCGCCCGCGGGCGAAGTTGGCGGTGCCGTCGATCGGATCGACGACCCAGCGCAGGCTGGAGGCGGCTGCGGCCGGATTATGCTCCCCGCCCTCCTCGCCCTGCAGCGCATCCTCGGGAAACAGGGCCGCGAGCCGTCCGGCGATCAGCGCCTCGACCGCGCCGTCCGCCTCGGTCAGCCAGTCCTGCGCGCCCTTCAGGGTAACGCCGGCCAGGCCGGGCAGCGGCCGCAGGCGCATCGCCAGCGCCGCCGCCTCCTCGACGATCGCGGCGGCCGCCTCGAACCGGCGGCTGATCGCATCCGACCTCATCCTGCCTCTCGCGGCTGCAACGCGCCGGAGCGTGGCCCTACGTCGCCCGGTACGCAAGGGGAGCGCGTGCCGCCCGCGGGAGCGTTCACTGCGCGCGCAGCGCCGCCCGCAGCGACGCGGTGATCGCCGGATCCTCCAGGCTCGCCAGCCTGGAGGCCGCGAGGGTGGCGAAGCGATGCGTGAGCGTGCGCCGCCGCGCCGGGCTGAGTCCGTGCACCGGTGCCTCGCGCAGCAGCTCGGCCTCGTGCGCGAAGCCGGCACCGCACCCGACACCCTCGATGCAGGCCACCACCAGCCCGGTATCCTCCGGTAGCAGCGCGCGCGGGAAGGTCTCGTCCACGGCGAAGTAGAGCGCATCGCAGTAGTCGCGGTAGTCGCGCCATTTCAGGTCGGTCAGGAAGTCGCGCGGGCCGGATTTCACCTCGATGCAGCTGAAGCCGCCATCAGGCCGCAGCGCCAGGATGTCGGCCCGCCGGCCGTTCGGCAGCGGCACCTCGTGCAGCACCACCCAGCTCAGCTGGCCGCACAGCCGCGCGGCCGCGCGTCGTATCGCCAGGGCGTTCTCGGCCGGGGGAAGCATGCTGCTGATCTGCATTGGCGGTTCGTGATGCCGAAAGGCGCGATCCGTCGCAAGCTGTGATTTGCGCTCGAAGAACCGCCGGCGCTGCGACGCATTCACCTTGCGACATGATCGCCACCCGCTTCTCCGTCGCCACCCATATCATGCTCATGATGGCAGCCGATCCGGACGGCCGCCTCACCAGCCCGCGCATCGCCTGCAGCGTCAACACCAACCCGGTGGTGGTCCGCCGGATCATGCGGCTGCTCGCCCGCGCCGGCTTGGTGCGGGTGCGCCGCGGCCAGGGCGGCGCCGCCCTCGGCCGCCCGGCGGAGCGGATCACGCTCGACGACGTCTGGGATGCGGTGAACCCCGCGCCGGCGCCGCCGCTGCTGCCGCTGCACGCGCGTCCCGATCCGCTCTGTCCGGTCGGCCGGCACGTGCCGCGCCTGCTCGGCGAGAGCTTCCTGATCGCCGAGCTGGCGATGCGCCACGCGCTCGCCCGCGTCTCGCTGGCCGCGATGGCGGCCGGTCTCGCCGCCGCCGACCCTGACCAGCTCGCAGGGCCCGCGGACTAGGCCGGCCGCACCAGCAGATGCTGCTTCCTGCCGAGCGAGAGCTTGATCGTGTCGTGCGAGAGGTCGCGGAGCGAGACCAGCCGGTTCTCGTCGCGCACCACCTGGTCGTTGACCCGCAGCCCGCCGCCGCGGATCAGCCGGCGCGCCTCGCCGTTGCTGCCGACCAGCCCCATCTCGGCGAACAACCGGTAGACCGGGATGCCGGCCTCGAGGGCGGCGCGATCCAGCGGGCGCGACGGCAGCGCGTCCGAGGTGCCGGCGCCGGCCTCGAACACCGCCTGCGCCGCCCCCGCCGCCGTCTCGGCCGCGGCACGGCCGTGGCACAGTGCCGTCGCCTCGGTGGCGAGCACCTTCTTGGCCTCGTTGATCATCGCGCCCTGCAGGGCGCCCAGGCGCTCGCATTCCGCGAGATCGAGCTCCGTGAACAGGCGCAGGAAGCGGCCGACATCGCCATCCTCGGCATTGCGCCAGAACTGCCAGTACTCGAACGGCGACAGGCGATGGCTCGACAGCCAGACCGCACCGGCGGCGGTCTTGCCCATCTTGGCGCCGGACGCGGTGGTCAGCAGCGGCGTGGTCAGGCCGAACACCTGCCGCTGGTCGGTGCGCCGCACCAGCTCGACGCCGGAGACGATGTTGCCCCACTGGTCGGAGCCGCCCATCTGCAGGCTGACCCCGTGGCGCCGGCCGAGCTCGCGGAAATCGTAGCTCTGCAGGATCGAGTAGTTGAACTCGAGGAAGGTCAGGCCCTGCTCGCGCTCCAGGCGCTGCCGCACGGAGTCGAAGCCGAGCATGCGGCTGACGCTGAAATGCGCTCCCACCTCGCGCAGCAGGTCGATATAGCCGAGCCGGTCCAGCCACTCGGCGTTGTCGGCGAGGAGCGCGTCGGAGGGCCCGTCGCCGAACCGCAGCATCGCGTCGAGGTTGCCTCGTATGCCCTCGCGGTTCGACGCGATCCCGGCCTCGTCGAGCAGCTGGCGGGCATCGGCGCGGAACGAGGGGTCGCCGATGCGGCTGGTGCCGCCGCCGAGCAGCGCCACCGGACGATGCCCGTGCCGCTGCAGCAGACGCAGCATCATGATCGGGATCAGGTGGCCGACATGCAGGCTGTCGGCGGTCAGGTCGAAGCCGATATAGCCGCCCACCGGCGCCGAGAGCAGTGCCGCGTCGAGCGCCTCGATGTCGGTGCACTGGAACACGAGGCCGCGCGCCTCGGCTTCGCGTAGGAACGGGCTGTCGGGCATGGGAAGGCCTGATCTGGTGGGGCCGGCGCCGAGGCGGGGCACCGGCGCCCGGCCGTGCGCCCCGCCTCGGCGCGACGTGCCGGGAGGTGCCGATCAGTCGGCGGCGAGCGCCATCGTCTTGCGGGCGATGGTCTTGCCCACGTAGTCGTCGATCGCGTCGGAGACCGTCTCGGCGTGGTTGGCGAAGACGTGGTCGGCGCCGCCGCAGACACGGTAGTCGACCTGCACGCCCTTCTGGGTGTTCAGCTTGTCCACCAGCTTGCGCACCGCCGGCTCCGGGACCAGCTCGTCGGTATCGCCGTGCAGCATCAGCCCGCCGCAGGGACAGGGGGCGAGGAAGCCGAAATCGTAGTGGTTCGCGGGCGGTGCGACGCTGACCCAGCCGGAGATCTCGGGCCGGCGCATCAGCAGCTGCATGCCGACGAAGGCGCCGAACGAGTAGCCGGAGATCCACAGGCCGCTCGAGTTCGGATTGACCGTCTGCATCCAGTCGAGCGCCGCGGCGGCGTCGCTGATCTCGCCGATGCCGCCGTCATAGCGACCCTGCGAGCGTCCGACGCCGCGGAAATTGAACCGCATCACCGAGAAGCCCAGCCGCTCGAAGGCGCGGTACATCGCGTAGGTGATCCGGTTGTTCATGGTCCCGCCATGCAGCGGGTGCGGGTGCAGGATCAGGGCGAGCGGCGCGTTGGCTTCACCGGAATGGTGGTAGCGTCCTTCTAGGCGTCCATCAGGACCGGCGAACATTACCTCAGGCATCTTGTCCCGCTATTCTTGTCGCTGCGCCTCGAGGCATCGGCAGCAGCTTTGTTTCGACGCACCGCCGGGCGCGCAGCGATGCCCCGCCGCGCGCCTGCGTTCAGACGAGCGACGTGTCGTGCCGCGAACCGGAAGCGGCCGGATCCATCACGCGGATCCGGCTTGGGAGGCCTATATGGCGCATCGGGTGCTGCTTCCGACATGCCCTGTGCTCAGGAGTGCATTGCGCGTGCTGGAGATGTGGATGACCACCCGGTTCGGGCAGGCCGGTTCGGGCAGGAGAGAGATCATGGGTTAGGCCTTTGCCGTGCAAAGCCACAGGCCGAGGGATGGTCTGCAGTCGGCTCGTGCGCAAACCTATAACGACCCTGTCCGAGGATTTACACTGAAATCAAAGCACAAGCGCAGGCCAGGCGCATCGAACCGAGACACGGGATCGTGAGCCTGGCATGAGACTCCTCGACATGCTGATCAAACAGTCGAAGAAGGCCGAGTATGGCGCCGGTTCCTGACGAGATCTTCACCTGCCTCGACGCCAACGCCACCGAGCCGCTGCGGCCGGAGGCCGGCGCGGCGATGCACCGCGCCGCCGAGCTGAACGGCAACCCCGCGTCGCCGCATCGCGAGGGTCGCGCCGCCCGCGCCGTGCTCGAGTCCGCCCGCGAGCAGATCGCGGCACTGTTCGGAGCCGAACCCGACGAGCTGGTGTTCACCTCCGGCGGCACCGAGGCCAACGTGCTGGCGCTGCATGGCCGCGAGAGGCCGGTGCTGGCCGGTGCCACCGAGCATGACTGCATCCGCGGCACCCTGGACGCGAGCTCGCGCCTGATCCCGGTCGCGGCCGACGGACGCGTGCGGCTCGACCTGCTGCGGCAGATGCTCGAGGATGGCCGGGAGCCCGCCCTGGTCTGCCTGATGCTGGCCAACAACGAGACCGGCGTGATCCAGCCGGTCGCCGAGGCTGCCTCGCTGTGCCGGCGTCACGGCGCGTGGCTGCATGTCGACGCGGTGCAGGCCGCAGGCCGGCTGCCCGTCGACCTCGCGCGGCTCGGTGCGGACAGCATGGCGCTGTCGTCGCACAAGCTGGGCGGCCCCAAGGGGGCCGGCGCCCTGCTGCTGGCTGGGTCGCGTCGCGGCCGGCTGCCGCCGATGATCGCCGGAGGCGGCCAGGAGCGCGGCCGACGCGGCGGCACGCCGGCGCTGCCGGCGATCGCGGGGTTCGCCGCCGCCGCAGACGCGGCGCTGCGCGACCGCGAGCCGCGGACCACACGGCAGGCGGTGCTGCGCGACAATATCGAGCAGGCGGCGGTGGCGGCCGGCGCCCTGGTCTGCGGTGCGGCCGCGCCGCGGCTCGCCAACACCACCTGCCTGGCGCTGCCCGGCCGGCGGGCGGAGACGCAGCTGATCGCGCTCGACCTCGCCGGCTACGGCGTCTCCGCGGGCAGCGCCTGCTCGTCCGGCAAGGTCGCGCGCTCGCACGTGCTGGACGCGATGGGGCTGGGCGCGCTGGCCGGGGAGGCGATCCGGGTGTCGCTGCCCTGGAACGTGCGGCCGGAGGACGCGGACGGCTTCATCGATGCCTACGCGACGATGGCCCGCCGCAGGCGCGCGGCGTGATCTACCTCGACAACCAGGCCACCACCGCCTGCGACCCGCGCGTGCTGGCGGCGATGCTGCCCCTGTTCTCGGTGCATTACGGCAACGCGCACAGCGCCGAGCACGCGATGGGCCGCGACGCCGAGGCCGAGATCGAGGCCGCACGTGGCGCCGTCGCGGCACTGCTGCACGCCGACCCGCGCGAGATCGTGCTCACCTCGGGCGCCACCGAGGCCAACAACCTCGCGATCAAGGGCGCGGCGCGCCACGCCGCCGCCGGCGGCGATGTGCGGCGCCGGCTGGTCACGCTGGCGACCGAGCATCCCTGCGTGCTCGAGAGCGTGCAGGACCTGGCGCACGAGGGGTTCGAGCCGGTGGTGCTGCCGGTGCGGGCGGACGGCCTGCTCGATCCTGCCGAGCTGCAGGCGGCGCTGCGCCTGCCGACCCTGCTGGTCAGCATCATGGCGGTCAACAACGAGACCGGGGTGATCCAGGACCTCGCCGCACTGTCGCCGATGGTGCGTGCGGCGGGCGCGCTGTTCCACTCCGACCTGGCACAGGCCGCCGGCAAGGTCGCGCTCGACGTGGCCGCACTCGGCCTCGACCTCGCCTCGCTCAGCGGACACAAGTTCTACGGTCCAAAGGGGGTCGGCGCGCTCTATGTGCGGCGCCGGCCGCGGGTGCGCCTGACGCCGCTGTTCTCCGGTGGCGGCCAGGAGCGCGGCCTGCGCTCGGGCACGCTGCCGGTGCCGCTGGTGGCGGGCCTCGGTGTCGCCTGCCGGATCGCGCTCGCCGAGCAGGCCGACGAGGCGGTGCGGCTGCGCGCACTGCGCGACCGGCTGCTGCAGCGTCTGACCCGGGCGCTGCCCGGGCTCGTGGTCAATGGCAGCCTGGAGCGGCGCATCGCGGGCAACCTCAACCTGTGCTTCCCGGCGCGCGACGCGCCGGAGATCATCGCGCGCGCTCCGGAACTCTGCCTCTCCACCGGCTCGGCCTGCGCCTCGGCGGAGCTGGAGCCGTCTCGGGTGCTGCGCGCGATGGGACTGAGCCGCGCGCAGGCGGCGCGGAGCTTGCGCCTCGCGATCGGACGTTTTACCTCACCGGCGGAACTGGACCGGGTCGCGGACATCCTCGTCCGCGCGCACGATGATCCGGCCCGGCTCCACGCAACCGATCATCCCGCCGAGACAGCCCAATGCCCAAGATGAGCTTCGTGACACGCGACGGCAGCACGCGTGAGGTCGAGGCCCCGCTGGGTCTCTCGGTGCTGGAGATCGCGCATCGTCACGGCGTCGATCTCGAGGGCGCCTGCGAGGGCTCGCTCGCCTGCGCCACCTGCCACGTGGTGGTCGACCCCTCCTGGTCGGCACGGCTCGCCGAGCCGACAGAGGACGAGGAGGACATGCTCGACCTCGCCTTCGCGCTGGAGAAGACCTCGCGCCTGGGCTGCCAGATCGTGATGACCGAGGCGCTGGACGGGCTCGTCGTGCGCCTGCCGCGCACCGGCTGAGCGGATGCGTATCCTGGTCGCGATGTCCGGTGGCGTGGACAGCTCGGTGGTCGCGGCGAGGCTGGCGGAGCAGGGCCACGAGGTGATCGGCGCCACCCTGCAGCTGCATGACCAGCGCGCCGCCGGGGACGGGGAGCCGAGGAAGGGCGCCTGCTGCGCCGGCCGTGACGTCTCCGATGCACGTCGCGTCGCCGACCGGATCGGCTTCGCGCACTACGTGATCGATGCCGAGGCGCGCTTCCGCGAGAGCGTGATCGAGAGCTTCGCCGCCGCCTACGCCGCCGGCGAGACCCCGGTGCCGTGCGTGCAGTGCAACCGCGGCGTCAAGTTCACCGACCTGCTGGGCCTCGCCCGCGATCTCGGCGCGGGAGCGATGGCGACCGGCCACTATGTCCGGCGCGTCGGTACCGGTCCTGCCGTGGAACTGCACCGTCCGCTCGACGCGGCGCGCGACCAGAGCTGGTTCCTGTTCGCCACCACCGCGGCACAGCTCGAGTACCTTCGCTTCCCGCTCGGCGAGATGGCGGACAAGGATGCGGTGCGGCGCGAGGCGGTGCGCCTCGGCCTCGCGGTCGCGGACAAGCCGGACAGCCAGGATCTGTGCTTCGTGCCGTCCGGCCGCTCCTACGCCGAGCTGGTCGAGCGGCTGCGTCCGGACGTCGCGGGCGGCGGCGACATCGTCGATACGGCCGGACGTGTGCTGGGTCGCCACCAGGGTATCGCGCGCTACACCACGGGCCAGACGCGCCGGCTGGGCGAGGCCGCCCTGGTGGACGGCGAGCGCCAGCAGGTGATGCGGATCGAGCCGCGCACGCGTCGGATCGTGGTCGCACCACGTGCCGGCGGTGGCCGACGCGCATTGCGGCTGCGCGACGTGAACTGGCTGATCGCGCCCCCCGAGCAGGCGGAGCTGCGCTGCGCGGTGCAGCTGCGCGCGCGCGAGCCGGCGCGAATGGCACGGGTGCGGGCCACGGCCGACGGCGCCGCCGTGCTGCTGGACGAGGACGCGGTGCCGGCGCCCGGCCAGGCCTGCGTGCTCTACGAGGGCTCGCGCGTGCTCGGCGGCGGTTTCATCCGGCGCCCCTGAGGGCGCTCACGGCGAGGAGTGTCGACCATGTCCGAGGGACGCCTGCTGATCGGCACCCGTCGCTACTCGTCCTGGTCGCTGCGCGGCTGGCTGGCGGTGCGGCTGGCGCGGCTGGACGTGACCGAGGAGGTGATCCCGCTCGCCGGCGGCCGAACCGAGGCGATAGCCGGCGCCACGCCGGCGGGCCTCGTGCCGTACCTCGAGCATCGCGGGGCGCGGGTCTGGGAGAGCCTGGCGATCGGGGAGTACTGCGCCGAGCAGCTGCCTGCGCTGTGGCCCGCCGAGCGGATCGCTCGTGCCCGCGCGCGCAGCCTGGCCGCGGAGATGCACGCCGGCTTCCGCGACCTGCGGCTGGCGATGCCGATGAATTGCGGCCGGCACGCCCGCCCGCTGGCGGCGGCCATCGCGCCCCCGCTCGCCGCCGACATCGCCCGCATCGAGGCGATCTGGTCGCAGGCCGAGGGCGTGTTCCTGTTCGGCGATGCGCTCACCTTCGCCGACGCGATGTTCGCGCCCGTGGTCTCCCGCCTGCTCTCCTACGACGTGCCGCTGCAGGCCCGCGCCGGCGCCTATCGCGACGCGGTGCGCGGTCATCCGCTGGTCGCGGAATGGTACGACGCGGCGGCCGCGGAGCCCGTCGCCTGGCTGCTCGACCGCTACGAAGGCATCGGCTGAGCATCGCCGTCATCCTGCCGCCGCGCGAGGGCTTCTCGCCGCAGGCGGTCGGTGCGATCGGCCTGCTGGTGCATCGCCTGAGCACCGATGACGAGATCGTCGTGGGCAGGCCGCCGGCGGGCGACCCGTTCCCTGACCGCAACTTCCTCGCCGCACCGGCGGTGTTCTGGCCGCCGGCCGGACCCGGCCGCTACGCCGCGGCGGTCCGCCGGGTGCTGCGCCGGCTGCGGCCGTCGCGGATCGAGGTGCATAACCGGCCGGAGATCGCGCTGCGGCTGCGCCGCGCCTTCCCGCGCACGCCGCTGGCGCTGTTCCTGCACAACGATCCGCAGGCGATGCGGGGTGCCCGCACCGCGGCGCAGCGGCGTCGCCTGCTGGCGCGCATGCAGGTCGCCTGCGTCTCCGAGATCCTGCGGCAGCGCTTCCGCGACGGCTTGCCGACGGCCGCGGAGGTGGCGCTGCTGCCGAACTGCATCGACCTCGCGCAGATGCCGGCGTCGCCCCCGGCGCGCGACCCGGTCATCCTGTTCGTCGGCCGCGTCGTCGCCGACAAGGGTGCCGATGCGTTCGTCTCCGCCTGCGCCCGCGTTCTGCCGCAGCTCGCCGGCTGGCGCGCCGAGATGATCGGCGCCGACCGCTTCGCCCCCGACAGCGCCGAGACGCCGTTCCTGGCGGCGCTGCGTCCGCAGGCGGAGGTGGCGGGGATCCGGCTGCACGGCCACCTGCCGCACGATGCGGTGCTGCGCGCGATGGCGCGGGCGGCGATCGTGGTGGTGCCGAGCCGCTGGTCCGAGCCGTTCGGCATGACCGCGCTGGAGGCGCTGGCGAGCGGTGCCGCGCTGATCGTCTCGCCGCGGCCGGGACTGCTGGAGGTGGTGGGCGATGCGGCACTGATCGCGGAGCTCGACGCGCTCGCGGCGGCGGTGCTGCGTCTGGCCGGCGATGCGGCGCTGCGCACGAGCCTGTCCGAGCGCGCCCGGCTTCAGGCGGCAGGCTTCGACGTCGTCGCCGCGCGGGCGCGGCTGCTGCGGTTCAGGCAGGGACACCCGTGATCCGAACCGGTGCGGCGGCGCTCGGCCGGAGCGCGAGCCCGGGCACGGCCCGCGTGCTGCGCTGGCTCGACCGTGCGGCGCTGGCTGCGACGCTGCTCTGCCCGGTCTTCCTGGTGCATGGCCGCGGCCCCGCGGAGGTGATGATCGACGTCGTCGCGGTGGCCTTCCTGCTGCGCTCGACCCTGCTGCGCGACTGGCGCTGGACGCGCGAGCGCTGGGTGCGCGCAGCCGCGCTTTGGTGGCTGTGGCTGCTGTTCTGCTCGCTGCCCTTCGCGGGGCTGGGGCAGGGCGGCAGCGGGCCGTTCCTGCAGGCGGTGCTGACGCTGCGCTTCGGGCTGTTCGCGGCGGCGCTGCAAGGCTGGATCCTGCGCCCGCGCGGCCCGCGGCGCCTGATCGGCTGGCTGCTGGCCGCGAGCTTCGCCTACATCGCCGCCCAGCTGCTGCTGCAGGCGCTGCTCGGCGTCAACCTGTTCGGCGTGCCGCGCTTCCACGACGGCACCCTGACCGGCCCCTACGACAAGCCGCGGGCGGCGGCGCCGCTGTCGCGCCTGCTGTTCCCGACCCTGCTGCCGGCGGCGGCGTGGCTGACCCAGCGCGGCCGCGCGGGTGCTCCCGCAGCACTCGCGGTGCTGCTCTGCGGCCTCGCGGTCATGGTGCTCGCCGGGCAGCGCATGCCGCTGCTGCTGAGCGGACTCGGGCTGCTGGCGGCGGGGCTGCTGCTGCCGCGGCTGCGCGTCATCCTGCTCGGCTGCCTCGCCGCCCTGCCGGCGCTCGCGGCCGCCTCCGCCGTGGTGTCGCCGCGCAGCTTCGGCCACCTGGTGCTGCTGTTCGAGCGCCAGATGCGCCATTTCGGCGCCAGCCCGTACGGGCTGATCTATGCCCGGGCGCTCGCCATCCTGTGCGCCGAGCCGCTGACCGGACGCGGCTTTGACGGCTTCCGCACCGGCTGTCCGGACCGCCGCTACTTCCACGGGGTGTGGCCCCTCTCGCCGCCGGCCTCGGACGGCGGCGGCGGCGGCTTCTGCGTGCAGCACGCGCACAACCACTACCTGCAGGCCGCGACCGATGCCGGGCTGCCCGGCCTCGCGCTGTTCTGCCTGATGGTGCTGTCTTGGCTGTCCGTGCTGTCGCGACGGGGATCCGACGACCCGGTGACCCGGGCCTGGCGCACCGGCCTGTTCCTGGCGGTGCTGATCCAGGAATGGCCGATCGCCTCCTCCAGCGCCTTCACCAACATGCCGCTGGGCGGCTGGTTCTTCCTGCTGCTGGGGTTGGGGCTCGCTGCCGCGCCGTCCTATATGCAGGCACCGAGCAGAGGCTGAACCGCATGTCCGACACCCATCCCGAGCCGCCGCTGATCCCGGTCACGGTGCTGACCGGCTTCCTGGGCGCAGGCAAGACGACGCTGCTGAACCACATCCTGACCGTCCAGCATGGCCGCAAGTATGCGGTGGTGATCAACGAGTTCGGCGAACTCGGCGTCGACAACGACCTCGTCGTGGAGTCCGACGAGGAGGTGTTCGAGATGAACAACGGCTGCATCTGCTGCACCGTGCGCGCTGATGAAGCGGCGCGCGCGGTTCGACGGCATCATCGTCGAGACCACCGGGCTGGCCGATCCGGCGCCGGTGGCGCAGACCTTCTTCGTCGATGAGGAGGTCCGCGCGCGCACCCGGCTCGACGCCGTCGTCACCGTGGTCGACGCGCTGAACCTGCCGGCGCGGCTGGCCGACAGCGTCGAGGCGCAGAACCAGATCGCGTTTGCCGACGTGATCGTGCTGAACAAGACCGACTTGGTCGACGAGCGCACGCTGGCCGAGATCGAGGCGCGGATCCGCGGCATCAACCGCATGGCGCGCCTCCACCGCGCCGAGCGCGGCCGCGTCGCGGTGGAGGCGCTGCTCGACCAGGGCGGCTTCGACCTGCAGCGCGCGCTCGAGCTGGCGCCGGACTTCCTCGAGACCGACAGCCATACGCATGACGAGGCGGTGCAGAGCCTGTCGTTCGAACTCGACGAGCCGCTCGACCCCGCCCGCTTCCAGGCCTGGATCGGCAGCGTGCTGCAGGAGCAGGGGGCGAGCATCCTGCGCACCAAGGGCATCCTCTGCTACGCCGGGGAGAACCGCCGCTTCGCCTTCCAGGCGGTGCACATGATGGCCGACGGCGACTTCATCGGTGCCTGGCGGCGCGACGAGCCACGCCGCTCCCGCTTGGTGTTCATTGGCCGCGACCTCAACCGCCCGCGGCTGCGCCGCGGCTTCGAGAGCTGCCGCGCCGCCGTCGCGACCTCGCGGTGATCGACGCGATCCGGCACGCCGCGGCGCCGGACCTGCCGCGCGACACGCGCGGCGAGGTGCGGGAGGCCGACGCCTTCATCACTGCCTGCGTCGTCTCGCGCGACTCCAGCCAAGTCGCGTTCGCCACCGGCGACGGTGCGATACACCTCGCGACCCCCGGTGCGTCCTGCACCTGGAGCCGGATCGAGGCGCATGCGGGCGCGGTGCTGTCGCTGTCGCAGGACGTGGGCGGGCAGGGCTTCCTCACCGGCGGCGACGACAACCGCCTCTGCCGGGTCTCCGGCACCGGCGTCGCCGAGCCGGTGCGCGAGCTCGCGCGCGGGCGACGCTGGGTCGAGCACGTCGTCAGCGTGCTCGACGGCAGGGCCGGGCTGATCGCGAGCGCGCACGGCAGGGAAGTGGAGATCCGCGATGCGGCGGGCGAACTGCTGCGCGGCTTCGGGCACGATTCGACGGTGGCCGGGCTCGCCTTCGACGCCAAGGGCAAGCGGCTCGCGACGGCGCACTATGGCGGGGTGTCGTTGCGCTTCGTCAACGCCCGAGCGGACCAGCCGCGCCTGCTCGCCTGGAAGGGCAGCCACATCGCCATCGCGATGCACCCCGCCGGCGAGGCGGTGGTCACCGCGATGCAGGAGAACGAGCTGCACGGCTGGCGCCTGGCCGACGGCCACAACATGCGCATGAGCGGCTACCCGCAGAAGCCCCAGTCCCTGTCGTTCTCGCGCAACGGCCGCTGGCTGGCGAGCTCGGGCGCGGACGGCGTCGTGCTCTGGCCGTTCTTCGGCGGCGGCCCGATGGGACGGGCGCCGACCGAACTCGCGTCGGTCCCCGGCGTCATCTGCAGGCGGGTGGCGTTCCATCCTCAGCACGAGATCGTGGCGGCCGGGTTCGCCGACGGCAGCGTGCTGATGTCCGACGTCGCGACCGGGCGGGTGCTGCCGATCTGTGCGGCCGAGGGAGCGGCCGTCTCCGCGCTCGCCTTCTCGCCGGACGGCACCAGGCTGGTTTTCGGAAACGAAGCCGGACGAATGGCTATTATTGAGCTAGCGACGACGCAACATAGCCTTACTGATAAAAATCGAGACCAAGTCTAACTCGAAATGATGTAAAATTTCGAAAAGTTGCAATGGTATATTTCGATCGTGCGGCTCCATGATAGGGCTGTTCCTTTTCAGCCAGAGGGTCGTTCCATGCTGTTTAACCGGATCTCCAGCCGCCACCCATCCACCGCCATGTCCATCCTGTCAGAAGTCCACACCCCCGAGGAGATCGCCAGCCGCCAGTTCGAGCATATGGAGGTCCGCTACGAGAGCGGCCTTCGCACATGCTGGGCGAACTCCCTGATCGGCCAGAGCAGCGGCCGCGCGACGAGCCGCCTGCTGTCCGACCACCAGGAGATGCAATCCAACCTGCGTGCGCTGCTCGCCGCCCAGGTCGCCGCCGGCCATGAACCGATGCAGTATTTCGTGTACGGCTCGCGCATTCCCGGGATCTACAATCTGGGAGGCGACATCGTCTTCTTCGCCGATCGGATCCGTGCCGGCGACCGCGCCGCGATGCACGACTATGCGCACCAGTGCATCGACGTCATCTACGGCAACTACACGGCGTTCGACATGCCGATCGTGACCATCGCGCTGGTGCAGGGCGATGCGCTCGGCGGCGGCTTCGAGGATGCCCTCTCGCATGACGTGCTGGTGGCGGAGCGCAGCGCTCGCCTGGGTCTTCCGGAGATCATGTTCAACCTGTTTCCGGGCATGGGCGCCTACAGCTTCCTGTCCCGGCGTATCGGCGGACCCGCGGCCGAGAAGATGATCATGTCCGGCAGCCTGTATACGGGTGCGGAACTGCACGCGATGGGCATCGTGGACGTGCTGGCCGAGGATGGTGAGGGGGAGGCCGCCGTGCGCGACTACCTCGAGCGGAACTCGCGCAAGTTCAACGCCCAGTACGCGATGTGCCGCACCCGCCGCCGGGTCAATCCGGTGACCGTCGAGGAGCTCCGCGGCGTGGTGGATATCTGGGTCGACACCGCGATGTCGGTCACCGAGCCGGATCTGCGCAAGATGGAGCGGCTGGCACAGGCCCAGCTGCGCAGGCTGCGCTCGGTGTCGGCGCTTCAGCTCCACGCTGCGGAATAGGACGCAGGGCCCTGCTGCAGCCTGGAGACGGATCACCCGGGCGGTGGTCCGCCTCCAGGCTGGCCTTTGCCCACGAGGGGTGGCCGCCTCAGCCCGCCGAGGCGCTCTGCCGTGCCAGGCCCCGCCATTCGCGCTCCACGCACGCCAGTTCGTGACGCAGCCGGTTCGCGACGATGCGCCCGTTGCTCGCCAGCGTCGCCTGGCCGATATCGCGCGCCGTCGCGCCGTCACGCAGCCCCGCCGCTCCGATGTTGGCGGCCGCGCTGCACATCGCGTGCAGCTCGAAGCGGAAACTGGTCATGTCCTGCGCGTCGACCGCCGCATCGATCCTGCCGATCAGCACGTGCGCGTCGGCGATGAAGCCCTGAAGCAGATCGTTGACGAAGTCGATCCCGCCGAGCGCTTGCAGTTCTGCCAGTACGGTGGGGTCCAGGGCCGCCACCGCGCTCGGGAAGCGCGGATGGTCGGCGATCAGCGTCACGCCGTGATCGCGGACCGGAACCCCCGGAGACGCCTCGAACAGGGCGTCGATGCGCGCGATCAGGCCCGCCGGCGTCACCGGCTTGGTGATGCACCCATCCATGCCCGCGCGGATGCATTTCTGCTCCGTCTCGAGGGTGGCATCTGCCGTCAGCGCCAGGATCGGCAGGCGCGGCGTCGGCGGCATCGCGAGGCGATAGAGCTGCGTCGTCTCCAGCCCGTTCATGCCGGGCATGTTGACGTCCATCAGCACGAGATCGAACGGGGCAGGGTTCAGGGCCTCCATGGCATCGAGGGCCTCGATGCCGTCCTGGACCGTGCTCACCCGGTGGCCGGCACGCTCCAGGGCCTTGCGTACCACGCGCCGGTTGATGTCGTTGTCGTCTGCGACCAGCACGTGCAGCCTGTGCCTGGACGGGGTGATGACCGGGGCTACCGGCAGGGCAGCCTCGCTCGTGCCCGGCGCGTCGGCGGCCTGCGCTCTGCCTCCCTCGGGCGGATACGCGGTCCCGGGCCGAGTGGCCGCGACGGCGGATAGCCGGCAGGCCCGAGCCCAGGCGATGTCGCTCGCCGGGAGCGTCAGGATCGTCATGAAGTGACGCCGGAGCATGGCGAGCGGCAATGGCAGCCCGTTGGCGCGCGACAGCAGGATCCGCGGCATCGCGGCCTGCGGATCGAGCCTGCCCAGCACGGCGCAGTCACCCGGCAGGTCGCCGTGCGGATCGCGCCGATGCAGGAACAGGATCTCGCCGCTCGGCCTGCCGCCGATCGGGTTGAGGGCGCCCTGCAGCCCGACCGCGTGGCGCACCGCCAGGCCTTGCGCGCGCAGCATCGCCTCGATGGTCCCGACCAGGGCAGGGTCGTCGCACAGCACCACCGCCGCGCCGACCGGCCGGCTCTGCACGGGCACGGCTTGCTCCGCAAGCAGGACGGGATCCGCTTCGCATGCCTCCAGCGCGACGGTGAACCAGAAGGTGCTGCCCTGGCCCGGACGGCTCTCGACGCCGATGCCGCCGCCCATCAAGCTGACCAGCTGGCGACAGAGGGCGAGGCCCAGCCCGGTGCCGCCGAACCGGTCGAGGATGGTGGGATCGGCCTGCGAGAAGACGTCGAAGATGCGCTCCTGCGCTTCCGGCGCGATGCCGATGCCGGTGTCGCTGACCTCGAACCGCAGCAGGCGCCCGGCATCCGCCGAGGCACCCGGCGCCGGCGGCTCCATCTCGACGGACAGGCAGATGCCGCCGGTCTCGGTGAACTTGACCGCGTTCGAGGCGAGATTGACCAGCACCTCCAGCAGGTGCTTGCGGTCGCCGAGGATCGTCAGCGGCACGTCGGGGCTGGCGTGGATGGAGAGCTGCAGCGACTTCATCCGGGCCTGGATCGCCACCAGGTCGCGCAGCTCGATCAGCAGAGCGGCGAGATCGACCGGATCGTGCTTGACCGGCATCAGGCCGGCCTCGACGCGCGAGAAATCCAGGATGCTGCCGATCAGCGACAGCAGCGCCTGCGTGCCGATGCGCATCGCGCCGAACAGCGAACGCTGCTCCTCGTTCAGCGGCGTGTCCTCCACCAGGGACACGGAACCCAGGATCGCGTTCAGCGGCGTGCGCAGCTCGTGGCTGATCGCCGCCAGGAACATGCTCTTGTCCCGGCTGGCCTGCTCGGCCTGGAGGCGCGCTCGCGACAGCTTGCGGATCAGGGTGCTGCTGTATCCGGGCAGCACGACCAGGGCAGCCAGCAGGCTGAAGGAGAGGGTGGGCTGGTCGTGCCAGTACGGGGTGGCGGCGATGACGGCGGCGAAGCTGACGAAGGCCACGCCGACCGCGAAGAAGAGCGGCTTGATGCCGAGCCTGAAACCGTTGCCCTGGATGACCCAGAGGTAAAGCGGAAACAGCGCGGCATTGCCCGGGCCATCGAGGTGCAGGCAGAGCGAGAGCACTTCGAGGTCGGCGATCAACGCACAGCCGAGGACCACCTCGATCGCCTGTCCTCGCCGCCAGCGAAGCCAGGCGAAGATCAGGGCACCGAAGGCGATGTAGGAAAACACGGTGACCAGCAGGGCCGGGCTGGAACCCGCGGCGGTGAAATAGACGCCGATCAGCGCCCCGAAGACCAGGCGGTTGAGCCCCATCTCCCTGCCGTGGCGGAGCATGCCATCGTCGACGAGATCGCTCATGCTTGGCGCTCATCCAGGTGTCCGTCGGTCTGGCCGAGCAACGCCTTCTCGCGCAGCAGGATCTGCTCGAGCTCGGCACCCGGGACCGGACGGCTGAAATAGTAGCCCTGGATCTCGTCGCAGCCTTCGCCCATCAGGGTGCTGAGCTGGGCGACGGTCTCGACGCCCTCGGCCATGACGCTCATGCCGAGGCTGTGGCCGAGGGCGATGATGGCGCGCACGATCGCGGCGTCCTGGGTGGCGGCACCCAGATCGCGCACGAACGACTGGTCGATCTTCAGCCGGTCGACGGGGAAGCTCTTGACGTAGTTCAAGGAGGAATAGCCCATCCCGAAATCGTCGATCGCGATACGCACGCCGAGTGCCCGCAGCGCCGTCAGCACCCCCGACGCCGCCTCCAGATCCTCCACCAGGTCGTCTTCGGTGAGTTCCAGCTCCAGCAGCTTCGGGTCGAGCCCGGTCTGCGACAGCACCTCGGCGACCAGGCCGAGGATGCCGCGCCCGTCCAGGTCGGTGGGCGACAGGTTGACGCCGACGCGCACCCGCGGCAGTCCCCGGGCGTGCCACGCCGCGGCTTCGGCGCAGGCGTGACGCAGCACCCACTCGTCGATCATCGCGATCATGCCGCTCTCGGAAGCGGCGGGCAGGAACTCGCCCGGCATTAGCAGTCCGTAGCCCGGCCGGTTCCAGCGCAGCAGCGCCTCGACCCCGCTGATCCGGCCCGACCCGAGCGTCACCTGCGGCTGATAATGCAGCACGAACTCGTCGGCTGCGAGCGCGCCGCGCAGGTCCGCCTTCATCCGGATCGCCCGGCCAACCCGCTCGTTCAGGTCGGGCACGAACAGCCTGAAGCCGGAACGGCCCTCTGCCTTGGCCTGGTACATCGCCAGATCCGCGCTGCGCAGCAGCTCCTCGACCTCCGAGCCGTCCTTGGGATGCAGCGCGATGCCGATGCTGCAGCTGATCCGCACCTCCTCGCCGCCGCACCAGAACGGCACCCGGATCGCCGCGACCAGCTGATCGGCGAGCGTCTCCGGCGTGGTCGAGCTGGCGTTGCGGTCCTGCAGCACGGCGAACTCGTCGCCGCCGAGCCGGGCTACCAGATCCTCCGGACCGACGGTCGCGGCCAGGCGCCGCGCCACCTCGATCAGCAGCAGGTCGCCGAGCTGGTGGCCGAGCCGGTCGTTGGCGGTCTTGAAGTAGTCGAGATCGACGAAGTGCAGCGCCAGCGAGGCCTCGCCACGCGGACCGCTGGTGAGCCGGCGTTCCAGGCGCTCGCGCAGCCGGAAGCGGTTCGGCAGGCCGGTCAGGCTGTCGTGGTTGGCGATGTGCAGCAGGTGCTGCTCGGCGCGCTTGCGGTCGGTGATGTCGAGAGAGGTGGTCAGCACGCACGCGACGAGCTCGGAGCCGCTGCTCAGCGGCGACTTGGTGGTCAGCAGGATGCGTCGCGCCCCGGTCTGGTCGACCACCTCCTCCTCGAACGCCGGCAGGGCGTTGCCGGTGCGGAACACCAGCTGGTCGAGCGAGCGGCCGCGGGTCTCGTAGTCTGGGCCGAACCCGCGCGCGATGCTCTGGCCGACCAGGGTCGTGGACGAGGCCCCGGCCAGCAGCGCGTGCATCGCGTTGACGAAGACGTAGTGGCCGTCGCGGTCGGTGGCGCTGATCGAGGCCGGGACGGTGTCGATCACCTGCACCAGCGACTCGCGGCTGTCGCGCAGCAGCTTCTCGCGTGAGCGCTCGCTGTCCTGGAGGTCGATCTCGAGCTTCTGCGCCCGGTTCTGCAGCATCCGGTGCTGGTTGTACATGCGCAGCATGTTGCGCGCGCGGGTGACGAACTCGGCGTGATCGACCGGGCTGCGCAGGAAGTCGGTGGCACCGGCCTCGAGTGCCGCCAGCCGGAAGGCGCGGTCGTCATAGGCGGTGATCACCAGCACCGGCACGTCGGCGCAGCCGGAGAACGTGCGGAAGCGTCGGGTGAATTGCGCGCCGTCCAGGGTCGGCATCTTGTAGTCGGTGATCACCAGGTCCGGCACGGTCTCCTCGGCCCAGCTCAGCGCGGCACCGGGATCGCCGAAGGTATGCACCACGACGGAGTCGTTGATGGTCTCCGCCAGCCGGGCATAGATGTTCCGGTTGCTGGCGCGGTCGTCCAGGATGGCAATCGAAGTCAAAGGCACGGCCCCGGCATCGGCCCCGGCATCGGCTCCAGGATCGGCACCTGAAGCGGCCCCAGGGTCGGCGTAGGCATCGTCATCGGCGGGAACCCTGCCTGCTACCCATGCGAATATCAGCCTCTTCGAAATAAACGGTTAACTGGTTAGCATCACACGTCCATCCAGGGCGAGACCAATGAGACCGGGGGTGTTGCCGCGGGGCGCCAGCCGCTCCTGCCGCGTCCCGAACCCGACCGGTCTTGGCGCCTGCCTCTGATTCACGTCAAGGACAAAGCTTTCTGCGAAGGGAGCTTGCGGTGGTCCCTCCACTCGACGTGATCGCGAACCCATCCTCCAGGGCCACGTTCACTTTTCGTTCTTGACAGCCCGAGTAAGCCGAGGTCAGGCTATGGATCGAGGAGGACCGGAGGCCATGGAGCGGAGCCCGTCGATGCACCAGCCGGATACGGCCCTGCAGGATGCACCACCGGCGATCCGCAGGGGTCGCGGCGTGTCGGACAATGTCGGCAGCCGCTTCGAGCGCTTCGCTGCGGCGGCGTTCGACGACGGCTGGGGCAGCATCGAGCAGGAGACGCTGGCGCCGCCGCCGATCGCCACGACGCTGACGCCGGATGCCAGCCGGAGTGCCATCTCCTGGAACCAGTCGCCGGACCTCGGCTTCGATCGGGCCGTCAACCCGTATCGCGGCTGCGAGCATGGTTGCGTCTACTGCTATGCCCGTCCCAGCCACGCCTATCTCGGCTATTCGCCCGGGCTGGACTTCGAGACCAGGCTGACCTTCAAGCCGGAGGTCGCGGCGCTTCTGGAACGCGAGCTGAGCCGCCCGAACTACCTGCCACGGCCGATCGCGCTCGGCTCCAATACCGATCCGTATCAGCCGGTCGAGCGCACCCTCGCCCTGACCCGCTCGGTGCTCGAGGTATTGGAGCGCTTCTCGCATCCGGTCAGCATCGTCACCAAGTCGGCGGGCGTGCTGCGCGACACCGACATCCTGGCGCGCATGGCCGAGAAGCGGTTGGTGCGGGTTTGGCTGTCGGTGACCACGCTCGATCCGGAGCTGGCGCGCCGCATGGAGCCTCGCGCCGCCACGCCGTCGCGGCGTCTGTCGACGATCGGGGCACTTGCGGAGGCGGGCGTGCCGGCCGGTGTCCTGGCGGCGCCGATGATCCCGGGGCTGAACGACAGCGAACTCGAGCGCATCCTGCGCGCCGCGCGTGCGGCGGGCGCCGTCGACGCCGGCTACACGCTGCTGCGGCTGCCGCTCGAGCTGCGGGAGATGTTCGAGACCTGGCTGCAACAGCATTATCCGCGGCGCGCCCGCCACGTGCTGAACCTGATCCGCGAGACACGGGCCGGGGTGCTGAACGACAGCCGGTTCGGGCATCGCTTCCGCGGCCAGGGCGTCTATGCCGACATGCTGGCGCAGCGCTTCCGGCGCATCGCCGGCCAGCTTGGGCTGGGCGACCGCGTGCCGCTGGACACGACGCAGTTCCGCCGCCCCGCCCCCTCGTCCCGCACCGTGGCCCATGGCCCGGCGGCAGCGCAGCTGGCGCTGTTCTGAGCGCCGGGTTGCGGACCTCACGCCTCCGGATCGGATGGCGCCGGCTCGATCGGCTGTCGGCGCTGCTGCTCGCCGTGGCCCTCGTCGCGGCGCCGCTGCCGGCGGCAGCCCGGCATCACGCCCGCAGGTCGGATGCCGGCGGGTTCGACTACTACCTGCTGAGCCTGAGCCTGGCACCCAGCTTCTGCGCCCTGTCGGCGGCGAACCAGTCGCGCGCGGAGTGCCGGACGCTGACCGACGACGCGTTCCGGCGGACGCCGCTGACCGTGCACGGGCTGTGGCCGAGCCGAGCCTTCGCCGGGCTGCGTCAGCAGCCGCAGCACTGTCCGGGCGCACCGCTGACGGCGCTGGCGCCCGAGCTGCAAGTCGCCCTGACGCGCTTCATGCCGGGCGGTCCTGGCCTCGCGCGGCACGAGTGGCGCACCCGCGGCACCTGCTCGGGCCTTGCGCCGGATGCTTACTTCGCCATCCTGGTCCGGCTGGCGCAGTCGGCGGACGGCAGCATCGGCGGCATGCTGCGCGATGACGGGCTGCTCGGGCACGGCGTCCTGATCCGCGACTTGCTGGCGAGGATCGGCCGCCGCGACCCAGTGCTGGCGCGCGCCGTGGTGGTGAGCTGCCGCAGCGCGCCCGGCAGCGGCGTCCTGATCGAGGAGATCAGGATCGCGCTGTCGAAGGCGTTCACGCCGATCGCCGCCGACAGCGTCGGCCTCACCCAGAGCGAGGGCTGCCCGCGCGGAGCCGATTCGCTGCCGACGCTTCCCGGCTGACGCCGTAGGCGGACCTGGGAGAGGCTTTCACCGGCTCGCGCAGCCGATCCACAGGAGGGAAGCCGCAAGCCATGACGGATCCTGCGCGGGATTCCATGTCGAATGGTTCACGTCGATGCGCGAGACCAGCAAGCCATCGCTCGAATGGGCCCTCGACGCGAGCAAGCTTGCACTCCCGTGCGCGGTAGCGTCGGGGTCATTGTCCGGCTTTGTCTACCTGCAGTCGATCGGCGCTCCGCTGCCAACGGCCGATCTTCCGGCGATGACGTCGTTGTTCCTGTCGACCCTGGTCCTGTACGGTGCGTCCGCGGTCGGCGGCGCGATGGTGGTCCTGCTGCCAGCAGTGCTGTGCCCGGTCCCCGGGTCGGTACGGCAGCCAGTCGGTGCTCCCTTGCCGCCTCGCGAAGCGATCCTGCGAGCCTTCAGGCGACGAATATCGATCTTCGACAGCGGCTTCTATTTCGGCCTGCTCGGGTTCTTCGTCGGTTACGCAGTGTACCTGTCCCGCGAAAAACCCGGTGTCTTAGTCATGCTCCTTCCTATGGGCCTGTTCGTGCTGATCGGCTCCAGCTTCGGCGTGTGCCAAGCAAGTCGAGCGCGCGCTGGGCGCACCGTCCAGGATGCGGTCGAAGAGATGCCTTCCGAGATCGCCTGGCCGGAGATCGCAATCTCCTCGATCCGCAACGCTATCCTCGGCCTGCTCTGGTCGTTGATCGTCCTGCTTCCGATAGTGCACCTGTCCGGCATCGATCGCGGCCCGCTGGGTGCCCGAGGCGACATCTGCTGGCTGAGCCTGATCCTGATGATGGCGGTTCTATACGCGGGGCTGACCTCGATGCTGAACCAGACAAGCGTGGTGGTCGGGCTCGTGGCTCTCGTGGTGCTGCTGCCTGCCTTCCTGTTCCCGTCGAGTGTCGGCGCGGGCACGCTTCGTCTGCTCGGTGCCGGTGGCGGCCTGCCGGTCTCGCTGCTCCTGGCGCCGCCGCCCGGCATGGTAAATCAACCGGCCGCGCTGGAGCACGGCTGCCTGATCCTGAACGCCGGCAGCCAGGTGGTTCTCGTTCCGAGGGACCCGGCGGTTCCGGTTTCCTGTGCTGACACCCAGGCTCCATTCTCGATGAAGTGGCGCCGGGTTCCGCCGATGTTCTCTTCGGTCGAGCTTCTGCCGGCCACGCGGATCCTGGCCATGCGTCCGCCGAGGTCCGACGACCTACGGTAGCACCACCACGCCCTTGTGCTTGGCCTTCTGTTCCGGCTCGACGTGGATGTTGATCAGCGCGTCGCCGAGCTCGCCGCGCAGCGCCACCTCGATCCGGTCGCAGATGTCGTGCGCGGTCTGCACCTCCATGTGCCCCGGCACCACCAGGTGGAACTCGATGAAGGTCATCGCGCCGACGCAGCGCGTGCGCACGTCGTGCGCCTCGATGGCGCCGTCGGCGTTCTCCGAGATGACGCGTCGGATCTCGCCCACCGCATCCTGGTCGACCACCTCGTCCATCAGCCCGCCGATCGAGCGGCGCACCATCTCGAAGCCGACGCGCAGGATGTTCATCGCCACCAGTGCCGCGAGCACAGCGTCCAGCCACAGCCACCCGGTCAGCGGCACCAGCGCGAAGCCCGCCAGCAGGCCGGCGGAGCTCCACACGTCCGACATCACGTGCTGGCCGCCGGCGGCCAGGGCCGGCGAGCGCCGCGCGCGCCCGACCCGGACCAGTGCCAGCGCCCAGACCCAGTTCAGCAGGCCGGCCGCGGCGTTGAGCCCGATGCCCAGCAGCGGCGCGCTCGGCACGTGCGGGTGGTGCCAGCCGATCCAGGCCTGCACCGCGATCGCCGACGCCGTCAGCAGCACCATCGTGCCTTCCACCACGGCCGAGAGGTACTCGGCCTTGTAGTGGCCGTACGGGTGGTTGGCATCGGCCGGACGGGCGCTGACCGAAAGTGCGAGCAGCGCCGCGATCGCCGCCACCACGTTGATGATGCACTCGATCGCGTCCGAATACAGCGCCACGCTGCCGGTGACCGCGTAGGCGGCGTATTTCAGCGAGAGCGCGACCAGGCTGACGACGACGCTGCCCCAGCCGAGCCGGAGGACGAGGCTCAAGGACCGGCTCCCAAGGACGCGGCTCAGACGGCGCCGGCGAGCGCCAGCGCGCAGGGACCGTCCTGGCCGTGCTCGATCTGGAAGGTGGCGTGGCCGATGCCGTAGCGTCGTCGCAGGTCGTCGGCGGCGCGGCGCAGCCAGGCGTCGTCGGTCGGCAGATGCGGCCGCACCAGGTGCGCGGTGAGCGCGGTCTCGGTGGTCGACATGCCCCAGATATGCAGGTCGTGCAGGTCGGTGACGCCCGGCAGGGCTCGCAGGAAGCTCTCCACCGCGTCGCGGTCGATCCCCGGCGGCACCGCGTCCAGCGCCAGCTCGAGCGAGTGGCGCAGCAGCGACCAGGTGCCGGCGACGATCACCAACGACACCACGAGGCTGGTCGCGGGATCGATCCAGCGCCAGCCGGTGTACCAGATCAGCGCGCCCGCCAGCACCACCGCCGCCGCCATCGCCGCGTCGGACGCCATGTGCAGGAAGGCGCCGCGCAGGTTGACGTCGCCGTGGCGGCCGCGCGCGAACAGCAGCGCGGTGGCGCCGTTGACCAGGATGCCGACGAACGCCGCCGCCATCACCAGCCGGCCCGCCACCGGCGCCGGCTCCAGCATGCGCCGCACCGCCTCCCAGGCGATGCCGCCGGTGATCACCAGCAGGACGATCGCATTCCCCAGCGCGGACAGGATCGAGCAGCGTCGCAGCCCGTAGGTGAAACGCGCCGAAGGCTGCCGGCTGCCGAGCCGCTGCGCGACCCAGGCCGCGGCCAACGCCAGCACGTCGCCGAGATTGTGCCCGGCATCGGCGAACAGCGACAGCGAGTGGGCGACGACCCCGCAGGCCACCTCCGCCAGGACGTAGGCGAGGTTCAGGGCGATGCCGATCGCGAACGCGCGACCGAAATCTGTCGGCGCGTGGTGATGGTGGTGGTGATGATGGAGGCCCGCGGCCGCGCCGTGCGCGTGCCCGTGATCCGTATGCTCGTGCGTCATGGCCTCGCTGTTCCGGATCTTCCCCGCCGTCTCGATACGGGATCGGGGGCCACAATAGTAGCACGACCGGGGTCGCGCGACCGACAGCGGCACCACCGGCACCGGCCGCCGCGCGAGCGGGGTGGTGATCCGGGGCCGAGCTGGGCTACAGACCCCGCATGCTGCGATTGGCCGAACTCAAGCTGCCGCTCGATCACCCGGCGGACGCGCTCGAACGGGCGGCGGCCGCGCGGCTCGGCGTGGCGCCGGACGCGCTGCTGTCGCTGCGCGTCGCCCGGCGCGGCCACGACGCGCGCCGGCGCGGCGCGGTCAGCCTGGTGTACAGCGTCGACGTGCGGCTGCGCGACGAGGAGGCCGTGCTCGCCCGTCACCCCCGCGACCCCAAGCTGGTCCGCACGCCGGACACGCGATACCGCTTCGTGCCGGCTCCGCCACGTCCGCCCCGGCTACGGCCGGTGGTGATCGGCGCCGGTCCCTGCGGGCTGCTGGCCGGCCTGGTGCTGGCGCAGATGGGGCTGCGGCCGATCATCCTGGAGCGCGGCCGGATCGTGCGCGCCCGCACCGTCGACACCTTCGCGTTCTGGCGCCGCGGCGAGCTGACGCCGCAGAGCAACGTGCAGTTCGGCGAGGGGGGTGCCGGCACCTTCTCCGACGGCAAGCTCTACAGCCAGATCAGCGATCCGCAGCATTACGGCCGCAAGGTGCTCGAGGAGTTCGTCCGCGCCGGCGCGCCCGAGGAGATCCTGTTCGTCGCCAAGCCGCACATCGGCACCTTCCGGCTGGTCAGCATGGTCGAGAGCCTGCGCCGCAGCATCGAGACGCTGGGCGGCAGCTACCGCTTCGAGAGCCAGGTGAGCGCGTTCCACGTCGCCCGCGACGGCGACGGCGGGCGCCGCATCGAGGCGGTCGGCCTGGACGACGGCAGCGTCATCGAGACCGGCCACGTCGTGCTCGCCATCGGCCACAGCGCGCGGGACAGCTTCGAGGCGGTGCACGCGGCCGGGATCGCGATGCAGGCCAAGCCGCTCTCGATCGGCGTGCGCATCGAGCATCCGCAGTCGCTGATCGACGCCGCGCGGTTCGCCGGCCAGGCGCGGCATCCGCTGCTCGGTGCCGCCGACTACAAGCTGGTGCACCATGCCGGCAACGGCCGCGGCGTCTACAGCTTCTGCATGTGCCCCGGCGGCACCGTGGTCGCGGCCAGCTCCGAGACCGGCGGGGTGGTGACCAACGGGATGAGCCAGTACTCGCGGGCGGAGCGCAACGCCAACGCCGGCATCGTCGTCGGGCTGACGCCGCACGACTTCCGACCCTACGCCGCGCCGTTCGACCCGGACGGTCCGCTCGCCGGGATCGGATACCAGCGCCACTGGGAGCGACGCGCCTTCGAGATCGGCGGCAGCAGCTACCATGCGCCGGCGCAGCGGGTCGGCGACTTCCTCGCCGGGCGCGCCTCCACCACACTGGGTGCGGTGATCCCGTCGTACAAGCCCGGCGTCACCCCTGCAGACCTCGCCGACTGCCTGCCCGACTACGCGGTGCAGGCGATACGCGAGGCACTGCCGCACTTCGACCGCCGCATTCCCGGCTTCGCGCTCGAGGACGCGGTGATGACCGGGGTCGAGACGCGCACCTCCTCGCCGCTGCGCATCCCGCGCGGCGAGGATGGGCAGAGCCTGAACACGGCCGGCCTGTTCCCGGCAGGGGAGGGCGCGGGCTATGCCGGCGGCATCCTCTCGGCCGGCGTCGACGGCATCCGCGCCGCCGAGGCGGTCGCGCGCGCCATCGCCGGCGAGGCGATGCCGGCCGCCGCCGCAGCCTCGCCGGCGTCGCCGAGTCGATGAGCGATGAAGTGATACGCGGCCGGTCGAGAAAGCGGTTTGAGATTGTCGCGACGCACCACATGGTCCGCTGGTTTGAGACGGGAACGCTGCATGGCTAGACTGGGATCATGTGCAACGCTGGCGGCTGCCGGCATCCTCGGCGCGCTGTCGCAGGCCCAGGCGGCGCGGCTGCAGGTCATCGGCGGCGTCGATCCGGCGCAGCCGGTCGGCTTCGACGTCATGCTGCCGTTGCGCGACCATGCCGGGCTGCAGGCGCTGCTCGAGGCACAGCACGATCCGACCTCGCCCTCGTTCCATCACTGGCTGAGCCCGGACGAGTTCGCGCGGCGCTTCGGGCCCGGTGCGGCGACGCTGCAGCGGGTCGCGGTCGCCTTCTCCGCCCAGGGTCTCGCCGTGCAGCTGCATTCGCGCAGCCTGCACGTGACCGGCAGCGCGGCACAGATCGACCGGGCGCTGCGGACCAGCCTCGCGGTAGGCGCGCTGCCGGGGCCGCGCGCAGCCGCCGGCGGTCGCGTCGTCGCCATGCGCGCCCCGACGCTGCCCGACGCGGCGCGCGCGGCCGGCGCCGTGGTGCTCGATTTCGGCCGCAAGGCGATCACCGCGCACACCCACTCCCGCCGCGTGCCCGGCGTGGCGGTCCCGTTCGCGGCGGCGGACAACCGCAGCTCCACCACCGGCGGCTACTGGTTCACCGACCTCAAGCAGGCGTACCAGTACCCGTCCTACCAGACGACGATCAGCGTCGCCGGCCAGAGCCGGCGCCTGGACGGCACCGGCGTCACCATCGGCATCCTGATGTCGAGCGACATCTTCGACAGCGACGTCCAGGCGGTGTTCGACCACGAGAGGTTCAGCCAGAACGCAGGCGTCGCGGACCCGACGCTGTTCAAGCGCGTCTACGTCAATGGCGGCGCCACCACCGACAGCGACGCGCTCGACGAGGCCTCGCTCGACGTCCAGCAGGCGCTGACCGGCGCGCCCGGCTCGCACGTGGTGCTGTACGACATCCCCGACCTGTCGGACCAGAACGTCATCGCCGGCTACGTCGCCATCGACGAGGCAAACGAGGCGGACGTGGTGAGCTCCTCCTTCGGCGGCTGCGAGCTGGGCTACACCGCCGCCTACAACGAGGGTGTCGACTACACCTACCTGCTCAACATCGAGCACGAGCTGTACGAGCAGGGCAATTCGCAGGGCATCAGCTTCCTGGCCAGCTCCGGCGACGAGGCAGGGCTGGAGTGCCCGACCGCCAGCTACACCGAGCAGGCGACCGCCGGCAGCTTCATCCCCAGCGTCTCCACCCCCGCCGCCGACACCGACGTGACCGCGGTCGGCGGCACCAACCTGGTGACCAACCAGAGCAGCACCAGCCTGGATTCGAGCTATGTCGACGAGAACGCCTGGTCGGATCCGGAAGTCCCCTACGACATCTACGGCATCGGCGCCAACGTCTCCGGCGGCTCCTGGGGTGCCGGCGGCGGCCTCAGCACGCTGTTCGCGCAACCCAGCTACCAGAGCCTGAGTGCGACCGGCTCGACCACCCAGCGCGCGCTGCCGGATATCGGCATGCAGGTCGGCGGCTGTCCCGGCGGCATCGCCGTGTTGCCCTGCAACGGCGGCGACGACCCGCTCGACGGCAGCGGCAACACCGACCGCTCCTACGTCGTAGTCGCCATCGCCGGCGAATTCCATGGCCTGATCGGCACCAGCGTCTCGTCGCCGGAGCTCGCCGGCGCCACCGCGCTGCTGGTCGAGCAGTACGGGCGCATGGGCAACCTGAACGACTACATCTACTCGGCGTCGGCGATCCAGACCCTGCTCGGCGAGACCGCCAACCCGCCGACCGTGCTGTTCCACCGCTCGATCCCCGGCTATAACGGCGTGGTCCCGAACAGCGCCTTCGGCCCGGCCTTCAACACCACCACCGGCGTCGGCACCCCGATCGTCTACCGCTATGTCGGCCAGCCGAACGTGCAGCCGGCGGGCCTGCCGCAGACCTCGAGCAATCCGTGATCCTCGGGCGTCAGGATCGCGGCGCGGACGATCCGGGGACGACCGGCGGGCGGACGGTGATCACGGGTCCGGAGATGTGGTTCGCGGCGTCGCTGCACAGGAACGCGACCAGGCCGACGATGTCCTCCGGCTGGCCGACGCGGCCGCCCGGGTAGCTGGCGGCGACGCGCCCGATGTGCGCGTCACCGACCACGGCGTGCATCCCGAGGGTCAGGCCCGGCGCGATGGCGACGGTGCGTACGCCCTCGCCGGCCAGCCCCTGGTGCACCACGTGGGCCAGCACGTTGACCGCTGCCTTCGAGCCGCCGTAGGGCGCGCCGCCGCGGATCATCGCCGGCGCGAAGTGCTTGGTGGCGAGGAAGCTGCCGATCAGGCTCGAGCCTAGCACGCGTTCGAGCACCGACAGCTCCGGCTGCAGGACCGGCCGGCTGCCCGGCATCCAGCCGGCGCTGTTGGTCAGCCCATCGACCCGGCCCCGGGCGCGGGCGACCGCCGCGGCGGCCTCGACCACCGCCGCCTCGTCGCCGAGATCCGCCCCCGGCGCCAGCGCCGGCGGCGCACCCGGATGCCGGCCGATCTCGTCGACCACGCGCCGCGCCTGATCGCGCCGTCGCGCCAGCGCCGCCATCCGGGCGCCCTCCGCGGCGAGGCCGAGGGCGAGGCTGCGCCCGATCCCGCTGGCAGCGCCGGTCAGCACGATGACCTTGCCCGCGATGTCGATCTGCATGCTCTGCCTCCCGACGCCACGAGGTGAATATGAATGACGCTTCAGTCCCGGAATTCGCATCCGGTCCCGTCGGAGGCCGAGGCGCTCGCGCCCAGGAAGACGCCCAGCCAGCGGCATTCGGCGGCGACGCTCGAGGCGGTTCTCGAAGCGACCCTTCAGGTTCTGCTGGTCGAGGGCGCCCGGCGCATCACGACGACACGCGTCGCCGCCGCGCCGGGGTCTCGGTCGGGACCCTCTACCAGTCTTTCCCGCACGAGCAGGCGTTGCTGTACGCCGTGCTGCGACACCACCTCGAGGCGGTCGCGAGCGCGATCGAGACCGCGTGCGCCGGGCTGCGCGGGCAGCCGGTGACGCGCATAGCCGATAGCCTGGTCGGCGCCTACGTGGATGCGAAGGCGAGGCGGCCGGAAGCGGCCCGTGCGCTGTACCTGGTCTCCGCCGAGTTCGAGATCTCCGAGCTGCGGGGCGGCGTCTCGGGACGCATACGGGCCGCGGTGATCGAGCTGCTCGGCACCGCCACGGACGCGCGCTTCGAGGACCTGCAGGCGGTCGGTTCCACCCTGCTCGCCGCGATGCCGGGCACGGTCCGATCCTGTTCGAGTGCCACGACATGCCGGCGATGATCGAGGTGCTGCGCCGTCAGCTGACCCTGATGTGCGCCGCCTACCTGGGAGCCGCCGCGGCCGGGATCACCTCGCCGTGACGCCGTTCCGCATCCGTGCACGCGGCGGCGATCTCGTCCGCGACCTGCTCCGGCCCGGCCAGCCGGCCGGCATCCTCCGCCGGCATCGCCTGCGCGCGCATCCGGGTGGCGACGATGCCCGGCTCGAACAGGTTGACGCGCAGCCGCCCGTGCCCCGACACCTCGTCGGCCCAGCTGAGCACCAGGTTCTGCATCGCCGCCTTGCCGGCGCCGAGCATGCCCCAGTAGGCGCGCGGCTCAACGGCATGCGCGTCGGTGAGGAACACCGCGCGCCCGGCCGCGGCCGCCAGCAGCAGCGGCGACGCGGTGCGGATCAGCCGCCAGCTCGCGGTGACGTTGACCGACAGGGTGCGCTCCCAGTCGCGCTCGGCGATGTGCGGCACCGGCGTCAGGGCGCCGAGCGCGGCCGCGGCGTGCACCAGGATGTCGAGCCGGCCGAAGCGGTTTGCCAGCGTCGGGCCGATGCGGTCGATCGCGGCACCGTCGAGCAGGTCGAGCGGCAGCAGGGTCGCGCCGTGCCACGCCGCGTGGTCCCCGCCGCACTCGGCGCGGATCAGGTCGTCGGTCTCCTCCAGCCCGCCCGGGCTGCGCGCGGTCAGCACGCAGTGCGCGCCGCGTCGCGCCAGCGCGCGCGCGACCGCCCGGCCGATGCCGCGGCTGGCCCCGGTGACCAGGGCGATCCGTCCTCGCAGCTCCACGGAGGGCGGAAACCCTATGATACCGGCCTGGCGCGGCTGTCCTCGTCGACGTCGGCGAGGTCGATCGGATACTTGCCGGTGAAGCAGGCGTCGCAGAAATGCGGCTGGTCCGGGTCGCGGCCGGGCTGGCCGAGGGCGCGGTAGAGGCCGTCGATCGAGATGAAGGCGAGGCTGTCGGCGCCGATCAGCTCGGCCATCTCGGCCACGTCGTGCTGCGCCGCCAGCAGCTTGCCGCGCTCCGGCGTGTCGATGCCGTAGAAGCAGGAATG
>CAXTAY010000009.1:61865-107955 GCA_964242335.1 uncultured Acetobacteraceae bacterium | reverse complement strand
CGCCTGCGGCGCCGGCTCGGCGGCTGCGGGGGACGGGACCGCCGGTGGGTCCCGCGGCGCTGCCGGCGACGCGTCTGGCACTACGGCGGGCGCGGCGGCGGGCGCGGCAGCCTCGCGGCCGTCCTCGTAGCGGCACAGCACCGCGCCGACGTCGGCGTCGCGGCCGGCCTGCACCACGATCTCGGTCAGCACGCCGTCGGCCAGTGCCGGCATCTCGACGACGGTCTTGTCGCTCTCGATCTCGACCAGCGTCTCGCCGCGGCGGAAGCGCTCGCCGGGCTGCTTCAGCCACGCCGCCACCCGCCCGGTCTCCATGGTCTCGCCCAGGCGCGGCAGGGTGAGCTCGGCGATCATCGGCGCAGCATCCGGCGCACCGTGTCGGCGATCAGCTCGGCGGTCGGGATGCTGGCGCCTTCCAGCGCCGGTGCCACCGGGATCGGGATGTCCTCGCCGGCGATGCGCACCACCGGGTCCTCGAGGTAGTCGAAGCACTCTTCCGAGATCCGCGCCGCGAGCTCGGCGGCGACACCCGCCGTCAACGGTCCCTCGCTCACCGCCAGCGCCCGTCCGGTGCGCTCGACCGAGGCGATAACCGTGTCCATGTCCAGCGGGTTGAGCGTGCGCAGGTCAATCACTTCCAGCGCGATGCCGTCCGCGTCCAGCAGCTCGGCCGCGGTCAGCGCCACGTGCACCATGCGCGAGTAGGTGACCAGCGTCGCGTCGGTGCCGTCGCGGCGCACCACCGCCCGCCCCCAGGGGGCCGTGGGCGTCTCCAGGTCGGCCACCTCCTTGCGGGTGTAGAGCGACTTGTGCTCGATGAACACCACCGGGTCGGGCAGGGTCAGGCTGTGGCGCAGCAGGTGGTAGGCGTCCGACGCGGTCGCCGGCATCGCCAGGCGCAGGCCGGGGGTGTGCATGACCCAGCCCTCCAGGCTCTGCGAGTGCTGCGCGCCGGCGGAGCGTCCGGTGCCGCCCTGCGTGCGCAGCACCATCGGCACGCCGATCTGGCCGCCGAACATGTAGCGGATCTTGGCCGCCTGGTTGGCGAGCTGGTCCATGACCAGGCCGAGGAAGTCGACATACATCAGCTCGGCGACCGGCCGCAGCCCGGTCATCGCGGCACCGACCGCGACGCCGACGATGGCGGCCTCGCTGATCGGCGTGTCGATCAGCCGACCGGCGCCGAACTCCGCGATCAGGTCCCTGGTGACGCCGTAGGCGCCGCCATAGGCGCCAACCTCCTCGCCGATGACGACGATGCGCTCGTCCTCGCGCATGGCGTCCTGCAGCGCCTGGCGCAGCGCGTCGCGGTAGGTGATCTCGCCGGGTGCGGCCATGACCGGTCAGGCCGAGGCGAGGATGCGGTCGAGACGTTGGCGCAACGGCTCGGGTTCCGGCTGGTCCGGCCCGTAGACGTCGCGGAACATGCTCGCGTCCGGCGGCGCCGACGCCTCTGCGGTGAAGTCGATGGTGGCGTCCATCTCGCGCGCCACCTCGGCGTCGAGCGCGTCAAGCGCGTGGGCATCGAGCAGGCCGCGCGTCAGCAGCGCGTCGCGGGCGCGCGCGATCGGGTCGCGACGGCGGCCGACCGCCTCCTCGTCGGCGGTGCGGTAGGGGCTCTTGTCCATGCGGCCGTGGCCGAAGAAGCGGAAGCAGGAGATCGCCATGAAGCCCGGCCTGCCGGCGCGCGCCCCGTCGGCCAGCGCCTGGGTGGCGTGGAACACCGCCTCGACGTCCTCGCCATCGACCATGTCCGCGGCCAGCCCGAACGCCTCGGCGCGGCGGTCGAACTCGATCGAGCGGGTGGCGCGGTCGATGCGCGTGCCCATGCCGTACTGGTTGTTGATGCACACGAACAGCACCGGCAGGTCCCACAGTGCGGCCATGTTCATGCTCTCGTACAGCACCCCCTGCTGCATCGCGCCGTCGCCGAAGAACGCCACCGAGATCGCGTCGCTCCCGGTCCGCTTGTAGCTGAGCCCGGCGCCGACCACGTGCGGGATGCCGCCGCCGACGATGGCGTTGGCGCCGAGATGGCCCAGCGCCATGTCCGCGATGTGCATCGAGCCGCCCTTGCCGCGGCAGTAGCCGACATCCTTGCCGCCGATCTCCGCCATCATCCGCCCGGGATCCGCGCCGCGGGCGAGGAAGATGCCGTGCCCGCGATGATGGGTGGTGAAGCTGTCCTGCGGCCGCATCGCCGCCGCGACGCCGGCGGCAGCGCCCTCCTCGCCGATCGACAGGTGCAGCATCGAGCCGGCCGACAGGCCGCGCGCGTACAGTTCGGCGACGCGCTCCTCGAAGCTGCGTATGCGGCGCATGGTGCGATACAGCGGCGCCAGCGGTGTGTTGGGCAGATCGGTCACGACGCGGCCTCGCGGAGCGGCTTGAGGGCTGGATAGAGGCCGCCGTAGCGCTGGTAGATCGCCTCGTAGCGCGCGACGCGGGCCGGATCGGGCTCGATCCGCCGTCCCGGCCGCACCATCGCGCGGATGCCGTCGTCGATGCTGGCGAAATGCCCCGCACCGTGCGCCGCAAGCACCGCCGCACCCAGCGACGGCGCCTCCGCCACCTCGGGCACCACCACCGGCAGGCCGGAGGTGTCGGCGTGGATCTGCAGCCACAGCGGCGAGCGGGTGGCGCCGCCGCCGGCGGTGATCTCGCTGGCACCGCACCCGGCCTGCGCCATGCGGTCGATGATGGCGCGGGTGCCGAAGCCGATCCCCTCCAGCATCGCGCGGAACAGGTGTGCGGCGGTGTGGTGCAGCGACAGCCCGGTGATGGCGCCGCGCGACAGCGGGTCGGTGTAGGGGGTGCGGTTGCCTTGGAAATGGTCGAGCACCAGCAGGCCGTCCGCACCCGGCTCGAGCCTCGCCGCCTCCAGGTTGAGTGCCTCGAGATCGAGCGCCTCGCCGGTCAGTCGGCGCAGCCAGGCGATGATCGAGCCGGTCGAGGTCTGGCCGCCCTCCAGGATGGTGCGGCCGGGATAGACCGCGTCCGCGTAGCTGCCCCACAGCCCGGGCACGTGCGCGGCGGTGTCGCCGACCGCAAACTGCAGGTGCGACGAGCCGGTGATCAGCGCCAGCTGGCCCGGCCGCGATACCGCGAGACCGATCATGCCGATCAGCGCGTCGGCACCGCCCTGCACCACCAGCACCGTCTCGGCCAGGCCCAGATGATCCGCCGCGCGCGCGGTCAGCGGGCCGATCGCAGCACCCGGCGCCAGCACCTCCGCGGGCCACTTGCCGCGCAGTGCCGACAGGCCGAGCCGCTCCAGCAGCCTGTCCGGCCAGCCACCGGCATCCTGGCGATAGTGCCAGCGGATCGAGGCGTTGTTCAGGCTGGCGGCGCGCCGCCCGGTCAGCCGCCAGTTGATGAAATCCTGATACTCGCAGACGGTGTGCGCGGCGGCGAAGACGTCGGGTTCATGACGCGACAGCCACAGCGCCTTGGGGATCATCCACTCCGCCGAGACCGGCCCGTGCCCGGCGCCGTTGATCGCCAGTGCGGCGTCGCCGGTCGCCAGCACCGCGTCGGCTTCGGCGCCGGCGCGCACGTCCATCCAGATGATCGCCGGTCGCAGCGGCCGGATCGCGCTGTCCAGCGCCACCACGCTGCAGCAGGTGGTGGTGGCGCAGAGTGCCGCGATGTCGTGCGCTGCGATGCCCGCCTGCGCCGTCGCCTGTCGCACCGCGATGCCGAGTGCCGACCACCACGCCTCCGGGTCCTGCTCGGCGCGGGCACCGGCGGCGAAGCGGGTCGGATACGCGGACGCGGCGGAGGCGATCCGGCGGCCTGCCAGGTCGAACACGGTGGCGCGCAGGCTCTCGGTGCCGCCATCGATGCCGATTACGTAGTCCATGGACCCCGGACCATCCCCGCTCCCCGGCAAGCCGATGCTTTCGACACACGCTGCGGCGACGCGGCCGTGGCGAACATATGCCGTGCTGCGCGACTTTTGCTCTTGAGCAAACATTCGTCGTTTGCCGCAACAGATGTCAAGCCGGTATCGTGCGGCGATGCTGAACCTCAACCTCGCGCACGAGCCGGACACCGCGATCATGGTGCGGGCGGCGTGGCTGTATCACGTCGGCGGCCTGACCCAGGAGGAGGTGGCGGTGCGGCTCGGCGTGCACCGCACCCGCATCGTCCGGCTGCTCGCCGAGGCGCGGGAACGCGGGCTGGTGAGCATCACCATCCACCACGAGCAGGTGCGCGACCTCGATGTCGAGGACCGCATCGCGCGCCGCTTCGGGCTGGATTTCTGCCTGGCGACACCGGCGATGGGCTTCGAGGCGGCGGACGGCGAGCCGAAACTCGCGGCGGCGCAGGAGATGATCGCTCGTCGCGCCGTCGGCAGTGCGGCGGCCAACTTCCTCAAGGGCAAGCTCGCCGCCGGCCGGCCGATCACCGTCGGCGTCAGCTGGGGACGCACGCTCGAGCAGATGACGCTGCATCTCTCGGGGGTGCAGAACCCGCAGGCGCGGTTCGTCTCGCTGATGGGCTCGCTGACGCGCAACTCCGCCTCCAACCCGTTCGAGGTGGTGCAGGCGCTGGCCGCGCGCACCGGCGGCGAGGGGCACTTCCTGCCGGTGCCGTTCATCGCCGACACGGTGGCGGACCGGGCGGTGCTGATGTCGCAGCGCACGGTCGCCGAGGCGCTCGCGCTGGCGCAGTCGGCCGACCTCTACCTGATCAGCGTCGGCGAGCTGCGCGAGACCGCGTTCCTGCGCCAGCAGGCCATGCTGTCGGCCGCCGAGCTGCGCAGCGTCCGGGCGCGCGGCGCGGTGGCAGACTCGCTGGGACGGCTGTTCGACCGCCACGGCGCGCAGGTCGAGCACGAGCTCGCGCATCGCACCCTCGCGGTGGAGTTCGAGCGGCTGCGCGACCGCGACGTGGTGCTGCTGGTCGGCGGCCTGCAGAAGGTCGCCTCGGTGCAGGCGCTGCTTCGCACCGGCGTGGTGCGCGGCCTGGTGATCGACGGCGACACCGCGCAGCTGCTGGCGTCGCAGGACGCGAGTGCGGCGCCGGAGCCGGCTCAGGCATTCGCGACCGGCGATGCGGCCCTGAGCCCGGGCGTCGCTGTCGCGGCTGCTACCGGGCGCCGCCGGCTGCCTTGAGCTCGATGACCAGTTCGCCGCCGAGCCGGCCGGTCTCGGTCCACAACGGCAGCATCGCCCGGATCAGGGCCGCCTGGGTGCGCGGCTGGTCGGAGCCGCGCCCGAGCCGCTCGATATCGTGCTGCAGTCCCTGGCAGTGCGTGAGGAAGCGCGCGACCCGGAACGGCAGCTCGCGGCCCAGATTGCCGATCTGGTTCGCGTAGGACAGCGTGATCGCCTGGAACGGCGCGTTGTCGTTGATCAGGGTCGCGAACTCCACCCGCCGGCCCGCCTCGAGTTCGCCCAGCGCCGCCTCGAGCTCGACCGGCATCCTGCGCGCCTCGATCAGACGCAGCAGGGCGTCGATCGCGCCCGCCAGCGCGAGCGCCATCCCCATGCGATCGCGATGCCGCTTATAGGCCTCGACGGCCAGCCCGCCGCCGAAGATCGCGATCGCCGTGGCGATGCTGCCGCACAACGCCGCGGTCGTCGGGCTCATGATCGTCTGCTCCGTGCTGTTCGGGATCGAGGATAGCCGATCGACGCCGCCCCGCCGCCTCCGGACGGCGCGCGATCCGGGATCGAGGGATGCCGCAGCCGCAGCGTCGGCGACCAACTGGCGATGGCGGTAGACCGGCGCATCGCGTGGTGGGCGATGCCGTGCAGCGTGACCCGCAGCGCCCGGCGGGATGCGGCATCGTCCCGCGCGTGCCACCGCCGCCGGGATGATCCGGTTCTCCGCCGTGGCTCCGTGGTCGCGGTGCCGCTCACGACGATCCTGCGGTCCGGCGCCGCGACGAGTTCGACGACGAAGGCGTGCGCCGCCGGCGCATCCGCGTTCGACGTCGCGATGTGCGCGGGGACGGACTGCGCATCGTGCCCGGGATGGTCGAACACGATCGAGGCGACGCCGCGCCGGCAGCCGCCGCGCGGAGTCCCGGCACGCAATCGGCGATCGGGATCAGCACGCCGCCGAGCATGTGCCTGGCGATCGGCAGCGGCCGCATCGACGCCCCGCGCCGGCGCCGGCATCTCGCGCCCGCTAGACCTTCACCAGGGAGCTCGCGAAGCTGTAGAGCGCGTCACCGGCGATGCTGCCCGCGGCGAACACCTCCATGTCGGTGCGCCCGGCGGCACCCGTGCGGCGCTGCCAGGCCAGGCGGCACAGGATGCCGGCCAGCACCGCCCAGCCGGCGAGGGGCGAGGTCAGCAGCAGCCCGGTCGCGAACATCACGCCGAGTTGGCGACCGGTACCGCCGATCGCCTGCAGCACCGCGCCGGGGATGGCCCAGAGCAGCAGCGCGTGCGCGACCGCCGGGCTGCTTCCGGCGTGGATGGCGGCGACGAAGACCTTGTCGACCGGTGCCACCTGACCGCGCGCGAAGTAGCCGTGATACAGCACCAGCACGGTCAGCGCGGCGACGACCAGGGCGAACATCGCGGCGAAGTATTGCTGGCGCCGGCCGTCGCGCTCGAAGGCGGGGTCGGCGCCCTCGCCGCGCAGCAGGAAGCCCGCCTTGAGGTCGCAGCCCATGTCGGCAAAGGCGGGGCCGGTGGAGGCGGTGAAGCCGACCAGCAGCGCCAGGGCAGGGGGCGGGAAGCCGATCACGATGCCGATCGCGAGCGACACCACGGCGACGGCGAAGGCCGGGAACCAGCCCGAATGCATACCCGCCAGGCCGATGATCAGCTCGTGCAGCAAGGCTGCGAAGGCGGCGTAGGCGACGAACAGGATCAGCATCCCGGTGCTCATCCCGCTCCCCAGGCCGCCGAGTGCCGCGATGCCGCCCGCGATCAGCAGATACAGCCCGGCGCCGAGCCCCAGCGTCGCGCGCAGCTGCCGCGGGCTCGGTCCCACCTCCTCCGGCCCGGGCTCGGCCGAGCGCCTCAGGATGGTGAACCCGACCTGCACCAGGGCGACCAGGCCTGCACCCAGCATCATGCCCTGGGCGACATGCGCGTGGTCGATGTCGCCGCGCGGGATCAGCGTCGCGAGCAGCGGATGATCGAGCAGCACGTGCTGGTAGCCGCGCAGCAGCAGGCCGATGCCGAACATGGCGAGCGCCCAGACATTGCCGATGAAGGCGACGCCGAAGCCCGCCATCGGGATGCCGAACACCGAGCCGAGCACGCCGATTCCGAGTCCGGCACCGAGCACGACCGCCTTGCGGCCGCCGGCGTCGCCGGCGCGGATCGCCTCCGCCGCCGCGACGCCGGGCGGCCACGGACCCTCGGCGGGGAACACGTCGGAGGCGAACATGCGATACAGCATCGTCGCGTCGAGCAGCATCGCGGCGACCGCGCCGATCAGCATCGCCGGCACCAGGTCGGCGCGACCGAGCAGGAACGGAACGCCGATCGGCAGCAGCAGGCTGTTGGCGGCGCCGAAGGTTGAGGCGGAGATCGCGCTCTGGGCGAGGTTCTGCACGTGGATCGAGCGGTAGCGCGAGAGGGCCGCGATCGGCACCCGTCCAAGCCCCATCGCTGCCAACGCGCCGATCAGCGAGGTGTTGGTGGTGACCCCGAGCCGCACCAGCACCTGCATGCCGACCACCGACCCGAGCACGCAGAGCGGCGTGATCAGCAGCAGGCTAGCCGGCGAGAAGAAGCGCGGATGGCGTTGCCCCTGCTGATGGATCGCCGGATCTGTGTCAGCCATCGCCGTCCCTCCGCCCCGCCGCCGATCCCGCATCAGTGGCGGATCGAGAGGGCCTCGGCAACCGGACCGGTCGAGTGAGGTAGTCGGCAGAGGTCCGGAGGCTGCGACGGAGCACCATCGGCCGCGAAGCCAGGCAATAGTGGCGCGACGCTGATCCAGAACGAAATGAACAAGTCGACTAGGGCGGCGGCGTGCGGCGGATCCTGTTTGGGTAAGTGGCAGCGCAGAGCCCGGCACGGCCTGTTGTATCTGATTACCTGCTGGTCCGGTGCCTGCGCCCGCGGGCGAGCCGCCCGGAGCCGCCGCCGGCGCGAGGACTTCATCCTGGTCTGTAACAGATACCGGAACAATCAGGTAAAAAGCCGTTAACAGTGGGCAAATCTGAAACAGCAGTTGCGACCGGTGCGCTTTTCAGCGATAGGCTTGGGTGAGAGTTTTCGAAGACAATTCACATCCGGCGCGAGTAACAATTATCGTCAAAATTCGTCTGTGCATCGATTGTCTTCGGATCTCTGAAGGTGATTATTAATTCCCATTGATGGTGTGGTTAGGTTGAGGGTGGTTCGTATTGGAGATCCAGCCGTCTCTGATCGACGACCCTTGATAACGACGACAAGCCAAGTCGAGAAGAACACGTATCAGATGAGCGCGATCACGCATCGCGAAGGATCGATCGAAGGCCGATCGTCTTTGCGCAGGCTCAAGGGGCTGATCAGCAATGCGCGTCGCGATCGTTCATGACTGGCTCTACACGATCGGCGGAGCCGAAAAAGTCCTCGCCGCGATGCTTCGCTGCTTTCCCGATGCCGCCCTGTTCTGCCTGTTCGACTTCCTGACGCCGGCGGAGCGGAAGAAGATCGGGTACGAGAGCAGTCAGGTCTCGTTTCTGCAGCGTTTGCCCGGTGTACGGAACCATCATCGTCTGTTCCTGCCGATCATGCCGCTCGCGATCGAGCAGCTCGACCTCGCCGAATACGATGTGGTGATATCGAGCAGCTATGCGGTCGCGAAGGGCGTCCTGACCGGGCCGGATCAGCTGCATCTGGCTTATGTGCATTCGCCGATGCGCTACGCGTGGGACCTGCAGCATCAATATCTACGCGAGTCCGGGCTGGAGCACGGCCCGAGGGGCCTGCTGACACGGTTCCTGCTGCACCGGATCAGGATGTGGGACGTCCGCACCGCGAGCGGTCCCGACGCCTACATGGCCAACTCGCGTTTCATCGCCAGACGGATACGCAAGATATACGGACGCGATGCCCGCGTCATCCATCCTCCGGTGAAGGTGCCCACGGCGTTCAGGGCAGTTCGCAAGGAGAGGCACTTCATGACCGCGTCGCGCCTGGTGCCGTACAAGAACGTCCGCTGCATCGTCGAGGCGTTTCGCCAACTGCCCGCCGAGCAGCTGATCGTGGTCGGCGAAGGACCGGAAGCCGACCATCTGCGGGCGGTCGCCGGACCGAACGTGGAGTTTCGCGGCTTCGTGCATGACACCGAGTTGCGCCGGACGATGGCGAGCGCGCGCGCCTTCATCTTCGCCGCCGAGGAGGATTTCGGCATCGTCCCGGTAGAGGCGCAGAGCGAGGGAACGCCGGTGCTCGCGCTCGGCCGCGGCGGTGCCCGCGAGACGGTGAGGGCAGGCGGCGAGGCGCCGACCGGGCTGTTCTTCAATCGACCCGAGCCGGAGGCGGTGGCCGAGGCGGTGCGCAGCTTTATCCTCAAGGAAGCCTCGTTCGATCCGGCCGCCTGCCATCGCAACGCCATCCGCTTCTCCGAGAAGCAGTTCCAGGATTCGTTTCTCGGTTTCGTGACCGAGCAATACGAGGCGTTCTGCGAAAGACTATACAGCGCCGGCAGCGCCGCGCCGTCGCTGCCGCGTCCGGACCGGATATGGATCCCTGAGCCGGAGCCGCCGCTGAAGGCGACGAACCTGATCAAGCAGATCTGACATGATCGTGCCGACACCGACCGTTCTCCTTGATCGTGCGCCACCGCAGGGTCCGGTCGTCCGCACGCACGATCCGATAGTGTCCGTGCGCGCTCCCACCGTGCTGTTCCTGACCCATACTGGGCGGATCGGCGGCGCCGAGATCTGTCTGCTGCATATCGTGCGCGCACTCGGCGGCGAGGTGCTGCTGTTCGAGGACGGCGTAATGCATGCGCGGCTGCTTGATCAGGGCAGTCGTGTGACGCTGCCGCCAGTACGACCGGACCTGCGGGGGATCCGGCGCGACCGCGGCCTGCTTAGGGCGCTTCCGGCACTGGCCGGGATCATCGGTTTGATCCGCCATATCGGCCGCCTCGCCGCCTCGCACGATCTCGTCTACTGCAACAGCCAGAAGAGCTTCGTGCTCGGCGCGCTGGCATCCTGGCTGCATCGCACGCCACTGCTCTGGCACCTGCACGACATCCTCGATCGGCATCATTTCGGCTGGTTCCAGATCCGGCTCGTGGTCGGCCTCGCCAACCGCCGCGCCAAGCGCGTGGTGGTGCCCTCGAAGGCGGTAGCAGACGCCTTCATCGCAGCCGGCGGACGGCCGTCGCTGGTCGTGCTGGTGCGTAACGGCGTGCCTGTGCCCTGCGCAAGGACTGCCGCCACGCCGGCGGCGCTGCGTCTCGATCTCGATCTGCCGCCAGGCTTCCTGTTCGGCGTGTTCAGCCGGCTCGCTCCCTGGAAGGGCCAGCACATCGCCCTGGCCGCACTGGCGCTGCTGCCGGATGCGCGCTGCGTCATCGCGGGGGATGCGTTGTTCGGCGAGCAGGACTACCTCATGTCGTTGCGTGCCCTGGCCGACCGGCTCGGCATCGCCGAGCGCGTGCATTTCCTCGGCCATCGCGACGATGTCGCGACGTTGATGCGTGCGGTCGACGTGGTGGTGCATCCGTCGACCGATCCCGAACCGTTCGGGCTGACGCTGGTGGAAGCCATGCTGGCCGGGACGCCGCTGATCGCGTCCTGGGCAGGTGCTGCCGCCGAGATCCTGGATGGCGGACGGGTCGGACTCCTGGTGCCGCCGGGGGACGCGCTGGCGCTGGCGACAGCGCTGGAGCAGTGCCGCAGCCGGCCCGAGGCGGCCGCATCCCGCGCTGCGACGGCACGAGGACACGCCGAACGACGTTTCAGCCTCGAGCGTCTGCAACGTAAAATCCGCGGCGTCGTCATCGGGATCACCGTCCCGGATCAGGCGGCGGATGTTTGCGGGTTGCAGCACTGATGACAATCTCCCGATCCCAGGTCGTGCTCCGGTTCCGCCCACGAGCCGATCATCGCGATAGCTTGGCTCTCGTTGTCGTCGCGCTGATGCCCGACGGTCAGGGGCGGATCGGCGGCGGTTTCGGCAAGTGGAGGACGGACACAGAGGCGGCGAACCAGGAAGGGTCAAGCATGTCGGCTCGAGCTGCCGACACTACGGGCGCAGGCGCAGCATGACGGACGCGAACCTGTTTCAGATCGGCAGCGGCTGGTTTCCTGAGCGAAAAGGCGGTGCGGAAAACGTATTCTTCCATCTCTTCCATGGTCTGGGCAGCCACGGCTTTGCGGTGCGTGGTGTGGTGCCCGGCACCGACGAGGTCGAGCGCCAGACTAAGGGCCTGGTTCAGGGCTTTGCCGTCGGAGCCACCTCCTCGCGTCAGCGCGCAATGGCGATCCGCCGCTCTGCCTTCAACAGCTTCTCGACAGCGCGGCCCGACATCGTCGCCTCCCACTTTGCCCCCTACAGCCTGCCGCTCCTCGACCGCGTGTCGCATCTTCCGCTGATCACGCACTTCCATGGGCCCTGGGCGATGGAGAGCCTGGTCGAGGGCGCCGGCATCATGGCCGCTCGTGTCAAGAAGGTCATAGAGAAGCTGGTCTACCGACGGGCAAGCCGGATCATCGTGTTGTCGAGAGCATTCGGAGAACTGCTGGAGCGGCAATACGGCATACCGGACAGCCTCATCCGCTTCATTCCCGGTGGCGTCGAGTGCGATCGCTTCGATCTTCCGATCTCGAGGATGGTCGCTCGGGAGGCCCTCGGGTGGGACCCGGACCGGCCGACGATTTTCGTAGTACGCCGCCTCGTCAAGCGCATGGGGCTGGACCGGCTGCTGGACGCGATCGCGATCCTGCGCGGGTCTTCGACACCCGGCTGCAGAGATCTCGTGCTACACATCGCCGGATCAGGGCCAGAGCGAGCGGCATTGGCAGATCGTGTGGCTGTGCTCGACCTGTCCGATGCCGTGCGCTTCGACGGGCATCTGAGCGACGACCAGCTTCCTCTGGCCTATCGTGCGGCCGATCTCACCCTCGTGCCGACGACGGAACTGGAAGGCTTCGGGCTCGTGGCGATCGAGTCGCTCGCCGCCGGTACGCCTGTCCTCGTCACGCCGGTAGGCGGTCTCCCGGAAGTGGTCTCGGGCTTGTCCGACGCGATGGTGTTAAAGGGCATCGATGCAAGGAGCATCGCGGACGGGATCGGGTCCGCACTTGCCGATGCATCGTTCCTGCCGAGTCCTGAGGCATGTCGCGGCTATGCCAGACGCAGGTTCGATTGGCAGATCGTAACTTCCCAGGTGGCGGCAGTCTACCGCGAGGTGCTGTGATGTCAGACTACAAGGTGATCCCGTCGCGCAAAGCCAACGATCTCACAAAGCTCTCCCTCGCTCCAGGTGACGAACGCTTTGATCTGCAGGAGATGAGAAGCCGCGGCGTCACTCCGCTGCAGATCGCGGTGCGGCATAAATGGGGAATCCTCGTCTTCGCGGTGCTGGTCACGACGGTCGTCGGCTTGGCGGTAAGCAAACTCCCCGTACGCTACACCGCCGGCGCCTCGGTGATGATCGATCCGCGGCAGCCGCGCGTCAGCAGCGGCGAGAGTCTGCTGCCGAGCCAGATCGTCGATCTCGACCTGTTGCGGACTTATATGGAAGCCTTACGCTCTCCAAGCCTCGTGCTGAACGTGGTCCAGCAGCTCAAGCTCATGACCGTTCCCGAATATTGCGAGGAGAGACGAGGCTGGGGCGACACGCTGTCGAGCCTGTTCGTGAAGCCGTTCGGTCATGCCCGTGATCGCGCGGGAGGAGCAGCGTCGTGCAACACGTCGGTCGAGGCTGCGGCCAAGCGGTTGGCGCCGTCGCTTAGCTTCAGCAACGATGGCCGATCCTACGTCATTGCGATCAGTGCCGTCGCCGGCACTCCGGAACTTGCGGCAAGCGTTGCCAATGCCTACGCCAACGCCTTCATCGCCAGACGCCGTCAGCAACAAGCCGTCCTAACGGATCAGGCCGACGTCTGGCTGAGGACTCATCTTGCGCAGCTGCGGGCTGATGTGTTGACGGCGGACAATGCCGTGCAGCAGCAGCGTCAGGGCGGACAGCTCACCAGTCTGCGCGGCCAGACGTTGCTGGGTCAGAGTCTGTCGGAGATGAATTCGCAGTTGATCCTGGCCACCAGCGAACTGGCGCAGAAGCGGAGCACGTTGCGCGAGCTTGAGGACGCGGCTCATTCCGGCGCCGGGGCAGATGCCAGCGCGCCGGTGCTTGCCTCGCCGATCATCCAGGGATTGCTGGAGCGGGAAAGCACGCTGGCCGCGGCGCAGGCGGAGTTCCGGACCCGATTGGGTAGCGCCAACACGGAACTGGTGGCCAACTCGGCACAACTGGCTCGTGTCCGTCTGCAGCTCCGGACGGAGATCAACAAGGCGGTGGCGAGTGTGCGTGGCGAGGTTGAGGCGCTAGAGGCGCGCTGCACCTCGTTGCAGAGCGACGTACAGGACCTGCAGCTCCAAGTCGGTAAGCAGGGCATTGCCGACATCCGGCTGCAGGACCTGGAGCGCGATCTGGTATCCGCGCGCAGCCACTATGATGAGGCAGCGCTGCGGTTGGAGCAGATCCATGTCGAGGCCGCGATGCAGCGCGCCGACGTGCAACTGGTGGTCGAAGCATCGCCTCCCGATTTTCCATCCTTTCCCCGGGTCCGGATGATCGTCACCGGCACCTTCCTGGCGATGCTTGGTGTCGGCGCTGCCCTGGCCTGCGTGCTGGAACTGCTGTCCCGCGTCTTCAGCACTCCGGAGCAGGTGGAGGAGCAAACCGGCGTGCGCGTGCTCGGGCTGTTCCCCAGGCTCCCGTCCGCGCGCAACAAGCCGCAGGATGCACTGGCGGCGGACCCGGGTTCGCGCGAGGCGGAGGCGATGCAGGCCGTCTTCGCCGGTCTGATCGGCGGCCGTCACCATGACGAGACGAGAGGTGGTCGCGTGTTGATGGTCACCTCGGCGCTGCCTGGAGAGGGCAAGACGTGTTTCTCTGTGGCGCTCGGGCGTGCCGCCGCGGGACGTGGCCTCGCGGTCGTCGTGGTAGACTGCGATCTGCGCCGATCCGGCATGCGTAGCCACTTTCCGCCGGCCAGCCTGGAGGAAGTCTTGGCCGCGGATCCCGACCCGGTGCCGCGTATCGAACCGAATCCTGGTTTTGCCGACCTCGTGATTGATCCGGTTGCCGGCCTGCACGTCTTGGTGACGCGCGCGCGGCCCGACAATCCACATGCGATCCTGGCCTCCGCAGGCTTGCCGCGGGCGCTGGAACAGCTTCGCGAGAAATACGACGTGGTCATCATCGACACGCCACCAGTGCTCGCCGTTCCGGATGTCATGAGTGTCGCTCCCATGGCCGACGACGTGGTGATGCTGGTGGCATGGCGTCATTCCCCGCGTACAGCGGTCAACGCAGCCTTGAAAGCGCTGCGTCGAGGGCATGTCCAGGTCAACGGCATCGTCCTGACCAAGGTCGACCTGCGGCGCCTGGCGCGAGCCGACACCGACAGCAGCTACTACGCGAGGCTCTACCCGTCCTACCACGGCTTGACCCGCGGCTGAGAGGTGACGGAGGCGATGCCTTGCGGTTTATTGGTCCTGCTGCGAATTTTGCACCGGGATGTGCCGTGATCGCCGCCGTTCTGCATGCGGTCCGCAGCCGTGCCAAGGTGAGTGCCATCGCCCACGTGATGGGCATCCGTGTCGTGGCACTCGCCGGCAACGTCTGCTCGGGCTTGATCACCGCGACGTGCCTCGGACCTGACGGACGCGGCGAACAGGCCGCCATGCTGATCGGCCCGACGGTTCTCGCGGCGGTATGCACGCTCGGACTGCATGCCTCGCTGATCTATAACCTTCGGTCGGACCCGAAGCACGGCCCGGTGTTTTTCGGGAGCGCGATGATCCTGACCTTGGCCAGCGGTCTAGCGGCGGCGGTGATCGGTTTCCTGATGATGCCGATGTGGCTGAGCCGGTACAGCGCCGATACGGTGATGTTCGCGCGTGTGCTGCTGCTTAGCGTGCCGCTCGGGGTCGTGGCGCCGTTGCTCTCCGGGGTGCTCGAAGCGCATGGCCGTTTTGGCTTATCAAACCGCGTGCTCTACTTCCAGAGTCTCGGTGCGCTGGCGCTGCTCAGCTTGCTGGGGGTATCCGGGCGCATGACGCCGGTCACCGCCGCGGCTGCCTACATCGTCCCGTCGTTGCCGTCGTTCCTCTACCTGCTGCGGAAGTCGCGCCAGTTGCTGCGTCCCAGCTTCACGATGGCAGCGCCCTATCCGAGACGGTTGCTCCACTACGGGGTCCGGTTCTACGGCGTGGATCTGCTGGGGGCTCTATCGGGCTATCTCGACCAGGTGGTCATCGTCTTCCAGTTGCCGCCCGCTGCACTGGGTGCCTATTCGATCGCGCTCAGTCTGTCTCGCGTACTCGGCGTCGCTCAGGCTGCGATCGCTGTTGTGCTGTTTCCTTCGATCGCCGCGCGTGAGACAAGCCGCGTCGTCGAGATCGTGGCGCGCGCCATGCGGGTCACGGCAGTGACGAACATGATCGGCGCAGTGGCGATCGGCATCGTCGGGCCCTCGCTGCTCCTGCTGCTGTACGGAACCCGGTTCACAGCAGCGGTGCTTCCGTTCCAGATCCTGCTGGTCGAGGCTGTCATCTCAAGTGCCGCGCGCACCTTGGCGCAGGCTTTCAGTGGGACCGGTCGTCCAGGCGTGGTGACCGGCGTCGAGGTCGCAGGTGTGATCGTGGCACTGGCGGCGATGCTCGTTCTCGTGCCAGCCTACGGCATCGTGGGCGCGGCCTGCTCCACCTTACTCGGCGGCTTCGTGCGGCTGTTCTGCGTGCTGGCGAGTTTCCAGAAGATACTCGGGATCGCGCTGCCACGTCTGGTCATCAGCCGCGCGGACGTGGCCTGGGTGGCCGGGCGTTGAACGACCTGTCGCGATCCGCAGTGGTTCCCAATCGCCCACAAGGGAAAGCGCCGGTGGAGACGATCGGGGTGCTGATCTGCAGCTACCGTCGGCCGGACAGCCTGCTGCGCGGCTTGGCGGCACTGACGGCGCAGGAGCGTCGGCCGGACGACGTGCTGATCGTCGCGCGTGCCGACGACATCGCGACCCTGCGGGCCCTCGCGTCATGTCGAAAGACCGGTCCGCTGCCGCTTCGGGTGCTGACGGTCACGCAGGCGGGCACCGTGCATGCCCTCAATAGCGGCCTCGCTGCCTGCCGCACGGACGTGCTTGCCATCACCGACGACGACACGGAGCCGCACGCGGATTGGCTCGCCCGGATCGTGGCACACTTCCGCGTCGACCCTGCACTGGGCGGTCTCGGTGGCCGCGACCGTTGCCACGATGGCGAACGTTTCGACGACCGGAGTCGTGGTGTGGTCGGGCGGCTGCAATGGTTCGGCCGGACGATCGGCAATCATCATCTCGGCGTCGGCGCACCGCGGCAGGTCGACTTTCTGAAAGGGGCGAACATGAGCTATCGCGCCGAGGCGATCGCCGGTCGTCATTTCGACCCGCGGCTGCGCGGTGTCGGCGCGCAGCCCTACGAGGATATCGCGTTCTCGCTTGGGCTTGGCCGCTCGGGCTGGAAGCTCCTGTATGATCCGCTGGTCACGGTAGATCATTACGCCGCGCCGCGGCAGGAGCCGCGCCACTACGCCGGTATCGTCGGGATCGGGGATATGCGGGGATTGTTCGACCTCGCGCACAACGAGGTGGTCGCTCTGTGGGGAGCGTTCGGTCCGGTCGGTCGCCTGGTCTACCTGACGTGGTCGCTCCTCATCGGAACCGGGGGATCGCCGGGCATCGTCCAGGCGATCCGATACACCCCCCGGCTCGGCGCAGGTTCCTGGCGCCGCTTCTGGACGGTCCAGCACGCCAAGGCCGCAGCCTATCGAGCTCTATGGACAAGGCGTCACAGACGCGTCCCGCTTGGTGGCGGTCTTGGCCAAGCCGCGTGCGATCCCGCCCAATGAGGTTCTGCATCATCACGCCGCTGATCGGCCGAAACGACGGTCAAGGGCGCGTCAATCTCGAGATCGCCGCCGAAGCCTTCCGACAGGGCCACGAGGTCGTCGTCATGGCAGAGCAGGTGAGCGGCCTACCGGACGAGCTGTGCGAACGCGCGGTCGTCCTCCCGCCACCGAGCTGGCTCCCCGGACGACTCCTGCGCGATCAGCTTTTTGCGTGGCGCACGCGGTCGGCGCTGAGACGCGATCGGGTCGGATACGACGTCGTGCTCGCCAACGGGTTTTCGACTTGGGCCAAATGTGACATCAACGCCGTCCACTTCGTGCACGCTTCCTGGTTAGGTTCTATCCACCACCCGTGGAAGCTCCGCCGATCGGCACGATCGTTTTACGCAAGAGTCTACAACGGGCTGAACGTCGTTCTGGAGCGGCATGCTTTTCGACGCTCTCGACGGCTGGTTGCCGTCTCACAGAGCGTGGCGAGCGACGTGAAGCGTCAACTGCCGGCCAGCACGATATCCGTGATCCTGAACGGCGTCGATCTCGCAGAGTTCAGCCCGGGTCCTGCCGACCGCAGGAGCCTCGGCTTGCCGGACGGAGTGAGGCTGGCGCTGTTTGCCGGTGACCTGAAGTCACCGCGTAAGAATCTGGAGACCGTTCTGCGCGCGTTGCCGATGGTGCCGGGGCTGCACCTGGCCGTAGCAGGGCCGCACGTGGACACCCCCTACCCGGGACTGGCGGAGAAGCTCGCCGTAGAGGAACGGGTTCACTTCCTCGGCTTTCGCCGGGACATGCCTGCGCTCATGCGCGCCGCCGACCTGTTCGTCTTTCCGTCTCGTTACGAGGCATGCTCCCTGGTGCTGCTCGAAGCGCTCGCGAGCGGCGTACCAGTCGTGACCACGCGAAGCGCGGGTGGCTCGGAGCTCATCAGTGAAGAGGTGGGAGTCGTGCTGGACCATGCCGACGATGGTCAGGCCCTGGCCGATACCTTGCTTACGCTCATCGCCGACGACGACCGCCGCAAAACAATGGCCCGCAGCGCGCGTGGATTGGCCGAGCGTCACTCCTGGCGGCTGACGGCGTCCAAGTATATCGATCTGCTTCTGCAGACTGCGCAAAATGCACCGGCCACTATACAAGATGCACGAGGAGATGGATTCGGGGCCGCCGCCTCTAAGGACCGCATCGACGCTCCTGCACCGAGCGTCGCGTAGCCATGCTCAGGGCCTCATTCGCCGCAGAACGGGTGACCACCCCACGCGCCGCGCCTGTGATCTCTGCGCGCCCCCAGGTGGCCGCCCTGGCTCCATCGGTTCGACAGGCGCTCCTGGTCGCGTTGATTTTCGCCATGACAGGGTGCCTCGCGTGGATCGGGCTCGGAAATCCCGCGCGGATCCTGTTCATGGGCAGTGCCGTCATCACCGCTGCGAGGTACCAGCGCCGTTGTCCATGGCTTTACCTCACGCTCACCTTCTGGTTTTGGACGTTGACGCCGTTCATCCGTCGCGTGATCGACTATCGTGCCGGTTTCGATGCCATGAACATCATCCTCGCAACCCCAAATCTTGTCGCCCTGCTGATGTTGAAGGATATCCTGCAAAGCCGAGATCTGTTCAGGCACCGCGAGACGATGGTCGGCTTGATGCTTTTGCTGCCGGCGCTATACGGCCTAGCGATCAATCTCGTGCAGGGCCAGATCTTCAGCGGTCTTGTTGGTGCCGCCGACTGGATTGCGCCGCTCCTCTACGTCTTCTATCTTATTCAGCACGCACCTGACGTCGGCGACGCGGAACCCCATCTGCGTGGTTTTATCACTCTCAACTCGTTCGTTGTCGCGGGATACGGACTTTATCAGTTCTGGAGCCCGCCGATGTGGGACGTTAACTGGGCTCTATCGACTGGCGAATTCAGTCCAGGCGAGCTTGCTGCGGAACACTTCACCGTTTTCAGCACGCTGAACGCCCCGGGCGTCTTGGCCGAGTGGTTAGGCGCGTTAATCTTGTTGTCCATGTACTTTCGCACCCGGTTGACGCTGATCCTTCTACCCGCTCTCAGCCTTCTGTTGCTTTTATCACATAACCGCTCCGTGACCGGTGGCGTTCTGCTGAGCCTGAGTGTCGCCAGCCTTCTCGGAGGCGGGCGGATGGTGAACAATCTCGGCCGTATGTTAGCCGCATTGATTGTTCTACTGATCGTAGTCGGGAACCTCGACTCGACCATCGGTGACTCCCTGGTCGAGCGCTTCAGCACCATTAGCGCGCTCAGCACCGACGACAGCGCTTTGACGCGGCTGTCGATCTGGTCGAATGCTCCGGCTGTGATTGATGCCCATCCTCTAGGGTTGGGTATCGGAGCACTTGGTCGTGGCGCAGTAGTCTCCGGCAACGCCGACCTCGTTAGCATCGATGCCGGGCCGCTTGCGATCTATCTAAGCCTTGGTTGGGTTGCAGGCACGATTTACCTTCTCGGGATGCTTGCTTTTCTTGTACAAGCTCTCTGCACCGGCCGCCGCCTCAGGTCTTCTGCCGCCATCACTTTCGCGGCTGCCTCATTATGCAGTATGATGGAACTTCCTTTCGTAAACGTTTCCGGCTTCGCCGGTGCAATTCTTTGGCTTTCCGGCGGCTTCGTCATGGCCTACGGCATCCGCCCACATGTGTCATAGTTCCGGCAAGATCATGCGCAAAGACTTCTGCTATCGCCGTTGGAGAAGTCGCAGGGCTAGAAAACCCAGTCAAAGCGACTCGAGTAAGTCCGACAACCGCGAATAAACTGAGTGCGACGAGTAGCGCGATACCGCGGTAGCGCGCGCATTCTCCCCTAGTTCGCTCTGGTGCTCGTGCGCAGCCCGTATGGCATGCGCCATCTCCCCCGGCGCGCCAACCGAAACCAGGAGACCATCGACTTTATCAGTGAACAAGTCCTCAAACGAGGGGATACGCGTAGCGACTACGGGAGCGGCACAACTCATTGCTTCCAGGACAACAAGCGCCGTCGCCTCCCACTTCGAGCTGGAGACGAAAACACCACAGTCCTGATAGAGGCGACGCAGTTCCGCACGATCACTCAAGAAGCCCGCGAATGTCACTCTCTCCGCTATGCCGCTTTCCACTGCGAATTGCTTCAACCGCGCCTCATCAGGCCCGCTACCCACGAGGGTCAGGGAAAAATCGGGCAGCGACTGCATCGCCCGAAGCAGATCAGAGAAACGCTTCTGTCCTTCCACTAATCTACCGACAGCAAGTACGCATCTGCCCCGACGAGGCTCAGACGGTGGCGGCTTGAAGAAGTCGGTGTCGACACCATTGCTGAAAAGGATAGGTTTGCCGCCGAAACCGCGGACACGGTCCGCAGTGATTGCGGACTGGCATAGGACATAGGATGCGCGTCTGACGGATAGACGCTTCGCGGGTGCCATCCAGTCTGCGTAGACTGCTCCTTGATCCGCGCCGACGACATGAACTTGGCTAGCGCGGGTAATGATGTCGAAGCGTGGCGTCCAGACCTCCTGGTGATAAAGAACATCGATACCGTCCTGCACGAGCGCCGCTTGCAGCGCTTGGCCGTATCCTAGGAACGCGACACGGTCGCGAGTGGTCGACCCATATCTACGAGGCCGGAGGCGATACAGCACTGGATCGACGACGCGGAGCCAGAATGGCAACCGAAGGAACCGTACGCTTAGTCCATCGTAAGCCTGCCGTAGTTCGGGGTTGCCGTAGGACAGAATGTATATGACGACGACGTGTCCCTGCCGACGCAGACCTTCCGCATACTCCCAAACGAAGTCGTTGCGATATGACCTGAGGTAAGTCTCGCGATTTAACCCGAACGTCCCGCCGTAGAACCCTTCAAACGAGTCGCAACTTATGAAGATGGCAATCCGCTTCTTTCGGCGTCCCAAAGCAGCTGATCCTGCCGCTTGATCAGGCCGGCTTGTCATCGAAACGCGTTGAGAGACAACAGACATCTCAGGACGACCTCTTGGAAAGCCAGTCATCTAGGTATAGCACAATACGTTGTAGCTGCCTCATCGGTATCATGAGCTAATCGTCAACAGGCCTCGGCGCAGAGCCAGTGACTGGTACCGCCACCTCGGCGGTCGTGCCTTGCCGCCAGCGCTTGCTACAGCATCCTCTTCGACTACTCCCTAATCGCAGCTTCCTCGTCTACTCGTTTGGGAGCCGGCCTGAACGGTAGGCCATAGCGCTAAATTCCGATGTACTTGCCGCGCGTCGTTGCCGCGAGATCGAAGAGTGGTAAGGTATCAGATCACTGTTTAGGTTCTCTCAGCGGCGCTAACCGCCTGTCGTCAGCTTTACAACGAGGCCGGAGCGTTTGAGGAAGCAGGAACGTATAGAGCGGTTGATGGTCCACGTCGCACATACTGGTGGAGATTGAGCCAATTTCGGGGTGGAGAAAAACTCCGGTAGCTGGCTACGTCCGGACAACATCCACGCCGTCTACGAGGTGCCACATGACGCTTGCGGTTGATCGTATCAGAGGCCACAGCTTCATCAGGGATCTCCTCCCGAAAGATGACGGCTTGATTGTTGATCTTGGCATGAATGAAGGCTATTTCTCCTACGAGATGCAGCGGAAGTTCAGCTGCAAGGTCGTTGGCGTCGAGGCCAATCCCTTGTTAATACAGGCTATCGTGGGGTCGGATAGGCTCCGGCCGCTGAACTATGCTGTCAGCGAATCGCGAGGCGATGTTAGCTTTCATGTCAATCCGGAAAACTCTGAGGCTAGCAGCTTGACAGCTGGACCTCGGACTCAAGCGGTGTCCGTGCCTTGCATCTCCTTCTCGGACTTGGTGCATACACAAGGCATCCGACGGATCGATCTGCTGAAGGTCGACATAGAGGGCGCGGAGGTCGAAATGCTGCAATCGACTCCTGCGGCAACGCTTCTTCTGGCGAAGCAGATCAGCGTCGAGTTTCATGCTTTTCTAGATCCCGAAGCGGTTCCGGCGATCAAATCGATCCTAGCACGTCTTAAGAAGATGGGCTTCATGGCAATCGACTTCTCACGCACTTACGAGGACGTCCTCTTTATCAGTCGTCATGAGGTGAGACTCTCGCCGTCGAGTAAAGTGTCTCTTCTATTTCAAAAATATCGGCGCGGCGTTCTTCGGATGGTATGGTCACGGCTGAGCAGGATCTTGAATTGTCAGTGACATTTGGCATCCCATATTGTTTTGTTAAGCAAGATTAGACTTACGTTGGACGCAGGAACTATAACTATCGGGTGCATCTGGGCGGGCAGTACAAATGCAGCTTTAGCGATCGGCTATTAGACAAAGTCGATCTGCATCGTGGTCTGTCAGATACTTTTGGGAAGCTTGACTGTTGGGAATGGATAAACCATGACCTGGGCACGTCGGTCGAACGAGGGAAAGCGCTACAGCGACCAGCTGAACAAGCTGCATCTTGCCACACGATGGCTGTTTCTGATGCTGGCATGTAGCTACTTTTCACTCAGCTACGCCTCACTCCCTCTCTTTCTGAACATGAAACTTTATACCGAGGGACTAGAACGGACACCGTATCAGTACCGGGTTCTGCCTATGTTTGTCTTCCGGACGCTTACTCAAGGGTCACTTCTATCAGAAGTGGAGGCATACCTCCCACCAAACTACAAGGACCCCTATCGCCTCGTCCTTGCAATAATCGCCTTTTCCTGCTTAATGGTAGCGGTCGTGGCTACCTCATTCAGTATTCTTACGCTTAGTGGTGATCCGAAGTTCGCATTTTGGAGTTCCTTCCTCGTAATTTTGTGGGCGCAGTTCGACCTAGCGTATGCGTGGGACAATCCTTTTACGACGCCCTATGACGTGCCGTCCCTGATGTTTTTCGCTATTGCCGTTTCTCTCGTGCTGCGGCGAATCTGGTGGGCCTACTACCCTACCTTCGTGCTAGCAGTGTTAAATCGAGAGGCTGCCTGCTTCATTACCCTATTTTTCGCGGTATGGGAGTGGTTCCGTCTCGCTGATGAAGGTCAAAGTTTGAAGTCGCGGATGCGGTGGATAATACCGCATGCGATATGTCAGGCGGCGATCTGGATTGCAATCAAGATCCTGCTCGCACGAACCTTCTCGCACAACCCGGTAGAAGAAGGCGGTGTCGCAAACGGCTTGTTCATTACCCACTTTGGCTACAATGTTCGTGAGTTGCTTAAGCCTCAACAGTGGCCGTTGCTCGCGAGTATATGTGGCTTCTCGCTACCGTTTCTTTGGCTGCAGCGTCGGTGGATCGGCGTCAAAGGTTTGGAACGTGCGATCATCGTTATCCTGCCACTATCATTTACTGGGCTGATGATTGTGGGCCGGATCGTGGAGATCCGCATTTTCTCTGACTGGATTGCCCTCGTAGTGCCGGCGGTCGCCATGATCCTCCGAAACCGTTTTCAGCTTGTTCAGGTGACAGAAAATGATCAACGTGGCGTCGCGTCACTCAAGGCGGCCGCTGGTTTTGGCCGGGCCGCCTCGAGGTAGCAGTTAGGCGCTTCGACAGTCAGATCGGTCCTGAGGAGCTAGGTCAGGTTGTCTCCTGGAGGCACCGCTCCAGGATGCGACGTGGAGTGAAAGGCGACCTCCAGGCGGTGTGGTCAGCAGAATTTGCTAGAGCGTGCTTGAGAGATGCTTTCACATGATGCGGTCAGCCAGAAAGCCACTACTGATGCCAGAGCGTAGTCGACAGCCGCCTGAAGCTTGCGGATGACCCGGCTGCCACGCTTACGCCGGCATTTGGCGCGGCGTTACCGATCTGGCTTCCGGCCTGAGGGTATACCAGGAGCGCGTTTCCGCCGTCGTTGTAGATGACGATCGCATCTCCCACCGGAACCGCACCCAGCACTGCGCCGGTTCCAGGAGCAACGCCGGTGAAGCGGTTGGTTGAGCTCGTGACCTTGAACGCGCTCCCTTGGGTGTTGCCGGCCGCGGTCAAGCCGGTTGCGGCACCGGTGGCACCGGCGTTGGCGCCGGGGTCGAGGTCGACGTAGACGGTGGCGGTACCCGCGCCGGAATAGCCGACCGCGGTGCCGATCGCATTTGCCTGGTCGAGGCCGCCGGCTACGCCGTTGCTCGTCGCGAAGACGGGTTGACCGCCGGCGATCGGCTGGGTGGTATCAGCCTTCGCGAGGCTTGCGAAATCGGCCGCCGTGATCACTGCCACGGTCCCATTTTGACTGGCAGGAGCGGCCGTGATGCCGGCAAAACTCTTTCCGTCTAGGTAGGGCACGACAAGGAACGAACCGGTATCATAGACGGGCAGGTTGGCTGCGACGGCTACGCCGGCACGACGGAAGACTCCGCTGCCCCACGGCGTCTGGAACGTGTTGTTGTTCATGCTCCCGGCCGCCTTGATCGGCCAGACCGTCGTGGTTGCGTTGGAGACGAAGGCGGAGTCGTTTATCCAGACGTTGCCGGTGCTTCGGTCGCTGGTTTCGACGATCGCGTCCGCGACGGAGCCATATGACGTCCAGCACGTCCCCAACATGGTGTTGGACTGGAACTCGTTCACGTAGATGACCGCAGGTGCCCTCGACACACTCCCCGATCCGTTCGGCATCGCGTAGTTCGTCTGGGATCCGACGTCCGAAGGGCCGCCGTTGATGAAGACGTTCCTGATGACGGCGCCCTTTCCACCGGATCCGTAGATCCAGCCATTGCCGATCGCCTCGATGTAGACGTTCGTCAGGGTGCTGTTCGTGAGAATGTTGTTCAGGCCGTTGCTCACGTTGCCGGTATTCGTCTCGTAGTAGAGGCCGTAGGGCCCGAAGCCGGTATGCACGTTGCTGACCAAGGATGCGTCGATCTGGTTCGTCGTCGCGACGCCGATGGACGCCATGGTGTTGCCGACGAGGGTGGAATCCTCGATGACCTGGTTTCCGATCGTCGAGGAGTACGGGGCGAAGTAGATCCCATATCCGTTGTTGGACAGGGTGACGTCACGAACCGCCCAGTGATCCTTCACACCATTGACCCCAGATCGCATGTTCGAGACGCTCAAGCCATAGACCTTGTCGTCCGCACCGACGCATACGCCGTCCATCTGGCTCGGCATCGTTCCGATGACCCGGGAATAGCTCGGGCCGAGAATGCGAAAGTCATGATAGGTCGACAAGGAGGTCAGGCCGACACCACGGCCGCCGCTCAGGATGGCGCAGGCATCGCCGCCCAGGTCGCTCGGAAACGTCAGTCGCGTCTCCGCCACGCCGTCACCGCGGACATCGAGGTTTGGGACATCGAAGTTCGTGTCGACGACGCCGCCGGCGTTGATGAGGGAGTGATTGATGATGTAGTTTCCCCCCGGCATATAGACGGAGCCTCCAGCCTGGGAATTCTGCCAGGCGGCCGCCATCGCGGTCTGGATGCCGAGCCAGTCCATCGTCAGGGCCTGGAGCTGGGACGGCGCGATGGTGAACGTGATCGCCGCACCCGACGTGCAGTCGGTTGAGGTCGGTTGAGAGAGGGTGATGGTCCCGTAGCCCGCGACACCGGGCGTTCTGCCTACGGCGGCGACGGTGCTGCCCGCCGCAATACAGGATCCGCTCACCTGCATGCCGGTGTTCAGAAGGTAGTTGCCGGATCCAGGCGCCTGCCACGCGGCGACCGAAGCGGCCCAGTTGTTGATGCCGGTGAGGGGGCGCAGAAACGTCAGGGATGTTCCCGCGCCACCCTGGTCAGCGCTCGTCGGCATCGAGAAGGTGAGGCCGAAAGCCGGGTTCGTCATCCAGGTATACGGCGTCGATCCGCTTACGGACTGAGTGGCGAAGCTGGACAGAGAGGCGGTGGCGGATGTCGGGAACTGGGTGGCGAGCGTCGTCGGCGTGTTCGTCCCGAGCGCACCATAATCGCGCACATTGTAGACGTCGCCGGCGCGAGCCGAGAGAGATCGTGCCGGCATTCCAGGAAGGTTTATCAAGGAACCTGACAGGTTCGTTGCCACCGAGCCGGTACTGGCTTGTACGAACGCGGTGGTGGCGACCTGGTTACTGTTGGTGCCAACCGCCGCCGTCGGCGCGGTCGGGATCCCGTTCAGGTTGAGGTTCATCGCGTTGGATGATTGCGCTGCAGCCGCAACCGGCAGGAACAACCCGATGGCGAAGACGGTTCTGTTCAATAAAATCTCCCGCACTGGAGAAACAAGGTAATAGCGTTCTGGACGTCCGCATCGACTGACCTGCCGATGCTTAGCAGGATCTCGGAGAGGCGACCTCTCGTCTGGCCGTTCAGGCAGTCGGTTCCGTGCAACGCATGAGGTCGTTCTGGTCTTTGAGGCGGTGGCGGCCGATACGGCACGGAACCGGTTCGCTGTGAGCCGCGAAGCGATGTAGGCAATATGCCGGGCTCATCCTCCGGGCTTGTTCAAGATCCATCGCTTGACCTTCTTGATTCAAATCCAAAGGAAGCCTGTCTCCAGAGCCCTCTGCAAGCAAATCGAGACCGCAATGAAAACTTCGCCCTTCATCGAGCACCGGTGTCTCGATCACGTGTCGCCTGATGTCGCTCCACGGTGATCCTCTTGGTGTCATCGCTTCGGCCCTGCCGGATCGTCGGCCTGTTCAGACATCGCCGGGTTGGTGAAGATCGACCAGCAGCTCGACCAAAGCCGCGGTCGCGGCACGCAACCATCGTGTCGTGCCGGTTCGACGACAGGCTCTCCTGCCCTCACCCCTGGGCCGTTCGATCGCGGATCAACAGATTTCGGGAAGGTGGGGAGGCCGTAGCGTCAAGCCCAAAGTCCTGACGATCGGTAGTTTCGCGCTCCGATGGCGGAGACTGGCTTGGTAGTCGTCGAGAACCGGCACTGCGTTCCTGCGCTTTATATACGATCTGCAGCCCTGATCTGTATGACCGGATCAACACGAGGACAACAACCATGACCGCGACAGCTGACAAGACCGACCCGAGACTGTGGGAGGAGGTCAAGAAGAAGGTCACCGACGGAAGCAAGGGAGGCAAGTCGGGCCAGTGGTCCGCCCGCAAGGCGCAGATGGCGACCCAGGAGTACAAGAGGGAGGGTGGCGGTTACGCGGGCGACAAGGGCAAGGACAACCACCTGGCCGAGTGGACCCGGGAGGAATGGGGGACGAAGTCCGGCGAGCAGAGCGGCAAGACCGGGGAGCGCTACCTGCCCAAGCAGGCCCGCGATGCGCTCAGCGACAGCGAATACCAGCGCACCACGGAGAAGAAGCGGGTCGACACGCAGCACGGCAAGCAGTTCTCGCCGCAGCCTCGGGACGTCGCCGCCAAGGTCGCGAAGGTTCGCGCCACCGGCGGCACGGTGACCAGGGCCGAACTCGCCGCCGCTGCGGCCAAGCTCGGCGTCAAGGGTCGCTCCACCATGACCAAGGCGGAGCTGCAGCGCGCCGTCGCGGAGAACTCCTGATGTCGGAGATGAGCGAGCAGGAGAAGGCGGACACCGCACGTGAGTTCAAGCAGGTGGTCAACATGACGCCGGCGGTGCTGAAGACGTGGCTCGACAGCGACGAGAGCAAGTCCGTCGGGATGACCAGCGGCGGCGAGAAGGTCTCGGGTTCCGGCCAGGACGAGGCGGTCGGTCACAGGATGGGGAGGACCATCCTCGAGTTGCTGGCCAAGAGGGCCGCCGACCTCGATGACGCCGACCACGCCGCCATGCGCAAGGTAGTCGGCTACGTCCACCGGCACGGCAAGCAGCGCCCGGACGGTGACGTCACCGACACGCGCTGGCGCAAGTCACTGATGAACTGGGGCCATGACCCGCTGCGATGACCCACGCTGGCCCCCGCACCGGGACGTCGCCGCGGCGCCGCGGCTTCCACCCGACCAGGGCGTTGGCGATGGCGTCGCGGCAGCTGATCCTGTCGGTGATCGTCGCCGGTTGCGCGGTGCCGCCGCCCGCAGATCGGGCGGGGGCGCTGTATGTCGCGCCGGCTGCCCGGCCGCAGCCGCCATCCTCGAGCGCGGACGATCCGAACGGCGGGGCGAATTGACCGCGGCCGCGGAAGGGCGGGCCGGTTGAGCGGCGGCACCCCGAATGGCGTCGCCGTCGTGGTCGGTGCCTCCGGAGGCATCGGTGCGGCGCTGGTGCAGGCGCTGGTGCGAGACGGCGACTACGCGTCTGTGGTGGCGCTGTCGCGCACCGGGGAGCCGGGCGCGCAGACGGATGCGCCCGGCGCCACCACCCGGCTCGTGCGCGGGAGGATTGACATCTGCGACGAGCAGAGCATCGCGGAGGCGACGCAGGGACCGGTGGCCGAGGCGAGGCGTTCGACCGATGCGCCGCTGCGGCTGGTGCTGGTGGCGACCGGCGTCCTGCAGGGCGAGGGCGTGGGGCCTCCGGAGCGCAGCCTGCGCATGCTCGACGCGGCGTCGCTGCTTCGATCCTACCAAGTCAATGCGGTCGGCCCGGCGCTGGTCGCCAAGCACATGCTGCCGCTGCTGCCGAGGACGGGCAGGAGCGTGTTGGCGGTGTTGTCGGCCCGGGTGGGCAGCATCGGCGACAACCGGCTCGGCGGCTGGCACGCCTATCGTGCTTCCAAGGCGGCCCTGAACATGATCCTGCGCAACCTTGCGATCGAACTGGCGCGCACCCATCCGGAAGCGCTGTGCCTGGGGCTGCATCCGGGTACCGTCGATACCGGGCTCAGCCGGCCGTTCCAGGGCGGGGTCGCGCGCGAGAAGCTGTTCACGCCCGACTTCTCGGCCACGCGGCTGCTCGCGGTGATCGAGGCGGCCAGCCCTGGTCAAAGCGGCCAGGTGCTGGCCTGGGACGGCACGCCGATACCGCCGTGACACACTGCGTAGCAGGCTTGCCGACGCCGTGCCGCGGCATCGTCCTGCTGCTCGCCCTCGGCTCTGGCTCCGCGCGGTGGCCGCCGACGCTCCACCTCGAGACGTTCGAGGGGCGACGACGATGCCGGGGAAACGCCGGTTCAGATGGTCACCGGGATCGGAGATCTGCCTCAGCGGTGTCGGTAGACGAGGACCTGATCAGGCCGGAGATGCCGGGTGGCGAACAGCCATCCCCGTCGGCGCCTCCACCATTCCATGGGGTATGTCTCCGTGCCTGCGCCACCAGGACAGCCTGTTGGCCCGGCTGCGGATGACCACGCCGGACGTCACGTCGCACCTTCGACGCGGCGATGGCGTGCATCCTCGGCCGGGCATGGGTTCGCGTGCCGGTGGTGATGGCAGCGAGGATACCGACCTCGATGATCCGGTTGTCGAACCCGACGCCCGTGCGAAGACGTGGCGACCGGCTACACCGCGAAGGATTCGAGCTGGTCTTCGTGCAGCAGCACCACACCGGTGCGTGCGGCGAGCTGCCGCGCCGGCTCGGTGAACGGGCCGTTGGAGACGATGGCGGCGAGGTCGCTGTGCTGGCAGTCGCGTGCCTGGCGCGCATCCTCGACGGCCGCGACATCGACCGGCTCGGTCGAGGGATGGCAGCGCAGCGCCAGCACCACACCCTGGCTGCTGCTCGCGACCACGTCCGGTCCCGGCAGGCCGGCGGAGAAGCGCGTGCGGGCGTCCCAGCCGGCCGAGCGGAGGCGCGCGACGCAGCTCATCTTGTAGGCACCGGGGTTCACCACCGCCTCGACGCGTCCCGACGGCGTCCGGGCCAGCGGAGGCGCCATGTGGCCGGCGATTGCCTCGACCGGCCCGACCATGAGCCTGTCGGCGACGTCGCGAGCCGGCGGCACCGCCTCGGGCAGCTCGACCGGCACCGAGGCAGGCGGCTCGGTCTCGACCGGACCCTGCCGCCCCGAGCGGCGGGCGAGCACGATCCCGAGGGCCAGCGCGAGGCCGAGCCCCCAGACCAGCAGCGCGCCGAAGCGGTGCAGCAGCTCGCCGGCTCGCAGGGTTGTCTGCCTGCTCGCGGCCGGCGTTGCCTGCACCGGCTTGACCGGCACCTTGGCGATGGTGGCCGACGTGCCGGCGGGCGGTGAGCGAGCCGGCGGCGGCGGCACCGTCACCGCCGCGACCGCCGCGAGCGGGGGCGCCACGGGTGCCGCCAGCGGCGCCTGCACCAGCGTGTCGGTGGTCACCTCGACCGGCGCCGCAGCCGCGGCGGAACGTGAACGGCCGTGCGCGCCGTGCCGATGCGATCCGCGGGCGGGATGCCAGCTCACCAGCAGGACCCGCGCACCGCCGGGGAGGGATCCTGCCGGCACCGGTTCGGCCGAGGCGAACAGCAGCCCGTTTTCGGTTCGGGCGGCACCGGCCGATCCGGCGAGGTCGGCGGCTGCGAAGGCGGCATGCGCCGACACCAGCAACAGACCTGCCGCGAGAGAGACCTGAAGCATGCATCGCCCTCGCACGCGACGGCCGAGCGGCCGATCGAAAGCCTGCTCCGGCTCAGTCCAATATTCTGGACGATGTTGTCACAGCGATATCGAGCCGTAAATCCGATTCGTGCGCGTCCTTGCGCGCGTCAGCGCGTCGCGGCGATGAGCGCGCGCGTGGTGGGCAGCAGCTCGGGCGCGGGCGGCGTCAGCAGGGCGAGGCGGTCATATTCCCGGTTGCCGCGGCCGCGCCACGCGGCCTCGATCGCGCCGAACCGTTGCGCGGTGCGCAGCGTCATGCCGACATCGACGATGCGGCTCCCCGGATGCTCGATCGCGAGCACCGCGCGCCGCACCGCCAGATCATGCGCCGGCAGGCCGAGCTCCTCCTCGCACTCCTCGAGGATCTGCGCCGCCAGGTCGATGACGTCTCCGACGTCACTCGCGCCCTGGCCGCCGGGACGGCGTTCGACGCTCCCGGCCGGCGGGCTCTGCCAGGTTCCCGGCTGATACACCGAACCCGCCTCGCGACGCGCGAGCACGATGCCGTCCGCGCACTCCAGCAGCCCGGTGACCGCGAGCGCGCGGATGCGCAGCGCGTCGAACAGCGCCGGCGCGCGCAGCTGGGCCAGGGCGCGGCGATATTCCGTCCAGTGCCCTTCGATCCCGGCGGCGCTGACGTGGTCGGCGCTGAACACGGTGCCGTTGAACAGGCGCGGGCGGGTGCGCCGCTCGTCCTGCCAGATCGTCGCCACCTCGGTCTCCAGGGCCGGCGGCAGTGCCGGCATCCCCCGCGTCGCCCGCACCTCGAAGCCGGGCTGCAGAAGGATCACCGCCCAGTCGCTGTCTCCCTCGCGGGCTCCCTCGCGATCCGGTGCGGCACCCGGGACGCTCACGCGGCGAGCGCGGCCTCGATCGCCGCCAGCGTCTCCGGCGACAGCGGCACGGCGCCGGCGGCGACGTTGCCGTGCACCTGCTCCGCGCGGGTGGCGCCGGCGATCACGCTGGAGACGCAGCGCTGCGCCAGCAGCCAGCCGAAGGCGAGGTCGATCAGCGCGTGGCCATGCTCGCGCGCCACCGCCTCTAGACGTTCGACCAGGATCCAGTTGCGCTCGTTGAGGTAGCGGCTGCCGAGCTGCTTCCAGGCGCCGAAGCGGGTGTCCGCCGCCGGCGCCGTATCGCGCCGGTACTTGCCGGTCAGCAGGCCGCTCGCGAGCGGGAAGTACGGCAGCAGGCCGATGCCGTACTGCTCGATCGCCGGCAGCAGCTCGCGCCTGGCCTCCGTCGCCACCAGGGAGAGTTCGTCCTGGCAGGAGACGAAGCGGTGCACGCCGAACTCGCGCGCCAGGTGCTGCGCCTGCGCCACCTGCCAGGCCGGCAGGTTGGAGCAGCCGACGTAGCGCACCTTGCCGTCGCGGATCAGGTCGTCGAGTGCGCGCAGCGTCTCCTCGATCGGAGTCAGCGGGTCCGGCGTGTGCAGCTGGTAGAGGTCGATGAAGTCGGTGCGCAGCCGGCGCAGGCTCGCCTCCACCGCCCGCATGACGTAGCGCCGCGAGGCGCCGCCCAGCGTCCCCTCCGGGTTCATCGGCAGGCCGAACTTGGTGGCGAGCACCACCTCGTGCCGGCGCGCGCCCAGGATCTCGCCAAGCGCGTCCTCCGAGGCGCCGTGATGATGGTCGCGGCCGTAGACGTCGGCGACGTCGAGCAGGGTGATGCCGGCATCCAGCGCCGCCTCGACGACGCGCCGCGAGGCGGCGAGGTCGATGCGGCCGCCGAGGTTGTTGCAGCCGAGGCCGATCGCGGAGACGCGCAGGCCGGAGCTGCCTAGATTGCGGATTTCCATCGGCTAGTCCCTCCGGCTCGTCGGTGCGTCCCAGTCCGGCAGCGGCCCGAGCGGCACGATCCGGTTCGGATTGATGGTCGGCTGGCTCTGATAGTAGTGCGACTTGATATGGTGGAAGTCGATCGTCTCGCGAAAGCCCGGCTTTCGGTACAGGAAGCGCGCGTAGTCCCACAGTGCGGGATAGTCGGCGAGGCGGCGCAGGTTGCACTTGAAGTGGCCGTGATAGACGGCGTCGAAGCGCAGCAGCGTCGTGAACAGGCGGATATCCGCCTCGCTCAGCGCCCCGCCGACCAGGTAGCACCGTCCCGACAGGCGCTGCTCCAGCCAGTCGAGCGACGTGAACAGGGCACGCACGGCCTCCTCGTAGGCCGCCTGGGTGGTGGCGAAGCCGGCGCGGTAGACGCCGTTATTGACCGTCTCGTAGACGCGCGCGTTCACCGCCTCGATCTCGTCGAGACGGGACGCCGGCGTGTAGTCGCCGGGTGCTGCGCCGATGCCGTCGAACGCCGATCCGAACATGCGCAGGATCTCGGAGGATTCGTTGGAGACGATGGTATCGCGCTCGAGATCGTACAGCACCGGCACCGTGACGCGGCCGGTGTAGGACGCCTCGGCGCGCACGTAGACTTGGTGCAGGAAGGCGGCACCGCGCGGATCCGCGATGACGCCGGGGCCATCCTCGAAACTCCAGCCCTGCTCGCCCATGTGCCAGTGCACCACCGAGAGCCCGACCATCCCCTCCAGCCGCTTCAGCCGGCGCATGATCAGGGTGCGGTGCGCCCACGGGCAGGCGAGCGACGCGTAGAGGTGATAACGCCCGGCGCGCGCCGGGAAGCCGCCCTGTGCACCGTCAGGGGTGACCCGGTCGCGGAAGCGGCTGCTCTCGCGCTGGAACTGCCCCTCCTTGTTCTCGTACCAGCGATCCTGCCAGGCTCCGTCAACGAGCAGTCCCACGTCGCGCGCACTCCATCAGCCTGCCCTGACCGGCAGCCTGCCCTGACCGGCAGCCTGCCCCTAACCGGATGGGCACCGGTGAAGTTGCGGCCTCGCGCGGGTGAGGTCCGGCACCCGCTCATTCGACCCCGATCATCACGTCCGACGCCTTGATCACCGCGCTGGCCTCCTGGCCTACGACCAGGCCCAGCGCCTCCACCGCCTCGTTGGTGATCGAGGCGGTGATGATCGCGCCGCGCACGTCGAGCCTCACATGCGCGGTGGTGGCACCCTTCTCGACGGCGACGATGGTTCCCTGGAGGACGTTGCGGGCGCTGAGGCGCATGGGACCGGAACTCCGCGCGGCGTGGCCGGATTGCGCAGGCGCCGCGACCTACGCAATGTAGCGCGCTGATCACCGTCGGCGAAGGACCGGGGCCATGACGACCGTCTTGCCGGCAGAGCGCGCACCGGGTGCCGCGCATGTCATCGTCGCCTGCTACCTCGGCTGGACCCTGGACGCGTTCGACTTCTTCATCATGATCTTTGCCTTCAACGGGGTCGCGCACAGTTTCGGCAAGTCGAACGGCTCGGTGGCATTGGCGGTCACCCTGACCCTGGCCTGCCGCTTCATCGGCGCGATCCTGTTCGGCCGCATCGCCGACCGCTTCGGCAGGCGGCCGACGATGATGGCGAACGTGCTGCTCTACGCCGTGCTGGAGCTGCTGTCTGGCTTCGCGCCCAGCTTCACCGTGTTCCTGATCCTGCGCGCGCTGTACGGCATCGCCATGGGCGGCGAGTGGGGCGTCGGCGCCTCGCTGGTGATGGAGAGCATCCCCTCGCGCTGGCGCGGGCCGGTGTCGGGGCTGCTGCAGACCGGCTATCCCACCGGCTACCTGCTGGCGTCGCTGCTGTTCATCGCCGAGCCCTGGCTCACCTGGCGCGGCATGTTCATCGTCGGGGCGCTGCCGGCGCTGCTGGTGCTGTATATCCGCCGCAAGGTGCCCGAGAGCCCGGACTGGGCGGCGCGCAGCGTCGTGCAGAAGCACGAGTCCGCGCTGTCGGTGCTGCGCCGCCATCTCGGCCTGACCATCTTCGCGGTCTGCCTGATGATGGGGTTCAACTTCCTCTCGCACGGCTCGCAGGACCTCTATCCAAGCCAGTTCCTGACGCGACAGCAGCACCTGCCGCACGGCAGCGTCACCCTGATCATGATCATCTTCAACCTGGGCGCGATCGTCGGCGGCCTGGGCGTCGGCTTCCTGTCGCAGCGGATCGGGCGGCGGCTCGCGATCGGCATCCTGGCGATGCTGGCGCTGCCGGCGATCCCGCTCTGGCTGTTCTCGCACGGCGTGCTCTGGCTGGCGACCGGCGGCTTCCTGATCCAGGTCTGCGTGCAGGGCGCCTGGGGCGTGGTGCCGGCCTACCTGAACGAGATCTCGCCGCCGGCGATACGCGCCACCTTTCCGGGTGCCGTCTACCAGCTGGGCAACCTGCTGGCGGCGGGCAACGCCAACATCCAGGTCTGGCTCGCGGGCCAGCTCGGCGGCATCAACTGGGCGATGGCGGTGGTGGTCGGTATCGCCGCGGTCGTCATCACGCTGCTGGTGGCGTTCGGCGTCGAAGCACGCGACGTGCGTATGGGACGCGAGCGCCTGGCCGCCGCCACGTCCTGAGGCGCGAGCCCGGTCGGCCGTGCGGACCCGGCGCGGACTTCCCGGTCCGGGTCGTCGTCCCCATCCTGAACGTCATACACCCTGAACGTCATACACCCTGAACGTCATACACGTGGAGCACCGCCATGCGCGCAGTCGGCTATCGGCAACCAGGGGATCTCGCGAGGCAGGACGCCCTCGTCGACATCGAGCTTCCGGCACCGCAGCCGACCGGACGCGACATCCTGGTCGAGGTGAAGGCGGTCTCGGTCAATCCGGTCGACGTCAAGCTGCGACTCCGCGCCGCGCCGGAAGCGGGAGGCTGGAAGGTGCTCGGCTGGGACGCGGCCGGCATCGTCCGGGCCGCCGGCGCGGAGGCCAGCCTGTTCGCGCCGGGCGATGCGGTATTCTATGCCGGCGCGATCGGCCGGCCCGGCAGCAACAGCGAGTACCAGCTGGTCGACGAGCGCATCGTCGGCGCCAAGCCGCGCCGCCTGGACTGGGCCGAAGCGGCGGCGATGCCGCTGACCTCGATCACCGCCTGGGAGGCGCTGTTCGACCGCATCGAGGTGCGCCGGCCGGTGCCGGGTGCAGCACCCGCCATCGTGATCATCGGCGGCGCCGGCGGCGTCGGCTCGATCGCGATCCAGATGGCGCGCGCCCTGACCGATCTCACGGTGATCGCGACCGCCTCGCGCCCGGAGACCGTGGCCTGGGTCGGCGAGATGGGCGCGCACCACGTGATCGACCACAGCCGGCCGCTGGCGGCGCAGGTCGCGGGCCTGGGCATCGGCGCGCCGGGGTTCGTGTTCTCGACCACGCAGACCGACCGGCACCTGGGCGAGATCGCCGAGCTGATCGCCCCGCAGGGCCGCTTCGGGCTGATCGACGACCCGCCGACGCTCGACATCAACGCCTTCAAGCGCAAGTCGGTCTCGGTGCACTGGGAGCTCATGTTCACCCGCTCGATCTACGGCACCGCCGACATCGCCGAGCAGGGCAGGCTGCTGGGCGAGGTCTCGCGCCTGCTCGACGAGGGGGTGCTGCGCACCACTCTGACCGAGCGCCACGCGCCGATCGACGCCGTCACCCTGAAGCGCGTGCACGCGCTGATCGAGAGCGGGCGGGCGCGTGGCAAGATCGTGCTCGAGGGTTTCGGGGCCGCCGCCTGATCCGGTCGGGCAGGGGCGGCGGGAGCTTCGCCGCTACAGGCTGGCCCAGCCGATGCGGTGCATCCAGCTGATCGTGTCGGTGCGCAGCGCCACGCTGCCGGTGTGCCCGAAGCCGTCGATCTCGAGCCACTCCGGCATCGCCCGGCTGAGGATCCCGGCCAGCATCGTCCCGGGATGGCGCCGCAGCACCACCCGGTCTCCGGTGCGTACCGGCGTCTCCGGCGAGGCGATCAGCAGCCCGCTCTCGCGCAGCACCGGCTCGAACGCGTCGGTGTCCAGCCAGATCGCGTAGCTGCCCGGTTCCGCCTGCATCGGCATCACCGTCTGCTCGGCGCCGGCGAAGGCGTCCTCGCCCTGCTGCAGCGCCGAGTAGGCGACCTGCGGCAGGCGCCGGTCGCCGATGCGCTCGGCGGTGCCCGGCAGCGCCGCCCGGTGCGGACGCAGGCTGGCCAGCGCCCGCGCGCCGCCGACCAGGGCGCTGAAGCTGTCCAGGCTGGCGCCGGTGGCGGCGAGCACCCGGCTCAGGCTCTCGGTGCTCGGCCAGCGCAGCCGCCCCTGGCGGGTGGCGCGCTTGGAGCGGTTGAAGGAGGTCGGATCGAGCCCCGCGGCACGCGCCAGCCCAGACGGCGACAAACCCTTCTCCGCCGCCAGCGTGTCGAGTGCGCGCCAGACATCCTCGTGCTTCACCGGCCCGCCCTCAGCCGGTCGACACGATCTCCGAGGCGTGCCGTCGTCGGCCCGTCTCGGTGATCCGGTAGCGTCCGTCGCTGTGCACCGCCATCCCCATCCCGTCCAGCCGCTCCAGGCAGGGCAGGTCCTTCGGGTCGCGAGGCCTGCCGCTGCCGCCGGCCAGGATCAGGCGGTGCAGCGCCGAACGACAACAGGTTTCCAGGTATGGCTCGTCCCACATCGCGGCAAGATCGCGGCTCGCGCCGCGCAAGGCAAGCCGGAACCGCACTCGCCCGTCTCCGCATGCCTCCCGCCGTCCCGGTTCTGCGTGTTGCGCGATGACGGCGCTTTCCTCGGTCCGCGGCTTGCGGCAGGAGAGGGCGATGCCGCGCACCCACGCAATGCCCCGCCTCGGGCTTCCGGTCTCTGACCTCCTCGACGCCGGCGCGATGCGCCTGCTGCGCCGTCTCGACCCGGAGCGGGCGCACGGGCTCGCGACCGCCGGGCTGATGCTCGGGCTCGGCGGCCGGGCACCGGGCCGCCCCGACCCGGCGCTGGCGGTCGACGCCCTCGGGCTGCATTTCGCCAACCCGATCGGCATCGCCGCCGGCTTCGACAAGGATGCGCGGGTGCTGCGGCCGCTGGCGCGCCTCGGTTTCGGCTTCGTCGAGGCCGGCACGGTGACGCCGCTGCCGCAGCCCGGCAATCCGCGTCCGCGGCTGTTCCGGCTGCGCGAGGATGGTGCGGTGATCAACCGCATGGGCTTCAACAACCAGGGCATCGACGCCGTGCTCGCCCGGCTGGCGCGGCTGAAGCGGGTGGAGGGGGTTCCGGTCGGGCTCAATCTCGGCATCAACAAGCAGGGCGCGGAGCCGCTGCGCGACTATCCCGCCCTGGTGCGTGCCGCCGCACCACTGGTCGACTACCTGGTGATCAACCTGTCCTCGCCGAACACGCCCGGGCTGCGCGACCTGCAGGATGCCGCGCGGATCACCGCCCTGCTGACGGCGATCGCCGCCGCCGCCGCCGCACCCCGGCCGCTGCTGATCAAGCTGGCACCCGACCTGCCGGAAGCCGCGCTGCCGGCGATCGTCGAGGCCGCCATCGACGGGGGTGCCGCCGGACTGATCGTCTCCAACACCACCTTGTCGCGTCCGCCGCAGCTGCGTTCGCCGCATGCGGGCGAGGCGGGAGGACTGTCCGGGCCGCCGCTGCGCGACCGCAGCACCGCCATGCTGGCGGCGGTCGCGCGGATCGCCGACCGGCGGCTGGTGCTGGTCGGCTGCGGCGGCATCGAGCGCGCCGAGCACGTGCTGGACAAGGTGCGCGCCGGCGCCGACCTGGTGCAGCTCTATACCGGCTTCGTGACGCACGGGCCGCAGCTGGTGCGACGCCTGCTCGCCGAGCTGTCGTCGCTGCTGTGCGCCCACGGCCTCGACCGTCTCGCCGATGCCAGGGGGACTGCGCTGTGAGCGAGCCCGCGATGCGGCACCTCGACGGCTTCGCCGCCCTCGCCGGCGCCTATGACGGCTTCGTCGTCGATCTTTGGGGGGTCGTGCATGACGGGATCTCGCCCTATCCCGGCGCACTCGACTGCCTGCAGCGGCTGCGCCGGGCCGGCCGGCGCGTGGTGCTGCTGTCGAATGCACCGCGACGCGTCGCGGCGGTGCGGGCGGGGCTGCGCGCGATGGGTATCGCCGAGGCGCTCTATGACGGGATCGTGAGCAGCGGCGAGGCGACGCGCGAGGCGCTGCGGCAGCGGTACGATCCCTGGTTCGCCGGCCTCGGTCGCCGGCTGCTGCATCTCGGGCCGCCGAAGGATGCCGAGCTGTTCGAGGGGCTCGGGCTCGACCAGGTCGACGATCCCGAGACGGCCGATTTCCTGCTCAATACCGGGCCCGACGACGAGGAGGCGGAGGCAGGGACCGAGCCCTACCTGCCGCTGCTGCGGGCCTGCGCCGCACGGCGGCTGCCGATGCTGTGCGCCAACCCGGACCTGGAGATCGTGCGCGGCGGCCGGCGCATCCCCTGCGCCGGCATGCTGGCGCGCTTCTACGAGCAGTTCGGCGGCAGCGTGCGCTCGATCGGCAAGCCGTACCCGGAGGTCTACCGGATCGTCCGGTCGATGCTCGAGCTGCCGGCCGCGCGCATCCTTGCGGTCGGCGACGCGCTGGCCACCGACATCGCCGGCGCCGCCGCGGCGGGGTTGCCGTCCTGCTGGGTGCTCGGCGGCATCCATGCCGAGGCCATCGGCGACGATCCTGCGCTCGCGCGTGCCGAGGCGGCGGCCGCGGGCCTGGCGCCGCTGGCGGCGATCCCCGCCTTTCGCTGGTAGCGGCGCACGCGGCGGTTCAGCAGGCGCGCCGGACCAGCTTCAGGCGATCCTGCCTGCGGTCGAAATGCGCCGACAGGCTGGGCGGCAGCAGATGCCCGAGGCCGGAATGGTCGAGCACCGTCGAGACCGGCCCCGCGGCCGAGCTGCTGTCCACCGGCTGCCACTGCTTGACACCGCCGCCGCAGCCATGGTCGGCGGCGCCGGTCCAGCCATAGGCATCGACCACCGCGAGGTCGCCCACCGGCACCTCGCTGCGGTGCAGGTCCATGGTGACGTGGCGGGCGATCTCGGGATGGTCGGCGAGCAGGATGGTGGCCGCGTCGTGCAGCTCCGGCGAGACGTGCACCGGCTGATCGCCCGAGGCGAAGCGCTGCAGCGCCGGCATCAGATGCGCCGGTGACGGTTCCAGCAGCATCACCAGCAGCGTCGGCACCGCCAGCAGCGCCGCCGCCGGGATCAGCAGCTTGAGGCGGAGCTGCGACAGCAGCAGGCCGGCGAGCGGCATCGCCAGCGCCACGCTGACGGCGAAGTATCGGGTGTCGGGCGCGATCGCCAGCACGAAGGTGTTGAGCAGGTACTGCAGCAGCAGGCCGGTGCCGGCGAACAGCGCGTAGTCGCGGCCGCGCCCAGGCAGCCGCCATGCGACGAGGCCGCCCAGCAGGCACAGCGACGGCGTCAGCAGCAGTCCCGGGCTGGTGAAGACGCGCAGCAACGGGTTGATCATCCAGGGTGCGCGGATCAGCGAGGGCACGTCCCAGCGCGACTCCAGGTCCCAGTTGAACAGCGGCGAGCCGCCGCTGTAGGTGCCCCCGCGCAGGTGGGCGCTGGCGATCAGCACGTGCCGGCTGTCGATCTGCAGCCGCTCCAGCGGATGGCCGGTCAGCAGCAGGTAGAACAGAGACTCGAGCACGACCGGCGTCGCGTAGCCGGCGGCGAGCAGCAGCACGCTGCCCAGGATGCGCCGCCGCTGCGTGCGGTCGGATAGCGCGATCAGCACGCTCAATGCCACCGGCATCGCCAGCGCGGTCTGCCGCACCAGGATGCCGCAGCCGCCGCACAGGCCGGCGGCGACCAGCAGCCAGGCCCTGCCGCGCAGGCTCGGCCTGGGCAGCGCCGACAGCACCAGGGCGGTGGCGCCGGCGGCGCACGTCGCCTCCATCACCTCCGGGTAGTAGGTGGTCGGCATGCGCACGAACAGCGGCGTCGTGACCACGACCAGGGCGGCGCAGAACGCCGCGGCACCGCCATAGACCTGATCGGCGATGCGCCAGAGCAGCAGCAGCAGCAGCACGAACAGGATCGTGTTCGGCACCGTGAGCGCCAGCACCGTCAGTCCGAACAGCCGCATGCTCGCCGCCAGGGTGAGCACGTAGGGCAGGCGGGTTCCCCAGTGGTTGGCAGGCACGTGCACGCCGACCGCGAGCCAGCTCTGCGCTGCCCGCACGTAGTGCAGGTCGTCCCAGCCGGCGAAGCCGGCGGGCAGGGCGAGACTGATGCAGATCGACACGCCGGCGAGCAGCAGCAGGCCGGCCGGCGGCACACGTGCGCCGTCCCGTCCGGCGAGCGCGCGCTGGACCGAGGAGAAGATGCTGGATGAAGACATTCAGGTCCTATCGAGAATTGGTCGTGCAGAGGCACCGTCGAGAACGACGAAGGCGCGCGCTTTTCACGCCCCTTGAACAAAAAGGAGATATGTGCCTTTTTCGTGGCTTGGTTTGACAGTGCGCGCAACGCATATCACAGTCATTGCATATGAAATGCGCATTATTTGGCGAGATTATTCGGTAAGGGCTTCGAGACGATGCATATAGCGGTGCTGATCCCTTGCTATAACGAAGAGATCACGATCACGAAGGTGATCCGTGACTTCCGGACGCACCTGCCCAACGCGACGATCCACGTCTACGACAACAATTCCGAGGACGGCACCGCGGCGATGGCGCGCGCCGCCGGCGCGGTGGTCCGCCGGGAGATGCTGCGCGGCAAGGGCAACGTGGTGCGTCGCATGTTCGCCGACATCGAGGCGGACATCTACGTGCTGGTGGACGGCGATGACACCTACGACGCCCGCGACGTGCCGCGCATGGTCAAGCTGCTGGTCGACGAGCAGCTCGACATGGTCAACGGCGCCCGCGTCACCGAGATCAAGGCCGCTTATCGCCCCGGGCACAAGTTCGGCAACGTCATGCTCACTGGCATGGTGCGCTACATCTTCGGCAACCGGGTCAGCGACATGCTGTCCGGCTACCGCGTGTTCTCGCGCCGCTTCGTCAAGTCGTTTCCCGCATTATCGTCGGGCTTCGAGACCGAGACCGAGTTCACCGTGCACGCGCTGGAACTCGGCATGCCGGTCGGCGAGCTCAGCACCGCCTATCGCGATCGTCCCGCCGGTTCCGCCTCGAAGCTGCGCACCTACACCGACGGGGTGCGCATCCTGCGCACCATCATCGCCCTGGTGAAGCAGGAGCGACCGCTGCAGTTCTTCTCGCTGATCGGGCTCGTGCTGCTGATCGCCGGCCTGCTGCTCGGGATGCCGGTGGTGTTCGAGTTCCTGCGCACCAGGCTGGTGCCGCGCCTGCCCAGTGCGGTGCTGGCCACCGGACTGGTGATGCTGTCGTTCCTCTCCTTCGTCTGCGGCTTGGTGCTGGACTCCGTCGCCCGCGGCCGCAAGGAGGTCAAGCGGCTGGCCTACCTGGCGATCCCGGCGATCGCCTCGCACGTCCTGCAGATACGCAAGGTGAGTTAGCTCGGCTCCGGATCAGGCGTGCCCGACCCGGCTGGACAGGCGGATCGGATCGATGTTGAGCGACCCCAGCGCGCGCCGCCACTTGCTCTCGTGATCGGCGCCGAATAGGATCTTGTCGCTCGATGGCGCCGACAGCCAGGCATTCTGCTGGATCTCCTCCTCGAGCTGTCCCGGCGCCCAGGTGGCGTGACCGAGTGCGAGCAGCGCGTGCCGCGGTCCGGATCCGTCGGCGATCACCTTGAGCACGTCCAGGCTCGCGGTCAGCACGATGCCCTCGTCGACCGCCAGGCTGCCGTCGCCGGTCCAGTCGGCGCTGTGCAGCACGAAGCCGCGCGAGTTCTCCACCGGGCCGCCGGCGCACAGCGTGATCCGCCGACGCGGCGGTGTCGGCGCGACGCCGAGCTGCTCCAGCAGCTCGTCGAAGCCGGGCTGGCTCAGGCGGCGGTTGACCACCAGCCCCATCGCCCCGTCCTCGGTCGAGTGCGCGCAGAGGAACACCACCGCCTGCGCGAACGGGGAGGACACCAGGGCCGGCATCGCGATCAGCAGCCGGCCGGTGAGGCCGGCATCGAGGTCGGGTTGCAACGTGAACATGCCATCAGATGTGGCAGAACCGAGCGGACGCGCAAGCGCATCGTGCCACCGTCGCGGTTTTGGCACGCCCCGGCGGCGTTCGTCGCCGGCGCCGCCACGCCCGCAGCTCCGCCCGGACAACCGCTCGATCCTGGTGGCGTTGCGGTGGAAACCCTCTCGAGGACGCGAAGATGCCCAAGCCCAGCCATACGATCCTGGTGACCGGCGCCAGCTCCGGCTTCGGCCGGGCGATCGCCGAGCGCTTCGTGCGCGACGGACACCGCGTCATCGCCGCCGCGCGGCGCGAGGACCGGTTGCGGACGCTAGCCGAGGCACTCGGTCCGGCGCTGCTGCCGCTGCGGCTCGACGTGGACGATGCGGCCGCCGTGGCGGGCCTGCCGGACTGCCTGCCGCCGGGCTGGCGCGAGGTCGACGTGCTGATCGCCAATGCCGGCCTGGCGCTGGGTCTGGGTCCGGCGCAGGAGGCCCGCCTGGCCGACTGGGAGCGGATGGTCGCGACCAACATCGGCGGCGTGATCCGCACCGTGCACGCGGTGCTGCCCGGCATGGTCGCGCGCGACCGCGGCCACGTCGTGACCATCGGCAGCATCGCCGGGGACTACCCCTATCCCGGCGGCAACGTCTACGGCGCGACCAAGGCCTTCGTGCGGCAGCTGGTGATGAACCTGAAGGCCGACCTGGTGGGGCGGAACGTGCGCGTGACCGACATCGAGCCCGGCCTGTGCGGCGGCAGCAGCGAGTTCAGCCAGGTGCGCTTCGGCGACGCCGCGCGCGCCGCCAAGCTCTACGAGGGCACGGTGCCGCTGACCCCGGAGGACATCGCCGAGACCGTCGCCTGGGTGGTCGGGTTGCCGCCGCACATGAACGTCAACCGGATCGAGCTGATGCCCACCTGCCAGGCACCGAGCGCGCTCACCATCCAGCGCGATCCGGCGGCTTGATCCGATGGCCGACAAGCTGCGCCGCGCCCTGGTCGGCCGCTACCGGATCACCGAGGGTCGCAAGTTCCGCCTCTCGCACCTCGACCCGGACGATACCGGCAAGATCGGCAGGGAGGAGGGGGTGCAGCGCCTGGCCGCCGGCGTCGAACGCCTCGCCGAGCTGCAGCGCGCGCTGTACGCCAACGCGCGATGGTCGCTGCTGGTGGTGTTCCAGGCGATGGATAGCGGCGGCAAGGACGGCACCATCCGCCACGTCATGTCGGGGGTGAACCCGCAGGGAGTGGATGTCACCTCGTTCAAGCAGCCGGGCCCGGTGGATCTGGCGCACGACTATCTGCGGCGCGTCCACCTGGCGCTGCCGCAGCGCGGCCATATCGGCATCTTCAACCGCAGCCACTACGAGGAGGTGCTGGTCACGCGCGTGCATCGCCAGGTGCTGGAAGCGCAGCATCTGCCGCCGGAACTGGCCCCCGAGGGCGGCGCCGGCGCCCAGGACCGCTTCTGGCAGCATCGCTACAAGGACATCCGCAGCTTCGAGCGCTACGTGGCGCGACAGGGGATCGTGCCGCTGAAGTTCTTCCTGCACATCTCCCGCGAGGAGCAGCGCAAGCGCCTGCTGGCGCGCCTCGACGATGTCGACAAGCACTGGAAGTTCTCGGCCGGAGACCTCAAGGAACGCGCGCTGTGGGACCAGTACCAGGACGCCTACGAGGACGCGATCATCGAGACCGCGCGGCCGGAGGCGCCCTGGTTCGCCATCCCCGCGAACACCAAGTGGTTCGCCCACCTGGTCGTGGTCGAGGCGATGATCGACGCGATGGAGCGGCTGTCGCTCGCACCTCCGGCCGCCGACGAGGCGGTGCTGGCCGAGGCGCGGCGTCAGCTCGAGCAGGAGGCGTAGGGGAAGCCTCGGGCCTGCGTCAGGGTCCCGCGCGCTCTGCCATGCTGCCGTGCCGGCTCGCGAAGGCACGGGTGAACTCGGCGCCGAACAGGAAGATCTGCGCCGAGTAGTAGACCCACAGCAGGACGATCACCAGGGCCCCCGCGGCACCGTAGGACGATGCGACCTGGCTGCTGCCGATATAGATGCCGATCACCGTCTTGCCGACGGTGAACAGGAAGGCGGTGGCCAGGGCGCCGATCCAGACGTCGTACCACTCGATCGACCGGTCGGGCAGCACCTTGTAGATCGCGGCGAACAGCACCGTGATCATGCCGAACGAGAGCAGGAAGTTGACCAGCCGCAGCAGCAGCCGCACATCCGGCAGCACCCGCTGCAGCACGTCGCCGAGGGCGGTGATGCCGGCGCTGGCGGCGAGCGAGACCATCAGCAGGAAGCCGAGTGTCGCTACCAGTCCCAGGCTCGCGGCACGGGCCCGCACCAGGCGGGAGACCGTGGAGCTCGCCGGGTCCGGCTTGACCTTCCAGATCACGTTGAGTGCGGTCTGCATCTCGCCGAACACGCCGGTGGCGGTGAGCAGCAGGGTCGCGAGGCCGAGCACCGTGGCGAGCAGGCCGCTATCCTTGCTGCGGGCCGAGGCGATCATCGCCTGGATCGCCTCGGCGCCGTCATGGCCCATCATGCCCTGCAGCTCGCCCGCGATCGCGCCGCGGGCCGCCTCCGCCCCGTAGACGAGACCGGCCATGGCGATGACGATCACCAGCACCGGCGCGATCGAGAAGATCGTGTAGTAGGCGATCGCCGCACCGCGCGACAGCGCGTCGTCCTCGACGTAGCCGTTCACGCTGTTCTTGAGCAGCACCCAGGTGGCGCGCAGCATGCCGGATCCCCGTCGCATCGATGAGATCAGGCAACGATGTCGCCAGCATCGGGTTGCCGACATCCGCACCCGGACGGTGACGAGGCTTACCTCGCACACCCGAACGTCGTAGCCTGCCGTCACGCCCACTCTTCACCTGCAGGAACAGCGTGATGACGATCGCATCTTCGGACCGCCGGCCACTGCTCCTCGCCGCGATGCTGGGCGCGGCGGTGGCGTGGCTGCCATCGGCCGCAGGCGCACAGACCGCCGAGGGTGCTGCCGGAACCGGACCCAGCCAGGCGTTGTCGACGCCTCCCAACGCGGCGCCGATCAATCAGCCCGGCGCCATGCGCCGTGCCTACGCGCACCGACCGGCGAAAGCCCCGAAGCATCGCGCCGCGCCGGCAGTACCGCCGCCGTCGAGCCCCGCGGCGCACTGATCCGGTCGGCCCCGGAAGGGACCGACCGACCGGCTGCTACTGGGCGGTCTCGGACTCGCGCTCGGAGCCACCCTCGTCGCCGTCGCTCTCGGTGGGTGCCGCACTCGCCGCCGCCTCGACATAGTCGAACGCGAGCTTGCCGTCGCGCAGGCTCACCTTGACCGCCCCGCCCTTGACCAGGCGACCGAACAGCAGCTCCTCCGCCAGCGGCTTCTTGATGTACTCCTGGATCACCCGGGCAAGCGGCCGGGCGCCGTAGAGCCGGTCGTAGCCGCGCTCCGCCAGCCACTCCTTGGCGGCCGAGGACAGCTCGATGGTGACGTTGCGGTCGGCGAGCTGCGCCTCGAGCTGCAGGACGAACTTCTCGACCACCTGCGCCACGATCTCCGGGGTCAGGCCGGCGAACGGGATGGTGGCGTCGAGCCGGTTGCGGAACTCCGGCGTGAACATGCGCTTGATCGCCTCCTCGTCCTCGCCCGAGCGGCTATCGCGGCCGAAGCCGATCGCCTCGCGGGTGAGGTCGGCGGCACCGGCATTGGTGGTCATGATCAGGATGACGTTGCGGAAATCCACCGTCTTGCCGTTGTGGTCGGTGAGCTTGCCGTGATCCATGACCTGCAGCAGGATGTTGTAGAGATCCTGGTGCGCCTTCTCGATCTCGTCGAGCAGCAGCACCGCGTGCGGGTGCTGGTCGAT
>CAXTAY010000009.1:0-61809 GCA_964242335.1 uncultured Acetobacteraceae bacterium | reverse complement strand
GCCGGAGAACAGGTAGTTGCCGATCGGCTTCTCGGCGTCGCGCAGGCCGGCGCGCGACAGCTTGATCGCCGCCGAGAGCGCCTCGATCGCACGGTCCTGGCCGAACACCATCGCCTTGAGGTCGCGCTCCAGCGAGCGCAGCGTCTCCTTGTCGTCGGCGGACACGCTCTTGGGCGGGATGCGGGCGATCTTGGCGACGATCTCCTCGACGTCGCGCAGCGTCACCGTCTTGCGGCGCTTGCCCTCGGGCAGCAGCATGCGCGACGCGCCGACCTCGTCGATCACGTCGATCGCCTTGTCCGGCAGCTTGCGGTCGTGGATGTACTTGGCGGCGAGCTCGACCGAGGCGCGGATCGCCTCCTCGGTGTAGCGCACCTTGTGGTGCTTCTCGTAGTTCGCCTTGAGCCCGCGCAGGATCTTGACCGCGTCCTCGACCGAGGGCTCGTTGACGTCGATCTTCTGGAACCGCCGCACCAGCGCGCGGTCCTTCTCGCCCCCATGTCGAGCGCGTAGATGGTGGACTTCGCCAGCACCTCCGGCACGTCGCCCTCGACGATGCGCTTGGCCAGGCCCTCGGCGATCGCGGTCTTGCCGACGCCCGGATCGCCCACGTAGAGCGGGTTGTTCTTGGTGCGCCGGCACAGGATCTGGATGGTGCGCTCGATCTCCTGGTCGCGACCGATCAGCGGGTCGATCTTGCCGGCCTGCGCCTTCTTGTTGAGGTTGACGCAGTACGCCGACAGCCCGTCCTGGTTCTTGCCGGTGCGGCCGCGCTCCTCGCGCTCCTCCGAGCCGTCATTGCCGGAGGCGCCCGCGACCGGACGCTGCGTGGCGCGTCCCGGCGCCTTGGCGATGCCGTGCGAGATGAAGTTGACGGCGTCCAGGCGCGTCATGTCCTGCAGCTGCAGGAAATACACCGCGTGGCTCTCGCGCTCGGAGAACAGCGCCACCAGCACGTTGGCGCCGGTGACCTCGTCGCGGCCGGAGGACTGCACGTGGATCGCGGCACGCTGCACCACGCGCTGGAACGCCGCGGTGGGCTTCGGTTCGGTGGCGCGATCGGAAGCGAGACCGGCGAGATCCTTGTCGAGGAACTCGGTCAGGTCGGTGCGGATCTTGTCGAGGTCGACGCCGCAGGCGCGCAGCACGGTGGCGGCATCGCCGTCATCGACCAGACCCAGCAGCAGATGCTCGAGAGTCGCGTACTCGTGCCGACGCTCGCCCGCGAGCGAAAGGGCGCGGTGGAGCGTCTGTTCAAGGTTGCGAGACAACATAGATGACGCTCCTTCCGATCAGCCCGAGCCGGCAGCTCCCGAAGGAGATGGTCCTGACGCCGGTTCAGGAAGCATCTTTGGGGGGTTTCGCAGCGAAGGCCAGAGAAAACGCGCCCATGAACGTGGGCGTGACCGACGATATGGGAAGCATCAGCTTCCCCGGGAAGGGCGAAGGGCGATCAGTCCTTCTCGATCGTGCATTGCAGCGGGTGCTGGTTCTGCCGTGCCAGGTCCATCACCTGGGTGACCTTGGTCTCCGCGACCTCGTAGGTGAACACGCCGCAGACGCCGACGCCGCGCTTGTGCACGTGCAGCATGATCCGCGTCGCCTCGTCGCGGTTCTTCTGGAAGAAGCGCTCCAGCACATGCACGACGAACTCCATCGGCGTGTAGTCGTCGTTGAGCATCAGGACCTTGTACATCGCGGGCTTGCGCGTGCGCGGCCGCGCCTTCACCACCACGCCGGTGTTCGGACCGGTGTTGGAGTCGTCTCCGGTGCCGCCAGGGTTGGTGGGTCCGGGCGGTCCGCTCTTGTCGGGATCACTCATGCTGGCGCGGAGATGGGGTATCGCGGCCGGTTGCGCAAGCGCGCGGATGGCCGCGCCGGCGGCGGCGCAGGCGGATCGCGCGGGCTGGTTCGGCGACGTCGGCATCAAAACAGTCTATCCGGCGATCCGGCCACAGTTCAACAAAACCGTCCCAAGTCCTTAAGATTGGACGAGAATCTTCTGGACGCGCCGCTTGCGGAGTCGTTAGCTTGCCTCGATCACGCCAAAGCGAGGTCACCATGCTGCGGCCTCACCGGATCGGCGGCAGCATGGGTCAGGACGTCGCTCGCGACGAGGTTTGCCAGGCGCGGCGTCCAGGCGGGGCGTCCAGATTGGGGCGTGAGGAGTTCGAGATGACGTCGAAACGAATTGCCGACGGCTGGCCCATGCGGCTGCTGCTGGTGGGCCTCGGGGGCTGCGGCATCGCGAGCCTCGCCGCCCGGCCGGCGCAGGCGCAGTACGTCGGCCAGGTCAGCTCCTTCGTGATGGACGCCAACAGCGGCCAGGTGCTGCAGCAGTACAACCAGGACCTGCAGCGCTTTCCGGCCAGCCTGACCAAGCTGATGACGCTCTACCTCGCGTTCCAGGCGCTGCGCGACAACCACATCGCCCTGGATCAGGCGGTTCCGGTGTCCGCCCACGCCGCCTCGATGGAGCCCTCCAAGCTCGGGCTGGTCCCGGGCACCTACGTGACGGTCGAACAGGCGATCCTGGCGCTGGTCACCAAGTCGGCGAACGACGCCGCCTGCGCGCTCGGCGAGATGCTCGCCTCCGGCGACGAGCATCGTTTCGGCCAGATCATGACCCAGCAGGCGCGCCTGCTCGGCATGAGCAACACGACGTTCCGCAACGCCTCCGGCCTGCCGGACCCGGAGCAGGTCTCCACCGCCCGCGACTTCGCCGCCCTCGCACGCCACCTGATCCGCGACTTCCCCGACCAGTATCACTACTTCGCGGTGCCGGCCTTCATGTTCCACGGCCGCACCATCGGCAACCACGATCCGATGCTGCGTCTCTACCCCGGCGCCGACGGCCTGAAGACCGGCTACACCGCCGATGCCGGGCACAACCTGGTCTCCTCCGCCGTGAGAGGCAACGTGCGGCTGATCGCCGTGCTGCTCGGCGCCCGCAGCAACCCGCAGCGCACCGCGATGATGGCCAACCTGCTCGATGCCGGCTTCCAGCAGGAGGGGGTGCCGATCATGGCGCGCCCGGCGCTCCCGCGCGCACCCGGCCGCCGCGCCCACGCGATGACCCTGGTCTCCGACGACGCCGCTCCGGCCGCGGTGGCCGAGCCGGTCTGGCGCGGCCGGCATCACCTGCATCGCGGCCTGCGTCTGCGCGCGGTGCACCTGACCATGGCCACCATCCATGTCGGGCGCGGCGAGCGGCTGATGCACTTCGCCGGGGCGCGGCTCCGCCGTGTGCTGGCGCACGTCCATCGCCCTGTCCGCGTCCGCCTGACCAGCGCCGCCGACGCCGGAGCCGATCGGGACGCCTGACGCGTCGCTCGCCCCGCTCCCGCCCTTGCTTTACCGCATCCGGCCGCTCATTTTCTTGCCCAGGGCGGCTGCATGAGGCGCAGGAGGGCATGCCATGGACGGTGAGACGGACGGCAGGCATATCATCCTGCATCCGAGCGAACATTTCGAGGGGATGCGCGCGGCGGGCCGGCTCGCGGCACTGACCCTCGACATGATCGCGCCGCACGTCCGCCACGGCGTCACCACCGGCGAGCTCGACCGGCTAATCCACGAGTTCACTCTCGATCACGGCGCGATCCCGGCGACCCTGAACTATCGCGGCTACCCGAAATCCTCCTGCATCTCGATCAACCACGTCGTCTGTCACGGCATCCCCGGCGAACGCCGGCTGCAGGAGGGCGACATCCTCAACATCGACGTCACCTCCATCCTCGATGGCTGGTTCGGCGACAGCAGCCGCATGTACGTGGTCGACCCGATCCCGCGTCGTGCGGCGATGCTGATCGAGGTGACCTACGAGGCGCTGCAGCGCGGCCTCGCCGCGGTGCGGCCCGGCCGCACGCTCGGCGACCTGGGCCACGCCATACAGGGCTTCGTCGAGCAGCAGCGCTTCTCCGTGGTGCGCGACTTCTGCGGCCACGGCATCGGCCAGCGCTTCCACGAGGCGCCCAACATCCTGCATTTCGGCAAGGCCGGGCAGGGCACCGTGCTGCAGGCCGGCATGTTCTTCACCATCGAGCCGATGGTGAATGCAGGCCGTCCGGACGTGAAGATTCTCGACGACGGCTGGACAGCCGTCACCCGTGACCGCAGCCTGTCGGCTCAGTTCGAGCACATGGTCGGCGTCACGGAGGACGGATGCGAGATTTTCACCCTCTCACCGGCAGGTCTGCACAAGCCGCCATATCAGCAAGCCGCCTGAGTCGTATGGGCGGGACTACCGGTGCCGTGCGGCTGGCCGCGCTGGCGCTGTCCGGCTGCCTGCTCGCCGTCGGCGGTGTTGCTGACGCCGCTGCCGCCGATCCGCTGGCGGTCGCGGGCGCGGCCCAGGCCGCCGATGCGGCGGCACCGGTCGCGGCCAGGCACGGTATGGTGGTCACCGCGCAGTCGCTCGCCTCCGCCGTCGGCGCGAAGATCCTGGCCGATGGCGGCAACGCGGTCGATGCCGCGGTCGCGGTCGCCTACGCGCTGGCGGTGGTGTATCCGGCTGCCGGCAATATCGGCGGCGGCGGCTTCATGACGCTGCTGCAGCCGGACGGCCACGCGGTGTTCATCGATTTCCGCGAGCACGCGCCGCTCGCCGCCACCGAGACGATGTTCCAGGACCGCCAGGGCCAGGTCGTGCATGGCCTGTCGCTGCATGGCTGGAAGGCGGTCGGCGTGCCGGGCACGGTGGCCGGCATGGAGACGGTGCTGCGCGCATACGGCAGCCTGCCGCGCGCCCGGGTGATGGCGCCGGCGATCGCGCTCGCCCGCGACGGCTTCGTGCTCGGTGAGGGCGACGCCGCACTCCTGCACACCAGCACCGACGGCTTCAAGGCCGACCCGGCCTCGTCCCGCATCTTCCTGCGCCCGGACGGCACGCCGCTGCAGCCGGGCGATCGCCTGGTGCAGACCGACCTCGCGAGCAGCCTGCAGGCGATCAGCCGGCACGGCGCGGCGGCGTTCTATGACGGGCCGATCGCGCACGCCATCGTCGCCGCCAGCCGCCACGGCGACGGCATCCTGGCCGCGCGCGACTTCGCCGCCTACCGGGTCCGCATCCTGCCCACCCTGTCGTGCAGCTATCGCGGCCTGCACGTCGACACCGCACCGCCTCCCTCGGGCGGCGGCGTCGCACTGTGCGAGATCCTCAACATCCTGTCCGGCTACGACATGCGCGGCCTGGGTTTCCACAGCACCGCCGCGATCCAGCACGAGATCGAGGCGATGCGCCGCGCCTATGCCGACCGCCAGGGCCTGGGCGACCCGGCGTTCGTCCACGATCCGGTGAAGCGGCTGATCGATCCCGCCTACGCCGCCGCCGTGCGCCAGGAGACGCCTGCGGATCACGCAGTCTCGTCGGCCGCGCTGATGCCGCGCCAGGAAGAGAAGCAGGAGACCACGCACTACTCGATCATCGACCGCCAGGGCCGCGCGGTCGCGGTCACCTACACGCTGAACGGCTGGTTCGGCGCGCAGGTGGTGGCGCCCGGCACCGGCATCACCCTGAACGACGAGATGGACGATTTCGCCACCAAGGTCGGTGTCCCCAACATGTTCGGCATCGTCGGCAGTGCCGCGAACGCGGTGCAGCCCGGCAAGACGCCGCTGTCGTCGATGTCGCCGACCATCCTGTCCCGGCACGGGCGTGCGGTGATGGTGATCGGCTCGCCCGGCGGTTCGCTGATCCCGACCATCACCCTGTCGGCGATCCTCGGCGTGGTCGATTACGGCCGCACCATCCAGCAGGCGATCGATGACGGGCGCATCCACGAGCAGTGGACGCCGCAGACGGTGTGGGTCGAGCCCGGCGCGCTCTCGGACGCCACGATCAGGACGCTGACCGCCGAGGGCTACGTGTTCAGGCAGCACGAGCCGTGGGGTTCCGCCCAGGGCATCCTGGTCGGCGGGCCGGCGCTCGGCGTCGCCGCTACCGACGGCAACCGCGTGTTCGGCGGCATCGATCGCCGGCACCCCGGGGCGGCCGCGATCGGCGAATGAGGCGTCGCCTCAGAGCGCGTTCACGTCCTCGTTGCGGCTGCGCAGGTAGAGGTCGAACTCGCGCCGCAGTTCCGGCTTGTTGCCGGTCCACTCGAACACGCCGTGCGTGTTGCGCTTGAGGTCGGTCTCCGGATCGAAGCCGTGCCGGATGAACATGTCCCAGCGGCTCAGGTAGCCGCGATCATCCTTGCGGCCGTGGAAGCGGTGCTCGACGGTGCCGGGGACGTAGCCGATGTTGCCGTTGATGTGCGTCCGCGCCCGCGCCTGCCAGCGCAGCACGTGGTCGCGATAGGCGGTGGAGCAGCCGCCGGGCAGCGAGGCTGCACCCTGGCCGGCCAGCGCCAGCGCCATGTGGTGGTCGCCCGAGCCCATGCCGCCGACCTCGAACAGGCCGCCCAGCCAGTCCAGCGCCTGTCGCGTCCAGGCCCAGACATAGCCCGAGTGGGGGTAGTCGTACGGGCCGCCGGAGAACTTCCACCATCTCGGCCCGCGCGGGCTCACCGGCTGGCCGTGCAGATACTGCCGGCAGAACGAGACGTGGTGCTGGATGTGCTCGTCATGCGGCCCGAGGTCGTAGGCGTCCGACCAGGGCTGCACCACGTCGTAATGCTGCAGCGCCTGCACCGTCTCCACGGCCCACGAGGGGCGGCGGTGGAACACGTCGCTGTCGGAGGTCGCGATGTAGCGCGCGTCGGGCACCCGCGAGATGCCGATGTTCAGCGCGTTCTCCTTCGACCAGCACCAGGTCCGCGCGCGCAGCCCGACATGGTTCACGTGTGCGATGTCGGCGTAGAGGAACGGCCGCTCGCCGTACTGCACCTCGATCAGGTGCAGCCGCACGCCGCTATCCAGCATGTGCTCCACCCAGTCCCTCGCGACGGCTTCCGGCTGCCGCCAGCGCAGCGGGTTCGCCCGGACCGCGAACACGTCGAGAAGGTCGGCCCTCATGGTTTCCTCCTTGCTCGCGGAGGGTGAATTCTAACCTGTCCCTTTCGAGATCGATATTATTTGCCGGCCGTGCCGGTGACCCTGGGATCGGTCAGCACCTGGTGGGTTCCCTTGGCGATCAGCTCGACGGAGACGACGAGCACGACCAGCAGGCCGAGCCAGGCGATCCACCGATAGCGCTCCAGCAGCCGCGCCACCAGCGAGGCGGCGATGCCCATCAGCAGCACCGAGAACACCAGGCCGGTGACCAGCACCCACAAATGCTGGCCGGCGGCGCCGGCGACGGCGAGGATGTTGTCCAGGCTCATCGACAGGTCGGCTAGCACGATCCGGATCACCGCCCGGCGCATGTCCCCTGGCCCGACGCGCTTCTCCAGGCCGAGCGCCTCGTCCTCCCCGAGCCTCTGCCGCTGGCCGCGCAGCTCACGATACATGCGCCAGCACACCCAGAGCAGCAGCAGCCCACCGGCCAGCGTGAGGCCGATGATCGCCAGCAGCCGCAGCGCCACCGTCGCCAGCGCCACGCGGATCACGGTCGCGGCGACGATGCCGAACAGGATCGCGATACGTCGTTCCCGACTCGGCAGGTTGATCACCGCGAGGCCCACGACCACCGCGTTGTCGCCGGCCAGGGTGAGGTCGATCAGCAGCACCTGCGCGAGTTCGACCAGCTGGGCGGCGAGGTGGGGAGGGATCGGCATGGGTGCTCCGTGCGACGGGCTTGCGACAGCGCCCTCGCGATGCTCTAGAGCAGCACCGCGCCGCTGGCCAACCTCGGGCCGGCGACCGCATGCCGGAAGGTGCCGCATGATCCCGCGCTACACGCGTCCCGCCATGGCGGCCATCTGGGCGCCGGAGAACCGCTACCGGATCTGGTTCGAGATCGAGGCGCTGGCGGCGGAGGCGATGTCGCGCGCCGGTGACGTGCCGGCCGAGGCCGCGCGGGCGATACGCGTCCGCGGCGACGCGGCGCTCGCCGCGTTCTGCGAGGCCGACCTGGCGCGGATCGATGCGATCGAGCTCGAGACACGGCACGACGTGATCGCCTTCCTCACCTGGCTGGCCGAGAAGATCGGCCCCGAGAGCCGCTTCGTGCATCTCGGCATGACCAGCAGCGACGTGCTCGACACCTGCCTCGCGGTGCAGCTGACCCAGGCCACCGACCTGCTGGTCGGGCAGCTCGACGCGGTGCTGGCGGCGCTGCGGCGACGCGCCTTCGAGCACAAATTCACCCTGACCATCGGCCGCAGCCACGCGATCCACGCCGAGCCGACCAGCTTCGGGCTGAAGCTCGCGGGACACCACGCCGAGTTCGCGCGCGACCGGGCGCGGCTGGTCACGGCGCGTGCCGAGATCGCCAGCTGCGCCATCTCGGGTGCGGTCGGCACCTTCGCCCACGTGACGCCGGAGGTGGAGGCGTTCGTCGCCGGGCGCCTCGGGCTGCAGCCGGAACCGGTCTCGACGCAGGTGATCCCGCGCGACCGGCACGCCGCCTTCTTCTGCGCGCTCGCGGTGGTGGCGAGCGGCATCGAGCGGCTCGCGGTCGAGGTGCGTCACCTGCAGCGCTCCGAGGTGCGCGAGGCGGAGGAGTTCTTCCATCCCGGCCAGAAGGGCTCGTCGGCGATGCCGCACAAGCGCAACCCGGTGCTGAGCGAGAACCTGACCGGGCTCGCCAGACTGGTGCGCAGCTACGCGATGCCGGCGCTGGAGAACGTGGCGCTGTGGCACGAGCGCGACATCAGCCACTCCGCCGTCGAGCGCAACATCGCACCCGACGCGACCACGGCACTCGACTTCGCGCTGTCCCGGCTCGCCGGCATGATCGAGCGCCTGGTGATCCACCCCGAGCGGATGCTGGCCAACCTCGAGAGCCTCGGCGGCGTGGTGCATAGCGGCGAGGTGCTGCTGGCGCTGACCCGCTCCGGGATCATGCGCGAGGACGCCTACCGCATCGTGCAGAGCAACGCGATGGCCACCTGGAGCGGGCTGGACCGGCCGGACGGGCGCGGCTTTCGCGACCATCTGGACGCCGATCCCGAGATCGCCGGCCGGGTGCCGGCTCCGGTGCTGGACCGGGCGATGGATCCGGCGCGGCACCTGCTGGCGCTGGATCAGAGCTTCCGGCGCGTATTCGGCGAGCCCGGCCCGGCTCGGCCCGACGACACGGCGGCATCGGGTGGATGACGCACTGCCGCAAAAACTTCACGACGACGGCGCCTGACCTATCTTGTGGCCGTCGCACTCCATATAAGGTCTGCCGTGTGCACCGTCATCGTATCTACTGATCCCGGCCGGCCCTGGCCGCTCCTGATCGCCGCCAACCGCGACGAGCGGCTCGATCGACCCTGGCAGGCGCCGGGCCGGCACTGGCCGGAGCAGCCGAACATCCTCGGCGGACGCGACGGGCTCGGCGGCGGCAGCTGGCTCGCCGTCAACGACCGCGGTGTCGCCGCCGCGGTGCTCAACCGGGTGGGCAGCCTCGGTCCCGCAGCCGGCAAGCGCACCCGCGGCGACCTGCCCCTGGTCGGGCTCGCCCACGACACCGCCGAGGCCGCCGCCGCGGCGATCGCGGCACTCGACGCCGGCACCTTCCGCTCGTTCAACATGCTGGTCGCCGACCGGCGCCACGCCTTCTACCTGTGCGGCCTCGGCTACGGCCACGCCGAGGTCACGCCGCTGCAGCCGGGCATGCACATGATCGCCACCGCCGGCCCCGACGACATGAAGATCCCGCGCATCGCCCGCCACCTGCCGCGCTTCGAGGCGGCGCCGACTCCGGAGCCGCCCGACTGGAAGAGCTGGATCGGGCTGCTCTCCGACCGTTCGCTGCCTGCCGGCAGCGAGCTCAACATCCCGCCGCGTAGCGGCTTCGGCACCAGCAACTCCTCGCTGCTCGGGGTGTCCCGTGACGAGGACGCGGCGCCGAACTGGCTGTTCGCGGCCGGACCGCCGGATCGCGCGCCGTTCGAGTCCGTCGCCTTCAGCTGACGGTGGTGCTATACCCCGCCGCGCCCGCCGGCGCCGGCGCCGGCTTCGCATGAAGGAAGAGAATGGCCCGCCGCCGACAGCTCTACGAGGGCAAAGCCAAGATCCTGTTCGAGGGCCCGGAGCCGGGCACGCTGGTGCAGTATTTCAAGGATGACGCCACCGCGGGCAACGGCGCCAAGAAGGGCATCATCACCGGCAAGGGCGTACTGAACAACCGCATCAGCGAGCACCTAATGCTGCGGTTGCACGAGATCGGCGTGCCGACGCACTTCGTCCGACGCCTGAACATGCGCGAGCAGCTGATACGCGAGGTCGAGATCGTGCCGCTCGAGGTGGTGGTGCGCAACGTCGCTGCCGGCAGCCTGTCCAAGCGGCTCGGCATTCCCGAGGGGACCCGCCTGCCGCGCTCGATCATCGAGTACTACTACAAGAACGACAGCCTGAACGATCCGATGGTGGCCGAGGAGCACATCACCGCGTTCGGCTGGGCCTCGACCGCGGACATGGACGACATGGTCGCACTCGCCCTGCGCATCAACGACTTCCTGTCCGGGCTGTTCCTGGGCGTCGGCATCACCCTGGTCGACTTCAAGCTCGAGTTCGGCCGGCTGTGGGAGAACGAGGACATGCGCCTGGTGCTCGCCGACGAGATCAGCCCGGACAATTGCCGCCTGTGGGACAGCAAGACCAGCGAGAAGCTCGACAAGGACCGCTTCCGCCGCGATCTCGGCCGCGTCGAGGAGGCCTACCAGGAGGTGGCGAAGCGGCTCGGCATCCTGCCCGAGGCCGGCAACAACGACCTGAAGGGTCCGGAGGTCATGCAGTGAGGCCGAGGCGGTGAGGGCGACCCGGTGAAGCTTCGCGTCACCGTCATGCTCAAGGACGGCGTGCTCGATCCGCAGGGCCGCGCGATCGGCCACGCGCTGCACGTGCTCGGCTTCGGCGAGATCGGCGAAGTGCGCGCCGGCCGCGTGATCGAGATCGAACTGGAGCAGGCCGACGCCGAGGCGGCACGGTCGCGCGGCGAGGCGATGGCGCAGCGGCTGCTCGCCAACGCGGTGATCGAAACCTACAGCGTCGAGGTGGTGTGATGTCGTGCAGGATGACGGTTCTGGCGGTGGCCGGGTGCGCCCTGTCGCTGTCGCTCGCCGGGCCGGCTCGGGCGCAGCGCGTCTCGCCGATGCAGGCCGGCCGCTTCGTGCAGTTCTGCAACAGCCCGCGCAACGGCGGCCAGCAGATCTGCGACGCCTACATCACCGGCATGGCCGACAGCTTCGCGCTGATGCAGCATCTCGGTGCTGCCCCCGGCAAATCCGACATCTGCGTGCCGCGAACCGCGACCGGCTCGACGATGCGCGGCATGGTGCTGTCGTGGATCGACAGCCACAAGGAGCGGCTGCGCGATCAGGTCGGCGAGGTCGTCTACACCGCGCTGCACGACTCCTTCCCGTGCGACGGCGCCAAGGCCGGCGGATCCGGCTAGAACATGATTCTCAGCGCAGCCCAGGTCCCGATCCGCCGCCTCGGCCGGGCGTCCTGATGCGCGCCGGCATCGTGCTGTTCCCGGGCACCAACCGCGAGCGCGACATGGCGATCGCGCTGCGCACCGCGGCCGGCACGCGACCGCGGATGCTGTGGCACCGCGACACCGAACTGCCGCCGCTCGACCTGCTGGTGCTGCCGGGGGGCTTCAGCCACGGCGACTACCTGCGCTGCGGCGCGATGGCGGCGCACTCGCCGATCATGGGCGCGGTGCGCGACTTCGCCGCCGCCGGCGGCCACGTGCTCGGGATCTGCAACGGCTTCCAGATCCTGACCGAGGCCGGCCTGCTTCCGGGCGCGCTGCTGCGCAACGCCGGCCTGCGCTTCCTGTCGCACGACTGCCACCTGCGGGTGGAGCGCGACGATACCGCCTTCACCCGGCATTGGCGCGCGGGCATGGTGTTCCGCGCGCCGCTCGCGCACGGCGACGGCAACTACGTCGCGGACGAGGCGGTGCTCGACCGGCTGGAAGGCGAGGGGCGGGTCGCGTTCCGCTACGCCGAAGCCGATGGCCGCGTCACGCCGCAGAGCAACCCGAACGGGAGTGCGCGCGGCATCGCCGGCGTGTTCAGCGCCAACCTGCGCGTGCTCGGGCTGATGCCGCACCCGGAGGATCACGTCGATCCGCTCACCGGCGGCATCGATGGCCGTCCGCTGTTCGACGGCCTGGTCGAGGCGCTGGCGGCGTGAGCGTCGTCGACGAGGCACTCGCGCGCGGCTTCGGCCTCACCGCGGACGAGTATGCGCGGGTGCTGTCGATCATGGGGCGCACGCCGAGCCTGACCGAGCTCGGCATCTTCTCGGTGATGTGGTCGGAGCACTGCTCCTACAAATCCTCCCGCGCCTGGCTGCGCACGCTGCCGACCGAGGCACCCTGGGTGATCCACGGCCCGGGCGAGAACGCCGGCGTGGTCGATATCGGCAGGGGACTCGCCGCGATCTTCAAGATGGAGAGCCACAACCACCCCTCCTTCATCGAGCCCTACCAGGGTGCCGCCACCGGCGTCGGCGGCATCCTGCGCGACGTGTTCACCATGGGGGCGCGGCCGATCGCCAACCTCAACGCGCTGCGCTTCGGCGACCCTGCCAACCCGGCCACGCGGCGCATCGTCGACGGCGTGGTGCGCGGCATCGGCGGCTACGGCAACTGCGTCGGCGTGCCGACGGTCGGCGGCGAGATCGACTTCCACGCCCGCTACGACGGCAATCCGCTGGTCAACGCGATGACGGTCGGCGTCGCGCGGCAGGACCGCATCTTCCTCTCGGCCGCCGCCGGCATCGGCAACCCGGTGGTCTATGTCGGATCCTCGACCGGCCGCGACGGCATCCACGGCGCCACCATGGCCTCGGCGGAGTTCGGCGCCGACGCCGAGAGCAAGCGCCCCACGGTGCAGGTCGGCGACCCGTTCACCGAGAAGCTGCTGATCGAGGCCTGCCTGGAGCTGATGGGCACCGACGCGATCGTCGCCATACAGGACATGGGTGCCGCCGGCCTCACCTCCTCGTCGGTCGAGATGGCGGGCAAGGGCGATGTCGGCATCGAGCTCGAGCTCGACCGCGTGCCGCAGCGCGAGCGCGGCATGAGCGCCTACGAGATGATGCTGTCGGAGAGCCAGGAGCGCATGCTGATGGTGCTGCGCCCGGAGCGCACCGAGCAGGCGCGGGCGATCTTCGAGAAGTGGGAGCTCGACTTCGCGGTCATCGGCCATCTCACCGACACCGGCCGCATCGTGGTGCAACACCGGGGCCACATCGAGGCCGACATCCCGCTCGGTCCGCTCGCTGAGCAGGCGCCGCTGTATCACCGCCCGACCGCGCCCACCCCGGTGCCGGCGCCGCTCGGTGCGGTGCCCGACCCGGTGGGCATCGAGGCGGCGCTGATCCACCTGGTCGCCTCGCCCGACCTCGCCTCGCGTGCCTGGGTATGGGACCAGTACGACAGCACCGTCGGCGGCCAGACGGTGCGTCGCCCCGGTGCCGCCGACGCCGCCATCGTGCGCGTCGAGGACACCACGATCGGACTCGCCCTGACCACCGACTGCACGCCCCGCTACGTCTCCGCCGACGCCCGACTGGGCGGGGCTCAGGCGGTGGCCGAGGCCTGGCGCAACCTCACCGCTACCGGCGCGCGGCCGCTGGCGATCACCGACAACCTCAATTTCGGCAATCCGGAGCGGCCGGAGGTGATGGGCCAGTTCGCCGACGCGATCGCCGGCATGCGCGACGCCTGCCTGGCGCTGGACTTCCCGGTCGTGAGCGGCAACGTGTCGCTATACAACGAGACCCGGCAGCCGGACGGCAGCTCCGTCGCCATCCTGCCGACGCCGGCGATCGGCGGTCTCGGCGTGCTCGACGACGTGTCGGACGCGGTCGGGCTGGCGCTGGCGCCCGATCTCGAGCTGGTGCTGATCGGCGCCACGCAGGGCCATCTTGGCCAGACGCTCTGGCTGCGCGAGATCCTCGGCCGCGAGGAGGGGCCGCCGCCGCCGCTCGACCTGCAGGCGGAGCGCCGGCAGGGCGACTTCGTGCGCGCGCAGATCGCCGCGCATCGCGTCGCCGCCTGCCACGACGTCTCGGACGGTGGCCTGCTGGTGGCGATCGCCGAGATGGTCATGGCCGGCGGCGTCGGCTGCGTCCTCGACGTGCCGCAGTCGGGCATGCCGCCGCACGCCTACTGGTTCGGCGAGGACCAGTCGCGCTACGTGCTGGCGGTCGCGGACGGGGCGGCGCTGCTCGAGGCGGCGGCGGCGGCCGGCATCGCCGCGCGCCGGCTCGGCCGCTCCGTCCGGCCCGGCGGCGAGGCGGGTTTGACTTTGCCCAGCGGCGCCACAATATCGATCGCCCGTCTGGAAAACGCGCATCGCCGCTTCTTTCCCGACCTCATGGACCGCTAGGGAACAGAGCCCATGCCGATGGCCGCTGGCGACATCGAGACGATGATCCGGTCGGCGCTGCCGGACGCGACCGTGACCATCGAGGACCTGGCCGGCGACGGCGACCACTACGCCTGCAAGGTGGTCAGCGAATCGTTTCGCGGCCGCTCGCGACTGCAGCAGCACCAGATGGTCTACGCGGCGCTGCAGGGCCACATGGGTGGGGCGCTGCACGCCCTGGCCCTGCAGACCAACGTGCCCTGAGACCCCAACGAGGAGACTAGCCATGACCGAGACCGTGTTCGCGCGCATACGCGGCGAGATCGAGACCAACCCCGTGATGCTGTACATGAAGGGCAACGCGATGTTCCCGCAGTGCGGCTTCTCCGCCCGCGTGGTTCAGATCCTGTCGCACATGAACGTCCCGTTCCAGACCGCCAACGTGCTGGAAGATCCGGAACTGCGCGACGGCATCAAGGCGTTCTCCAACTGGCCGACGATCCCGCAGCTCTACGTCAGCGGCGAGCTGGTCGGCGGCTGCGACATCGTTACCGAGATGTACCAGTCGGGCGAGCTCGAGAACCTGTTCGCCCAGCACGGCATCCAGCCGGCGCCGGCCCGCACCGCGGTGTGATCGAAAAGCTTTACCTGCGGGGGCGGGCCGTCGTAGTGCTTGTGGCGGAACCGTCGGGGGCCTGCCGTGTCGTTACGCATCGCCTTGCTGACCGCCCTGCTCGGCTGCGCGGCGCTCCCTTCGCAGGCCTACGCCCAGCACCTCGTGACCGACTCCGAGGCGGCCAAGCTGACCTTCGACTCGCTGACCGCCGTGCCGCGTCCGATCTACCGGCCGGTGGTGGCATTCCGCCGTGTGCATCGTCCGGGCTATGTCAGCCGCGGGATGCACGCTTCCACCGCCTCGGCCTATCGCCGGCGGGTCGGCGTTCACCTGGCCCGGCGCTAGGACGCTGTTCTGGAGTTGCGGCGCGAAGAGCAGGCAAGGGGCCTTTGCCCCTTGACCGCATCAAAGGCAAGCCCTTGAAATCCTTTTTCTAGAAGAGGGGTTTGGGGCCTCCCAGCCCCAACGGGTCGAGGGCAGAGCCCTTGCCTTCTTCGCCCTCGCGTCACGCCGGATCGCCGATCCTGAAGGCGTCGGCGACGCGTCGCATGGCACCGGTGCCGTCGAGCAGGAAGAGGTCGAAGCGCAGGCTCGACCCGCTCCAGTGCGGATGGCGCTGCAGCAGGATCTCGGCGGCATCGATCAGCCTCTGGCGTTGCCGCGCGGTCAGGGCATGGGCGGCGTCGCCGAACGCGGCGCGCGACTTCACCTCGACGAAGGCGATCAGCCCCGGCCTCGACCCGGTCCCGGGCAGTTCCGCCACGATATCGATCTCGCCGCAGGCGGTGCGCGCCCGTCGCAGCAGCACGGTCCAGCCCTCCGCCTCCAGCACGCGGCAGACCCGGCTCTCGGCCAGCATGCCGCGCGCCTGGGATGCGGTGCCGCGTGACCGTCTGGTCACAGAGGGACGGGATATTTCCGCCGTTTCGCGCGACGTTGTGGTCGGATCGCCGCCGGCGCGGCATCGTCGCACGATGGACATCATGACGCCTCCCCGCGCTGCGCGGAGCAGCATGCGGGCGATTTCCTACCAATTGGTTTATCCTCGCCCTCTGGTCTGAGCGCGGGCGGTCGCCGATGCATCCCCTGACGGTGCTGACCTCGGACCTGCTGGCGCCGCTGCGCATCCTGCTGGCAGCGGTGGTGACGCTGCACGTGCTGCGCACCAAGCGCGACATCGGCGCCGCGATCGGCTGGATCGGCCTGACTTGGCTCGCACCCCTGATCGGCGCCTTCCTCTACGTCACCCTCGGCATCAACCGGGTGCGCCGACTGGCCAAGCGGCTCAGCGAGGCCAGGCCGTGGTCGAGCCGGCGCGACAGCGAAGCCGAGACGTCGGCGCTGGAGGGCCATCTGGCGCCGCTGGTCGGGGCGGTGGCGCGGCTGACCGGACGCTCGCTGCTGGCCGGCAACGGCGTGCGCTGCCTGCATGACGGCGACAGCGCCTACCCGGTCATGCTGGAGGCGATCGCGGGCGCGCAGCGCAGCCTGCTGCTCTGCTCCTACCTGTTCCACGACGACCCGCTGGGCGGGCGGTTCGTCGACGCGATCGTCGCGGCGCACGGGCGCGGGGTCGCGGTGCGCGTCCTGGTCGATGGGATCGGCAGCGGCTACTTCCGGTGCAGGGTCGCCAGCCGCCTGCATGCCGCGGGCGTGCCGGTCGCGCGGTTCATGCACTCGGCATTGCCTTGGCGCATGCCGTTCCTCAACCTGCGTACGCACAAGAAGGTCCTGGTCGTCGACGGGGCGGTCGGCTTCACCGGTGGCCTGAACATCGCGATCGAGAACGTGCTGCGGTTCCGGCCGAGCCATCCGGTGTCGGACACCCACTTCCGGCTGACCGGCCCGATCGTGGATCAGCTCGCCGAGGCGTTCGCCAAGGACTGGTCCTTCACCCGCGGGGAGGAGCTCGATCCCGCCCTGTTCTACGGCCGGCCGAACGCCGCTGCCTCGCCGGACCCGCCGCAGGGCGAGGCGTTCTGCCGCGTCGTCACCTCCGGGCCGGACAGCGACCTGGAGAAGATCGAGTTCGTGATCATGCAGGGCGTGGCACTGGCGCGACGTTCGGTGCGCATCATGACGCCCTACTTCCTGCCCGACGAGCGGCTGCTGACCGTGCTGGCGATGGCGTCGATGCGCGGGGTGGAGATCGACCTGGTGCTGCCGCGCCGGAGCAACCAGCCGCTGGTCGACTGGGCACGCATCCCGAACAACATCCCGCTGCTCGATGCCGGGGTGCGGATCTGGTTCTCCGATCCGCCCTTCAACCACTCCAAGCTGATGGTCGTCGACCGCGCCTGGTCGCTGATCGGCAGCGCCAACCAGGACGTGCGCAGCCTGCGGCTGAACTTCGAGCTCAACGTCGAGGTGCACGACCGCGACCTGGCCCACGAGCTCGACGCGTTCATGCTGGCGCACCGGCACGCGCGGTATCAGGGCGAGCAGCTCGCCGCTCGTGCCTTCCCCATACGGATACGCGACGCCGCGGCGCGCCTGCTGCTGCCCTACCTGTGACGCCGCCCCGGCAGGCGGCTCAGAGGTCGAGCTCCACCTTGATCGGGTGATGGTCCGACAGCCGGTGCGGCAGGATCTCGGCGTGGCGGCACCTGAGCCCGCGCACCAGGCAACGGTCGAGCCTGACGCCCACCATGTCGGCCATGCGGTGGGTAGGCTCGCGCGGCCCCACGTCGCGGAAGCCGGGCAGCAGCGCCGGCCCGACCAGGTTGTAGTCGCCGAGCACCGCGCCGCGCGCCGGCAGCCGCTCGGCGATCAGGCGGAGCTGGCGGCGGTTCAGCACCTGGCCGTGCGAGAGGTGCACGTTGGCGACCGAGAACTCGCCGCAATCGATCACCTGGCAGATCCGGCGGATCAGGGCGCCCGGCTGCAGCGGCCAGACCGAAGGCGGGCTTCGGAATGGCCTGGGGCTCCAGCAGGCGACGCCGTGGATGCGACCGGGCAGCGGCGAGCGTGCGTAGTGGCCGCCGATCCTCTCCACGAGCTGGTCGATCTCGCGCGTCGCCTCCTGCATCAGCATCAGGTCGGGCCGCTCGCTGTCGATCAGCCGGCCCACGTCGTCGACCGAGGCGCCGACGCGGCGCAGCAGGTTCCAGCTGACGATCTTCACGCCGCATCCTTCAAGCCACATCCTCCAGCAGCGGCACCGGAGCCTCCAAGGGGTGCTGTGCCGCGTCGCGCCGCGCGCCGGCCCCGGTGGCCGCGAACTCGACCGCCAGCGTGTAGCCGACGCCCAGCAGCACCGGGCCGAGGAAGATCCCCAGGCCCCCGAACGCCAGCACGCCGCCGAGCACGCCCAGCACCGTCAGCAGGTAGGGCAGCTGGGCGCCGCGCGAGATGAACACCGGCCGGATGACGTGATCGGCGCCCGAGATCGCCACGACGCCGTAGACGCCGAGCACGATGCCCCAGGCCAGGTGGTGCGTCAGCGCCAGCCACATCGCAGCCGGCACCCATACCAGCGGTGCGCCGATCGGCAGCACCGCGAAGAAGGCGGCGATGCCGCCGAACAGCACCGGGCTCGGCACGTGGGCGATGGCAAAGCCGATCCCGGTGAGGATGCCCTGCACGATGGCGGTGCCGAGGATGCCGTAGACGGTGCCGCGCACCGTGCTTCCGGTCACGCCCAGCAGGCGGTCGGCATAGGAGCCGGCGATGCGCCGGATGATGGCGGTGACATGCGCACCCAGCGACTCGCCGTTCACCCAGAAGAAAAACGCGATGAACAGCGCCAGCACCAGCTGCAGCAGGCCGCTGGCGATCTGCACCAGCAGGTTCAGGGCGCGCGCGGCGATGCTGCCGAGATAGGGCTGGACGAAGGCGCCGGCGGCGGAGAGGTCGGCCGACCACTTGGTCCAGGTCTGCGCCACCTGCCGCCCGATCAGCGGCGTGGCAGCCACCCAGCGCGGCGGCTCCGGCAGATGCATCGCCAGCGCGTTCTCGATCGCCCGCACGATGCCCGGCGCGTCGGCGATCCCCGCCGAGGCCACCAGCGCCAGCGGCAGCACCACCAGCAGCGCGGTCAGGATCATCATCAGCGCGGCCGCGGTGTAGCGGCCCGAGCGCTGCTGCAGATGCCGGTAGACTGGCCAGGTGGTGAAGGTCAGGATCGCTGCCCACAGCAGGGCGGAGAAGAACGGATACAGGACGATGATGCAGCCGGTGGCGACGCCACCGAGCAGCAGACCCATCATGATTCGCTCGGGCATACGCTCCCTTTCGCGCCGATCGCGGATGCCGGCAACCATTCGCTCCTGCAGATGCCGCCGCGGCGGCACGTACCGCCGCGGCACCGACGCCTCGCCAAGCCTCTTCATCACGGCGAGGGTTTTGAATAAAAACGATTCCGTGAAGCCGATGGACAATTCCGCTGGTTTAACGTTTTATTGATGTAAGCGTTGTCCGTGGGCTTCCCGATCCAGCTTTTTCGACGACGCTTCAGCGCGCCCGCGGGCGAGTAGAGGAAGAGACGATGCGCCTGAACGAGATCGGTCAGCAATTGAGGGCCTACCGGCTGGAGTCCGGCATGCGTGCCGAGGAGATCGCGGCCCGGCTCGGCGTGTCCCGTGCAGCCCTCTACCGCTACGAGAAGGGCGAGGTGATCAAGCTGGACACGGTCCAGCGCCTCGCCGAGCTGCTCAAGATCTCACCGCTCTCGCTGCTCGGCATCGGCGTCGAGTACTACAGCCGCACCATCGGTTTCTTCGAGCGGGTCCGTCAGCTCGAGGAGACCGCGGATCAGGTGCTGCAGGTCGGCGAGCCGCTCTGCTACCTGGTCACCTCGGAAGGCTATGACGGCCTGCTGGCGCAGACCTTCGCCGAGACCGCCGAGCAGGCCGGTGCGGAGGCGCCGACGGTCAAGGCGCTGTCCGAGCAGGTGCTGGGCATCATGGTCGCCCGCAAGCGCGCCTACCAGATGCGCCGCCCCAACCTGATCACGATGATCTCCGAGCCGGTGCTGCAGCGCTTCCTCGAACAGGGCGTGGCGGAGAACGTCCGGCTCAGCGCCAACCTGCGTGCCTACTGCCGGAAGATCGCGGCGGCCGAGGTGGAGAGCATCGCCGCCATGCTGGAGACCGAGCCGATGGGCCTGCAGTTCAGCCTGATCCCCGGCGGCGAGCTCACCACCAACTGCACCCTGATGCGTCAGCGCGACCGCGCCACGCTGGTGATCAACCCGTTCCGCAGCGACGCCAGCTGCGTCAACGCGAGCGGCGTCGCCCTGGTCACCGGCGCCCCCGAGGCGGTGACGTCGCATCAGCGCGTCGCCGAGACGATGTGGCGCGACTCGCTGAAGGGCGCCGCCGCGGCACGGCGGGTGCGCGAGCTGCTTGCGGCACACGCCCTGCAATGATCTGTTGAGGAACAGCGACCCGGATGGCGGGCGCCGCCGGATGAGCTGATCCCGACATGATGCCGTTGCTGACAGCCCGCGAGCTCCATCCGCATCTCGGCGAGCCCGACCTGGTGGTGCTGGACGCGACCGTGCTGCTGCCCGGCGACGAGTTCGACCCCGGCCTGCGCTTCCTCGACGCCCATATCCCCGGCGCGCGCCGCTTCGACGCGGAGGCGTTCTCCGATCCGGAGGGCGGGCTGCCGCACATGGTGCCGAGCCAGGGCAGGTTCGCGCGGCTGGTCGGGGCGCTCGGCGTCGGCAACGCGAGCCGCGTCGTGCTCTACGACCAGTCTGGACCGGTGGGTGCTGCGCGCGGCTGGTGGCTGCTGGGCCTGTTCGGGCACGATCGGGTGCAGGTGCTGGATGGCGGTCTGACCGCCTGGCGCGAGGCGGCGCTGCCGGTCGAGGCGGGCGAGGGGGCGCCGGTCGCGGCGGCGCACTTCGTCCCGCGCCTGCGCGCCGAGCGCCTGGTCGGTCTGGGCGATATGATCGCGATCGCTGCCGGTGAGCGTCAGGCCGTGGTGATCGATGCGCGCAGCCGGGCGCGATTCGACGCGCGGGCGCCCGAGCCGCGTCCCGGCCTGCCCGGCGGCCACATCCCCGGCAGCGCCAGCCTGCCCTTCACCGAGCTGCTCGATGCGGACCGGCGGCTGCTGCCGGTGGCGGCACTGCGCGCCCGCTTCGCCGCCGCCGGGATCGACGGCAGCCTGCCGGTGGTGACCAGCTGCGGATCCGGCCTGACCGCCTCGGTGCTCTCGCTCGGCCTCGCGGCCGCGGGCTTCCCGGCGAACGCGCTGTTCGACGGCTCCTGGACCGAGTGGGCGAGCCACCCCGGGCTGCCGCGCGGCGAGGGTTCGAGGCTGAACTCGCCGGCCGGAGGTGCTGCGTGAACCCGCTCGGCCGGCCGCCGGATCAGGCGCGGGTCGCCGACGGCTGGAGCACGCTCTCGACCCGGATGGTGCGTGCCGGCCGGCATGTCGGCGGCGACGGCGGGGAGGGGCCTGAGGACGGCTTCGTCAATCCGCCGGTGGCGCGCGGCTCGACCGTGCTGTTCCCGAGCCTGCACGCCCTGCGCGAGCGTGGGAGCAAGCGCTACGGCCACGAGCTCACCTATGGCGCCTGCGGCACGCCGACCCAGTTCCACCTCGAGGCGGTCATCGCCGAGATCGAGGGCGGCACCCACAGCCAGATCGTCTCCTCGGGGCTGGCCGCGGTGACCACGCCGCTGCTCGCCTTCCTCGGCGCCGGCGGCCACTGCCTGATGCCGGACTGCGTCTATGGTCCGACCCGCCGCTTCTGCGACACCATGCTGCGCCGCATGGGCATCGAGACCGAATATTACGAGCCGATGATCCCCGAGGCGAAGCTGCGCACGCTGATGCGCCCCAACACCCAGGTCGTGCTGTCGGAAAGTCCCGGAAGCCACAGCTTCGAGGTGCAGGACGTGCCGATGCTGGCGCGTGTGGCGCACGAGCACGGCGCCAAGCTGCTGCTCGACAACACCTGGGGCATCCACGTGTTCCAGCCGTTCGAGCACGGCGCCGATGTCTCCATCCAGGCGCTGACCAAGTATGCCGGCGGCCACGCCGACGTGATCGTCGGCGCGGTCACCGTGGCCGACGAGCAGGACTGGCGTGTGCTGCGCGATGCGGCGATCCAGCTCGGGCAATATGCCAGCCCGGACGATTGCTGGCTCACCCTGCGCGGCCTGCGTACGCTGGGGGTGCGGCTGGAGCGCCAATCGCGCTCGGCGCTGGCCGTGGCGCAGTGGTTCGCCACGCGCGACGAGGTCGCCCGGGTGCTGCATCCCGCCCTGCCGGGCTCGCCCGGTCATGAGATCTGGCTGCGCGATTTCAGCGGCGCCAGCAGCCTGTTTGGCGTTGTGTTCCGTCCGGAGTTCGATCCCGCGGCGGTGGACGCGATGGTCGATGCGCTGGGTGTATTCGGCATCGGCGAATCCTGGGGCGGCTACGAGAGCCTGGCGCTGCCGACGACGGTGACCCGCAGCCTAGAATCCAGCCGTCTGGAGGGACCGGCCTGCCGCTTCCATATCGGACTGGAAGACCCCGACGAGCTGATCGCCGACCTCGAAGGCGGCCTCGCGGTGCTCCGGGCGGCATCGGAGTAGCTCCCCCGCGGCGCCCCCTCAGGGATGTTCCGGACGTCCCGGTGGCGGCGGTGCCGGGCGCGCCGCCGGACGCGGCGCCTGGAATTGTGGCCGCGGTGCCGCGGGACGGAAGGCCGGCTGGTTGGCGATTGGCGGATGGAAGGCGGGCTGGCGGAAGGCTGGCTGCTGGAAAGCCGGCGGCTGGAACCCCTGCTGCCGCTGCGGCTGGAACCTAGGCGCCACGGGCGCCTGCACCGGTGGGTGCGGCGCCGGCGCCCTGTGCTCCACATCGCGCAGATGGCTCGGGCCGGGCGCCGTGCCGGGCTGCTGCGGCCGCATCGACGGCGACGGCGACGGCGCCGGGGCCACCGGGCGGACGGGCGGCTGCGGCGCGACCGGAGCATGCGGTGCGACCTGGCGCGGGGCGACCGGACCCGGCGCGCGCGCGGCCGCCCGCGTCACCGTCGGTGCTGCCGCGTCGCGGAACCCGACGCGTCCGCTCTGCGGGTGGACACTGCCGGCCCTGATCGCCGGGCCGGGCGCGGGCGCGTGTGCAGCAGCGCCTCCGACGCCGAGACGCTGCGCGGCCTGCGGCGTCAGGCCGCGTGTCTCCGCCACCGGACGGATCGGCAGGGCGCCGTGCACCGGCTGCGCCGATGCGGACTCGAAGCCGCGCGCCGCCGGGCTACCCAGGCCGTGCGCGACCGGGTGGATCTGTCGGGATCCTGCCATCGCCGCCGTTGGGGCGACGGTCAGCGCGGCGCGGTTGATGAAGCCGCCTCCGCCGCGGCGATCGCCGCCGGGTGCGCCCGCCCCCACTCCCCAGGCCGGCCGATGCCAGCCGCCACCGCGGTTCAGGCGGCTCAGGTAGCGTCTGCTGGCGCCGTAGGGGGGCGCATAGGCCTCGCGCGGCCCGAGCGGCACCCAGCCGATGTCGCCGCGCCCGGAGGAGAGCGAAGCGGCCAGCAGGCCGGCGCCGACTCCGACGACGGCGCCGGCGGCGATGAAATCGACCAAGGCCGGCGCGTAGGCGGGCTGCTCGTCCACCGGCGCATCGGGCTGGTTCGGCACCCAGCACCAGCGCTGGCCGAGCCGGGCCCAGCGGCCGTAATGAAAAGGGGCGAACCCCCACGGCTCGTTATCGACCCAGGTCCAGCCCCAGGGTGCGACATACGACCAGCTGCCGTCACGATACGGCACCCAATCCGGTGCCACCTGCGGAGCCCAGACTTGGCCGTACTGTGGGTCGTTCTGCCAGCTGCCGTACTGCGCCAGATCCTGCGTCCCGGTCATACCCTGCACCGCCGGCGGCGCCGTCGCCGGTGCGCTGTTGTGCGCCAGCATCGCGGTCAGGAACGGGTCGTAGGCACTCAGTGGTTCGACGTCACCCTGCACGTCCTGCGCACCGGTCGCGACGGCCATCTGCCCCTGACCGGCGCGCAGCGCCAGCGTCCCGGCGGTCAGCTGCGCCGCGCCGCGCACCACGACCACGCGGGTCGGCGTGGCGCTGTCGCCGGCGAGCACCTCGTACTCGCCAGGGGTCGCGATCTGCACCGCCCCGCGCGGCGTATTGATCGTGTAGGTCTCACCCGGCCGCAGGTCGCGCAGATCGAGGAACAGCGCGCCCTGCGGTTCGGTGGCGAGCAGATTGCGGTCATCCAGGGTCGCGACATCGAGTTCGGTGCTGTCGGCCAGCGTGATCAGGCTGTCACCGACCTGGAGGTCGGCCTGCGCCTGCGGCTGGGTCCAGAGCGCGTCGCCCGAGCTGACCGGGAAGTTCAGCACCGCCGGCGTCCACTGCGTCGCACCGGCACCGTGGCTGGAGACTGTCCCTTCCAGGCGGGCGATGCGCCCGACCCGGCCCGGCGGATCACCCGATGCCGACGATGCATCCTGCGCCCGTGCCGGGGTGAGGCTGACGCAGCTCGACATCAGCATGCCCGAGCCCGCCACCAGCGAGCTCAGCCGGAACCCTCTCGATCGCCTGTCCATCGGCCGCCCCGCCTGTCCACTCGTTCCTGGAGGCACTCTCCGGGCGGATTAGGTTGATAAGATGGCGGAACGGCCGGCGGCACCCGTCAGTGCGACTTGCCGCGTCCGGTCGCCTGCTGCAGCGCGTCGATGCGCTTGGACGCTTCCGCCTTGTTCAGGGAGGGATCGAATTCCTCTCCGGCCTCCGCACTCAGCGTCTTGAGGTAGGATTGCTGCGCGCCGGTCATGCTCTCCTCGCCGGTCGCCCAATCATCCGGGTTCTTCTCGGTGTTCGACGGCAGAGCCTGCTCGTGCACCGGGTCCTTGTCTTTTGTGCTCATGTCGGCTGAACGCGTGCGTTCCCGTTTAGTTCCATGACTTCCGTGGCGAAAGCGGTTTCAGATCCGGGCTCACACCCTGCCCGGAATCCGGTGCCGGTAGCTCAGCGCCTCGGCGACGTGCGCACGCTCGACCTGGTCACGATCCGCCAGGTCGGCGACCGTGCGCGACACGCGCAGCATCCGGGTGAAGCCGCGCGCCGACAGGCGCAGCCGCTCCGACGCCTTCTCCGCCAGGTCGCGGGCCTCGTCGGAGAGCTCGAGCTGCTCGATCCCGGCCTCGGCGTTGCACAGTCCGTCCTGGCGTGCGTGCTGGCGCGTGCGGCAGGACGCGATCCGGGCGGAGACGGTGCTGCTGCACTCGCCGCTCGGCGCGCGCGCGATCTCGCGCGCCGGCACCGGCTGCACCTGCACGCACAGGTCGATCCGGTCGAGCATCGGACCGCTGATCTTGCTCATGTATTCCTCGCCGCATTTCGGCGCCCGGCCGCATTCCCGGCTGGCGTCGCCGAGATGGCCGCAGCGGCACGGGTTCATCGCCGCGACCAGCTGGAAGCGGGCCGGGTAGGTCACGTGGGCGGCGGCGCGGGCCACCGTGGTCCGACCGGTCTCGATCGGCGCGCGTAACGCTTCCAAGGATTGCCGCGGCAGCTCGGGCATCTCGTCCAGGAACAGCACGCCACGGTGCGCGAGGCTGACTTCGCCCGGCTTCGCGCGCGGGCCGCCGCCGATGATCGCGGCCTGGCTCGCCGAATGATGCGGCTCGCGGAACGGCGGCCGCATCACCAGCTTGCCGTCGTGCAGCAGCCCCGCGACGCTATGGATGGCACTCACTTCCAGGGCTTCCGCCGCCGAGAGGTCCGGGAGCAGCCCGGGCAGACGGGCGGCGAGCATGGATTTTCCGGCACCCGGCGGCCCGATCAGCATCAGGCTGTGGCCACCGGCGGCACTGATCTCGATCGCCCGCTTGGCGGTCTCCATCCCCTTCACGTCGGCGAGGTCCGGCGCGCGGCCGGGCTGCGCCAGACCGGGCAGCTCCGGCGGGGTCAGCACCTGGGTGCCGCGGAAATGGTTGACCAGCGAGAGCAGGTCCGGCGCCGCGAGCACCTCGATCTCCCCGCCCCAGGCCGCCTCGCCGCCCTGCTGCGCCGCACAGACCAGCCCCAGCGACAGCGCGCTGGCGCCGAGTGCCGCCGGCAGCACGCCGGTGACCGGGTTGATCCGGCCGTCGAGCGAGAGCTCGCCGATCGCGGCGTAGCCGGCGACCTCGTCGCGGGGCAGCACGTCCATCGCCGACAGCACGCCCAGCGCGATCGCCAGATCGAAATGGCTGCCTTCCTTCTGCAGGTCGGCCGGTGCGAGGTTGATCAGGATGCGCTTGGGCGGCAGCGCCAGGCTCATCGCGGTGAGTGCCGCGCGCACCCGCTCGCGCGCTTCCGCCACCGCCTTGTCCGCCAGTCCCACGATCAGGAACGCCGGCAGCCCGTTGGAGATCTGCACCTGGACCTCCACCGGTACCGCGTCGATCCCGGAAAAGGCGAAGCTGCGGACGCGGGCGATCGACATGAGGAGGCTCCGGGAGCCGTCATGGCCCATCCGGAAGGGTGACCGGGTTTGCTTAAAGAAGGATTGACGGCGCGCCGAGGTGCTTCGGTTCTTTAATCTTGGACATTGATGCCCCGGGGAGTGTTCAAGGAAAGGCCGGGCTCTGCCCGGACCCGCCAAAGGCATGCGCCTCTGGAAACCGGTTTATTAAATGGATTCTCAAGGCTCGGCCTTGAGCGGGTCCAGGGCAGCGCCCTGGCCTTGCTACCGCCGCTGATACAACAGCCTTGCCCGGATCGTGCTGTCGAGCGATCGCAGCGCCTCGAGGATCAGCGTCGCGTCCTCCCGGTCGGTGTCGGCCTCGACCACGACGTAGCCGATCTCGGCGTCGGTCTCGAGATACTGGGCGGCGATGTTGATGCCCGCACTCGAGAAGATGTCGTTGATCTTGCCCAGCATGCCCGGGACGTTGTGATGCACGTGCATGAAGCGGGTGCCGCGCGGGCGAGCCGGAAGCTGCACCTCGGGGAAGTTCACCGCACCCAGGGTGGCGCCGACGTCGCTGTAGGCGATCAGCTTGCGCGCCACCTCGATGCCGATGCGGTCCTGCGCCTCCGCCGTCGAGCCGCCGATGTGCGGGGTCAGGATCACGTTGTCGAGGCCCTGCAGCGGGGAGGTGAAGCGCTCGGCGTTGCTGCTCGGCTCCTCGGGGAACACATCGATCGCGGCTCCCAGCAGCTGGCCCGTGCGCAGCGCGTCGGCGACGGCGGCGAGATCCACCACCTGGCCGCGCGCGTTGTTGAGCAGGAAGCTGCCCGGCTTCATCCGGGCGATCTGGGCGGCGCCGATCAGGTCGCGGGTGTCGGGCGTCTGCGGGACGTGCAGGCTGACGACGTCGCTCTGCGCCAGCAGCGCGTCCAGGGTGGCGGCCGCGCCGGCATTGCCGTGCCCGAGCTTGTCGATCACGTCGTGATAGACGACGCGCATGCCGAGCGCCTCGGCGAGCACCGAGAGCTGGCTGCCGATGCTGCCGTAGCCGACGATGCCCAGCGTCTTGCCGCGCACCTCCCAGCTGTTGGCGCTCGACTTGTCCCAGACCCCTTCATGGGCGGCGACCGACTTGGGGAAGATGCGCCGCATCAGCATGATGATCTCGCCGATCACCAGCTCGGCCACCGAGCGCGTGTTGCTGTAGGGCGCGTTGAACACCGGGATGCCGCGGGCGCGGGCCTCGGCGAGGGCGACCTGGTTGGTGCCGATGCAGAAGCAGCCGACCGCGATCAGCTTGCGCGCCGCCTCGATCATCCCCGGCGTGAGCTGGGTGCGGGAGCGGATGCCGAGCACGTGCACGCCATCGAGCGCGTCGCGCAACGCATCGCCCTCGAGGGCGCCGGGCAGCCGGGTGATGTTGGAGTAGCCGGACGCGACCAGCAGCTCGACGGCGCTCTCGTGCACGCCCTCCAGCAGCAGGATCCTGATCCGGTCCTTGGGCAGGGAGAGCTCGCTCGGCATCGATCGTTCCGTTCCTGCTGCCCGTGGGCGTGGCTTGGCGACAGCCGTTAGCCGAGTGCGGACCGGCTTTCCAGGGTGTCGGCGGGTATGGCTGCCATCCGCTCAGGCAGGATCGCCCGACGCGGCCGCCAGCGCCTCGACCGCAGGCGCCAGCAGCGTCGGATCGCCGACCGCGAGCACGGTGCCGTCGCCATCCTGGCGCAGCGGGCTTCCCTGCCAGTCGGTGACGCGGCCGCCGGCGCCCTCGACCACCGGGACCAGCGCCGCCCAGTCCCACGGCTTCATGCCGCACTCGGCGATGATGTCGAGCTGGCCCAGCGCCAGCAGGCCATAGGCGTAGCAGTCGCCGCCCCAGGAGGCGCGACGCACCGACGACCGCAGGCGGTGCCAGGGTGCCCGGAACGGCGGCTCGAGCATCTCCGGCGAGGTGCAGGACAGCTCGGCACGGGCCAGACCGGCACAGGCGCGGGTGCGCGCCGCACCCGGCAGGCTCGTCGAGAGGAACCGGGTCGGTTGGCCGGCGAGCCCGATCCAGCGCTCGCCGGTGATCGGCTGGTCGATCACGCCCAGCCTCGGCTCCCCGTCCTGCAGCAGCGCCACCAGCACCCCGAAGCTCGGCCGGCCGGTGATGAAGGCGCGCGTGCCGTCCAGCGGATCGAGCACCCAGCGCCAGCGCGCCTGCGGCCGCTCCAGGCCGAACTCCTCGCCGAGGATGCCGTGCTCCGGCAGACGTTCCGAGAGCACCGCGCGCATCGCCCGTTCGGCGCTGCGGTCGGCGACGGTCACCGGGCTGTCGTCGGCCTTGTCGATGGCGTCGACCGGCATCCGGAAGAACGGACGGATGACGCACCCGGCCACGTCCGCCGCCGCGACGGCCGCCGCCAGCCAGTGATCGGGCGGCGGGTCCGGCGGCAACGCGCCTATTTGCCGGCCGCCTTCTGGTTGCTCGCCGCCTTCTGCCCGGCCGCGTCGGCGCCGCCGGGCCCGCTGCCGGGAAGCGGTGCCGGGTTCGGCGCCAGGCTGCGCAGGTAGGCGACGACGGCGGCGCGCTGCTTCTCGCTGGGGATGCCGGCGAAGCTCATCTTGGTGCCGGGCGCGTAGCCCTTGGGATCGACCAGCCAGGCATTGAGGTTGTCGTAGGTCCAGGCGGCGTGCTTCGCCTTGAGCGCTGCCGAGTAGCTGTAGCTCCCGCTCATCGCGATGGCCTTGTTGACGGTGCCGTACAGGTTCGGCCCGACCATGTTGGAGCCGCCCTGGTCGAAGCTGTGACAGGCGCCGCAGTAGCGCTGCGAGGCCTGCTGGCCGACGCCCACGTCCGCGGTGCGGACCAGATCGACGAAAGTGGGTCCGGCGGCCGCCGCCGAGGCGGGCGCACCGTTGTCGGCGACCGCCTGGGCCGGCGCCTGCTTGGGCACCGGCGGCAGCGGCAGCGGGCTGTCGGACAGGGTGCGCAGGTAGTCGACCACGTCGGCGCGCTGCTTGTCGCTGTTGATGCCGGCGAACGCCATCTTGGTGCCGGACGCGTAGCCCTTGGGATCCTTGAGCCAGGCGCTCATCTCCTCGAAGGTCCACTTGCCCTTGTGCGCCTTCAGCGACGTGGAGAACTCGTAGCTGGCACTCTCGGCGATCGGGGCGCCGATCATGTTGTAGAGGTTGGGCCCGACCAGGGTGGCGCCTCCCTTGGTGAAGCTGTGGCAGGAGGCGCACTGCCGGGCCGCGTCGCCGCCGCCGCGGGCGGGGTCGGCGCTCGCCAGCAGGGCCGCGATCGGCACCTGCCTGGGGCCGGCGGGGACGCCCTCGGGCAAGGCGCTGGCGATGACGAAGGCAGGTTTTTCGGGGTGTTCGGAATGGATCAGCTTGCCCCCGAGCACGCCGCCCAGGCCGAAGACGATGCCGGCGGTCAGGAACGCCGCCATGATCTTGTTCAGTTCGGTGCTGTCCATGCCGTCCAGCCGATCCTTTTCCGCTCTCGCCGTTTACGCGTCCGGCCGTCCCGCAGCGCGACCCCGGGGCCACGGTTGCGCTATCCGCGACACGTTCCTAAGGTGCGCCCGAGCCGATGTGAAGCCTAGCCGGGCCGCAATCGTGCCGCAGCCCCCGTAGCCGAGCCGCCGCCGACGTGATGAATCCCCTGGTGCTGATCCCCGCCCGGATGGCCTCCACGCGCCTGCCGGGCAAGCCGCTCGCCGACATCGCCGGCCGCCCGATGATCCTGCACGTGCTGGAGCGCGCCTGCCTGGCCGCGATCGGGCCGGTGGCGGTCGCCGCCTGCGACGCGGAGGTGGCGGCGGTGGTGCGCGCTGCCGGCGGCCGGGTGGTGATGACGCCGCCAGAGCTTCCGTCCGGGTCCGACCGCGTGCACGCGGCGGCGCGGCTGCTCGATCCGGACGGCGCGCACGACGTGATCATCAACCTCCAGGGCGACCTGCCGGGACTGCCGCCGTGCGACCTGCGGACGGTGCTGACGCCGCTGGACCATCCGGGCTTCGACCCGGGCTTCGACATCGCCACCCTGGTGACGCCGATCACCACGCCGCAGGAGGCCGCGGCCGCCTCCGTGGTCAAGGCGGCCTGCGCCTTCGCGGCCGGCGCCTCGAGTGCCACGGTGCTGTATTTCTCGCGCGCGGCGGTCCCGTCGGGCGACGGGCCGCTCTGGCACCATATCGGCGTCTATGCGTATCGGCGTGCCGCCCTGGCGCGCTTCGTCGCCCTGCCGGAGAGTGCCCTGGAGCGGCGCGAGAAGCTAGAACAGCTGCGTGCCCTGGAGGCGGGGCTGCGCATCGGTGCGGCGCGTGTGGCGGAGGCGCCGTTCGGCGTGGACACCCCGGCGGATCTCGCGCGCGCCCGCGACCGGCTGGCATCGGGGGACAGCGCGTGAACCGCATCGCCTTCCAGGGCGAGCGGGGCGCCTATTCCGACCTCGCCTGCCGCACCGCCTATCCGGGCTGGGAGACGGTGCCGTGCGACACCTTCGCCACCGCGATCGAGACCGTGCATGACGGCGGTGCGGATCTCGGCATGCTGGCCTGCGAGAACAGCCTCGCCGGACGGGTTCCGGACATCCACGCGCTGCTGCCCGAGGCCGGGTTGCACATCGTGGGCGAGCACTTCCAGCGCGTGGAGCACTGCCTGATCGGGTTGCCGGGGGTGTCGATCGCCGAACTCCGGCGGCTGCACACCCATCCGGTGGCGATGAGCCAGGTGCGCCGCCTGATCCGCGAGCTCGGGCTCACCCCGGTGATCGAGGCGGACACCGCGGGCTCCGCGGCGCTGGTGGCGAAGTGGGGCCGCAGGGAGGAGGCCGCGGTGGCCTCGTCGCTGGCCGCCGAGCTGAACGGGCTGCAGATCCTGCGACGCAACGTCGAGGACGCCGCGCACAACACCACGCGCTTCTACGTCGCCGCGCGCGAGCCGCGGTGGCCCACCGACGGGACGCCGGGCACGATGACGACGATCCTCTTTCGGGTCCGCAACGTGCCCGCCGCGCTCTACAAGGCGATGGGCGGCTTCGCCACCAACGGCGTCAACATGACCCGGCTGGAGAGCTACATGCTCGACGGCGCCTTCACCGCGACCCAGTTCATGGCCGACGTGGACGGCCACCCCGACGATCCCGGACCGCGGCGCGCGCTCGACGAGCTGCGCTTCTTCTCCGACGAGACACGCATCCTCGGCGTCTATCCGCGATCGTCGTTCCGCGCCCGCGCCGACCAGCCGTGAGCCGCGGCGCCGCCGCCCGGCGACCCACGACCTGAGCCGCCTCCGACGGCTCAGCGCAGCACGAACAGCACCTCCCGCCTGCGGAAGTCGATCGACACGCTGCGGAACACGCGCAGCACGTCCATCCCGAGCAGCAGCGCCGGCCTGTCGTCGAGGCCGAACTGGGTGAAGGTGTGCAGGCTGGCATAGGCCACCGGCGCGTGCTGGATGGTGACCTCGCCGAGACGGATCTCGGGCATCTCGTCGATCTCGACGGGGGTCTGCCTGCCGGTCACGCTGATCAGACGGTCGACCGGCAGCGTGGCGCCGCGTCTGGTGCCGAAGCGCATCAGCCGGCGCAGCGCGTCGTTGCCGATCGTGTTCTGCGCGCCGGAGTCCAGGATGACGAAGACCGGCTTGGTCTGGCTCTCGGCGTCGACCAGGACCAGCTGCCCGAAACGCCGGCGTCCCTCGACGATCGTGGCGTTCGCGGTGAAGTCGTCGTTCGCGGTGCCGGACGGCGCGACCAGCAGCCGCTTACCCTTGAAGTCCAGCACCACGTGCTGGCCGCGCAGGCTGTCGATGCCGAGCATGCCGTCGGCGCCGAGATCCCTGGCCGGAAGTACGGGAGCGTCCAGGGCGCGGATCTGCCGGCGGCCGACATCGAGACGGTCGATCAGCACGGTGTCCACGCGCTCGTGGACCAGCGCGTCGTCGAGCGCCACCTGAGGTCCCGGCGGAAGCTTCAGGGTGATCGCCAGCTCGCGCGAGATCACCGAGCGGTTGGCGCCGGTATCGACCACGAACGGATAGGGACCCTGGCCATCGACCCGCACCGGAATGGTCAGCCGGGCCGAGCGGTCCTCGGAGGTCGCGAAGGACTCCGTGCCGCCCGCAGGGGCGGCCAGCCGGCTGTCGCTCAGCTGCACCGGCGCGGGATCCGGACCTGCGGCGCCGAGGGCCAGCAGCAGGGCGAGTGCGGCCAGGCGCCGCCGGACGTCGTTCATCCGGGCTCGATCGCCGCGACCCCGATCGCGGCCATCTCCTCGTCCAGCTGCTGCGACATGCCGCTGACGCCGATCGCGCCGATGGTGGCGCCGTCCGCCGTCACCGGCAACCCGCCGGCCCAGCCGACGATCCGCCGGTCGCCGTAGAACGCGGCGCTGACGCCGCGCGCAGGATCGCGTATCGCGTCGCCGACGGCGCGCGAGGGCCGGCGCAGACGGGCGGCGGTGTAGGCCTTGTTGATCGCGACCGGCACCGCGCTCACCGGCGCCGCGTCGAGCCGCAGCAGCGCGACCAGCTCGCCCTGCGCGTCGCAGACCGCGACCACCGCGGCGTCGCGGCGCTGGTCCAGCGTCGCCCGGATCGCCTCGATCGCCCGCGCCGCCTCCTGGTGGCCGAGCATGCGGATCATCGGCACCGACAGCCTCCGGGCATGGGTCAGGCGGGCGAGGCGCGATCGCGCGCCGGCGGCAGTCCGGCCGCCGCCCGCCAGCGATCGAGGGTTCGCATGTTGCCCAGGCTGTCGGCCGGGGTCATCCCCGGCCAGGCCGCCTCGCGCCGGCCGATCGCCGCCGCCGCCGCGTCCGCCTCTATGGCGTAGAGCCAGTCGTCGGTCTCGACGACGATCTCCTCGACCGCGCCGTCCAGCTGCCGCAGGTCGCGCAGCGTGAGGCTGGAGCGCCCGCCGTAACGGCCGCTGCAGAACCACGGCGAGGCCAGCTCGAGCTGCCGCTCGGTGCCGGTGATGCGCACCAGGTTCTCCTGCGCCAGCGCCACGCTCACCGAGAGCTGTGCCAGGATCCCGCCGGTGAACCCGAGGGTGGCGACGGACACCTCGTCCACCAGGCTGGCGCCGATCCGGGCCGCGGCCTGCACCGTCTCGGGGTCGAGGAAGGGCAGGCCGTGCGCGACGCCGGCGATCAGGCGGGCCATCGAGGTGCAGTAGCCGCCGACATCGAGGATGCCGCCGCCGCCGAGTGCGGCCGCGAAGTAGCGCGAGCCGGCGTCGAACGGCTTGTGGTAGCCGAAGCTCGCCTGGATCAGCAGCGGCGTGCCGATGGCGCCCGAGCGCAGCAGCTCGATCAGCCGCGCGGTCTGCGGCTGCACCCGGTACATGAAGGCCTCCATCAGCAGCACGTCGTGGCGACGCGCGGCCTCGATCGCGGTGCCCGCTTCCGACGCGTCCATCGCGATCGGCTTCTCGCAGAGGATGTGCTTTCCGGCCGCCGCCGCGCGGCAGGCGAGGCCGGCGTGCGTCGGGTGCGGGGTCGCGATATAGACCGCCTGCACCTCGGCATCGGCGAGCAGGGCGTCGCTGCCGTGATGCAGCCGCGCGCCAGCGAACTCCTCGCCGGGTGGCGCGGCCGAGCGGCTCGACACCGCGGCCAGGCGGCCGCGCCGGCTGTGCGGCAGCGCGCGCGCGAACTGCCGCGCGATGCGCCCGGTGCCGATGATGCCCCAGGCCAGCGTCCGCTCGGACCCGCGACCAGGCCCCAGATCACGCCCCGGATCATGCCCCGGATCAGGCATGCACCGGTTCGATGCCTCCGCGGCTGTCGATGTCGGCGGTCGCTAGTCCGAGGGCCATTGCCGGACCGGGTGCATATGCGGCGTCCGCAGGCGGCGGATCCGCGTGTCCGAGCGTGCGGTTGATCGCCTCGTCCTTGCGGTCGCAGATACGGCAGCGCATCGACGAGGTCACGTCGCGGTCGAACAGCTGCCGCCGCTCGAAGGAGCGCAGCAGGCTGACCAGGGAGCCGGAGCGCAGGTTGCCGTAGGCGAGGTGGCCGTAGGGCGAGACCGCGACCTGCGGGCAGGGATAGAGGTTGCCGGACTTGTCGATGGTCACCTGGAAGCGCTGCGTATGGCAGCGGGTGAAGCTGGTCGCGCGCACCGGCACCGCGGTGTCGGCGAGCACCCGGATCTTCGGATTGCCGCGGAAGCGGGCGGCGAGACCGTGCAGCAGCGCTTCCCGCTGCTCCGGCAGGTTGCCGACCCGACTTCCGTCGTTGCGATCCTGTGCCACCGCGAGACGGACCAGGTCCGACACCTCCGTCAGCGGCCGCAGGTTGGCTTCGAGATCGTCGGTGATGGTCTCACGGAACAGCAGGATGGCGATGCGCAGCTGCGTGTGGTGGCCACGGCGCCGCTTCTCCTCGTAGAGCGCGGCGATGTTGGCGCAGACGCGGTCGTAGTAGCCCTCTCCTGGCGTACCCTCGCCGCGACCGGCGCCGCCGGATTTGATCGCGTGCAGCGCCTGGTAGTCGCGGGCGTTGAAGGCGTCGAGGGAGAAGGTGACGAAGCACTCGGCGTCGCCCTGCAGCAGTGCCTCGGTGCACGCGCCGTCGAAGCGCAAGCCCTTGGTGTAGAGACCGAGCCTGAGGTTGCGCGAGCGGATCGCGCCGATGATCCCGGCCGCCTCCGGATGGGTCAGCGGCTCGGTCGTGACCCCGGACATGACGATCAGCGGATCGCTGGGCGCCACCTCGTCGAGGGCAGAGGCGATCTCGCCGGCGGCGAGCAGCCGCCCCGCGAGCGGCCGCTGGCCGTGGCCGAAACAATGCGGGCACTGGTAGCGGTCGCAGTGCAGGCCGGGATGCAGCTCGATCTGCATCGGCCGGCCCGGATCGTGCGTGCGGACCAGCTGCTGGATGAAGTGGTCGGCGTAATCGAACACGTGCATGAAGCCACCCCGCTTCTCGCCGGTCGCGTCAGTTTCTGTACGAACACCGTCCGGCGTGCGTGTCCGTCACGAACTCGATATTATCTCAAAAACTTATCATGGTCGCGAATGCAACACTAGTAGATATTTACTGAGAGATCGCATCGCGGGCCGTTCCGGACGGGCGGCCCTCGCACAACGGAGGATGACCCATGACGCACGCCACGGCCTCGATCCCCGATCGCACCGACCAGCGCGTCGCGGCGCCGGCGCCGCTGCCCGCGGTCGCGCTGCTCGGCCTGGACTTCGCCGATGTCGGGATCGCCGCGGTGACCGCCTGGCTCGGCGGACGCCCGGCCGACGCGCCGTTCGGTTACGTGGTCACACCGAACGCCGACCACCTGGTGCGGATCAGCCGTGATGCGTCGCTGCTGCCGGTCTATCGCGCGGCACTGCTGCGGGTGATGGACTCCACCGTGGTCACCCGGGTCGCACGCCTGCTCGGCCTGCGCACCACGCCGGTGGTGCGGGGCACCGACCTCGCGGCGGCACTGGTGACGCAGGTGCTGCAGCCGGGGGAACGGCTGACCGTGATCGGCATGGACCAGGCGCTGCTGCCGGCGCTGCGCCGGCGCTGCCCGTCGGTCGAGATCGCGCACCACAATCCGCCGATGGGGTTCGACCGCGACCCGGCAGCCTTCGCCGCGGCGGTGGGCTTCGCGGTGGCGCATCCGGCCCGCCTGACCGTGCTCGCCGTCGGCATGCCGCGGCAGGAGCGGCTGGCGGCGGCGATCGCGGCGACCGGCGAGGCCCGCGGCGTCGGGCTGTGCGTCGGTTCCGCACTCGAGTTCCTGGCCGGCGCCCACGCTCGGGCACCGCGCTGGGTGCAGGAGGCGGGCCTGGAATGGCTGTACCGTCTGGTCCGCGAGCCGCGGCGCCTCGCGCGGCGCTACCTCGTGCAGTGCCCGCCGATCTTCGCCCTGCTGCTGCGCGAGCGTCTTCGGCCGGCTGGCGGGCGCCGACGGCCAGGGCGCCGCCCTGGACCCGCCGGGGCCTGAGGCCCCGGACCCCCGTTCATCAGGATGCGAACCTGATCGTCAGCAGCAGCCCCGCCGCGGCGGTCGGCACGCGCAGGCGCAGCGTGCGCCCGGCAGGGTCGTGACGCGGGTCCTCGACCGAGCGGCCGTCGGCGACTACGGCTCGGGGAGCGGCGCCCACATCGTGCAGCACCAGCTCGAGCTCGTTCCACCAGGGCATGTATCGGCCCTCCTGCCGGCCGATGCGCACCTGCCACGTGCCGTCGGATGCCGTCTCGCAGGTGACGCGGATGCGCAGGAAATCGCCGTCGCGATAGGCGTGGCTGATCCCGTCATCCAGGTAGATCGACCCCTCGCAGTCGGGGCCTGGATAGATCGCGAGTTCGAGGGCTCCGTGCGGCGTCTCGGCGGTGCTCTGCACCAGCGGCTGGCGCGGGATGATGCTGCCGGCACGCACGTAGACCGGCAGCTCGTCGAGCACCGGCGTACGGTCGTCGCGGTGCGGCGCCTGCGCCGGGTCGGCGTCGTACTCGGCGAGCGTGCCGCTGCCGCCGATCAGCTTCGCCGCTGCCGGATCCGCCAGCTTGCGGCCGCCCCAGTACTCGTACCATTCGCCCGGCGGCAGGATCACCTGGTAGCGGTCCGGCGCCTCCGGGAAGGGCGCCGGCGCCACCAGCAGGGCGGTGCCGAACATGAACTGGTTCTCCTGCTCCAGGTCCAGCGGCTGGCCGCCGGCGGCGTCGGGGAATTCCATGAACAGCGGCCGCATCATCGGCAGTCCGGTACGCGCCGCCTCCTCGGCCAGGGTGTAGATGTAGGGCATCAGCCGGTAGCGCTCCTCGATCGCCCGCCTGCGCATCGCGGTGTGCGCCGGGCCGTCGACCCAGGGCTCCTGGTCGCGGGTGCCCTTGTCGCTGTGGTCGCGGCTGATCGGGTTGAACATGCCGAGCTGCAGCCAGCGCGTCAGCAGCTCCGGCGACGGCGAGCCGGCGAAGCCGCCGAGGTCGCAGCCGGCGAAGGCGAAGCCGCCGAGCCCGAGGCCGAGCAGCATCGGCGTGCTCATGCGCAGGTGGTTCCAGCTCGACGAGTTGTCGCCGGTCCAGGTGACGCAGCTGCGTTGGCCGCCGGCATAGGCGGCGCGCGACATCACGTAGGGACGCCGGTCCGGCCGCGCCGCCAGCATGCCCTCGAAGGTGGCGCGCGCGTTCTGCATGCCGAACACGTTGTGGATCTCGGCGTGGCTGGCCTGGCGAGTCGCGAAGCCGGGCTCCTCGATGCGGTGCAACACGTCGAGCGGCATGGTGCGGCTGGCGACGCCGAACACCGAGGGCTCGTTCATGTCGTTCCAGATGCCGGCGACGGCGTCAGCGAGCAACCCGCGCAGCAGCGTGCCCCACCAGTCGCGGGTGACCGCACGGGTGAAGTCCGGGAACGCGCACGGGCCCGGCCAAACCGTGCCGACATAAGTGGCGCCTGCGGCGTCGCGGACGAAATGATCGCCCTCGATGCCGCCGTCGCAGGGCGGGTAGTCCCCGTCCGGCAGCCAGGGCACGTGCAGGTCGGCGATGACGACGCAGCGCAGGCCCTGCCGCTCCAGCTCCCTCACCAGCGCGGGGAAGTCGGGGAAAGCCTCGCGGTTGATGGTGAACGGGCGGTTGCGGTCGAGCACGTCGATGTCGAGCCAGAGCACGTCGCACGGGATCCGCTCATCGCGCAGCCGGCCCGCCACGGCCCGCACCGCGTCGGCCGAGCCGTAGCTGTAGCGCGACTGCTGGAAGCCGAACGACCACAGCGGCGGCAGCGGAGGCGTGCCGGTCAGCCAGGCATAGGCCTGCTGCACCGCCTTCGGCGTCGGCCCGGTCATCACGTAGTAGTCGATCGAACCGCCATCGGCGCCGAACGAGAGGCGGTCCGGGTGCAGCACGCCGAACTCGAAGCTGCTGCGGAAGCTGTTGTCGAGGAACACGCCATGCGCGCGTCCGCGCTCGAAGCCGATGAAGAACGGGATGCTCTTGTAGAGCACGTCGCTGCTCTCCTGGTAGCGATAGGCGTCGGTGTTCCACAGCACGAAGCTGCGGCCGCGCCGGTCCAGCCCGCCCGCCTTCTCGCCGAGCCCGAAGACGTGCATCTCCGCGGGCAGCGCCTTGACCAGGCGAAAGCCGAGCTCGCCGGTCAGGCCCTCTGCCGTGAACGCCGCCCCCGCCGCGTCGGCGCAGACGATCCGGCCCGAGAGGTCGCTGATCGTGAGCGCGCCGGTGCGTCGGTCGATCCGCGCGACCGCCGCATCGGTCTCGAACCCGTCCGGCTGCGGGCGCACCGCGACGTGCGAGGTGCGCGCCTCCGGCAGCACCGCCCACGAGGCATCCTCCGGCAGGCTGCCGTCGCGGCCGATGCGCACCCGCAGCACGTCGTGGCGCAGTGCTGCGACGCGCATGACGAGCGCGCCGCGACGCAGCTCGAAGCCGTCCTCGCGCTGCTTGAGCAGGCTCTCCGGCCGGCTCACGCGCGCTCGGCCAGCCAGGCCTCGACCAGGCTGCGCGCGATCGCGGTGGGACCGGGCAGCTCGATGTCGTGCTCGCCTTGCCCGGCGGCGCTCGCGCGCAGCTCGTCCGCGGTCAGCCAGTGCGCCTCGGCGATCTCGTTCGGGTCCAGCGTCAGCGCGCTGTCGGCGGTCTCGGCGAGGAAGCCCAGCATCAGCGAGTTCGGGTAAGGCCAGGTCTGGCTGGAGTGGTAGCGGATGCGGCCGACCCGGACGGCGGTCTCCTCGAACACCTCGCGCGCCACCGCCTCCTCCGCACTCTCGCCGGGCTCGACGAAGCCGGCGAGGGCGGAGAACAGGCGGGTGCCGGGAAAGCGCGTGCCGCGTGCCAGCAGCGCCCGGTCGTGCCGGTGCACCAGCATGATCACCACCGGATCGGTGCGCGGGAAATGCTCCAGCCCGCAGCCCGGGCAGCCGAGGCGGCTGCCTCCCTGCTGCGGCACCGTGGCGGTGCCGCAGCGGCCGCAGAACAGGTGGCGCCGGCGCCAGTGCAGCATGCCGCGCGCGTGGGCCAGGATCGCCGCCTCCGGACCCGGCAGCAGCGGTGCCAGCGGCCGCAGCGGCTCGAAGCGGCCGAACCCGGACGGGATCAGGCCGGTCGGATCGTCGAGCAGCGCCAGGTCGACCGCGACCACCGCGCGCCCGTCGAGCAGGCCGAGCAGCACCCACGGGTGGCGCGCGACGAGATCGAGCTCGACCCCGAGTGCAGCGCGGCTGGGCATGCCGATCCGCAGCGCCTCGCCGCCCCCGGCGGGCTCCGTCACCAGGTGCTGGTCGCGCCACACCGGGACGAACAGGCTGTCCGGGTCGCCCAGCAGCCGACGCATGTCGTCCGGGTCGTCCCGACGCAGTGCCACGCGGTCCAGCGGACTGCCCGAGTAGAAGTTGGCATGCATCGCGGCGGTTCTCGTATCTCGGGGGGGCGCACTTACGTGGGGCGAGCCCTCTTGTGACCCAACCCGGTTCGCATGTTAAGCTACCTCCGGGGGGTCGGCGACGGACGGGCGCCTTGCCAATCCGGTCAGGTCCGGAAGGAAGCAGCCGCAGCGAGTTTCCGCTCGGGTCGTCGTTCGGCCTCCCACCGCCTCGGACCGGCTCCCGGGCCTCCCTCCTGATCCCGCCCTTGCCGATCGTGGGGAGAATGCCCGCCGTGTGTCCGCTGCCGTCGTGAATTCCGATCCGATATCCGACGGCCTGCCGCAACCGGACCAGGCCGGCCCCGGCCTGTTCGGCGACGGTGCTCCTGGCGGCTCCGCCCTGGCCGGCTCCGCCCTGGCCATCCCCGCCGTGGCCGCGCCCTATCGTGTGCTGGCGCGCGCCTATCGCCCGTTGCGGTTCGAGCAGCTGATCGGTCAGGACGCGACCGTGCGCATCCTGCGTCGCGCCTTCTCGCTGGGCCGCGTCGCGCACGGCTTCATGCTGACCGGCGTGCGCGGCACCGGCAAGACCACGACCGCGCGCATCATCGCCCGGGCGCTGAACTGCATCGGCCCGGACGGGCAGGGCGGTCCCACCGCCGACCCGTGCGGGGTGTGCGCGAACTGCACCGCGATCCTCGCCGACCGGCATCCCGACGTGCTGGAGATGGACGCCGCCTCCCGCACCGGCGTCGACGACGTGCGCGAGATCATCGAGGCCACCCGGTTCCGCCCGATGCAGGCGCGGATGAAGGTGTTCATCATCGACGAGGTGCACATGCTCTCGCGCAACGCGTTCAACGCGCTGCTCAAGACGCTGGAGGAGCCGCCGGCGCAGGTGACCTTCATCTTCGCCACCACCGAGCTGCGCCGGGTGCCGGTGACGGTACTGTCGCGCTGCCAGCGCTTCGACCTGCGTCGGGTGCCGCAGGCCGAGCTCGCCTCGCATTTCGCCGCCATCGCCGCCCGAGAGGGCGTCTCGATCAGCGCCGACGCGCTCGCGATCATCGCCCGCGCCGCCGACGGCTCGGTGCGCGACGGGCTGTCGCTGCTGGACCAGGCGATCTCGCTCGGACCGGAGGCGGGAGTCCCGGAGTCTGCTAACTCGGAGTCTGCTAACTCGGAGCCGGGCCTACCCGGGAGCGGGCTGGTGGACGCCGCCATGGTGGCCGACATGCTCGGCCTCGCCGATCGCGGGCTGGTGTTCGACCTGCTCGAGGCGGTGATGCAGGGACGTGCCGACCTCGCGCTGGGCATCACCGCCGCCGCCTATGCCCGCGGCGCCGACCTCGGCCTGATGCTGGCCGACATGCTCGAGCTGATCCACACCGTCTCGCGGCTGAAGGCGATCCCGGCGCTGCGCGAGGGCCGCGAGCTGCCCGAGGCCGAGCGGGTGCGCGGCGCCGCCCTGGCCGACCGGCTGAGCGTGCCGGTGCTCGGCCGCGCGTGGCAGATGCTGCTGAAGGGCGTGGGCGAGGTGGAGGCGGCGCCCGACCGCCGTGACGCGGCGGAGATGGTGCTGATCCGCCTCTGCCACGTGCGCGACCTGCCGACGCCCGGCGAGCTGGTGCGGCGGCTGTCGGAGCCGTCGGCATCGTCGGCGCCGGCCGCCGCGGCCATCCCGGCGCGGATCGAGCCGCCGGCGCCCGGAGGCCTGCGCGCGGTCGGAGGCGGCCTCGCCGGCACCGGCGGCGGCGCCCTGCCGGCGCGCGCGGCGGCCGAGCCGGAGCCCGAGCCTGAGCCGGAGAAGCGAGAGGCGCCGCCCGGGCCGGTGCCGGAACCCTCGCTGCGCAGCTGGCGCGAGGTGGTGGCGTTCGTGGCGACGCAGCGCGAGGCGACGCTGCACGGCCACCTGCGTCATTCGGTGCACCTGGTGCGCTTCGCTCCTCCGGTGATCGAGCTTCGGCCGCAGCCGCAGGCGCCGCGCGACCTGACCCAGCGCCTGGCGGCGATCCTGTCGCAGGCGACCGGCACGCGCTGGACCATCGCGGTCTCGCGCGCCGCCGGCGAGCCGACGCTGTCGGAGCAGTCGGACGCGATCGAGCTGCGCGGCCGGTCGGATGCCGCGGCGCACCCGCTGGTGCAGGCGATCCTGTCGACCTTTCCCGGCGCCAGGATCGGCAGCCTGCGCGACACCCGCCTCGATGACTACGGGCTGCATCCGGAGGCCGCGCCGGGCGAGCCCGCGCCGGCCGAAGCGCTGCCGCCGGATCTCGCCTTCGAGGCGATCGGGCCCGAGCGGCTCGGACCCGACGATCTTGTCTTTGAACCCGACGACATCCCGGAGGATGAGTGAATGAAGAACCTTGCCGGCCTGATGAAGCAGGCCTCGCAGATGCAGGCCAAGATGGAGGAGATGCAGAGCAAGCTGGAGGCGCTGGAGATCGACGGCAGCGCCGGTGCCGGCATGGTCACGGTGACGCTGTCGGGCAAGGGCGACCTGCGCCGGATCAAGCTCGACCCGAAGCTCGCCGATCCCTCGGAGATGGAGATGCTGGAGGACCTGATCATCGCCGCCCACGCGGAGGCGCGCCGTCACCTGGAGGCGCGCACCCAGTCGGAGATGCAGAGCGTGACCGGCGGGCTGAACCTGCCGCCCGGCATGAAGCTGCCGTTCTGAGGCCGGACCCGGTGGGCGGCGGCGCCCCCGCCGCGGGCTAGCCGTGGGCGGTCCAGAGATCGAGCGCCTGATCGAGCTGCTCGGCAAGCTGCCGGGGCTCGGTCCGCGCTCGGCGCGACGCGCCGCACTGGCGCTGCTCAGGCAGCCGCAGGCCAAGCTGCTGCCGCTGGCGCAGGCGATGCAGCAGGCGGCGCGGACGGTGCAGAGCTGTGCCACCTGCGGCAACCTGGACAGCCGCGATCCCTGCACGATCTGCGCCGATCCCGGACGCGATCGTGCGCTGATCTGCGTCGTCGAGGGCGTCGGCGACCTCTGGGCGCTGGAGCGCGCCCGGGTGCATCGCGGCGTCTACCACGTGCTCGGCGGCACGCTGTCGCCGCTCGGCGGCATCGGCCCGGAGGACCTGAACCTGTCGCCGCTGCTCAACCGGCTCGAGGGTGGTGGCGTGCGCGAGGTGATCCTGGCCCTCGGCGCCACGGTGGAGGGTGCGACCACCGCGCACTGGCTGTCGGAGCGGCTGGCGCGGTTCGAGGTCCTGGTCAGCCGGGTCGGGCAGGGGGTGCCGATGGGCGGGGCGCTCGACGTGCTGGACGACGGCACCCTCGCCGCCGCGCTGATGGCGCGCCGACCTTCATGAATGTCGCGTTCCCGCTGCCGCCGCAGATGCCGCGCGCGGCACTGGTCACCGGCGGCGGCACCAGGCTGGGTCGGGCGATCGCCCTCGGGCTCGCGTCCTGCGGCGTGTCGGTGGCGGTGCATTGCCGCGCCCGGCACGGCCCCGGACATGACGAGGCCCTGCGCACCGCGGAGGCGATTCGCGGCCAAGGCGTGCGGGCCTACGTGACCGAAGCCGAGCTCGGCGACGAGGACGAGGTCGCGACTTTGGTGGCCCGCGCGGCCGATGCGGTCGGCCCGCTCGGCATCCTGGTCAACAATGCCAGCCTGTTCGAGCGCGACGAGTGGCACGACGCCAGCCGCGACAGCTGGGACGCGCACATGCAGCCGAACCTGCGCGCGCCGTTCCGGCTGATGCAGGAGTTCGCCCGCGCGCTGCCCGACGGCCGCGAGGGAATGGTGCTCAACATGCTCGACCAGCGGGTGTGGTCGCTGACGCCGCACTTCGTCTCCTACACCGCCTCGAAGGCGGCGCTGTGGGCGCTGACGCAGTCGATGGCGCTGGCGCTGGCGCCGCGCCGGATCCGGGTGAACGCGATCGGCCCGGGGCCGGCGCTGCCCAGCCCGAGGCAGAGTGCCGCGCAGTTCGCGGCCCAGTGCGCCAGCGTGCCGCTCGGCCACGGCACCGGCCCCGACGAGATCGCGCGCGCGGTGCTGGCGCTGCTCTGCCTGCCTTCCGTCACCGGGCAGATGCTGGCGCTGGATGGCGGCCAGCACCTGCAGTGGCATCCCGCGCCCGCCGGTGGCGCCGTGCTCGCCGAGGAGTAGCCGCAGGTGTCGATCTTCCCGCCCTGGCCGGACCGGCCCGCCCTGCGACGGGTGTTCCTCCGGGACATGGTGCTGCAGGCCGCGATCGGGGTGTATCCGCACGAGCAGGGGGTGACGCAGCGGGTGCGCATCAACATCTCGTTCGGCGTGCAGGACGAGGCCGGCCTCGCGGTCGGTCGCGACGACCTGTCGCGTACCGTCTCCTACGAGCGCGTGGTGCAGCTGGTGCGCCGGATCGTCGCCGACGGCCACGTGCGCCTGGTCGAGACCGTGGCCGAGCGCATCGCCGCCGGCGTGCTCGCCGACCGGCGCGTCCGGGTCATCCGGGTCAAGGTCGAGAAGCTGGACGTGTTCGACGAGCTGGAGGCCGTCGGCGTCGAGATCGAGCGCCGCCCCTGACGCCCGCACCGGCCTGCAGCGGCGCGCGCGAGCACGGGATTGCCGCGGGCACAGGGCTGCCCTGCTTTGTGGCTTTCGCGACGACACGCTGTTGCAAATCAGGCGCAGTATGGGCACCTGCAGCGTCATGAACCCAGCCATCACCCTCGGCCTGCTCACCGCGCTGCTCTACGGCATCAGCGACTTCATCGCCAAGTTCTCCAGCCGCGCCGTCGGGGTGTGGCGAACGCTGTTCTGGGGCGAGCTGTGCTCGGTGTCGCTGCTGACGCTGTGGATCCTGCTGCGTGGCGCGGCATCGCAGGATGCCTGGACGATGCCGCCCGCGGTGTGGGGGATGGCGGTGCTGTCGAACCTGATGATCCTCTCGGCAACCGCGATCTTCTACCGCGCGCTCAGCATCGGTCGCTTCGCCGTGGTGATGCCGATCGTGGCCACCTACGGCGCCATCACCGCCCTGCTCTCGGCGAGCTTCGGCGAGCCGCTCGGCCTCGCCGCCGCGGTCGGCATCGGTGTCGCGGTGCTGGGGGCCGCGACCGCGTCGGTGCCGGCGCGCGCGGACGCCGCATCGGAGCGCCCCTCCGGCCGTGGCGCCGGCCTCGCCTGTGCGGCCTCGCTGCTCTACGGCGTCGGCTTCTACGTGCAGGCGCACGACGTGGTGCCGAAGCTCGGGCACCTGATCCCGGTCTGGCTGTACTACGGACTGGGCGTGGCACTGCTCGGCAGCGCCGGCCTGGTGCTGCGCCGCGACCTGTCGCCGCCGAGGCTCTCGGAAGTGCCGGTGGTGCTCGGCACCGGCCTCGCCGCCTCGGCGGCGTTCGTCGCCCTGACCCTGGCGGTGACCGGCGGCGACGTCGCGGTCCCGACGGTGCTCGCCTCGCTGGCCAGCGTGGTCACGGTGCTGCTGGCGCGCGTGCTGATCAAGGAGCGGGTGGCACCGCACCAGTGGGCCGGCATCGCCGCCGTGCTGGCCGGCCTGTTCCTGCTGCAGCCGATCCGGTTCTAGGGCAGGTCGGAGCTCCGCTCCGGCGGCATGAAGGCGAGGCAAGGGGCTTTACCCCTCGACCCCCAGAGGCCGAGCCCTTGCCTGCCATTCGCACCGACGCTCGCCACAGGCCGCCTAGCCCTCGTGCTCGTCGCCGTCTGGCTCGACCTCGATGTCGCTGCCGATCGTGTCGGCGTCGTCGTCGAGGTCGGCGGTGTCCTCGATGACGTCGTCGTCCTCCGCCTCGTCATCGGCGGTCTCGACCTCGGCATCGCCGTCCTCGAGCTCGGGCGCCGCCTTCTTCGGGCGGCGCTCCTCCGGCAGGCTGGCCGGCAGGCGACGTGCGCGCGGCTGCTCGATCGGCTGCTCGGTGCTGCATTTTGGACAGACGGCCGGTACCTTGGTCAGGTCGTAGAAACGCGTGCTGCAGGAAACACATACGCGCTTGGTGCCGAGTTCTGGCTTGGCCATCAGAGACCTTGTATTGGTGGAGTGCAGCGCAGGGCGCGCCCCATGCCACCTCGCTGTCGTGCTGTCAAACCAATGCCTCGCTCCCCCGCTGGCCGAGAACGGAGCTTCCGCACTGCTGATACAGGCCTGCCTGAACGGTGCCCGACCGCGTTCCTACCACCCGGCGCTGCCGCTCAGCGCCGACGATATCGTGCGCGACGCGAGGGCCTGCGTCGCCGCCGGCGCCGGGGCGCTGCACCTGCACCCGCGCGACCGGATGGGCCGCGAGAGCCTATCGGCCGACGCGCTCGACGCCGTGCTGGCAGGGCTGCGCCGGGCGGTGCCGCGCGTGCCCATCGGCGTCAGCACCGGCGAGTGGATCGAGGACGATCCGGCGCGCACCCTGGAGGCCATCGCCGGATGGCGGCTGCTGCCGGACTTCGCCACGGTCAATCTCTCCGAGCCGTCCTCGCCCGCGATCTTCGAGGCACTCCGCCGGCGCGGCGTCGGCATCGAGGCGGGGCTCGCCGACGAGAGCGACGCCGAGCGCCTGCTCTCCCTCAACCTGGCGCCGCAGACGCTGCGCATCCTGGTGGAGATCGACCAGACCGACCCGAAGGAGGCCGAGATGACCGCCTCCGCGGTGCTGATCCTGACCAGCCGGCTCGGCCGGCCGCGGCTGCTGCACGGCTTCGACCACTCGGTCTGGCCGCTGGCGCGACGGGCGATCGCCTCGCGCCTGTCGCTGCGCATCGGCCTCGAGGACGGCAACCTGATGCCGGATGGCCGCATCGCGCGCGACAACGCCGAGATGATCGCCGCGGCACGCGCGCTGCTGCCGGCGCATGCCGCCGCGGCGTGTTGACAGCACGGTCGCGGCACCGCAATCCACCGCTCCATGCAGACCGACCGCCGTGCCGCATCCAGGCTCATCGTCGCCGTCGACGGGCCGGCCGCCGCCGGCAAGGGCACGCTGGCGCGCGGCCTGGCCTCCGCACTCGACCTGCCACACCTCGATACCGGCCTGCTGTACCGCGCGGTCGCCCGTCGCATGCTCGATCGCGGGCTCGATCCCGCGGGCGACGCCGAGGCGGCCGCCCGTGCCCTGCGCCCGGACGACCTGGCACGCACCGACCTGCGCACGCCGGCGGTGGATCGCGCTGCGAGCCAGGTGGCCGGGCAGGCGGCGGTGCGCGCGGCACTGCTCGAGTTCCAGCGCCAGTTCGGCGCCGAGCACGGCGCGGTGCTCGACGGCCGCGACATCGGCACCGTCATCTTTCCCGAGGCGCAGGTGAAGCTGTTCCTCTCCGCCTCGATCCCGCGCCGGGCGGAGCGGCGCTGGCGGCAGTTCGGCGCCGATCCGGCGGCGAGCCTGTCGCGGATCGGCGAGGAGCTCGCCGCCCGCGACGCCGCCGACGCCGCGCGCGCCGCCGCACCGCTGCGCCCGGCCTCGGACGCGGTCCTGATCGACACCGACCGGCTGGACGCCCACGAGGTGCTGGCCGAGGCGCTGCGCATCGTCCGGGCGAGCGGGATCAGCCGCGGCCAGGAGCGGCGTTAAATCTTGACAAAATCGTGTGCCGGGTGTTCCTCGCGCGCGAACAGGCCTCGCAGGCTCCGGACAGGTGTCCGGTCTGTCCCCGAGAGCAAGCCGCGCTGCCGCAGCCACATCCGCGGCAGGGCGCAGGACCGTCGGCCGGACAACGTGCTCCGGCGCCGACACAGGAACATGACGACCACATGGCATCAGCTGCCCTAGCACGCACCGCCGACGATCATTTCGCCGGCGAAGATTTCGCGACCCTGCTCGACGAGACCCTCGGCCGGGACACCGGCTTCGACGGCTCCGTCGTCACCGGACGCGTCGTACGACTGACCGACGAGTTCGCCATCGTCGATGTCGGCCTCAAGAGCGAGGGCCGCGTCGCACTCAAGGAGTTCGGCATCCCCGGCGCACCGCTGGAGGTGAAGCCCGGCGACGTCATCGAGCTCTATGTCGAGCGCTACGAGGACCGCGACGGCTCCATCGTGCTGTCGCGCGAGAAGGCGCGTCGCGAGGAGGCCTGGACCAACCTGGAGAAGGCGTTCGAGGGCAACCAGCGCGTCAACGGCACCATCTACGGCCGGGTCAAGGGCGGCTTCACCGTCGACCTCGGCGGCGCGATGGCGTTCCTTCCCGGCAGCCAGGTCGATATCCGCCCGGTGCGCGATGTCGGCCCGCTGATGGGCACGCCGCAGCCGTTCCAGATCCTCAAGATGGACCGCGCCCGCGGCAACATCGTGGTCTCGCGACGCGCAGTGCTGGAGGAGACGCGCGCCGAGCAGCGCTCGGAGCTGATCCAGGGCCTCAAGGAGGGCATGATCCTCGACGGCGTGGTCAAGAACATCACCGACTACGGCGCCTTCGTCGATCTCGGCGGCGTCGACGGCCTGTTGCACGTGACCGACATCGCCTGGAAGCGGATCAACCATCCGTCCGAGGCGCTGCAGATCGGCCAGGCGGTGCGGGTGCAGGTGATCCGCTTCAACTCGGAGACGCAGCGCATCAGCTTGGGCATGAAGCAGCTCGAGGCCGATCCGTGGGAAGGTGTGGCGATCAAGTACCCGCCCGGCGCGCGCTACAGCGGCCGCGTTACCAACATCACCGACTACGGCGCCTTCGTCGAGCTCGAGGCCGGGGTTGAGGGGCTGGTGCACGTATCGGAGATGTCCTGGACCAAGAAGAACGTCCATCCCGGCAAGATCGTCGCCACCTCGCAGGAGGTCGACGTCATGGTGCTCGACGTGGACAGCTCGAAGCGGCGCATCTCGCTCGGCCTCAAGCAGGTGCAGCGCAACCCCTGGGAGCTGTTCGCCGAGGAGCACAAGGTCGGCTCCACCGTCGAGGGCGAGATCCGCAACATCACCGAGTTCGGCCTGTTCGTCGGCATCTCGGCGGACATCGACGGCATGGTGCACATGTCCGACCTGTCCTGGGACGAGGCCGGCGAGGCGGCGATGGCACACTACGAGAAGGGCCAGGTGGTCCGCGCCAAGGTGCTCGACGTCGATATCGAGAAGGAGCGCATCTCGCTCGGCATCAAGCAGCTGCAGGACGACCCCGCCGCCGACACGCTGTCGCGTGTCAACAAGGGTGCGGTGGTGACCTGCATCGTCACCGCGGTGCAGGCCAACGGCATCGAGGTGAAGGTCGACGACGTGCTGAGCGGCTTCATCCGGCGCGCCGAGCTGGCCCGCGACAAGGCCGACCAGCGTCCGGAGCGCTTCGCCGTCGGCGAGCGCGTCGACGCCAAGGTGATCTCGGTGGACCGTGCCGCGCGCAAGCTCTCGCTCACCATCAAGGGACGCGAGGTCGAGGAGGACAAGGCGGCGATCAACGAGTACGGTTCGTCCGACAGCGGCGCCTCGCTCGGCGACATCCTGGGTGCGGCGATACGCCGGCGCAACCAGACCACCGACTGATCCGCGCGACGAGCGACGAGGGTTGAGAGGGGCGGCGCCAGCGATGGCGCCGCCCTTTCATCGTGGGGTCGCCCTTGCTCCTGCGGGCGGGCGAGGCAAGGGGCTTTGCCCCTTGACCCGATCAAAGGCCGAGCCTTTGAAATCCATCATCTCAGGATCGGGGTCTGGGGCCGTCGGCCCCAGCGGGTCAAGGGCGGAGCCCTTGGCTAGCCTGCCAGGGCACCAGCGCGCAGAGCCTGGTCGGCACGGCGATGATGTTGCCGGTCACCGCCTCGCATCCCGCGCGGCGCAGGCCGTAGGCGGCCAGCGCCCGATCCGCCGTCTCGGCCGGCTTGTCGAAGTAGGGCGCTTCCACGCCGTAGAGATGCACCCGCTGTGCGGCGATCGCGGCGCGGATGCGGTCCTGCATCATGCCGGCCTGCCAGGGCTGGGTCAGGTTGTTGTTGGTGCCGAGGAAGCGCACGCGGTCGGGTTCGAACACCGCGAGATAGGCCAGCGGTGCCGGGTCCAGCAGCAGCACCAGCGCGTCGTCCGGCAGTCTGGGGATCCGCACCGCGAGCGGGCGGCCGCCCGGCTCCGGCAGCCGGCCCCAGTTCGGGTAGATGGTGGTCAGGCGGAGTGCCACCAGCAGCAGCACCGCGGCCCCGAGCACCGCGCGGCGCCCCGGCGCCGACGGCGCGAGCTCGAAGGCCAGCGTCGCCAGCAGGCTGGCGCTCAGCAGTTCCAGCACCGAGAGGTAGCGGAAGATGGAGAACTGCACCTCCCACAGCACGTACGACACCAGGAAGAACACGCCGGCAAAGCGCGCCGCGCCGCGCCGGGTCGCGGAGACGCGCAGGCTGCGCAGCAGCAGCAGGCTCGCAGCCAGCAGGGCGAGGGCGATCCGCGCGTCGCGCATCGGCTGGTCCAGCTCGGTGACCAGCGGCCCGCGCCGCATCGCCCACAGCAGCGGGTAGAGCAGCCGGTGCAGCGCGTCGTGCGCCAGGAAGCGGCGATCGACGAAGTCGCCTGGCCAGGCCAGCGGCGAGCGGAACACGTCGTTGTAGAGCGGGAACACCGGGTTGCCGGAGAACTGCCAGAGCCGCCACCACCACCAGCCGCCGAGCGCGAGCGTGCCGATGCCGACGCCGACGCAGAACAGGAAGGCCATGCGCAGGCGCAGCAGCGGGTACAGGTCCGAGCGCGCCAGCAGCGCCGCCGCCAGCCCGACCGCCACGTTGGAGAAGGTGAGCTTCAGCCCCAGCGCCATGCCGACCAGCAGGCCGGGCAGCAGGTGGACGAGCGCCTCGCGTCCGCCGCGCGGCAGGCGACCCTCGAGCGCCGCCTGGGCGTGGCGCAGCAGCAGCAGCATGGCGCCGAGCACCAGCGCGCAGGGCACCATGTCGCTCATCGAGGTGGCCAGCACCGGGTGGGTGGCCGCACCGGTGGCGGAGATCACCACCGCGACCAGCGCCACCAGACGATCGGTCACGCTGCGGGCGCCGACCAGGCGCAGCGTGACGAGGAAGCAGAGTGCCAGCGCCGCGGCCGCCGGCAGCGCCAGCAGCAGGTTGAGCTGGTGGACGTGGCCGACGTGGCGGGCGAGCAGGTAGTAGGGGATGTCGATGGTGGGCGGCAGGAAGCCCTGGCTCTGCGCCGCCGCCAGATCGCGTCCCCACTTGCCGTGCAGCAGGGCGAAGGGGCCATACAAATGGTAGTTGAGCAGGTCGTACGAGGCATCGCCGCGCAGCCGCCACGCCGTCTCCTCGGTCCAGGCGAGCAGCAGCAGCAGGGACGCGGCGACCTGGTGCCGGGCGAGCCGGCGCAGCATCCGGGACGCGAGGCGAGAGATCATGCGCGCTGCACCTCGCTGCCGGCGGGAGCGCGACGATCCATCCTGACGCGGCGCCGGCGGACGATCCGCGCGCGGGCAGGTCCGAGCCTGCCTCGCCGCCGCTTGACGCCGGACGCGGCGCGGGCGACAGGGCGGTCATGAACGTCGCCGATGCCGTCAACCGAGCGGATAGCTGGCTGCTCGAGCGGGTGTTCCAGCCGCTGGCGGACCGGCTCGGCGAGAAGCCGAGTGCCTTCGATATCGGCATGAGCATGCAGCTCGGCGCCATCGTGCTGGACGCCGCCGCCGTCATCGCCATCTTCATGGCCGGCGACCTGACCGTCGAGTCTGCACTGTGGAACGGCCTGACCTGGGCGCTGGGCTTCGCCTTCTACCTGTCGATCAACCGGATGCGGCCGCTGGTGCGCCCCGGACACGCCAATCCGCTCCGCTTCATGCTGCAGGGGTTCCGGCCGCTCTCGGTGCCGTTCCTGCTCTACAGCCTGTTCCAGGCCGCCACCGCGCATCCACCGTTTCGCATGGCGATGCAGTTCAGCGCGCTCGCCAACCTGGTGTTCGTGGTCGGGCTGTACCTGGTCTCGACCCAGCCGAAACCGCCGCGGCAGCGTCAGGCGGTGCGGTCGGGCTGGCAGCAGGAGGCCGGCGGCCCGGTGTGAGGACCGGGCCGGGGAACCGGCCTCAGAAGTCGATGCAGCGGCCCTTGACCGTCCAGTCGCCGTAGCGGGTCGGATCGCGCTCCTTGGGGCCGCCGATCTCCTTGGCGGGCTCGCGCGGCTCGACCGCGTCGGCGGCGGGCAGCGCATCGGGATCCGGAAGCTTAGCTGTATCGATCTGGCTCATCATGCAGAGATGGACGAGGCGGCGGCGGTTTCAACTCGGCCTCCGGCGGCATCGGCCGGCCGCTACTGGATCGTATAGCCGCCATCCACCACCAGGTTCTCGCCGTTGATCATGGCCGCGGCACCGCTGGCGAGGAACAGCGCGGCCATCGCGATCTCGTCGGGCCGGGCGAAGCGGCCGGTCGGGATCTTCTGCCTGAACAGCGTGCCCTTCTCCCCCGCCCAGGCCTGGCGGCCGAGCTCGGTATCGACCACGGTCGGGCTGATCGCGTTGCTGTTGATGCCGCGCGGTCCCCATTCCAGCGCCAGCGTCCTGGTCATGCTGACGATCGCCGCCTTGCTGGCGCTGTAGGCGACGTGCTCGTGCAGGGCCACGAGCGAGGCCTGCGAGGCGATGTTGATGATGCGGCCCTGGCCGCGCTCCAGCATCCGGCGCCCGACCAGCTGGCACATCAGGAACGGCGCCTTCAGGTTCACCGCCAGGGTCTGGTCCCAGTCGGTCTCGGACAGCGTCTCCGCCGGCGCCAGCCGCACGATCCCGGCATTGTTGACCAGCACGTCGACCTTGCCGAAGCGCTCCGCGACCGTCGCCAGCGCCTGTTCGAGCGGCGCACGGTCGAGCAGGTCGACCGTGCAGCCCAGATGTCCCGAGCCCGGCAGCCCTGCCGCGACCGCGCTCACGTCCGCCGCGCGGTCGAGCAGGACCAGGGCAGCGCCGCGTTCCGCCAGCGCCTGAGCGATCGCGTGCCCGATGCCGCTCGCACCCCCGGTGACGAGGGCGACCTGGCCGGTGAGGTCGTAGGCGGCTTCGAAGTTCGACATGGTGCTTGCCCTTGCGAGAGGCGGACCGGGCTTCGCCCGGTCGCGCCCGAGGTCGCCGCCGCTACTGCTCGGCGTAGTGTCCGGAGACGAGGTTCTTCTTCACCAGCGCGGGCAGGTCGGTGATGAACTTCTGCGGCGAGACGAACATCTGCCCGTAATAGTGCGAGACGTTGTCCTTGGTGATCTCCGGCATGACGAACATCGCCAGCGCCGGGATCGGCCTGCCCTCGACCTGGTCGATCGCGACCTGCGTTGCCATGCCGAGCTCCAGCGGGCCGTCCTGCAGGTTGGTCTCCAGCAGGGTGCCGTCGCGCACCGCGCGCATGCCGTCCTTGATGCCGTCGACCCCGCTCACCGGGATCTTGCCGGCCAGCCCCTTCTCCTTCAGCGCCTGTATGGTGCCGATCGCCATGTCGTCGTTCTCCGAGATCACGCCGCTGATCTTGCTGCCGTAGCGCGACAGGAAGTCCTGCGCCACACTGTATGCCTCGGTGCGCTTCCAGTTCGCCGGCTGGATCGCCAGCAGGGTGACGCCCGGGGTCTTGGCCAGGACGTTGCGTATGCCCTTGGTGCGGTCGATCTCGCCGGACTGCCCGAGCGGGCCCTGCAGCACCACCACGCCGCCCTTGCCGCCGATCGCGTCGACCAGGTGCTGCGCCTCCTGCTCGCCCGCCTTGACGTCGTCGGGGCCGACATAGGAGACGGCGTTCTTCTGCGCCTCCGGGTTGACGGTGAGGTTGGTGATCACGACCGGGATCCCGGCCGCCTTCGCGGCCGCCACCTGCGGCGCCAGCGTCGCAGAGTTGACCGCGGCGATGACGATCGCGTCGACCTTCTGGTTGATGAACTGCTGGATCTGCGAGATCTGCCCGTTGACGTCCATGTGGGCCGAGTTCCAGAGCACGCTGGCGTGGTTGGCGCGCGCGATCGACTCCACTCCCTGCTTGCCCGCGGAGATGAACGAGCTCATGTCGTAGACGGTGACGCCGATCACCGGCTGCTCCTTGCTCGCCAGCGCCGGCCCCGCCGCCGCCATCGTCCCGAGCAGGCCGCACCCCGCCAGCGCCGCCCTGATGCCGAACCCGATCTTCATGTTTCCCTCGTTTCTCGTTGACGTTCAGTCGTCGGTGCGGTGCGTGATGCTGTCCACGAACACCGCGCCGATGATGATCAGGCCCTTCACGATCAGCTGGTAGAAGGGCGAGACGTTGATGATGTTGAGCCCGTTATCGAGCACGCCGATGATCAGGAAGCCGAACATCGTGCCGATCAGCGAGCCGCGTCCGCCCATCAGGCTGATGCCGCCGATCACCGCGGCGGCGATCGCGTTCAGCTCGTAGCCGGTGCCGGTGTTGGCGATGCCCGCGGTGGCGCGCGCCGCCAGCAGTACCCCGGCGATCCCCGCCAGCGCGCCGGAGATGGTGTAGACCGAAAAGCGCGTGCGCAGCAGGCTGACGCCGGCGACGCGGGCGGCGTGCGCGTTGCCGCCGACGGCGTAGATGTGCATGCCGAACCTGGTTCGTGCCAGCACCACCCAGGAGACCAGCACCACCACGATCATCACCACGACCGGGATCGAGATGCCGGCCAGGGTGCCGGACAGCGACAGGAACTGGTCCGACAGGCCGGAGATCGGCTGGCCGTCGCTGAACACGAAGGCGAGCCCGGAGGCGACGGTCATGTTGCCGAGCGTGGCGACGAACGGCGGCACCTTGGCGAACGCCACCAGCAGCCCGTTGAAGGCGCCGATCGCCGCACCGGCGAGGATGCCCAAGCCCACCGCCTCCGCGCAGGTCAGGGCGCCGTCGTTCTGCGCGAACAGCGCCGCGACCACGCCGGCGAGGCCGACGATGCTGCCGACCGACAGGTCGATGCCGCCGGTCAGGATCACGAAGGTCGCACCAGTCGCCAGCAGTGCGTTCGCCGCCACCTGGATCAGGATGACGTTCATGTTCGACACGGTCAGGAACGACCGGTTGGAGATCGCGAGCGTCACCAGGAACAGGAACAGGATGATGACCAGGGCGTAGCGCAGCGCGAAGCGCATGACCTGCCGCGCATCGAGCCCCTGTCGGGCCCGGGCCGGCGCTCCCGCCGCCTCAGTCAGCTGCATCGGACTCTGCACCGTTCGGCCTCCCCATCGCCAGACGCAGGATGCGCTCCTGGTCCAGCTCGTCCTTGTGCAGCTCGCCCATGATCCCGCCGCCGCGCATCACCAGCACCCGGTGCGACAGGTTGATCAGCTCCGGCATGTCCGAGGAGGCGAGCAGGATCGCGACCCCCTGTGCGGCGAGGTCGTTGATCAGGCGGTAGAGCTCGGAGCGGGCGCCGACATCGATGCCGCGCGTCGGCTCGTCCAGGATCAGCACGCGGGGGATCCCGGTGACCAGCCAGCGGGCGAGCGCGACCTTCTGCTGGTTGCCGCCGGACAGGGTGCCGACGCGCTGCCCCAGCGACGAGTACAGCACCTGGGTGCGCTTGAGCACATCCAGCGCACGGCCGCGGCGTGCCGGGTTGTCGATCAGCCCGGCGACCCCGGTGAAGCGGTCGAGATGCGGCAGGGTGACGTTGTCCAGGATCGACAGCGAGGTCAGCACGCCGGCGAGCTTGCGATCCTCGGGCACCATGGCGATGCCGCGACGGATCGATTCCGCCATGCGCCCCAGCGGCAGGACGCTGCCGTCGAGCTCGACCTCGCCGGTGGCGTCGCGCAGCCCGAAGATCGCCTCCAGCATCTCGCTGCGTCCGGCGCCGACCAGGCCGCCGAAGCCGAGGATCTCGCCCGGACGCAGGGCGAACGAGACGCTGCTGTCGTATCCGGCGACGCGCAGCTCGCGCACGCGCAGCACCGGTGCCGCCCGGTTGTCCTCGATCTTGCGGTCGGGAAACAGCTCGGTGATCTCGCGGCCGACCATGTGGGCGATGATCTGGTGCTCGGTCAGCGCCGAGGTCGCCTCGTGACGGATGATGGCGCCGTCGCGCATGATCGCGACCGTGTCGGAGATCGCCTCGATCTCCTCCATGCGGTGGCTGGTGTAGAGGATGCAGGTGCCGCGCGCGCGCAGCATGGCGATGACCCGGAACAGCTGCTCGGTCTCGCGCGAGGACAGCGACGAGGAGGGCTCGTCCATCAGCACGATGCGGCTGTCCCACGAGGTCGCCTTGAGGATCTCGACCATCTGCGTCGCCGCCAGGCCGAGGGCGTGCATCGGCATCGTCGGGTCGAGATCGAGGCCGACGCCGGCGAGCATCCCGGCCGCCTGGGCGATCATCGCGCGGCGCCGGACCAGGCCGAACGGGCCGGTGGTCTCGTGGCCGATCAGCAGGTTCTGCCACAGCCGCATCTGCGGGATCGGCGCCAGCTCCTGTGGGATGATCGAGACGCCGTGCGCTTGCGCCTGCTTAGGGTCGAAGCGCCGGATCCGGGTGCCGTGCAGCGACAGTGCGCCGCCGTCGGGGGTGAGCTGGCCGGAGATCAGCTTGAACAGGGTGGACTTGCCGGCGCCGTTCTCGCCGGCCAGCACGTTCACGCTGCCGCTCATGAAGCGCACCGACACGTCGCGCAGCACCGGCACGCCGTCGAAGCCCTTGGACAGCGCGTCGCAGTCGATCGCGACGCCGGAGGTCGTGACCGCCGCCGGCGGCAGCGGCTGCGACCGCATGTCCGCCGAAGCGGCCTCGGCGGTCATGCGCGGCGGCAGCGGGCTTGCGCGCGTCGCGTGCGCGGCCACGCCGGCAGTAAGTCCCCGGCACGGCGGCCGGACCCCAGATGGTTCATCGTTGCTCTCGACGGCCGGCGAGGGCGACGTCCCGGCCGGTGAGACCGAACGCTATGCCCGCGGTTCGATGCCTGTCAAATGGCAGGCCGGTTTGGCAAATGTCGGCGCCGCGCGGCGGTGTCGGCTTGCGGCGGCCCCGCTTCGCACCTATGGCTGCCGGAAATCGTCACTGCCGGTGCAAGCCTGGGCAGCTGCGGAGGCCATGCCGGTGCAGATCGTCCACCTCGCCGATGCGCTGACAATGTCCGGACAGATCGGACCCGCCGACCTGCGCCCGCTGCACGAGGCGGGCGTCCGGCTGCTGATCAACACCCGTCCCGACGGGGAGGCTCCGGGGCAGATGCCGGCGTCGCAGGCGGCGCACGCGGCCCGCTCTCTCGGCATCGACTACCTGCACGTCCCGGTCACCATGACGACGATCTCACGGGCGGCGGTCGATCGCTTCGGCGAGGCGGTCGCCACGGCTAAGGGTGCGGTGCACGCCCATTGCGGCTCCGGGCTGCGGGTGGCGACGCTGTGGGGCCTGTATCAGGTCGGGTCGGGCCGGCTGAGCCGCGCCGAGGTGGCCGAGCGCCTCGCCGCCGCCGGCTTCGACTTCAGGCCCGGCCTCGCATGGCTGGACCGGCAGCCGGAGGCCTGAGGCGGCGAGGCGTCGGTTGATCGGCACCGGACGCATCATTAAGTAAGGCCGGATGCTGATCCCGTTGCCGTCGCGTCCGCCCGTCAGCGTCCCGCGCGACCCGGTCGCCTTCTACAGCGAGCGGCTCGATGCCGATCATGAGCGCTTCAGCGCCGCCTCGCGCCGGGCCACCCGCCGCTTCGGCATCTACGCCGTGTTCGGCGCGGCACTGGTCGTCGGTGTCGGCGTCTGGGGGTTCGGCAAGGAGACCAACACCCGCAACGCGCCGGTCCGCGGTGCAGCGGCCCGCGCCCCGGTGCTGCGCCCGGCGACGATACCGGGATCCACCGTGATGGTCGTCATCAGGCCGAGCTGAGCCCGCCCTCGGATACCGCACCATGATCAGCCGGCAGGCTTCCTAGGTAATCGCACAGCAATACCCGGCGCGGCGGACGAATGATCGATGAACGGAGATTGGTGCCGACACTCGGAATTGAACCGAGGACCTACTGATTACGAATCAGTTGCTCTACCCCTGAGCTATGTCGGCCCCTGAGCGATGGCGGCATCGGGCGCCCGCTCTATACAAAACACCCTGAGCCGCTGCAACATGAACCGCGTCGATCCGGCATGAGCGGATCTCGTTCCTGCGGTGAGGCGGAGATGGTGCCTATGGCTACCGGGTTGGTCGGGCCTTGATCCCGGCGCTACGATCGGCCCACGGCTGGATGCGGCCGCGCGGCCCTGCCCTGCGCGCGCTGCCGCAGATACGCGAGTGCGGCGGCTGCGGGCTGGTGCAGCGCCTGCCCGAGCTGAAGCCCGAATTCGTGGCCCGCTGCAGCCGCTGCGACGCCATGCTCGGCCGCAAGTTCGCCAACCCGCCGATCGCGACCCCGCTGGCGTTCTGCCTGACCTCCCTCACGCTCTACCTGGTCTGCGTGACCCAGCCGCTGATGACGCTCAGCATCTTCGGGCGGATGCGCACGGTCAACCTGTTCACCGGGCCGATCCAGCTGATCCGCGACGGCTGGGTGCTGCCCGGGCTGGTGGTCGGCGCGGTGACGACGCTCCTGCCCGCCATCGAGATCCTGCTCATGCTGGGCATCCTGCTCGGTGCGCTGCATCACCGGCTGCCCTGGCGGGTGCCGCACATGATGCGCTGGTACGACCGGCTGCGGCCATGGTCGATGGTCGAGGTGTACCTGCTCGGCGTGCTGGTGGCCTACACCAAGATGATCGACCTCGCCGACGTCTCGGTGGGACCGGCGGTCTACGCGCTGTTCGCCCTGATGCTGACCATGGCGGCCACCGACACCACGCTGGACGACGACGTGATCTGGTCGCGCCGGCGCGTCCGCCTGGCGCATCCCTGCCCGAACCGCGGCGGTGACGTGGACGAGCATGGCCGCCGCATCGACCCCGGCACCGCGTCGCTGCCGCCATCGGAGCATCTGGTATCGTGCCGCTCCTGCGGGCTGGTCTGCTGCTCGGAGACGGCACTCGATGCCGAGCGGTGCCTCGGCAGCTGCCCGCGCTGCGGCAGCCACCTGCATCGACGCAAGCCGGACAGCGTGCGGCGGGCGACGATCTTCGTCTTCTCCGCCATCATCTTCTATATCCCGGCCAACCTGTTCCCGGTGATGACCATCATCAAGCTGCATCGCGGCGGCGGCCACACCATCCTCGAAGGGGTGGGGGAGCTGTACGACGCCAACATGCTGCCGCTCGCCCTGCTGGTGTTCTTCGCCAGCATCACCGTCCCGGTGCTCAAGATCCTGAGCCTGTCGCTGATGTGCTTCGCCACCTGGGAGGGCTCGAACAGGAGGCTGGTCGGCCGCACCAAGCTGTTCCGGGTCGTCGTGTTCATCGGACGCTGGTCGATGATCGACGTGTTCATGATCTCGATCCTGGTGGCGATGGTGCAGTTCGGCGCCCTCGCCGACGTCCATGCCGACGGCGGCATGCTCGCCTTCGCCTCCGTCGTCATCCTGACGATCCTGGGTGCCGACTGCTTCGATCCGAGGGTGATGTGGGACGCCGCGGGCGAGAACGGCCCGGCCCTGGCGATGAACGCGGCGCGGTCGCGCGCCCGACAGGCGGAGCCGGCACGGGCGTGAGCGGCGAACCAGACGATACGCGACAGGCGGCCAGTCCGCCTGAGGCCCGGTCGCGGCCGATCCGCTTCTCCCTGATCTGGCTGATCCCGGTGGTGGTGCTGGCGATCGGCGGCTACCTCGCCTGGACCACGATCTCCCGGCAGGGCCCGGAGATCACCATCCAGTTCGACAGCGCCGACGGGCTGACCAACGGCCAGACCCAGATCAAGCAGAAGGCGGTCGGGCTGGGCACGGTGCAGAGCATCGAGCTCAGCCGCGACCTGCAGCATGTCGACGTGCGGGTGCAGATGAGCGCGCAGTCGGCACCGCTGCTGACCGACCACGCCAAGTTCTGGGTGGTGCGTCCGCGCCTGTCCGGCGCCAACATCAGCGGGCTCGAGACCCTGGTGTCGGGCGCCTTCATCGCGATCGATCCCGGACCGCCGGGCGGTGCGCCGGAGACCAAGTTCAAGGGGCTCGACTCGCCGCCCGGCGTGCGGTCCGACGATCCGGGCAGCATCTTCACCCTGAGCACCGGCTCGCTCGGCTCGGTGGGCGAGGATTCGCCGATCTTCTTCCGCGACGTCACGGTGGGCGAGATCCTCGGCTACAGGATGCCCGCGAACGGCCGGGGTCCGATCACGGTGCAGGCCTTCATCAAGGCGCCCTACGACCAGTTCCTGCGCAAGGACACCCGGTTCTGGGACGTCTCGGGGGTCACCATCGGCCTGCAGGGCGGCAACGTGCATCTCCAGGTCGAGTCGCTGCAGGCACTGGTCTCCGGGGGCGTCGCCTTCGGGCTGCCGGTGCAGCGGCGCGACAAGGAGGCGCCGCGGGCGACCAGCCGCGACGTGTTCGAGCTCTATCCGAGCAAGGAGGCGGCGGACACCGCGGGCTACCGCCAGCGTATCCACTTCGTCACCTACCTGCGCAGTTCGGTGCGCGGGCTCGACGTGGGCAGCCCGGTCGAGATGTTCGGGCTGCAGGTCGGCAACGTGACCGACGTCAAGCTGCTGATCAACCAGGATACCGGCGACTCGCAGGTGCGGGTGGCGATGGAGGTGCAGCCCGAGCGCGTGCTGTCGGAACAGCAGCTGCACCACGACTCGCCGCATCCGGTGACCCAGGCGCTGGTGGATCGCGGCATGCGCGCCACCGTCGACACCGCGAACTTCCTCACCGGATCGTCGGTGATCTCGCTCACCTTCGTGCCGAAGGCGCCGCCGCTGCCGGTCACCGAGGAGGGCGACGCGATCGTGGTGCCGAGCCAGCCGGGCGGACTGGCCGGCATCACGGACTCGCTCTCCACCGTGTCGGCCAAGCTGGCGGCGCTGCCGATCGAGCAGATCGGGGACAGCCTGAGCGAGCTGCTCACCCACACCGACGCCACCGTGGGCGGGCCGGAGGTCAAGCAGGCGCTGGTGCAGCTGAACCGCACCCTGGCCAGCCTCGATCACCTGACGACCCACGCCGACCAGGGCCTCGACCCGCTGCTGCAGCGCCTGCCGGCGATCGCCGATCAGCTGCAGCAGGCGGTGACCAATGCCAACACCGCACTCGCGGCCTACGGCGGCAACTCGGACTTCCACGGCGACCTGCAGCGCACGCTCGACCAGGTCGACGGCACCGCGCGGTCGATCCGCTCCCTGGTCGACTACCTGAAGAACCATCCCTCGTCGCTGATCTTCGGCCGGAGCCATCCATGACAGCTGTTCGGCCGATCCGGCATCCGGTCCCCGGGCGCGTGCGGCGACACCTGCGTCGGCTGGCACTGGCAATCCCGGTCGTCCTGCTCGCCGGCTGCGGCGGTTCGGAGCCGGGCTACTATACCCTGACCGCGGTGCCGGGGCAGGCGAGGCCGGGCGTGCCGCTGATCGTCGAGCTGCGCACCCCCAGCATCGCGCCCTACCTGGACCGCGACACCATCGTCCGCAGCGAGCAGGACAACCGGCTGGAGCTCGCCGAGGGCTCCAACTGGGCCGGAGCGCTGCCGGACATGATCGGCCGCAACTTGGCGCTGGATCTCGGCCAGCGCCTGCCCGGCAGCACGGTCTACCTGCAGGGCGGTGCGATCTCGACGGTGCCGCTGGCCAGGGTCGAGCTCGACGTGTCGCACTTCGCCGGGAACGCGTCCGGCAGCGCGGAAATCGAGGCGACGCTCACGGTGCATCGTCCGGGCAGCACGCCGATCGCCGGCGGCGGCCTGCACCTGACGCTGCAGCCGGCCGATCCGAGCGTCGGCGCCCTGGTGCGCGCGCTGAGCGTCCTGCTCGGACGGGTCGCCGACAGCGCCGCGGATGCCCTGCGGACGCCGTAACAGGCGGGGCCCGGGGCCTCAGGCCCCGGCGGGGCCCGGGGCCGCGCCCCGGTTCATGTCCGTCAGACCTTCTCGACCTGGCCGTATTCCAGATCGACCGGCGTGGAGCGGCCGAAGATCGAGACGCTGACCTTGAGGCGCCCCTTCTCCTCGTCCACGTCCTCGACGGTGCCGTTGAAGCTGGTGAATGGACCGTCGGCGACGCGCACCTGCTCGCCGATCTCGAACAGGACCGAGGGGCGCGGGCGCTCGACGCCCTCCTGGGTCTGCTTCATGATCCGGTCGGCTTCCGCGTCGCTGATCGGCGACGGGCGGGTGCGGCTACCGAGGAAGCCGGTCACCTTCGGCGTGTCCTTGACCAGATGCCAGGCATCGTCGGTCAGCTCCATCTTCACCAGCACGTAGCCCGGGAAGAACTTGCGCTCGGCG
>CAXTAY010000008.1:42034-110027 GCA_964242335.1 uncultured Acetobacteraceae bacterium | reverse complement strand
CTCGCCGCTCGCGCGTGCCGGCGGCGCCGACCGGCGCGAGGCCGGTCTCGCCCGTGGCCGCCTGATGCACGCCCTGCTGCAGCACCTGCCTGGGCTGCCGGCCGGCGATCGCGCGCGTGCGGCGCATGCCTTCGCCAGGCACCCGTCGCACGGGCTGGACCTGCCGCAGGCGGCTGCGCTCGCCGATCAGGCGCTTTCGGTGCTCGACGCGCCGGAGCTGGCGGGGCTGTTCGGGCCGGAGGCGCGTGCCGAGCAGCCTCTGGCCGGGGTCGTGGACGGGCTGGTGGTGAACGGACAGGTCGACCGGCTGCTGGTCGGCCCGTCGCGTGTGGTGCTGTGCGACTTCAAGACCGGCCGGACCGCACCCGCCGCTGCGGCCGAGGTGCCGGTGCTGTACCTGCGTCAGATGGCGGCGTATCGGGCCCTGCTGGGCCTGCTGTACCCGTCGCGGGAGATACGCTGCGTCCTGGTCTGGACCGAGGGCCCGTCGGTGATGATCCTGCCCGACGCGCTGCTCGAGATGCACCGGCCGGGGGTGAGGCCCGCGCCGGGCGAGGGGCCGGCCGCTTGACCGGATAACGGTTCTGCCCAATCTGCTGAGCAGGAGATCGGCGTGGTCGAGCGGATCAGGCCCAGCAGAGGTGATGAGATGAGCGAGAACACGGTCGCCGTGACGGATGACAGCTTCGACTCCGACGTGCTGAAGGCGAAGGGTGCGGTGCTGGTCGATTTCTGGGCCGAGTGGTGCGGCCCGTGCAAGATGATCGCCCCGGCCCTCGAGGAGATCGGCGCCGAGTTCAAGGGCCAGGTCACGGTGGCCAAGGTCAATATCGACGAGAACCCGGTGACCCCGAACACCTACGCGGTGCGCGGCATCCCGACCATGATCCTGTTCAAGGACGGCAAGCCTGCGGCGACCAAGGTAGGCGCGCTGCCCAAGAGCCAGCTCAAGCAGTGGGTGCGCGAGAGCATCGCCTGATCCGCGGCAACCGGCGCGGCGGCACGCCGCCCCGTCTCTTGGCACTGGTCATCGTCTCGCCGCGGCGGTAGCGTCCTCTTAAAAGAGAGGGATGCTCGCTATGCCGAAGATCACGGTCAGTGACGGCGCCGAGATCTTCTACAAGGATTGGGGTTCCGGTCCCCCCGTCATCCTGTCGCACGGCTGGCCGCTCAGCGCCGATGCGTGGGACGCCCAGATGGTGTTCCTCGGCGAGCGCGGCTACCGCGTGGTGGCGCATGACCGCCGCAGCCATGGCCGGTCCTCCCAGACCTGGGACGGCAACCACATGGACCAGTACGCCGACGACCTGTCGGCGCTGATCGAGGCGCTCGACCTGAAGGGGGCGGTGCTGGTCGGTCACTCCACCGGCGGCGGCGAGGTCGCGCACTATGTCGGCCGCCACGGCACCGGCCGCCTCGCCAAGGTGGTGCTTCTCGGCGCCGTGCCGCCGCTGATGCTCCGCACCGAGGCCAACCCGGTCGGTCTGCCGATCGAGGTGTTCGACGGCATACGCAAGGGCACCTTCGACGACCGCTCGCAGTTCTTCCGCGAGCTCGCGCTGCCGTTCTACGGCTACAACCGCGAGGGTGCGACGCTGTCGGAGGGGGTGCGGCAATCGTTCTGGCTGCAGGGCTTGATGGGCGGCATCAAGGGCCAGCTGGACTGCATCCGGGAGTTCTCCGAGGTGGACTACACCGAGGACCTGAAGCGGATCGACGTGCCGACGCTGATCGCGCACGGCGACGACGACCAGATCGTGCCCATCGTGGCGTCGGCCCTGCTCTCCTCCAAGCTGGTCCCGGGGGCCCAGCTGAAGATCTACCCGGGTGCGCCGCACGGCCTGGCGCAGACGCACCAGGACGCCTTCAACGCCGACCTGCTCGCCTTCATCAAGGGCTGAACGGGGTCGGAGCCGGCACTCCACCGGTGTGCCCCTGCCACGTCGTCAGCCGCACCGACGCGCGATCCAGTGCCGCACGAAGTCCCGGGTGACGCAGCGCCTCCAGCTCGCGCTCGTGCGCGTAGCCCGGCATCAGCCGGCGGATCTCCGCATCACGCGCCGTGGCCGGGTGGAAATAGATCTCGCTCAGCCCGTCCGGCAGGCAGCCGGCGAGACGCGTCACTCGTGCGGGATCCATCGCCCCGCTCCAGGCGAGCCCGAAGCACCAGTCGTTGGTCGCGAGCCCGGCGCGCCGCGCCTGCGCCCGCAGCAGGCGGGTCCACAGCCGCAATGCCGCAGCAGCCTTGGTGTCGACGGTGCCGTCGCTCTGGCGCAGTGGTGCTGCCGGCTCATGGGGCACACGCAGCGAGCGCAGGCCGTGGCGCAGGCCCGCGCGGATCAGCATGCCGCCCACCGTCGGGTGCAGGTGCATGTGCTTGTGGGCGTTGGCGTGATCCAGCGTCAGGCCGGTGGCGTCGAAGGCGGCGAACTGCGCCTCGATCTCGCGCGCCAGCTGCCGGCGCACGTCGGGGCGGAAGAAGTAGCGCAGGCCGAGCGCCAGCTGGTGCGAGGGAAACTGCCCCGCCTCGTCGACCAGCAGCGGGATCCGGTCGCGAGCCAGCACCGCCGGCCCCTCGATCACCACCAGGTGCAGCCCGACATGCAGGCCCGGCAACCGGCGTGCCCGCGCCACCGCGTCGGCCGCAGCCGGCCCGGCGACCATCAGGCTGGCGGTGCTCAGCACGCCGTCGCGGTGCGCCTGCTCGACCGCCTCGTTGACCTCGACGCTGAGGCCGAAATCGTCCGCCGTGACGATCGCCTCGCGGGTCGAGGATCGTGCCCGCGACCCGCGGCCGAGGCTCAGGCGGCGTGGCGCTCGCGCAGGAACTGGAAGAACTCCACGCCCTCGCGCAGGCGGCGCTTCATCATCTGCGGGCTGCGCACCATCTCGCCGACGATGGAGGCGATCTTCGGCGCCCGGAAATAGAACTTCCGGTAGAAGGTCTCGACGCTGTCGAAGATCTCGGTGTGCGACAGGTGCGGATAGGTCAGCGGCGCGATCTGTATGCCGTGCTCGTCGATCAGCTCGGCGTTCTTCTCGTCCAGCCAGCCCTGCTCGGTCGCCTGCTTGTGCAGGAAGGTGCCGGGATAGGGTGCCGCCAGGCTGACCTGCAGGGTGTGCGGATTGATCTCGGTGGCGAAGCGGATCGTCTCCTGGATCGTCTCGCGGGTCTCGCCGGGCAGGCCCAGGATGAAGGTGCCGTGGATCTTGATGCCGAGCTCGTGGCAGTTGCGGGTGAACTCGCGGGCGACCTCGATGCGCATGCCCTTCTTGATGTTGTACAGGATCTGCTGGTTGCCGGTCTCGTAGCCGACCAGCAGCAGGCGCAGCCCGTTCGCCTTGAGCACCTCCAGCGTCTTGCGCGGCACGTTGGCCTTGGCGTTGCAGGACCAGACCACGCCCATGCGGCCGAGCTCGCGCGCGATCGCCTCGGCGCGCGGCAGGTCGTCGGTGAAGGTGTCGTCGTCGAAGAAGAACTCGCGCACCTGCGGGAACAGCTTGCGCGCCGCACGGATCTCCTCGGCGACGTGCTGCGGGCTGCGCGTGCGGTAGCGATGCCCGCCGACGGTCTGCGGCCACAGGCAGAAGGTGCAGTGCGACTTGCAGCCGCGCCCGGTATAGATCGAGATGTACGGGTGCAGCAGGTAGCCGATGAAGTAATCCTCGATGCGCAGGTCGCGCTTGTAGACGTCGGTCACGAACGGCAGGCTGTCCATGTTCTCGATCATCGCTCGCTCGCGGTTGTGCACGATGCCGCCGTCTGCGTCGCGGAACGAGATGCCGTCGATATCCTTGAAGTCGCGGCCCTCGGCCACCTCCTTGATCGTGAAGTCGAACTCGTTGCGGGCGACGAAATCGATCGGCGCGCCCTTCAGCAGGCTCTCCTCCGGCTGCACCGCGACCTTGGCGCCGACCATGCCGATCTTCAGCGAAGGCTTCGCGTCCTTCAGCGCCTGCGCCACCTTGACGTCGGAGGCGAACGAGGGCGTCGAGGTGTGCATCACCACCAGGTCGCGCTCGCGCGCGTCGGCCAGCACCGGCTCCAATCCCAGCCGCGCCGGCGGGGCGTCGATCAGCCGGCTGTCGGGGATCAGCGCCGCCGGCTGGGCGAGCCAGGTCGGATACCAGAACGACTTGATCTCCCGCTTGGCCTGGTAGCGCGAGCCGGCACCGCCGTCGAAGCCGTCGAAGGAGGGAGGTTGCAGGAACAGGGTCTTCATCATGACGGATCGGTCACCTTGAGCGAGAGTCTGGTGCTGCGTGCCAGCAGCGCATGCGACATGGTGTGCGGCGCGATCGACTTGACCGTGTCCCGGTGCGCCGACCAGCCGGAGACGCGCATCGTCTGGCCGCGCCAGGCGACCCGCCGGCCGGTGAAGCTCGCGGCCATGATCGCCGCCGACAGCCAGTCCCGCACCGGCAGCAGGAGGAACGGCGTGGTGACGCCACGTCCGCCCATGGTCCCGATCAGCCGGTCGATGCGGGCGGCGACGGCACCGCGCAGCGCCCACATCACGGCGAACAGGATCCAGGCCGCACTCGCCTGCGGGGCGGCGATCAGGGCGAGGCTGGACCAGAACAGCGGGAACTGCACCGCCGAGAGCGCGTAGCCGAGCGGCTCGACCGCGCGCACCGTGCGGCCCCAGCGCAGCTCGTGGGCGAACAGGTCGGCCGCCCCGGTCTCGGCGATGGTGGTCGCGGTCAGGCAGGGGGCGATGGCGATGCTGCGCCCCTGTCCGCGCACCAGCTTGCCCAGCACGCTGTCGTCGGCGACGTGTGCCGACAGCATCGCCAGGCCGCCGATCGCCTCCAGCGTGTCGCGGCGCAACGCCATGGTGGAGCCGAGGCAGTCCTGCCGCCCGAGCACGCGCGACAGCAGCACGCCGGGCAGGAAGTTGTGGTTGATCTGCCCGGCGCCGAAGCGGCGCGACAGGCTCGGGGAGGCCGGGATGCCGTGGTACAGCGTGGTGACCAGCCCGACCTCCCGGTCGGCGAAGCTGCGCGCCACCTGGAGCAGGTAGTCCGGCCTGACGTGGATGTCGGAGTCCGAGATCACCAGCAGGTCGTGCGCCGCGTGCGGCAGCATGTTGATCAGGTTGCCGATCTTGCGGTTCTGGCCGTGCCCGGTCGGATCGATCACCAGGCACAGGTCGCGGTCGGGGAAGCGCCGGCGCAGCCGCTGCACCACCGCGATGGCCGGATCCCCGGCACTCTGCACGCCGAACACCACCTGGAACCGCGGGTAGCCCTGGGTGATGATGCCTTCGAGCGCTGTCTCGAGCATCGGCTCGTCGCCGTGCAGCGGCTTGAGCACCGTGATCGGCGGCAGCTCCAGGTCCGGGCTGGCGGCAGCCTGCTGCACCCCGACCCGGCGGCGGAACCGCTCGACCACGATCGCCCCGGCCAGGGCCTGTATGCAGCCCAGCACGGCGACGCCCTCCAGGGCTGCGGCAAGCAGCGCGGGCGAGAGCGACAGGGCGATCATGGGGCGGTCATCCGGCGGCGGAGCCTGCGGCTGGCGGTTGGGTGCGCGGCACTGGTCAGGTCTCGGAGAAGCTCTGTATCTTCTTCCTGAGGCTCTCGATCAGCGGCGTGGCATCACCGCTCGACAGCGTCGAGTCGAAGTCGGAGCGCTGCACCGCGACCTGGCTGATGTGACCGTCGAGCAGCACGTCGATCGCCTGCCAGCCCTGCGGGAACTGCCGCATCACGTAGTCGACCTTGGTGACGCTGCCCGAGGCGGAGACGATCTGGGTCTGCACGATCTGGTCGCGGCCGTATGGCGACGGCCGCGGGTCGGGCAGCACCTTCAGCGTGTCGCTGCTGTTGCTGCCGAAGTTCGACACGTAGCGGGCGATGGTGAACTGCCGGAACACCTGGCCGAGCTGCTGCTTCTGCGTGTCGGGCAGGGTGCGGTAGCGCAGCCCGATCGAGGTCTGCAGCACCGTCGGCAGGTTGAAGGCGGCGTCGACCGCCGGCGCCAGACGCTGAGCGCGCTGCTCGAACGGCGTCCCGCCGCCCTTCTGGATCGAGGTCAGGGCGGCATACAGGGCCGAGACCGGCGCCACCGCGGCACCCGATGCCTGCGCCACGGCCGGACGCGTCGCCGCGGGCACGAGCAGGGGCGGCACGCCCAGCAACAGGGCACCGAGGAGCACGGATGATCTCATGGGCCTCATGATGTCGGGCCGGAGCGTCCCACCGACAAGCCCTCCAGCTCGTCGGCCGCACCGAGCGGTACCCCGAGGGCCGCGAGTGCCACGGCGACCACGTGCCGGCTCGACAGCCCCGCCTCGGCGATCTGCGCCGCCGGCGTGTTGTGGTCGATCAGCTTGTCCGGCAGCGTCATCGGCCGCACCCGCACATGGTCGAGCAGCCCGGCATGCGCCAGGTGATGCATCACGGCACTGCCGAAGCCCCCGGCCGCACCCTCCTCGATGGTGATCAGCACCGCGTGGTCGCGTGCAAGCTGCTCGATCAGCGCCGTGTCCAGCGGCTTGGCGAAGCGCGCATCGACCACGGTCGGCGGCAGGCCGCGTGCGGCGAGCGCGTCCGCGGCGCGCAGCACCTCGCCGAGACGGGTGCCCAGCGAGAGCAGCGCGATGCCGCCCTTCTGCCGTCCGCTCTGCCGCCCGGCCTCGCGCAGCACCCGGCCGCGGCCGATCGGGATGATCTCGCCATGCGCCGGCAGCGCCAGGCCGAGGCCGTTGCCGCGCGGGTAGCGAAAGGCGATCGGGCCGTCGTCGTACGCCGCCGCTGTCGCGGTCATGTGCAGCAGCTCGAGCTCGTCCGAGGGCGCCATGATCGTCATGTTGGGCAGGCAGCCGAGATAGTTCAGGTCGAACGAGCCGGCATGGGTGGCGCCGTCCGCGCCCACCAGTCCGGCGCGATCGATGGCGAACCGCACCGGCAGGTTCTGCAGCACCACGTCGTGCACCACCTGATCGTAGGCGCGCTGCAGGAAGGTGGAGTAGATCGCGCAGAACGGCCGCAGCCCTTCGGTGGCGAGGCCGGCAGCGAAGGTCACGGCGTGCTGCTCGGCGATGCCGACATCGAAGAAGCGGTCGGGGAAGCGGCGGGCGAACTTCTCGAGCCCGGTGCCGGACGGCATCGCCGCGGTGATCGCGACCAGGCGGGGATCGGCCTCCGCCGCGGCCAGCAGGCCCTGGCTGAACACGGAGGTATAGGTCGGCGGCCCGGGCGGGGTGATCGCCTGCTCGCCGGTGATCACGTTGAACTTGCTGACCGCGTGGTACTTGTCGCCCGACGCCTCCGCCGGCGCGTAGCCGCGGCCCTTCTGGGTGATCACGTGCAGCAGCACCGGGCCGCGCTCGTCCGCCTCACGCACGTTGCGCAGGATCGGCAGCAGGTGGTCCATGTTGTGGCCGTCGATCGGCCCGATGTAATAGAAGCCCAGCTCCTCGAACAGCGTGCCGCCGGTCAGGATGCCGCGCGCGTACTCCTCGGCGCGCTTGGCGGTGCGCTCGATCGGCTGCGGCAGCCGCTTGGCCATGCGCCCCGCGAGCTCGCGCAGGTTGAGGAACGAGCGCGACGACATCAGCCGCGACAGGTAGGCGCTCATCGCGCCGACCGGAGGGGCGATCGACATCTCGTTGTCGTTGAGCACCACGACCAGCCGGGCGCGCGACGAGCCGGCATTGTTCATCGCCTCGTACGCCATGCCGGCGGAGATGGCGCCGTCGCCGATCACCGCGATGACGTGTCGGTCCTTGTACGAGGGGTCGTCGGCCGACAGCAGGTCGTGCGCGGTGGCCATGCCGAGGCCGGCGGAGATCGAGGTCGAGGAGTGCGCCGCGCCGAACGGGTCGTAGACGCTCTCCGAGCGCCGGGTGAAGCCGGACAGGCCGCCCGGCTGGCGCAGCGTGCGGATGCGGTCGCGGCGCTCGGTCAGGATCTTGTGCGGGTAGGTCTGGTGGCCGACGTCCCAGATCAGCCGGTCGTTCGGGGTGTCGAACACCGCGTGCAGCGCCACCGTGAGCTCGACCACGCCGAGCGAGGCGCCGAGGTGGCCGCCGGTGGTGGAGACGGTGTCCAGCGTCTCGGCGCGCAGCTCGTTCGCGACCTGGGTCAGCTGCTCGGCGGTGAGGGTGCGCAGGTCGCGCGGGCTCTCGATGCGGTCCAGCATCGGCGTGCGCAGAAGGCCCGCGGAATTATGGCCCACCGTCGGCTTGGCACCGCCGCTCTCGACCGGACGCAGCCTGGCCTCACGCCCGCTCTTGTCGGCACCCGCCCTGGCGGCGGGATCGGGAGCTGTGCTCGGCTGGTCCATGCGATCAATCCCTCTCGTTGCCGTCGGCTGCCGCTAGGACGCCGGCCCCTGAGTTCGGGCAGGTGTGACCCGATCGGCGCTTCTAACGCTAAATCCGTCTGTTTTGCCAGACGCGGGAGACTTATTGTTGCAAGCAGGCCACAACTTGGCCCGAGATGAAGATGGTCACGGTTCCTGCGGTGTTTGCGGTGAAACCACGCCCTAGCTTATAGGGGCCCTTAGCTTTAGGGATCCGACCACCAGGCCCCGTGCCGTCGCGATCCCGACCGGCGCCGGGTCCGTCATGCGCCGCGTGCGGATCGCGAACCGGCGCCGACATCCACAGAACCGGCGGCCCCCGCCGGGACAGGAGCTGTAGTTCATGGCCGTACCGTTGATGCAGGCAGTGAGGGTCGGCGCCTACGTCGTCAAGCAGCACATGCGCGGGCGCAAGCGCTACCCGCTGGTGCTGATGCTGGAGCCGCTGTTCCGCTGCAACCTGGCCTGCGCCGGCTGCGGCAAGATCGACTATCCGGCGCCGATCCTGAACCAGCGTCTGTCGGTGCAGGAGTGCCTCGACGCCGACACCGAGTGCGGCGCCCCGGTGATCGCGGTCGCCGGCGGCGAGCCGCTGCTGCACAAGGAGATGCCCGAGATCATCGCCAAGCTGCTGGCGCGCAAGAAGTATGTCTACCTGTGCACCAACGCGCTGCTGCTCGAGAAGAAGCTCGACGACTACCAGCCCAACCCGTTCTTCTCCTGGGACGTGCATCTCGACGGCGACCAGGGCGTGCACGACCAGTCGGTGTGTCAGGACGGCGTGTACGACCGCGCGGTGGCGGCGATCAAGAAGGCCAAGGCGCGCGGCTTCCGGGTCTCGATCAACTGCACCCTGTTCGACGGCGTCGACGCCAAGCGCACCGCCGACTTCTTCGACGAGGTGATGGCGCTCGGCGTCGACGGCATCATGACGGCACCCGGCTATGCCTACGAGCGCGCGCCGGACCAGGCGCACTTCCTCAACCGGCAGAAGACCAAGCAGCTGTTCCGCGACATCTTCCGCTACGGCCGCGGCAAGAAGTGGAAGTTCACCCAGTCGCCGCTGTTCCTCAACTTCCTCGCCGGCAACGAGACCTACCACTGCACGCCCTGGGGCAAGCCGCTGCGCAACGTGTTCGGCTGGCAGCGCCCCTGCTACCTGCTCGGCGAGGGCTACGCGTCGAGCTTCAAGGAGCTGATGGACGACACCGCCTGGGAGCAGTACGGCACCGGCAACTACGAGAAGTGCGCCGACTGCATGGTGCATTCCGGCTACGAGTCGACCGCGGTGATGGACGCGGTGAAGCGGCCGCTGCACATCCTCAAGGTCGCCCTCACCGGACCGCAGACCGAGGGCCCGATGGCGCCGGAGATCTCGCTCGAGAACCAGCGTCCCGCCGAATACATGTTCAGCAAGCACGTCGACGAGCGCATGGCCGAGATCGCCGCCAACAAGAAGCCGGCGCGCGCGCCGGTGGTGCGGCTGGTCAAGACCGACGCGGTCGACGCCGCCGACTGATCGCGGCGCCGCCGGCCTCGCGTCGGCGGCGCGAGACGGCGGTCGGGTCGCGCCCTGGCCTCGTCAAGACCCGCATCCTAGGATGCGGCGATGGTCATCTCCATCCTCCTGGTCCTGCTGTTGATCCTGATCAACGGCGTGTTTGCCATGGGCGAGCTGGCGTTGATCTCCGCCCGCCGGCCGCGCCTCGCCGTGCTGGAGCGGCGCGGCGTGCCGGGGGCCGATCGGGCGCGGGCGCTGGCCGAGGAGCCGCAGCGCTTCCTGCCGACGGTGCAGGTGGGCATCACCCTGGTCAGCATCGTCGAGGGCACGTTCGGCGGCGCCCGCATCGCCGGCGACCTCACCCCCATCCTCTCGCGCCTGCCGCTGCTGCGGCCGATCGCCAGCGAGCTGGCCCTCGCCCTAGTGGTCATCTGCATCACCTTCACGATGCTCGTGCTCGGCGAGCTCGTGCCCAAGCAGCTGGCGCTGCGCCATCCGGAGGCCATCGCGGCACGGCTGTCGCTGCCGCTGCTGATCATCGCCCGCATCGCGAGCCCGGTGGTCTGGGTGCTGGGCCGCGCCTCCGCCCTGGTGCTGCGGCTCGCCGGCATCTCGCGCGAGCCGCGGCAGACGGTGACGGAGGAGGAGCTGCGCGCGGTGCTGGCGGAGGGTGCGCAGGCCGGCCTGCTGGAAGCGGAGGAGCGCAACATGATCGAGCGCCTGCTTCGCCTCGCCGATCGGCCGGTGCGCGCGATCATGACGCCGCGCAACGAGCTGTCCTGGATCGACCGGCACGCGGCGCCGGTCGAGCTGGCCGCGGCGCTGAAGGCCGGCGCCCACACCAGGCTGGTGGTGTGCGACGGCCGCGTCGACGATCCGGTCGGCATCATCCTGGTCAAGGATGCGCTCGACCTGCTGCTCGACGGGCACCCGATCAGCGTCGACGCGGTGATCCGGCCGCCGCAGGTGGTGCCGGAGACGATCAGCGCCTTCGACGCGCTGGAGCGGCTGCGCGGGCTCGCCCTGGGCATCCTGCTGGTGCTGGACGAGTACGGCAGCTTCGAGGGTATCGTCACCAGTGCGGACATCTTCGGCGCCATCGTCGGCGAGCAGCCCGAGGCCGGGGCCGCACTGTCGCTGGCGCCGGCGCATGACGGACCGGTCAGCCTGGAGGGAACCTCACCTGCCGACGAGATCAAGGACCGGCTGATGCTCGGCGACCTGCCGGCGGCCGGCAGCTACCATACCCTGGCCGGGCTGATCCTTGCCCTGCTGCGCCGCGTGCCGGCGGTGGGCGACAAGGTGGCGTTCTCGGGCTGGATGTTCGAGGTGGTGGAGATGGACGGCAGGCGGGTGCAGCGGGTGCAGGCCAGGCGGCAGAAGCTGGCGGAGAACTAGCACCCGATCGTCCCGGGCTGGACCAGCCCGAGAGGTGATCCGGCCGCCGCACCCCGTCTCCGGGACCTGCTCTCGATCAGGCCGTGCCGGCATCCAGCGTCCGGCGCAGCAGCAGCAGGTCGTGCCAGGCATCGCGTCGCGACAGCGGATTGGCCAGCAGGTGGCTGGGATGGCGCATCGCCAGGGCCTGCATCGGTCGTGCCGGCTCCGGCAATACCCCCGGCGCTACCCCCGGCACTGGCACTGGCACTGGCACTGGCATCGGCACCGGCAGCCAGCGGCCGCGCAGCCGCGCGATCGGGGTGTCGTTGAGCAGCACCGCGCGGACCGGGCGCGCGCCCATCAGCACCAGGTGGGTCGGCTGCGCCAGGACCAGCAGCCGGTGCAGGAACGGCAGGCAGGCCGCCATCTCGGCCGGGTTCACCTTGCGGTCCCCAGGCGGCCGCCACGGGATCAGCGGGGCGATCAGGAGGCGGTCGCGCGACAGGCCGATGCTGGCGAGCATCCGGTCCAGCAGCATGCCCGGAGCGCCCGCGAACGGATGGCCAGCGCGGTCCTCGTCGGCGTCGGGCACCTCGCCGATCAGCACCAGCCCCGCCGCGGGATCGCCTTGCGCGAACAGCGTGTGGCTGGCGGTGTCGCGCAGCGCGCAGCCGGAGAAGGCGGCCACCGCCGCACGCAGCGCGTCCAGGCTGTCCGCCGCCGCGGCGCTCTCCTCGGCGCCTCGCGCCTGGGGTAGCGCATTCCTCGGGGGTGCGCCTGGGGGCGGCCTCTCCAGCGCCTGCAGCGGCCGCGGCTGCGCAGCCGCTGCTGCGAGCCGCTGCTGCGGCTGCTCGTCCAGCGCCTCGTCGGCACCCCATTCCAGCTGCAGCCGAAGCAGCTCAAGCGCCTCCGAGACCGAGATATCCATCGTCAAGCCTCTCCCGCGGCCGCCGCTGCCCTCGACCCTGAACCCTCGCCAGGATAGCGGCCGCGATGCCGCCCTGGTAGCCTGTGCCGATCATGCCGATCCGACCTCGCGCCCTGCTCTCCTGTCTCGCCGCCGCCCTCGGCGTCTGCACGCCGCCGCTGCCGGCACGCGCCGGCACCGAGGCGCCCCCGCCGCCGCCGCTGGTCTACGGCACCTACCTGAGCGGCGTGGTCGCCGGCGCGCTCGGCGACGCCGACGCCGCCTCGGCGCGGCTGCTGGACGTGCTGAAGACCGATCCCGGCGCGCCTGGCGTGCGCGGCCAGGCCCTGCTGTTCTCGATCCTCGCCGGTCGTCCGGAGGCCGCGAAGCTGGCGGCGGAGCTGCCGGCATCGCAGGACAGCCCGCTGGCGCCGATCGTGCTCGGCAACGACGCCGCGGCCGAGGGGCGCTGGAGCACGGCGGAGGCGCAATATCGCCGGATCGAGCACTCGCCGCTGAACGACCTGCTGCAGCCGCTGCTGGTCGCCTGGTCGCAGCAGGGCGCCGGCCGGACCGACCTCGCGCTGGCGACCCTCACCGCACGCGCCACGCCCGGCCCGATCGACGGCGTCTACGCGCTGCACGCCGCGATGATCGCCGATCTCGCCGGGCGCAACGACCAGGCCGGCCGGCTGTACCAGCAGGCGCTCACGCTCTACCCGGGCTCGGACCTGGTGTTCGCGCAGTCCTACGCGAGCTTCCTGACGCGCACCGGCAGGCGGGCGGACGGGCAGGCGCTGGTGCACGCCCTGGTGCACGCCCTGCCGCTGCTGTCGATCGCGGAGGCGGGTCTCGACGCCGCCCTGCCCGAGGTGCCGGTGACGACGCCGGTGCAGGGGCTGGCTCGCTCCTTCCTGACGATCGCCTCGTTGATCCAGCAGCAGGGGACACGCGGTCAGGAGGCCGAGGGCTTCATGCTCCGCTTCGCGCTCAGCCTGCAGCCGGACCTCTCCTCGGCACGACTGCTGCTGGCCGACCTGCAGGCGTCGGATCAGCCGCAGCAGGCGCTGGCGAGCCTGCGCCTGATCCCGCCGGGCGATCCGCTGCAGCCGGTGGCGGCGTTGCGTGCCGGCGTCATCGGCGCCACCAAGGGACGCAGCGACGTCGCCCGCTCCACCCTCGAGCGCCTGGTGCGCAGCTTCCCCGACCGCGCCCAGCCGCTGCAGGCCCTCGGCGACCTGCTGCAGGATGCGCATCAGTACGGCGCCGCCATCGACGCCTACGATCAAGCGATCCGGCTGATGTCGCCGCTCAACGGGCAGGACTGGCCGATCCTGTTCGCGCGCGCCACCGCCTATGACCGCAATCAGCAATGGAAGCAGGCGCAGGCGGATCTGCAGCATGCGCTGCAGCTGTCCCCGAATCAGCCCTTCCTGCTGAACTATCTCGGCTACAGCTGGGTGGAGCGGAAGCACGATCTGGGCGGCGCGCGCGTGATGATCGAGCGCGCCCTCGACTCCGAACCCGATGACGGCTCGATCCGCGACAGCCTCGGCTGGGCGATGCTCCGGCAGAACGACTTCGCCGGCGCGGTGCGCCAGCTGGAGCGGGCCGCCGAGCAGATGCCCGAGGACCCGACCGTGAACTACCATCTCGGCTTCGCCTACTGGGCCAGCGGAAGGCGGGTGGAGGCGCGAGACCAGTGGCGCTGGGCGCTGAACCTGCATCCCGACCGGCAGGAGGAGGCGCGGATCCGCACCGCGCTGCGCTCCTCCGAACGTCCCGGCGGCGATCCGGTGCTGGCGGCGGACGCGCTGCCGGTCTCGCATCCTTGAGCCTCGCGCGCGAAGCGCGCTCCGACCTCACGCGGAGAGCGCGCGCTTGAGCGCGGGCCCCGGCTCGCACGAGCCCGCGCACGCCAAGGTCAACCTGTTCCTGCACGTGACCGGCCGGCGCGAGGACGGCTACCACCTGCTCGACAGCTTGGTGGTGTTCGCGGGCGCGGCGGACCGGCTGGGCGTCGTCCCCGATCCGCTGCAGCGGCTCTCCATCACAGGACCGTTCGAGCCGCTGCTGCGCGACGGCGGCGCGGACAACCTCGTGCTGCGCGCGGCGCGCCGGCTCGCGGCAGAGGCGGCGGTGCCGGTGCCGGGCGCGCACCTGACGCTGGAGAAGCACCTGCCGGTCGCGTCTGGCATCGGCGGCGGCTCCGCCGATGCGGCCGCGGCGCTGCGGCTGCTGCGCCGCTTCTGGCCCGCAATCGAGATCGACGACGCGCGGCTGCACGAGCTGGCGGCCGAACTGGGCGCGGACGTCCCGGTCTGCCTGTCGCAGCGGCCCGTCCGCATGCAGGGGGTGGGCGAGCTGCTGAGCCCGGCGCCGGCGCTGCCCGGGCTCGGCATGGTGCTGATCAACTGCGGCGAGGCGGTCGCTACCGCCTCCGTGTTCCGCGCCCGCGAGCCGGGCTTCAGCAGCCCGGCGGCGCTGCCACGCGGCTGGCCGGATACGGCGGCGCTTGCGACCGCGCTGTCCGCGCTTTCCAACGACCTGGAGGCGCCGGCGCGCCGGATCTGTCCCGCAATCGGCGATGTCCTCTCGGCGCTGCGGGCGATGCCCGGCTGCCGCTTCGCGCGCATGAGCGGGTCGGGTGCCACCTGCTTCGGCCTGTTCGACGATCCCGAGGCCGCGCTGCGGGCGACCGCGGCCCGCCGCTGGCCGTCCGGGTGGTGGGTGTGGTCGGGTGGACTGCACCGTCCGGTGTGACCAGACCCGCGAGACTCTTGGCCCGGCGTCGCGGCCTCCTATATTAGAGTGCAGGACCGTAACGAGTCCGCGGGGACCGAGATGAGCACACGCATGCGGGTCACCGTCGCTTCCGATGCGCAGAGCGCGACCCTGAGCCTGCTGCCCGATAGCGGCCTCGAAGGCGACATCTCGTTGAGCCTCGACCAGATCACCCAGCTCATCTTCGGCCTCGGACAGGCACGCACGGCGATGGTGCGCCGTGCGCCGATCCCGCCGATCGAGGGCGCGCACTTCAATCCGGTGTTCAAGACGCAGTGGGTGGTGCAGCCCGAGGCCTTGACCGAGGGCTCGGTGATCGCCTTCCAGCACCCCGCCTATGGGCCGGTTGGCTTCGTGCTGCCGGCGTCCGCGGTCGAGAAGGTGGTGCGGGCGCTGACCGTCCATATGGGGATGGTGCACAGCCAGGTGGGCGATCAGCGCAGGCCGAGTTGAGGCCGTCCCGGATCGCGCTGGCCCAACGTTCGGCGAAGCTCGTCATGGTCGCGAGCCTGGCGGTCTTCGCCCTGCTGGTGACCGGCAACAACCTGGTCGATTACGGCTCCAACGCCCTGTTCGTGCGTCACGTGCTCAGCATGGACACCACCTTTCCGGCGAACGCCCTGCTCGGGCGGGCGCTGCCGCATCCCTGGCAGTGGCGCGCGGCCTACGCCGCGATCATCGCCGGCGAGGCCTGCACCGGGGCGGCGTTCGCGGCCGCCGCGGTGGCGATGCTGCGCGCGCTGCGTGCGGCTCCCGCTGCCTTCGAGCGCGCCAAGCTGTTCGTGCATGTCGGTGCGGCGATCGGCTTCCTGGTCTGGTTCACCGGCTTCATGGTGGTCGGCGGCGAGTGGTTCGTGATGTGGCAGTCGCGTCTCTGGAACGGCCAGGAGGCCGCGTTCCGCTTCTTCCTCACGCTGCTCGCGGTGCTGATCTACGTGAACCAGCCCGAGCCGGCAGCCGACTGACCGCCAGGGCGGCGAGACCGAGGCCGGCCATCGCGGCGAGCTTGTGGCGCGACGTGAACAGCGCGGCACTCACCTTGTGCGACCGCGCATCGAAACGCCCGTGCGCGGCGTAGTCGCCGGGCACGCTGTGCTGCAGGTTGTCAGGCGCGTCCGGGTCGGCGGCCTCGTGGCCGAGCTGGCCGGAGTAGCCGGCCTGCGACAGGTAGCGGTCGGCGAGACCGGCCGCGATGCGGTTGGCCATGATCGCCATCACCGTCGAGATCCCAACCCAGACCTCGCGCCGGCGGTGGAAGGCGGCGAAGACGATCGCGCGCGCCGGGATCTCCGGCTCGAAGACCGGCGGCATCGGCTGCGCCAGCTTGCCGGTCCGGTTCCGCGCCCAGCCGAACTGCGGCGTGTTCACCGCCGGCAGGTGCACCATGGTCAGGTGGATGTCGTCGCCGTCATGCAGGATCTCCGAGCGCAGGCTGTCGGTGAAGCCGCGTATCGCGGACTTGGCGCCGCAATACACCGACTGCAGCGGCACCGAGCGGTAGGCCAGCGCCGAGCCGACATTGACGATGGTGCCCGAGCCGCGCCGGCGCATCCGGCGCAGCGCCGCCATGGTGCCGTGCACCGTGCCGAGATAGGTGACCTGGGTCGCGCGCAGCACCTCGCCGGCGCTCAGCTCGGCGACCGGCGCGAAGACGGTCGCCATCGCGTTGTTCACCCACACCGTGATGGGGCCGAGCGCGGCCTCGATGTGGTCAGCTGCGGCCTCCACCGCGTCGCTGTCGGCCACGTCGGCGATCGCGACCGTCGTGCGCACGCCGTACGCGCGCATCTCCTCGGCGGCCGCTTCGAGCCGCGCCGGATCGCGGCCGAGCAGCCCGACATCGCAACCCCTCTTGGCGAACTCGCGGGCGGTCGCGCGGCCCACCCCGGCGCCGGCGCCGGTGATCACCACCACATGGTTCGGCATCCGCCTTCGCTCCCGCGCTGCTGCTCGTCTGCGAACGCCCGCGGCGCGACCGCGGTTCTGCCGCCGCGGACCGATGCCGGCTGGCATGCACGGCAGTGAAATGAAGGCTGGCTGCGGCCGCTCGACGATGTCACAAGGGCCGCGGCACCCTGCACCGGAAGGCTGACCCACTTGATCGGACTCCTGGCGGCCTGGATCACGGCCGCGATCTCCGCCGGCGGCTATGGCGGCGTGGCGGCACTGATGATGATCGAATCCGCCTGCATCCCGCTGCCCTCGGAAATCATCATGCCGTTCGCCGGCTACCTCGTCTCCACCGGCCGGTTCAGCCTGTGGACGGTGGCGCTGGCCGGTGCCATCGGCTGCAACGTCGGCTCCACCGTCGCCTACTGGATCGGCGCCTCCGGCGGGCGCCGCTTCGTCGACCGCTACGGGCGCTGGGTGCTGCTCGACCACCGCGACCTCGACGTGGCGGAGCGCTTCTTCGCCCGCTTCGGCGCGCCGGCGGTGCTGATCGGGCGGCTGCTGCCGGTGGTCCGGACCTTCATCGCCCTCCCCGCCGGCATGGGACGGATGCGGCAGCTGCCGTTCCAGCTGTACACGTTCGTGGGGTCGCTGATGTGGTGCTACGCGCTCGCCGCGATCGGCGAGCAGCTCGGCCGGCGCTGGGAGAGCGATCCGCGGCTGCGCGCGGTCATGCAGCAGCTGCATCTGGTGGTGGCGGCGGTCCTGCTCGCCGCCATCGGCTGGTTCCTCTGGCACAAGCTGCGCCGTGTCCGCTGATCCGCTCGGATTGCGTTGGCGGCGGCTGCTGAAGCGAGCCGAGGGCTCTGCCCTCGACCCGCTGGGGCCGCAGGCCCCAGACCCCGATTCTTGAGAAGAGGTTCTCAAAGGCTTGCCTTTGATGGGGTAGAGGGACAACGCCCCTGGCCTTGCATCATCGTCCTGGCGACTGGCGCACGTTTCGGGGCTGATCCAGCCTGAGAGGGTCAGGCATTAGGCCAGCAGCGTCACCGTCGCGCGCAGCCCGTGCGGCCTGCGGTTGCTCAGCGTGATGTCGCCGCCATGTCCGCGCACGATGTTGCGCGCGATCGACAGCCCAAGCCCGGTGCCGCCGGTCTCGCGGTTTCGGCTGGCCTCGACCCGGACGAACGGCTCGAACACCCGCTCGAGGTCGCCCGGAGCGAGCCCGGGTCCGTCATCCTCGATCAGCACCGCGACGTTCCCCTGATGCGGCGGCTTCAGCGTCACCCTGGCACCGCCGCCATAGGCGATGGCGTTGCCGATCAGGTTCGACATCGCCCGCTTCAGCGCCATCGAGCGGGCCTGCACGGTGATCTGTGGCGGCTCCACCTCGAAGCCGATCTGGTTTGCCATGTCCGGACGGCCCTCGATTGCCTCGTCCAGGATGGTGCGCATCAGAGCCCCGAGATCGAGCCGCACCAGCGGTTCGCGGTTGGCGCTGTCGCGGCCGAAGGCGAGGGTGGCGGAGACCATCGCCTCGAGCTCGTCGAGGTCGGCGGTGAATTTCCGGCGCAGCTCGTCATCCTCGATGAACTCCGAGCGCAGCTTCAGCCGGGTGATCGGCGTGCGCAGATCGTGGCCGATCGCGGTCAGCAGCAGGGTGCGGTCGGTGACGAAGCGGCGGATCCGGCTCGCCATGGTGTTGAAGGCGACCGCCGCTGTCGCGACCTCCAGCGGGCCATCCTCGGGCAGCGGCGGCGCGTTGACGTCGCGCCCCAGCGCTTCCGCGGCCGCCGCCAGGGTGCGCACCGGTGCCGTGAGCCGGCGCACCGCCCAGTGCGTGAGCAGGCCGGTCGCCACGATCATCAGCGTGAAGGCGATCGGGAAGGTCGGCGAGGCGAACGGGTTCGGCGACGGGATGCGGAATGCCGTGCTGACCCAGCGTCCCTCGTCGGGCAGGTGCATCGAGACCGTGAACTGCCGGCGCGCCGGATTGAAGCCGACCAGCGTCTGCGTCGGGCGCAGGTGCGCCGGCAGCGGCACCATCTGGATGTTCATCCGCATGGCGTGCTGCAGCGGCGGGCCGGCCGCATCGATCTCGGTGACGTCCGGTCCGGGCGTCAGGCTGACGTGGAAGCTGGGCGGCAGCTTCATCTGCGCGGCCTCACGATCGCGCTCGTCGCCGTCGGTCTCGACGATGGAGCGGTAGATGCCGGCGACGCGCATGCCGCTCTCGCGCATCATCTCGATGCGGTCGATGCTGATCCGGTCGAGGGCGTGGATCGCCAGGCCAGCCGCCTGCACCACGCCGAGGCAGGTCAGCAGCACCAGCGCGGTCCGCGCCGCCAGGCTCCTCGGCCAGAGCCGTGGCTTCCAGGCGACGGCGTGCCGGGATGCGGAGGCCGGCGGGCTGCCCGCGTCGGCCTCAGACCCGTTCGACATCGGCCGCCAGCACGTAGCCGCCGCCGCGCACAGTCTTGATCACCTGGGCGTTGCGTCCGTCATCCTCGAGCTTGCGTCGCAGCCGGCTGATCGCGACGTCGATCGCGCGGTCGAACGGCCCGGCCTGCCGCCCGCGCAGCAGGTCGAGCAGCATGTCGCGCGTCAGCACCCGGTTGGCGCGATCCAGCAGCGCCACCAGCAGCTCGTACTCGCCGCCGGTCAGCGGCACCTCGACGCCGTCCGGGTTGAGCAGGCGGCGACGCGTCGGCTCCAGCGCCCAGCCGGCGAAGCGCAGCACGCGGTTGTCGCTCTCCGGCTTGCGTTCGCTCTGCTCGCTGGTGCGTCGCATCACCGCCCGGATCCGCGCCAGCAGCTCGCGCGGGTTGAACGGCTTGGGCAGGTAGTCGTCGGCGCCCAGCTCCAGGCCGATGATCCGGTCGGTCTCGTCGCCCATCGCGGTCAGCATCACGATCGGCACGTTGCCCTGCGTGCGCAGCCAGCGTGCGATCTCCAGGCCGCTCTCGCCCGGAAGCATCAGGTCGAGCACGACGAGCTGGTAGTGTCCGGCACTCCACGCCCGACGCGCCTCACGGCCGTCGCGCGCCGCAGTGACGCGGAAGCGGTTGCGCTCGAGGAACCGCGCCAGCAGGTCGCGGATCTCGCGGTCGTCGTCGACGATGAGGATATGTGGAGAGGTTTCCATGATCCGGTTACAATAGAACGCAGCGGATCGGCGTGGCAGTGCACGTTGCAGTCCGTTTCAATTCCGAGTGTTACTCGGCATACAGCATGCGCCGCGTCATGCCCCCGTCGGTGACGAACTCGGCGCCGGTGACGAACCCGCTCTCGGCTCCGAGCAGCCAGGCCGCGAGGGAGGCGACATCCTCGGTGCGGCCTACCCGTCCCGCGGGATGCTGCGCGTGGTCGATCGGTCGCAGCGTCTCGCCCGACACGTCGATCCAGCCCGGGCTGATGCAGTTGACGCGGATCGCCGGTCCCAGGCTGACGCTGAGCGCGTGGGTCAGGGCCAGCAGGCCGCCCTTGGAGGCGGCGTAGCTCTCGGTGTCGGGCTCGGACATGTGCGCCCGCGTCGAGCCGATGGTGACGATGCTGGCGGCGCCGCGGCCGGCGGCCCGCAGCAGCGGTTCGGCAGCCCGCGCCAGCAGGAACGGGCCGCCCAGGTTGACCGCGATCACGCGGTTCCACTCGGCGAGCGACAGCGCCCGCAGCGGTTTGCGGATCATGATGCCGGCATTGCAGACCAGGCCGTCGAGCCGGTCGACGCGGTCGCCTACCTGTCGCAGCGCCGCTTCGACGTCCGTCTCCAGGGCGACGTCGGCGACGATCATGTGCAGCCGTGCGTCCGCCCCGCGGCAGTCCTGCGCCAGCGCGTCGAGCTGCGCCGCATCCAGGTCCAGCGCGAACACGGTCCAGCCGTCATGCAGCAGACGCCGCGCGATGCCGCGACCGATGCCCCGGGGCGGCGCCGGAGATCACGACGCTCCGCGGCGGGTCGTGCGGCGATGCCGGTTCTTCCTCCATCGGCTCGTTCTTCCTCCACGCCCGGCCAACGCGGCGGGCCGGCACCGGATGCAAGCTTGCCGGGCCGCAGCGGGGCGGGGAAGATCGTGCCGACAGGAGACCGCCATGTTCCCGATGCCCGCCCTGCATCGCCGATCCCGTCGTCGATCATCCAGGGCGCCGGCCTCCGGGGCACTCGCGATCCTGCTCTGCCCGCTCGCCTGGACCGCGGCGACGTCGGGGCACTGCCTGGCCCAGGGGGCGTCGGTCGCGACGTCCGCGCCGGCGGCAGCGGGCCACCCGGCCACGCCGCCGCCGGTCGCGACATTGCATGCGCCGGCGTCGCCGCCGGTCGTGCTGCCGATCCCGCTCGAGCCTGCTGCGATCCCGGGCCGACCGCAGCAGAGGCCCGACAAGGCCGCAGCCAAGCCGACGCCGCTCGGGCCCGGCGTCAACGACGCCGGCCATGCGGCCACCATGCTGCGCACGACGAAGCTGTCGCTGATCAGCCTGATCGATCGCCGCGTGATCGGCCGGGAGAAGCGCGAGATCGGCCACGTCATCGACGTGCTGGTCGATGCCAAGGGGCAGCCGGCGGCGCTGGTGGTCGATGTCGGCGGTTTCATGGGCATGGGCAACCGCCGCATCGCCATCGCCTGGGAACGCTTTGCCCTCGCGGGACGCAAGGCCGCCGACGCGCTGCAGCTTCCGCTGACCGACGCGCAGGTGAAGGCGGCGCCCGCCTATGACGGCTCGGACGGTGTGACCGTGGTCCGGGACGCGATCGCGCCGGCCGCCGGCAGGTCGTCGGTCTCGGGCGAGGCCTCGTCCGGCTCGAGCCGGGTCGATCTCGGCCTGGGTCCCGCCGAACCCGGAGATGCCGGATCGGCGTCCGACCCGCTGAACCCGGACTGAGCACACCGGGGTGCGCCTCGTCTCCTTCCGGATGAACAGCCAGCAGGGCCTGGACTGGCTCAACTTCTTCGTCGCCAACCTGCAGACGGCGTTCGGCCCGTTCATCGCGGTCTACCTCACCGGCGAGCACTGGACGCAGGGTCAGATCGGCCTCGCACTCACCGCCGGGTCGGTCACCGCGATGGTCAGCCAGGTTCCCGCCGGTGCTGCGGTCGACGCCCTCGCCAACAAGCATCTCGCGGCACTGCTGGCGATGATCGCGGTGATCGCGTCGTGCCTGCTGCTGGTGCTGTTCCCGCAGCGGCTGCCGGTGATGGCGGCGGAGATCCTGCACGGCTTCGCGAGCTGCATGCTCAATCCGGCGATCGCGGCGATCACGCTGGGCATGGTCGCGGCCCGGCTCGCGCAGGGCGCCCAGCCGGGCGAGCTCGGCCGCAGGCTCGGGCGCAACTCCAGCTTCGCCGCCATCGGCAACGCGGTCGCGGCCGGCCTGATGGGCGGCGTCGGATGGCTGGTCTCGGCGCGCGCCACTTTCTTCCTCGGTGCGCTGCTCGCGGTTCCCGGCATGCTGGCGCTGCGCGCCATCGAACGCCCGAAGAACGAGCTGGACGACGCCGCCGCGGCCGCCGATCCCGACGACGACGGCGCGGCGAGTGCTGCTGCAGCCGACGGGATCGTCGCCGGCGCGGCTGCCGACGAGGAGGTCGTCGCGGGCGCGGCTGCCGATGACGGGGTCGCCCCGGGCACGGCTCGGGCCGCCGATGCCGGAGCCGGCAGGGCCTCGCACGGCATCATGATCCTGCTGCGCGACCGCCGCCTGTTCACGTTCGCGATCTGCACCGCCCTGTTCCACCTGTCCAACGCGGCGATGCTGCCGCTGGTGGCCGGCGAGATCACCAAGGAGGCGGCGGGGCAGGCGGAGCTGATCATCGCCGCCTGCATCCTCGCACCGCAGCTGATCGGGGCGGCGATGGCGCCGCGCATCGGGCAGCTCGCCGAGACCATCGGGCGGCGTCCGGTGCTGCTGGTCGGGTTCGCCGCGCTGCCGCTGCGCGGGCTGCTGCTGGCCACCACCAGCGATCCGTGGCTGACCGTGCTGTTCCAGCTGCTGGACGGCATCAGCTCCGCCACCTTCGGCGTCATGCTGCCGCTGATCGCCGCCGACCTGACCCGCGGCACCGGACGCTTCAACCTGTGCATGGGGTTCTTCGGCCTGGCGATGGGGATCGGTGCCAGCTTCAGCACCACCCTCGCAGGCTTCGTCGCCGACCGGTCGGTGTCGCTGAGCTTCCTGATCCTGGCGCTGGCCGGGGCGATCTGCGTGCTGATGGTGTGGCTGCTGTTCGGCGACACGACACCGCGTCGCAGGCAGGTCAGGGCTCTGCTCTGGCCGGGTCGGGCCGAGCGTGCGGACACGCCGGGCGTCACGCCGCAGGCTCCGACGATCTGAACCGTCCGGCCGGACCGGCTACCCCTATGTCCGGCTCAGCCAGGCCGGCACCGGCAGTTCCTTGCTGCGCAGGAACTCCGGATTGAAGAGCTTGGACTGGTAGCGCGCGCCGCTGTCGCACAGGATGGTGACGATGGTGTGCCCGGGCCCGAGGCCGCGTGCCACCCGGATCGCTGCGGCGACGTTGATGCCGGCCGAACCGCCGATGGAGAGGCCCTCGTATTGCAGCAGGTCGAACACCTGCTCGAGCGCGTCGGCGTCGGTGATGCGCATCGCCTCGTGGATCGTCACCCCCTCGAGGTTGCCCGGCACGCGGGACTGCCCGATGCCCTCGGTGATCGAGCTGCCGCTGACGCTGAGGTCGTTCGACTTCACCCAGCCGTACAGGCCCGAGCCGTCGGGGTCCGCCAGCACGATCCGCGGCGCCTCTCGACCGGCGCGCGCGGCCAGCCTGTGCAGCCCGAGCGAGACGCCGGCCAGGGTGCCCCCGGTACCGCAGGAGCAGGTGAAGGCGTCGATCCGGCCGTCGGTCTGCCGCCAGATCTCCTCGGCGGTGGTGCGCCGGTGGCCGTCCCGGTTGGCCAGGTTGTCGAACTGGTTCGCCCAGACCGAGCCGGTCTCGGCCGCCAGCCGGCGCGACAGGTGCACGTAGTTGCCGGGGTCGCGGAACGGCTTGGCCGGCACCAGCCGCAGGTCGGCGCCGATCATGCGCAGGAAGTCGATCTTCTCGCGGCTCTGCGTCTCCGGCATCACGATGATGCTGCGGTAGCCGCGCGCGTTGGCGACCAGCGTCAGCCCGATCCCGGTATTGCCGGCGGTGCCTTCGACGATGGTGCCGCCAGGCTCCAGGCTGCCGTCGGCCTCCGCCGCCTCGACGATCGCCAGTGCCGCACGATCCTTGACCGAGCCGCCCGGATTCATGAACTCGGCCTTGCCCAGGATCTCGCAGCCCGTCGCGGCGGACGCGCGCGCCAGGCGGATCATCGGCGTGTTGCCGATCGCGGACAGCATGTCGGGGCAGGGAACCGGCCAGGTCTGAGCATTGGACGGAACGGAGTTTGTGCTTTCGACCATCGGGAGCCACCTTTGCCTCGAAGCCTGGGAGTACACGAGATGGTTGAGGACGTCGCCCCGCAACAGACCTGGCAGGCGCTCGCGGTCGATCCGGCCGCGCAGCTCGTCGACGTGCGCACGGATGCGGAGTGGACCTATGTCGGGCTGCCGGAACTCTCCGGCCTGAACAAGCGCGTGCTGTTGATCGCCTGGCAGGCGTTCCCGAGCGGCGAGGTGAACCGCCAGTTCCTGCAGCAGCTCGGCGGCAGCGGCCTGACGCCGGCGCACGAGATCTACTTCATCTGCCGCAGCGGCGCGCGCAGCCTGTCGGCGGCGGAAGCCGCGCGCGCGGCGGGGTATAATCGGGTCTACAACGTGGCCGACGGCTTCGAAGGACCGCCGGACGATCAGGGACATCGCGGCGCGGTCGCCGGCTGGAAGGCGAGCGGGTTGCCGTGGCGTCAGCGCTGACCGCGCCTCAATCGTCGGCGGCCGGCGCGACGTCGGCGTCGTAGAGCACCTGCAGCACGGTGCACCAGGCGTAGCGCGTGTCGAGCAGGTTGCCGTCCTGGTCCACCAGCAATCCGGTTGGCGCGATCGGCACGTGCGTCAGGGTGACGGCATCGTCGACGTTGCCGCCGATGATGCTGACCTGGCTCGGCTGCCGCGATACTACCAGGCCGCAATGGGCGGGGAACAGGTCGCGCGTCGGCAGGTTGTGGAAGCGGATCACGCGACTGGAGCCGCGTCCGGCGCAGAGCAGGTCGCCGAGTGCGGGGACGTAGTGCGCCGGATCCTGCGCCCGCAGGCCGGTCGCGACGCCAGATGCGGCCGCATCGATGTAGGTCGCGTGGTTGGGCGCGTAGGGAAAGCGGGTGCCGGCGCCGGCGATGCGCATGACGTAGGAGATGAACGCCGCCGACCAGGCATAGCGTCCGTCATGCACGAAGTCGAACGGGCGTCCGTCGCTGCCGTGCTTGCCGGTCCAGTCGACCTCGTTCTCGTAGGGATCCTGTCCGATCCACCAATATTCGCCGACGCGCTCCCACAGGCCGGGCAGTCGTTCCGGCTTGACGCCGCTGGTCACCGGGTCGGGACGCTGTTCGGGATCGTCGTCATCGACCGGTTCGCCGAACAGGCGCCACTCGCGCAGCGCGATCGCTACCGCGTCGGTGCGGCTGAACGGCTCGAAGCGGCGGGTGACGAAGGCTGGAACATGTTCGTCGGGACCGGCCGGACCTTGGGCGTTGCGGTACTGTGCGACCGGCGTCTGACCTGACGCGCCCTGCGGACCGCTCTGCGCGCAGCCGCACGGCAGCATGACCGCCAGCAGCACCGTGAGGGCGGCGCGAGCCGGCAGCCGGCCCCGCATGTTCATGCCCTTTCCGGGAACAGCCTCGCGAGCCCCACCGTGCTCGCATCGCAACGGCCGCGCTCGGTGATCAGGCCGCTGACCAGCCGCGCCGGCGTCACGTCGAACGCCGGGTTCGCGACCTCGCTGCCGTCCGGCGTGACCTGCACGGTGGCGAGGACGCCGTCGCGCGTGCGTCCGGTCATGTGCGTGACCTCGACCCCGTCGCGCTGCTCGATCTCGATCTCGCGTACGCCGTCGCGCGTCCGCCAGTCGATCGTCGTCGAGGGCAGCGCCACCCAGAACGGTATCCGGTTATCGCGCGCCGCGAGCGCCTTGAGGTAGGTGCCGATCTTGTTGGCGACGTCGCCGTCGCGGGTGACGCGGTCGGTGCCGACGATCACCAGATCGACCGCTTCGTGCTGCATCAGGTGGCCGCCGGCATTGTCGGGGATGACCGTGTGCGCGACGCCGTGCCGTCCCAGCTCCCAGGCGGTGAGTGCCGCACCCTGGTTGCGCGGTCGGGTCTCGTCCACCCAGACATGCACGTCAATGCCCTGGTCGTGCGCCATGTAGATCGGCGCCAGCGCCGTGCCCCAATCCACCGCCGCGAGCCAGCCCGCGTTGCAGTGGGTCAGCACGTTCACCCGCCGCCCGACGGCTGCGGATCGGGACTTGCGCGACGCCACCTCCTCGATCAGCGTCAGGCCGTGCCGTCCGATCGCCTCGTTCTGCGCGGCGTCCTCGTCGGAGATCTTGCCGGCCTCCTCATAGGCGATGCGCACGCGGTCGGCCGACGGCGTGTTGCGCAGCCTGGTCAGCATGCGGTCGATCGCCCAGCGCAGGTTGACCGCGGTCGGCCGCGTCCGCGCCAGGCTCTCCGCATCGCGCTCCATCGCCTCGCTGCTGCTGTCGGCGCGCAGTGCCAGGGCGAGCCCGTAGGCCGCGACCGCACCGATCAGCGGCGCCCCGCGCACCTGCATGGTCGCGATCGCGACTGCGGCCTGATGCGAGGTCGTGAGCGTCAGCACCTCGAGCGACCAGGGCAGCTTGGTCTGGTCGAAGATGCGCACGGACCATCCGTCCGCCGGATCCACCCATACGCTTCGGTAGGCGACGCCATCGATCTTCATGTGGGTCCTCGGGCTCCGGTGGATACTCAGCCGGTCGCGTTGTCGCGATGCTCTCCGATCAGGCCGAGTTTGAGCATCACGCCGACGGTGGCGCCCTTCACCGGCCGCAGCAGGAGCATCGCGATCATCACCGTCAGCGGCACGAAGAACGCGATCATCGCCCAGATCGGCAGGTTGGTCCGCTCGTCGGTGACGACGACCGCGCCGATGATCAGATGCGCCGTGACGAAGATCGTGAAGTAGGGTGGCGCGTCGTCTGCGCGCACCAGTCCGAGCGGGGCTGCGCACGACGCACAGCGTGCGACCACTCGGAGATAGCCGACATAGAGCCTTCCCTGTCCGCAGACCGGACAGCGTCCCGCGCCGCCGCGCACCATCATCAGCGGCAGCTTGGGCAACTCCTGGCGCGCCAGCCAGACGCGAGCCGCATCATCGCCCGCAGCGGTGCCTGTCTCGTCGGGCGCGCCCACGTCGGGCCGGCCGATCGCTTCACCCAGTTTGGCCATGTTCGTCGCTCTCAAGACGCTGCCCATCGGGCATCAGCGAGTATGTCATTCCCGCCCTATACGCAATCGAGTCTGCGGCCGGCGGCTGCAGGTCCAGGCCCGGTCGGATGCCTCATCGGCGCCAGCCGCGTCGCGCCGGAACAGCACCGGGGCGACGTCCGAGCCGCGAGCCTGGCGGCAGTCGGCGTCGTGCGCCTACGCTTGTCGAGCCGAACCGCGAATCTTCTGACCTTTACTTCATCGCTGCGCTTCGGCGAGGCGGTTGTTCCGCCCGGATCGACCGCGGACGGTGTCTAGGATCCGGTGAACTCTGCCGGAACTTTCCTGTAACGGTTGCTTTTGATTGACAGGAGCAGAGCCAGCGAGGAATAGCTTTCGCTGGTCATGCACCTGGAGTCACGATTCGCCGAACATCCCGCGTCAGCGGGTCGAAGAAGCGGCCCTTGAGCATCTTCCATCGAACATATTGCCGGCATCTATGAGCAAACCGCATCGCGGCCGCGTCGCAGACTGCAGATCAATCCGCAGACCAGTCCAGGGAGGGCTACACCATGAGCAGTGAGAACGACAACAAGACGCCGGGGCGCCGAACTCGCGCCATGGCGGTACGTTCGGGCGGCCGTCGAACGAGTTCGGCGACTGGACGCAGCACCACCGCACGTACGATGCGTACCGCCAAGAGCCCGGCTTCCCGCTCGGCGGCGGCGAAGAACCTCGCCAGCAAGTCCGCCGCGACGCGAAGCACCAAAGCGAGCAAGGCACCGGCGCGTGCGACGACCAAGAGTTCGACCGCACGCACTGCCAAGAGCGTGACCAGCCGTGCCAAGAGCGCCCCCGCGCGCGGCACCGCTACCACCCGCGCCAGTGCCGCCCGCAAGGCTCCGGCACGTAAGGCAGCAGTCAAGTCCAGCGCCTCTGCCGCCGGTCGCAGCCGGACCACCGCCGCCAAGGCGACGACGCGAGCCTCGATGCGCGTCGCGAAAGCTCCTGCGGCCAAGCGAGCAGCGCCTGCCGCTCGCACCGCCGCGACCGGGCGCAAGACCGCTACCCGCAGCACGGCGACGCGCACGACCCGCACCGCCAAGCCGGCGACCACTGCACGCACCGCTCGTTCCACCGGTGCTGCGCGTTCGACGGCGCCGAAGGCGACCGCGCGGAAGTCGACGAAGACTGCAGCGGAGAGCAAGGCCACGACACGCAGCGCCAGCACCTCGCGCAGCGAGGCCGCCGTCGCGATGCGACGCTCACCGAACGCCGGGACCAGGAAGAAGGCAGCAGAGACCCTTCGCAAGGCGTCGCCGGTGGCACGTCGCAAGCGGTCACCGGCGCCGTCTGCATCGGAAAGCGTGGATCCCGCAGTCGCTCAGGAGGAGGGCGAGGACGGCGTGCACGGCGAGACGGGCGGCAGCGAGTGATGCTGCCTTAGCCAGTTCGGATCGTCTCTCAGGTGCCGTGCTAAGAATGGGGCGCCTGGGCGACGATCTCGAGGGCCCCATCGACGCTTGCGACTACTCGTGGCTCCCGATCCAACATGCGCATCACGCGAGGCTTGTCGATGGCCATCGTACCCACGGCGACCATCCTCCGGTCGGGACCGCCAATGCGCTAACGTCATACTGGAACCATGAGCGCTGATGCGATGGCGCCGCGGCCTCCTCGACGATCATCTTTCGGATGCGCGCTCGGTCGTGTTGTTACGCCCTTGCTAAGTTCGTGGCCTGCCCGGCGGGGCGGAGAGTTCTGGACGCATCTGCTCGAGCTGTGAGTGGTCCGGAAGCTAGGCGCGCGCACTCAGCGCGAACGCATTGTCGGCCTGCCGACCAGCGTAACCGCCGTGCGCTGCGTAACGTCCGCAGGGTCTACCCTGTCGGGCAGCATGTGCGAGCAGGGACATGACATGGTGTTGTGCCCGCATCGCCCGTTCCAGGAGCCGTTTGTTCTCGGTGGCGGCGTCCCGAAGACGTCGCGCGAGAACGCGCATGTCGGCGGTCGCGTCCTCCCGTCGAGCACGCTCCCGGCTGCACGACTCGAACGTGCCGAGAGCGGCTCGCTTGGCATCCAGCAGCAGCGTCGCTTCGGGTAGATCGAGCTGACGCAGAGCGACGTTCTCCTGCTCCAGGATGTTGAGGAGGCGTGTCGCCGCTGCTTGGACGGAGCTCATCCGCGCTTCTCCTGCATCTTGAGCATCTGATCATAGACCGGTGCCGCGAGGCCGATGCCGCCGCGCTGCTCAATCCCCTTGGCCATCTCCGTGATCAACATCGGACGGAAGGTCTGCTCACCGGTGCCGCCACCGAACAGGCCCTGCGAGGTATCCACGGTCGAGAACATCGGTTGCAGGAACTGTCCGATCGCCATCGCCTCGAAATCTTGCGCAGCCTTCCAGACGCGAGCATCCGCGGGGGACGGACCGGCCTCAGACAGCCCGTCCGCTGCCGCTCCGGCCGATGCTTGGATCGTCGTCATCGCACCACCAAGTCTGCCTGCAACGCTCCGGCAGCCTTGATGGTCTGCAGGATGCTGATCATGTCGCGTGGTCCTACGCCGAGCGCGTTCAGGCCGCTCACCAGATCACGTAGGCTCGGCCCGTCCTTCAGGATGCCCAGCCGCTTGCCGGCACCAGTATCCACTTGCACTGACGTGCGCGGCAGTATCGCGGTCTGTCCCTTCGAGAACGGCGCTGGCTGTGAGGCCTGAGGCGTCTCGGCGACCTGTATGGTGAGGTTGCCCTGCGCGATCGCGACCGTGCTGATGCGGACGTTGTCGCCCATCACGATCGTGCCGCTCGCCTCGTCCACGACCACGATCGCCGGTGAGTCGGGCTGCACCATGAGATCCTCGATCTGCGACAACGTCTCGACGACATCACGGCCCGCCAGCGAAAGCGCGACCGTCCGCGGATCGGTAGCCCGCGCCAGACCGCTCCCGAGGGTCTGGTTGATCACGGAGGAGATCCGCTCCGCGGTCGTCAGATCGGGGTTGCGCAGCGACAGACGCAGCTCGCTCTTCACGCTTAGGTCTACCGGCACCTCTCGTTCAACGGTAGCGCCATTCGCCATGTGAGCGCTGGTCGGGATGTTGCGCGTGATCGACGCCGCTGCGCCACGCGCCGAGAAGGCGCTGGACACCATCTGACCCTGGGCAACCGCGTAGACCTCACCGTCCGCGGCCATCAGCGGCGTCACCAGCAGCGTTCCCCCCGACAGGTCGGTCGCGTCACCGGCGGCCGAGATCGTAATGTCGATCCGGCTGCCGCCATGTACGAAAGCCGGAAGATCGGCCGTAACCATCACCGCGGCGATGTCCTTGGTCTGCAGCTTCGCTTCCTGGTCCCGTATGTTCACTCCCAGCCGCTCGAGCATGCTGATCATCGACTCCCGCGTGAAGACGGAGTTGTTCAGCCGATCTCCGGTGCCGTTCAGTCCGACGACGAGGCCGTAGCCGATAAGCTGGTTGCTCCGGATACCCTCGACGTCGGAGATGTCCTTGATCCGCACCTGCTCGGCATAGGCCGGCAAGGAGACCAACAGGCTCAGCAGGGCGATCAGCAGCCGGAACTTGTGCATGGAGTCCTGTGTCAGTGCTCAAACGAGCCGCTCCTCATCCTAGCTCGCCAATTACCAACAAATTATCAACGACAAGGTCGGACTCGTAATGATAAGCAGCGGTGCGGATCCGGCTGTCGCCCTAGTCTCGAGGATGTTGATGACCATCATCGCCCCTGGCGCCGTCCTGCCTACGATGGAGCCATCATTCTCCCCTCGCGGATCGACCGCCGCCGACACCGGCTTCAGGATCCCCTCGCTGCCGGATGTGTCCGATCAGGCGGCAATGGGTCAGGCGCGCGCCGCGCCCTCCACGGCCGCCACCGGCGCCATGCTCGCACTTCAGGAACAGATCGGATCGGGGACCCGTTGCGGACCGGACCTGACAGACCGGGAGGCGCGGCGTCACGGTCAGGAGATCCTGGAAGCACTGACGGCGCTGCAGAAGACGCTGCTGGCCTCCTCCGCCGGCTCCGCACAGGGCCTCGCCCGTCTAGCCGCTCTCGCGGAAATGGATCCGATGGTGCATGACCCGACCCTCGCCCGCGTCCTGAGCTCCATCCGTCTTCGTGCGCGACTGGAGCTCCTGCGTCGGGCTCCTCGCCTGCAGGACCCGGACGGCGCATCAGCGGCGACCGCCATCACGGATTCTGTGACCGGCTCGTGACGAACGGTCAAATGCTCTTGGCGGCAGAGGTCCCGGTAGCTATAAGCCGCGCAATTCTGAAGGCCGGTCGCTGATCTCAAGCCGGCAGGCATTAATCGGGTGAATGGGCGTTCGAGGGTCCCTCCCTTCGGCTGCATCTCTTTAGGATCGGCGACGATGATCACCTTACCTGCCGACTACCGCCCATCCGATAACGAGGAGTTCATGAACCCGATCCAGGTGGAGTACTTCCGTCTCAAGCTCACGAGATGGCGGGCGGATCTGCTCAAGGAAGCGGATGGGACCCTCGCCAGCCTGTCGGAGGGTGGTATCCATGAGGCGGACATCACGGATCGGGCGACCGTGGAGACGGATCGGGCGCTGGAACTGCGGACCCGAGACCGTGCTCGCAAGCTGATCGCGAAGATCGGCTTGGCGCTGCTCCGCATAGAGAACGGGACCTACGGGTACTGCGAGGAGACCGGTGAACCGATCGGCCTGAAGCGGCTCGAGGCGCGGCCGATCGCTACACTGTCGATCGAGGCGCAGGAGCGTCATGAACGAATGGAGAAAGTGCATCGCGACGATTGAGCGGATGTCGATTCAGAACGGCAGCACGATGTCCATGAGCTGCTGTCCGTAACGCGGCGTCTGCAGATCGGTGAGTTGGCCGCGGCCGCCGTAGGAAATCCTCGCCTCCGCCATCCGGTCATGCGTGATGGTGTTGTCGCCGGTTATGTCCTGCGGGCGGACGATACCGGTGACTTGCAGGACCCGAAGCTCGCTGTTCGCCCTGACCTCCTGTCGTGCGGCCACCACCAGATTGCCATTTTGCATCACTTGCGTAACGATCCCTGCGAGCCGCAAGGTCATGGTTTCGGTGCGGGCGATTTTTCCAGTAGCGATGTTGCTGTTGTTGCTGTTGGTGCTCAGCGAGTTGGCCCCGGTTACCGCCGATACGACCTTTCCCTTCAGCCCGAAGAGGTTCGGGATGCCCATGGACTCTGCTCCGGTCCGGCTCGCGGTCGTGTTGTTCTCGAAGTCTGCATTATCAGTGATGTTCACCAGCACAGTCAGCAGATCTCCCACCTGCGCCGCTCTCTGATCTCGAAAGAAGGCACGGCTGCCAGGCCGCCAGAGGCTCGCGAGTTCGGTGGGTGGCGGTTGCACCGGTGGCATAGGCATCGTGACCGGCCGATAATCACGCGCCGCGGTCGGGTCGGCGATCTGGCTCATGGTCGGCGGCCGCCCGATATCCGAAAGCCGGTCAAACGTCCCGCACCCGGACAGCGATGTCGTGAGGAGCAGCAGGATCAGCCATCTTGAGCGTGTCATGGCGCCATCTCCCGCTGCTTCGAGAACTGCGTCATCGCGGCCACGCTGTAGGCAGGAGGAAGTCCAGACTCCTGCGGCGCCAACATGACCGGCGTGCTCGCCGGATCGACCTGCACCGTGCCTGCTCCTGTTACGCGAGCGACCAGGATGGCGCGAGAAACAGGGTTGAGAACGTGGATACGGTCATCCAGGCCTCCGTCCTCGATGGCTACTCCTTTGGCTACCAGGACCAGCCCGGTATCCTCCAGCCGCAGGAGCACGGACATGCCACGCGAGACCAACGATGGACGGCTGAGCTCTTCAGGCGATAACGGGTTGCCGACCATCATCTGATGTCGCAGCGCGAGGCCCATCGCCGCATCTACGGTGAGGAGCGTCCTGTCGCTGATCATGGTCTTGCGCACGCGTCGCACCTGCAAATCGGATGGGGTGATCACGGTGCCGGCACTCATATTGTGCGCCAAGACCGGGATCTGGATCATTTCCTGGATGGTCCCCGAGATCTGCAGCGGCACGGGATCCCCTCCAGGCATCTCGAACAGCAGGTCGGCAGAGAAACGGCCGCTGCCGCGGTCATAATTCAAGGCTTCAACATCCGGTTGGCCCGAGGCCTCCGCGGGAAGCAACGGCATGACATAGGTGCTCAAGCTTACGTCGGCATTTTCGGATGCTCCCGCAGCAAGGAGGGCCGGACGGATGACCGTCATCAGGTCGTCTCGGCTCACCGACCGAGACTTGCGCTCAAGGACAACGCGAGCAGGAGCCGGGCCCGGCTGCCAATCGACACCGAACTGCTCGGCAATTGCCGCGAGCTGAGGCTGCTCGATGACGAAACGGCGACCTGGTAGGGGCGCCGGTCCGATATCGCAATCCTGACCCGCTTCCAAGCCAGAGAACAGATCGGACAACTTCACGGCTTCTGATCGGACGATCGTCGAGCCACGCGGTTGCGCGGCTGACGCAGAGTTCGGCCAAACCGTCATGCTCGAGCCCAATGCCGCGATGAACGCGAACACGATGTTCAGCTTGGTGGTCATTTCAAGTTGGTCAGGGTCTGCAGGAGATCGTCCGAAGCGGTGATGACCTTGCTGTTCATCTCATAGGCGCGTTGCGCCGTGATAAGATCCGTCATCTCCGTGACCACGTTGACGTTGGAACTCTCGACAAAGCCCTGCATGACGCTGCCGAAGCCGGCTGCGTTCGGCGTGCCGGTGGTCGGAGTGCCCGATGCCGTCGTCTGCAGAAACAGGTTGTCGCCTTGCGCATCGAGGCCGGCTTCATTCGGAAAAACCGCGAGCTGCAGCTGTCCGACGGTCTGAGCCGCAGTCTGACCGGCGATCGTAGCCTGCACCTGTCCGGAGGTGTTGATCGTGATGCTCTGCGCGTTCGGCGGGACGGTGATGCCTGGCGCCACTGCGTATCCGTCGGAGGTCACGATGGTCCCGTCGGGACCCAGGGCAAAGGTACCGTCTCGCGTATAGGCTGTGTCTCCCGAAGGCAGCGTAACCTGAAAATAGCCGTTTCCTTGGATCGCGAGATCCAGGCTGTTGCTGGTCTGAGTAAGGCTGCCTTGCTCGCTGATCCGGTAGATCGCCGCTGTCTTGACACCAAGCCCTACCTGCGCGCCGGATGGAACGATCGATCCGCTATCGGAGCTATTGGAGCCGACCCGGCGGAGGTTCTGATAGATAAGGTCCTGGAACTCAGCCCGACGGCGCTTGTATCCGGTCGTCGTCATGTTGGCGATGTTGTTCGAGATGACTTCAACGTTGGTCTGCTGTGCTTGCATGCCGGTGCCGGCGATGTCGAGTGCGCGCATGGTCTTCTCCTGCTGATGGACGCAACCGCGGCCTGGACTAGCTCTGCTGCTGAGTAATCTTGTCGATCGCGCTCTGCTGACGGTCAGCTTCACTCGAAACAAACTGCGAAATGAACTGGAACTCGCGTTCCGTTTGCATCATCTGGGTAAGCTCGCTGATAGGCTGCACATTGCTTTCTTCCAGGGAGCCTTGAACAACATGCGGCTTGATGGCGGGTTGTGGAGCAATGTTACTACGAAATAGCTTTCCACCCTCGGGAAGTAGCTGATTGGTGTCACTGACATCGACCACCCCCACCTGCGCGATGCGCCCGGTCTCGGCGCTGACGGTTCCGTCGGCGGCGACTTGGATATGACTGTCTCCGGCCGGCAACTGAATTGGACTGCCACTGGTATCGAGCAGAGCATTTCCCGATGAATCGGCGACGGTTCCGTCAGCGAGAAGCCCGAACCGACCGGAACGTGTTAGGCGAATGCCGTTCGCAGTCTGTACGGAGAAGAAGCCGTTGCTGCCGAGCGCCAGATCTAGAGGATTCCCGGTCTGGGTGAGAGTGCCAGAGGAGTGATCCCGGTAGGTTGCCCGGTCCTGCGCGAAGGACAATGTCCTGCCTCCTGGAACCGCATAAGCGTCCTTCTGTTTTACCAGGAAGTCGCTAAACAGCACCCGCTCCGCCTTGTAGCCGACCGTATTTACGTTGGCGATGTTGCCAGCGATCACGTCCATCGTGCGCTGCTGTGCTTCAAGTTTCGACAGCGCAATATAGGTCGGATTTTCCATCTCGCATCCCTCAGATCTCGTGATCATCCGGTACGAAAGCTACTAAATGGTTAGCAAATGGTGGCTACCGGAACCGAGAGGCTGCTACCGCCTGGTCATCACTCCTTAACCTCTTGCTGGCAGGGTTCTTTCAACCGTCAGAAGGACGGGCAGGCCCGCTACCAGCATATTTTGAGGATCGCCTTGATGAGTAGTGCAGTAGCGACGAACGAAGGAGAGGAGAGGACCAAGAAGTCGATTCCCAGCCGGAAACTCATCCTGCTCGCGGCGCCGTTGCTGCTGATTGTTATCACATCTGCTCTCTGGCTGAGCGGCATCTTGCCGACGAAGTTCGGGACCACTCTGCGAAGCCAGACCGATACCGCTGCCGAGAAACCAGTTCTGATCGATATACCAGATATCGTGACTAATCTAGATTCTGGTAACCGTCGTGCCATCTTCATCAAGTTGAAAGCGCGTGTCGAAATCTCTCATGTGAGAGATCAACCCGCGATCCTGACGAAGATGCCGCAGATTCTGGATGCGGTTCACACCTACCTACGGAGCATGCGTCCGGAAGAGTTGCACGGTGGTGAAGGAACATATCGCCTCCGTGAAGCACTGATGGGTCGAATCGATGCCATAGCGGCTCCAGTTCAAGTGACCGATGTTCTCTTCATCGAGATGCTCATCCAATGAGCGACTCTGATGAGGACATGGCGGCTGCCTGGGCAGCCGGGCTCGATGAAGAGGCGCCTGACGCGCAACCTTCGGTCGCCGAGCCGGCTGAACTCGCTCGTATCTTAAATCAGGCGGAGATCGACTCTCTCCTGGGGTTTGATGAAGTCGGCGGCGAAGACGGGCCGGAAAGCGGCATCGAGCGCATTATCAGCTCCGGCCTGGTCTCTTACGAGCGCCTGCCGATGCTGGAGATCGTGTTCGACCGCCTAGTGCGGATCATGTCCACGAGCTTGAGAAACTTCACCAGCGATAACGTCGAGGTATCGATCGACAACGTGGTTTCTCTACGCTTCGGTGATTATCTGAATTCAGTGCCGTTACCGGCCATGTTCGCAGTCTTCAAGGCAGAGGAGTGGGAGAATTACGGGCTGATGGTAATCGACTCCGCGATGATCTACTCGATCGTCGATGTACTTCTTGGTGGACGCCGCGGTACTGCTGCGATGCGGATCGAGGGACGTCCCTACACGACCATAGAGCGGATGTTGGTCGAGCGACTGATCCGCGTCGTGCTGGCAGATCTCTCGGCGAGTTTCGACCCACTTTGCTCTATCAGCTTCCGGTTCGAGCGGCTCGAGGTCAATTCCCGCTTCGCCGCGATCTCCAGACTCTCCAACGCAGCCGTACTCGCCAAGCTGCATATCGATATGGAGGATCGAGGCGGCCGCATGGAACTGCTGCTGCCATATGCCACCCTGGAGCCGGTACGTGAGCTACTCCTGCAGCAGTTCATGGGGGAGAAATTTGGACGAGACTCCATCTGGGAGACCCATCTTGCTGAAGAACTGTGGAGTACGGAGGTAGATCTCGATGTCGTGCTCGATGAGCAACCGATGCGTCTATCCGACGTCATTGCGCTCAAGCCGGGCGATCAGTTCACCCTGAGACAAGGGCCCGATGCTCCAGTGCAACTCAGGTGCGGCCAGGTCACCTTGTTCGAAGGCAGGGTCGGACGACGAAAGAATCAGATAGCCGTGCGGATCGATCAAGTGTTGGGAAGACCTCAGGTCAACCCTGACACGATCGCGATGCGTCGGTCGTGACGAGGACTAGGGCATGAGTAGCATGCAATGGTCATTGGAAACCCTGCTAATCGGGCTTCTTGTGGCTACTCTGTTCCACGCTTTTCGGTTGGAGAAGGCGCTCGGCGTGCTGCGTCGAGATCGGGCGGCGTTAGAGGAACTCGTAGCCGGCTTCAATGAAAGCACTCGCCAAGCCGAGGGGGGTATCGATCGACTTCGTGTCGTAGCCGATGGAGCCGGACGTCAGATCGCCCGACACGTCGACCAAGCTAAGGCCCTGAAGAACGACCTCGTCTTCCTGACCGAACGCGGTGAGAAGCTCGCAGATCAGCTGGACAATCTTGTCCGGCAGGCGCGCCCGACCGCCGAGCCTACACCTTTATTGCCGCGATCATCGACCAGACCGGTCGCCAAGCTTCATGCGGTCCCAGAGGAGGCTTTATCCGGAGAAGGCGACAGCCGGGTTCGCAGTCAAGCTGAGAAAGAATTGCTGCGTGCCCTGCGGATGGCGCGGTAACGATCATGGCATCCCGTCTGCTGCCGCTCCGTCTGCTTCCGGTCACTATGATCGTGATTCTCCTTCTTCTCTCGGCGAAGGTCGTGACCTTCGCGCGGAATGCTGGTGATGCGCTCGGCGTAGCGCCGCAGCAAATCCCAGCGGTCGAGCCCCCAATGCCCGTTGTTTTGAATACGGCGCCCGTGCCGAGCATTAATCAGACGTCAACCAGAGAGATAAGCAGTGCCGAGCGGACCTTGCTGCAGGATCTGCTTAAACGGCGCGAGCAGCTCGATGCACGTGAACATGCTCTAGAAGAGCGCAGCACAGTTCTCGATGCGGCTGAAGCTCGTCTGCAGAGCAAGATTGACCATATGACAGCCCTGCAGAGCCGACTGGACGAACTCGACCATGCTAGAAAGCAACGTCAGGATGCAAACTGGAGCGGCCTAGTCAAGGTCTATGAGAGTATGAAGCCGCGCGATGCTGCGGCCATCTTCGATGTTCTCGATATGCATGTCCTGCTTGAGGTCCTCGATAGGATGAACGACCGCAAGGCAGCAGGAATACTCGCCGCGATGCAGCCTGAGCGGGCCCGCCTGGCAACACAGATGCTCGCACAGATGCGTCTCCGCCAGGATGTCGTCGCGGTGCCGATCCCGGCCACGTCTGGTGCGACCCCCTAGAACTCGAGAACGAAAGCCATACCCATGTCTATAGACAAGTCAATGAACGTGCTGATCGTCGACGATTACAAGACAATGTTGCGGATCATACGTAATCTGTTGAAGCAGATCGAGTTCCACAATGTCGAGGAAGCTTCAGATGGAGGTGAGGCCCTGAGCAAGCTGAAGACGGGTCACTACGGTCTCGTGATCAGTGACTGGAACATGCAGCCGATGACGGGTCTCGAGCTTCTTACGGAGGTGCGAAAGGACGCGAAGCTGAGAGCGCTTCCTTTCATCATGATCACTGCCGAAAGCAAGATTGAAAATGTTGTTGCAGCGAAGCAGGCGGGCGTCTCCAACTACATCGTGAAGCCATTCAACGCGGAGACGCTGAAGGACAAGATCGAGAAGGTGTTGTGCCATGCATGATGCCAAATCCCTTTCCGATCGCATGACGCAGCTGCGGGCACGCTATCCCGACGGTGAGCCCGACATGGTCACCGACGTCGTACTCGCGGTGCTGGGGAGCATGACTGGCGATATCAGCTTGCGCGAGACGGCGCTGCTCTACGAAATCGGCGCTCTAGGCGAGGCGGTGACGACCGCGCGGCAGGAGATCGCGGCCCTCAAGGTGGACGACATCACCGCGAGCTACATTCCCTGCGCGACCGACGAGCTGGATGCGATTGTCGCTCATACGGCGGCCGCCACAGAGTCGATCTTGGGAGCTTGTGAGATGTTGGACACTCTGGGTGCGACGCTGCAAGGTGATGCCGCGCGGACCATGCAGGAAGCGACGGTCACGATCTACGAGTCATGCAGCTTCCAAGACATCACCGGGCAGCGCATTACGAAAGTGGTCTCCACGCTGAAGACGATCGAGGCGACGATCGCGCGCATCGTCGACAGGTTCGGCCAGTCGCCAGCCGAGCGGCGGGATGTCGCTCTGGTTTCCGAGCCAGAAACCCTCCTCAACGGCCCGCAGCTTCCTGCGAGCGCGATGGATCAATCGGACATCGACAGACTGCTGGCGAGCTTTGACTAGGCGGTGATGCGAAACTATTCCTCCGGTCCGATCGCGATCAAGGGCGTTATGATCTGCTGCCTGCTCGTGCAGTGCAGCTTCGCGTATTCGAAGGAGCTGCAAGTTCAGCCTTCGGGACAGAACGCGGTCGTCGGTTCAACATTGGTGCTGCCGAGACCGTCCAGCTATTTTCCGAAATCAAGCCGCGGCGGCTTGAGAAGTCATGTTGGCCATCCGCCTTCAAGCAAAATGATCAGAGGCGCACGAAGTGGCGAGCGGTCGGCTTCCTATGGCGCCGATCGCCAGGTCGGTCTCGAGACGGCCTCACCGCTCAGGAAAGGTGAAACAGTACTTCCCGGTCTACCGGATGCTCTGGTCGCCGTGGTGGAAGGTGCTCCGCCAGATGTCACCAAACTATCGGTGCCACCTAAAGCTCCGGTGCCGATACAGCCCCCGGGTCCTCGGGTCGGGCTAGTTCAGACAGCATCGACTAGACCAGTGTCCCTGACCGCGGCTGTGGTCGACCTCACGGATCCCACGAGACGCGGGTTGTTCTTGCCGTTCGAACCAGGTGTCGGTGCTGCGGCCCTCGAACGTGATGACGATCTTCTGGTGATATTCGATGCGGCACGTCCGTTTGACCTGTCGGCCGTACAAGATGACCTGCTCGGTGCGCGATCCTCGATCCAGCTCCTTCCGGAGGCGACCATCCTGCGGCTGCCGGGACGCCGTGCGGACCAAGTCGAACTGCATCGGTTGCCGAACGGGTGGCTGATCGAGCCTAGTGGGTCGAGCACTCCTGCCAGGGCCGTTGCGTTTCACAGGCGTGGTCCCGATGTCAGCTTTCCGATGGACGCTCCCGGCCGAGCCGTCATCGTTCCCGATCCGCAAACCGGCGGCAATCTCCTCGTGGGCACGACCCGCAGTGACCATGATGCCGTGGCTGCGACACGGCGCGGCAGCGTCGCCACGGTAGAGAAGACGGTACTCGGCATCGTGATCACGCCGCTCTCCGACCGACTTGAGCTGCGACCGATGGCGGACGCGTTCCTGCTGTCCGGAGTGCCGCCTGAGGCTTCGATCCCCGACGAGGTTTTATCCGGTCAGGACGGGAAGCGGGGTTCTCGTGTGATGTCGCTGAGCGACGCTCCCTCGGTCATACTCTACCGACGCCTCAAGCAGGCGGAAGCAGCCGCTGCGGCGGCTCCTGCGGCGTCCCGATTCCTGCCGAGACTTGCAGCTGCGCAAGACGCACTCGCATTGGGAGACGGTCAACAGGCGACTACGATCCTACACGTGGCGGCGGCCGATGACGCGCGCGAGGCCACGGCACTGCGGCCGCAGCTCATGCTCGCTGCAGCGGCGCTTGTCGATCACCATGCGGATGGTGTCGACCTTCTCGATGATCCCCAGCTTGCTTCAGCTGGCGAGGTTGGACTCTGGCGTGCGGTCAAGCTGGCCGAGCGAGATCCTTCATCGCCGGAGGCAGCACGACGGTTTGCGGCCAACCTGCCTCTGCTCCAATCATACCCACTCTCACTGAGAAACATCTTGCTGCCACTCGCAGGTGAGGCGCTGGTGCGCGGCGGCACAGAAGCGCAGGCACAGCTGGAGTCCCGCCTGCGGCCTGCGACGGCGCTCGTCTTCGCGCACGCGCTCCTAACCGCGCGGCAGGGTCGGAAGTCCGCCGCACTGACAGAGCTCGATCGTCTGGCCTTCGATCGAGATCTTCGCGTAGCCGATAAGGCCGTGGAGGAAGCGATTTCTGTTCGTGAAGCCATGCCGGCCGCTAAGCCGAAAGAGCTGGCTGATCTGCTAGAAGCTCATCTGCTTGATGCTCGTATCGCAGGGCACGAGGCTGCGAGCCAGTTGCATCTTGCCGCTCTGCGCAGTCAAGCTGGACAGTGGGAGGAGGCTTTGAAGTTGCTCAGGGAGGTCGCCCTCCAGCATCCCGAGCAACAGACGGCGGTCCGTGAGCGGGTCGCAGACGTCCTCAAGAAGCTGGCTTCCGCGCCGTCTCAAGCCGGAGGTGAAGGAGCGCTTGATCAGGCAGCCATCATCGAGGCGAACACCGACATGCTGCCGGATGGTGCGGTGGGCAGTCAGATCTCGCTCTACCTGGCGAACCGGTTGAAGGCACTCGACCTACCGGAACGCGCAGCACCGATCATTCAAAGGATGATGCGGGCTACCGGTCCTGGTTCCGACAAGGCGCAGCTCGGATCTCAGCTGGCCGCACTCGACCTGCAACAGGACGATTTCGCCGGAGCCCAATCGGCGCTGAGAGAGTCCGATTGGGGAGGTTTGTCTCGCGAGGCGACTGAGACGCGCCTCATCCTGTCGGCGCGGGCGTCCGCCGGCGCCGGCCAGCTCGACCAGGCGTTCGCCGTGATTGCACCGTTGCAAAGCCCTGCAGCCCTTGATCTGCGAGCAACTCTGCTCGCGGATCGAGGAGACTGGATCGGGACAACCGACACATTGCTGCTTCGCGTCGGCCATGATCTGCCGTCCACGGGAAAGGTGGACGCGACAACTCAGGATCTGCTGCTCAGACTGGCGTCCGCTGCGTCGCGCACGGCGGACCGCGTTCGGATCGAGCGAGCGAGAACGATGGGTGAAGGACGCTTTGATGATCCCGGCAAGCAGTCGCTGTTCCACCTCCTGACTTCTGATCCGGTTGCGGATGATGTGCACCCGGTTGGCCTGTCCTCCAAGATGGCGGTTCTCGAGCATGTGCCTGCCGGACCCGATACGATGTCGAAGTGACATCACCCTGGACGGACGCGCCGTCCAAGAAAACCCTTGCAACGCTTGCCCCTAGGACCTAATTGACCCCCCCTTGGCCCAAGGGGGCGATCCCGCCCAACAGGCCGTCTACTGGTTCGGGGGTACGTGATGAACGCACTTGCTCAACTGGGGATGGTCTCGGATATTCCGAGCAATAACCAGACATCCATCGTATCTTCTTCCGAAGATGCAGATTGCAAGGATTATTTCGTCGAGAAGGATGGGATGAAGTTTGCCGGACTGCATCTTCTCGTCGACCTGTGGGGTGCCAAGAATCTCTCCGATCCGGCCCTGATCAACAATTCCCTGTGTGAGGCCGCACGCGCTGCCGGGGCCACCATCCTGCATAGCCACTTCCACCACTTCTCGCCGAATGGCGGTGTGTCCGGCGTGGTCGTGCTGGCAGAGAGCCATATCTCGATCCACACTTGGCCGGAACGCCACTTCGCGGCGATCGACATCTTCATGTGCGGTGAATGCGACCCGCACCTTGCGGTGCCGGTCCTGCATAGAACCTTCCAGGCGGATCGCGTCGTGCTCGATGAGCAACGCAGAGGGCGTATATCCTAATCGGCTCCAAAAACTGCAGTCGTTGGTCTCGTTAACCCGCCGCCAGATCTTGCGGCTGGCCTCCAGGTAGATCAGGAACATAGGGGTCAGCCCGCGATGTCGTCAGACGTCTGGATCGATGAGACCCTCTATGACGCCTGGGGACAGCGTTTCCGCGTGAAGCAGGAACTGGCGCGCTTCAAGAGCGCCTTCCAGGACATCGTCATCTTCGACAGCGAGACGCATGGCCGGGTCTTGATGCTCGACGGCATCGTCCAGATCACGGAACGTGACGAGTTCGTCTACCAGGAGATGATGGTGCACGTCCCGCTGATCGCTCATGGGGCGGCGAGGCGTGTGCTCATCATCGGAGCCGGAGACGGCGGTGTGTTGCGGCGTGTTCTGCAGCACAGTGGCCTGGAGCGGGTCGTCATGGTCGAGATCGATGACGACGTCATTCGCCTGTCGAAGGCGTTTCTTCCCGGTATCGCCGGTAATGCCTGGCACGATACACGAGCAGAAGTGATCATCGGCGACGGAATCGACTTTGTCTCCAAGGCAGCGACAGGATCGTTCGACGTCATCCTCGTCGACAGCACGGATCCAGTCGGCGTGGGTGAAGTGCTGTTCACCGATGCGTTCTATAAACACTGCGAGCGGGCGTTGACCGATAACGGGATCATCGTGAACCAGTGCGGCGTGCCGTTCATGCAGGCTGAGGAGCTGAGACAGAGCAGCTTGCGCCGAGGCAAGTTCTTTCCTCACGTCGCGGCATATGTCGTGGCGGTTCCCTCCTATGTGGGAGGCTTCATGACGCTGGGCATAGCCGCCAAAGGACTTGGGTCTCTCCAGTCGGATGCCGGCCTCGTCCGGAATCGTGCGGGACATGCCGGCATCCTTGGCCAAACCCGTTATTGGACACCGGAGATGCATATCAGTGCATTTGCCCTGCCACCCTACATCTCCGAGCAGCTTCCGGGCCAGTGATCGATCGTTCTCAGCTCACAGACGGCCGAACTCATCGCGTTCCGGTGACCGCTCCGCGTCCGGACCTTCCTTGCCGGTGACCTTGTCACCGAGAGCGTTCTCCACCGGGTTCTGCTCCTCCGGGTCTGAGACCGTAGTCGTCGGATCGGTTTGTGCGGCGACCGTCTCCACGTTCTGACTGCCGGCTCGGGTTCCGCCGAACCGATCAGCGCCTCCGGCGTCCGCAGCGCCTGGGGTCTTGTGGTTCCCGGTATCCTGCTCGCCGTCGGTGTGCTCGACGGTTTCTTCCGAGTGCGCCTGCTTCACGGTTCTTCTCCTGCTCCAGCAGAAGCAACGTATCAGCGACGCAAAGTTTTCGGGACAGGTGGCCGCCTCACTGGGTTGCGAAACTCTGCACGAGGCTGCCCGCGATCATGTGCCAGCCGTCGATGAGGACGAAGAAAATCAGCTTGAAGGGGAGGGAGATGGCACTGGGCGGCAGCATCATCATCCCGAGCCCCATCAAGACACTGGAGACGACGATATCGATCACCAGGAAGGGCATGTAGAGCAGGAACCCCATCTCGAAGCCGCGCCGCAACTCGCCGATCATGAAGGCGGGCACCAGAGCCCGCCAGGGTGTTCCGTCGGGTGCCGACTGCGGCAACTTGGCGATGTCGAGAAACAAGGTGAGATCTGCCGGCCTCACGTTGAGTAGCATGAAGTGCCGGAACGGCTCGGCCGCTGCGCGCAGGCCGTCCATCTCGCCGATGCTTCCGGCCAGCAGCGGTGAGATACCGGCATCCCACGATTGTGTCAGGACCGGCTGCATCACGAAGAAGGTCAGGAACAAGGCGAGACCGATCAGGACGGTGTTCGGCGGTGTGCCCTGCGCACCGAGCGCCCCGCGAAGCAGGGACAGGACGATGACGATCCGGGTGAAGGCGGTCACCATCACCATCAGGCTCGGTGCCAGGGAGAGCATGGTGATCAGTGCGGTGAGCTGCACCAGACGGCCTGTCGCACCGGTCTCTCCGCCATGACCAAGATCGATGCTGACGGATTGGGCGTGCGCCAGCCCCGTGGTGAGCAGAAGCACGGCGATCAGGATGAGAGCTGCCTGCGCGAGCAGGAGCAGGGTCCTACCTCGTGTCATGGCCGGTCGGAAGCGGAGGGATCCGACGGCAGCCAGCCCAGCACCACATCGGAGGAGCCACCCGTCAGCAGCAGCACTTGCCGCCCCCGGCATCCCACCAGGGTCAGCCGACGCCTCTGATCGAGGGGCAGGGTGGCCAGCAGGGACAGGGCGCCCTGGGTCACGCCGCGTCGCGGCACGAGGCCGATGAAGCGGGTGCCGAAGCGCGCGAGCAGGATCATGACGATGACGGCTGCGAGCGCCGTCAGCGTGGTCAGTATGTCGTGGATGGACATGGCGGGGTCTCTCGCAGGGTCGCCTGAAGCGCGATCGTGGCATCCAGTTCGGCGCGCAAGGCGAGCAGAAGCTGGCGCAGGCTGGTCTGGTCCCGCCTCTCCAGGCCAAGGCAGCGGGCGCAGAGCTGCGCGACCTGTGCCTCGAGCCCATCAAGGCGGACCAGGCCGCCGGCTGCGATGAGAGCCCGGGTGACCCGCAAGGTCTGGATGATGCCGTCAGCGGAGGCCGCTGCTTCGTTGCGGGCAGTCGCGGTGCCGATCCGGGACGGCGGACTCTGGGCCATGGCTTCGGTCATGCCTCATCATGACATGAAAGAGATAACATTTCGATAATGAAGCGACAGCGTGCCGCGGGTCTCGCATTAACCTTTCGGAAGCTAGTTCGTGCCAGGATCCGCCGCGGGATGCTGGAGGTTTGGGCGGATGGAGGTACCTTCGACCGACCTGTTCGGGCTAGCCGAGCGGAAGCTCAACTGGCTCGAAAGCCGCCAGCGCGTGCTGGCACAGAACGTCGCCAACTCCGACACCCCGAACTACCAGGCGCGGGACGAGCAGCCGTTCAGCAGCAGCTTGTCCGCATTGACCGTCACGCCGGTGCAGACGAATGCGATGCATATCGCCGGCGGCGGAGCGGGGTCTGGCACTGTCGCCGTTCAAGGCTCCGGCCGCTCGCCCGATGGCAACGAGGTTTCCGTCGAGGCGGAAATGACCAAGGTCGCGGAGACCGACAACCAGCAGCGTTTCGTCACCAACCTCTACGGCAAGTACATGGCGATGTTCAACACAGCACTAGGCAAGGGTTAAGCGATGGATATCTCGCGCGCCCTAGACATCTCATCGGCCGGCATGGATGCACAGACGAGCCGCCTGCGGGTGATCGCGGAGAACCTTGCTAACCAGGATACCACCGGTTCGACGCCGGGCGCCGATCCGTATCGTCGCAAGACCGTAACTTTCGCCGAGACGCTCGATCCGGCGCTGGGAACAGCGACGGTCTCGGTCAAGAAGATCGGCACCGACATGAGCGACTTCACGCTCAAGTATGACCCGTCACATCCCGCGGCCAACGCCCAGGGCTACGTCAAGATGCCGAACGTCAACAGTTTCGTGGAACTTATGGACATGCGCGAGGCGGAACGTTCCTACAGCGCCAACCTGAACGTCATGCAGGTCACGCGGTCGATGCTTACGCGCACGATCGATCTGCTGAAATGAGCACCGATCCGCTGACGATGACGGCGTCCGGGGCGGCCGGCGCCTATGCCCGGGTGCAGGGCACTGCGGCGTCCTCCGACGTAGACGGTGCGGATCAGGCGGTCTCCGCAACGGACACGTCCGGCTTCGGCTCGACGCTGCAGCGCGCGTTGCAGGATGTGGTGCAGACCGGTCACGACTCGGATACGCAGGCGATCCACGGGATAAGCGGGGAGGGCAACATCACCGACGTGGTGATGGCGGTGTCGCGCGCTCAGCTCGCCTTGCAATCGACGGTCGCGATACGCGACCGGGTGGTGCAGGCCTATCAGGACATCATGAAGATGTCGATCTAGCGCAGGGGCCTGATCCGATGCAGGAAGGTGATGTGGGCCTGGTGCTGCGCGACCTGTTCATGGTCGTGCTGAAGCTGGGTGCGCCGGCGCTGCTGACGGCGATGGCCGTCGGGCTGGTGATCTCGCTGATCCAGGCGGTCACGCAGATCAACGAGAGCACCCTGGCCTTCGTGCCGAAGGTGCTGGCCCTGGGCGCGGCGCTGATCCTGGCCGGCCCGTTCATGTATGCGACCCTCGCGGACTACTCGCATGGCATCTTCGACCGGCTGATCGCCGTGGGCGGTCGGTGAGCGTCGACGCGCAGGCTCTTCTGAGCAGCCTGCCGAACCTCGCCTTCGGCTTCATGCTGGTGCTGTGCCGGGTCAGTGCGGCGGTGATGGTGCTGCCGGGGTTCGGCGAGACAGAGATCCCGGTCGTGGTGCGGGCGGGGCTCGCGGTCGGCATCGCGGTGCTGATCTTCCCGGGGGTGCAGGCGATCCTGCCGCCGTCGGGAGACGCGGTGCTGCACGATGTGGCGATGATCGCCGCCGAACTCGGCTGCGGCGTGCTGCTCGGCTGGCTGGCGCGCCTGATGGTGCTGTCGCTGCCGATCGCCGGGCAGATCATCTCCACCATGATCGGCCTCTCCAGCGTGCTGCAGCCTGATCCGGAGCTGGGCTCGCAGACGACCGGGGTTAGTCGCGTGCTGGCGCTGGCAGCACCTGTGCTGATCCTGTCGTCCGGCCTCTACGCGCTGCCGCTCGGCGCGCTCGCCAACAGCTATCGTCTCGTGCCACCTGGCACGCTGCTCTCGCCGGGCGATGCTGCGCAGAGTGTCGCGATCGCGACGGAGGGCTGCTTCTCGCTGGCCTTGCGGCTGGCGGCACCGTTGATCCTCGCGGACTTCATCTGGCAGGCGATGCTGGGCCTGCTCGCCAAGCTGGTGCCATCGTTACAGGTCTACAGCCTGTCGCTGCCCGGACAGGTGCTGGGCGGCCTGCTGCTGTTGGCATTGTTGATCGGTCCGATGCTGGCGGTCTGGATGCAGGCGATGCGGGTGGGCTTCTCCGGACTGCCGGGCCTGTAGTGCGACCCGGGAGCGCCGTGCGCCGGCCTGTCCGCACTGCTCGACTCAATGCCTGGGTCGGGGGCTCGGGGGCCCGGCGGGTCGAGGGCGGAGCCCTCGCCCGGCATGGCTCCACGTCTCGCTAGATGGCACAGGCGGACAAGGAAGACAGGACGGAGGCTCCCTCCGCGACCCGGCTGGCACGGGCGCGAGAGCAGGGCCAGGTCGCGGTGTCGCGCGAGCTGCAATCCCTCGCCGGGCTCGGGATCGGCGTGCTGGCCCTGGTGATGATGGTGCCGCCGCAGGCGACCCGCTTCCTGGTCCGCATGCGCGGGCTGATGGAGAATGTCGGGCGCATCGACCTTTCCGGCGGCGGCGTCCTGATGGTCGCGCGAGAGGGGTTCCGGTCGTGCGCGCTGTTGGCAGGACCCGTGCTGCTGGCCTCCACCGCGGGGGCGATCACGGTGACGATGATGCAGACCGGGTTCCTGTTCCGGTTCGAAGGTCTGATGCCGAAGCCGGAGCGGCTCAACCCGATGAGGGGCCTGTCACGCATCTTCGGCGGCGAGACCGCGGTGGAAGGTCTCAAGTCGGTGGCGAAGCTCGCCGCCTTCGGCTTCGCGGTGTGGCACGTCGTGGGCGGCCTGTTTCCCCTGCTTCGCCGATCCGAGGGTTGGGATGCGGCGGTGCTGGTCAGCCAGATGACGCGTCTGACCTTCCAGGCGATCCTGCTCGTGCTGGCGGTCCAGGCGGCGATTGCGCTGCTCGACGTTGCCTACGTGCGCTACAAGCACGTCAGCGGGCTTCGGATGAGCCGGCAGGAGTTGCGTGACGAGCATCGCGAGAGCGAGGGCGATCCGAAGGTCAAGGGGCGGATTCGCCAGTTGCGGCGCCAGCGTGCGGCCAAGCGGATGATGGCCGCGGTCCCGAAGGCGACCGTGATCATCACCAACCCGACGCACTATGCGGTCGCCCTGCTCTACGAGAGCAGCAGCAAGGCGGCACCCAAGGTCGTCGCCAAGGGGATGGACGAGCTGGCGGCGCGGATCCGGGAGGTCGCACTGGACCACAAGGTTCCGCTGGTCTCGAACCCGCCGCTGGCGCGCGCGCTCTATACGCTGCCGCTCGATGCCGAGATCCCGCGCGAGCATTTCCAGGTGGTCGCCGGCATCGTCGCCTATGTCTGGCGCCTGCGACGTCCGCCGCCCGGCGCGCCGCCGGTCCGTTAACCCTCGCTCCGCCGGGTAGGAGCACCTGCCGGATAGGAGCACCTGCCGGATAGGAGCACCTGCATGCGTCACCTCTTGACGTAGCGGTCCGCGTGATCATGTTCTGTTCTCGTGGAACAGATGAGAACAAAGTCTTAATTTCTGTTGTGTTTGCAAAACGAAGAGGGGCGAGTTCGGTTGCGGCCGAAGGCCTCTCTGTGACACTGTCAGGATACACCAATCTGGCCGACTTCTCGATGTCGCGCCCGGGGAAAAGCAAGCATGGACAAGTCGAAGGCGCTCGAAGGCGCGCTCAGTCAGATCGAACGGGCCTTCGGCAAAGGCTCGATCATGCGCATGGGACAGCGGCCCAGCGAGGTGGCGGAGGTCATCTCGAGCGGCTCACTCGGATTGGACATCGCGCTCGGCATCGGCGGCCTGCCGCGCGGCCGGATCGTCGAGATCTACGGCCCCGAGAGCTCGGGCAAGACCACCATGGCCCTGCACGCGATCGCCGAGGCGCAGAAGCGCGGCGGCACCTGCGCCTTCATCGATGCCGAGCACGCGCTCGATCCGGGATATGCCCGCAAGCTGGGCGTCGACGTCGACAACCTGCTGATCAGCCAGCCCGATGCCGGCGAGCAGGGGCTGGAGATCGCCGACACGCTGGTGCGCTCGGGCGCCATCGACGTGCTGGTGGTGGACAGCGTCGCCGCCCTGGTGCCGAGGGCCGAGCTCGACGGTGACATGGGCGACAGCCATGTCGGCCTGCATGCCAGGCTGATGAGCCAGGCGCTGCGCAAGCTGACCGGATCGGTATCGCGCTCGAACACCATGCTGATCTTCCTCAACCAGATCCGCCTCAAGATCGGCGTCATGTTCGGCAGTCCGGAGACCACCACCGGTGGAAATGCGCTGAAGTTCTATGCCTCGATCCGGATGGACATCCGCCGGATCGGCCAGATCAAGGAGCGCGACGAGGTCGTGGGCAACCAGACCCGCATCAAGGTGGTGAAGAACAAGATGGCGCCGCCGTTCCGGCAGGTGGAGTTCGACATCATGTACGGCGAGGGCGTCAGCAAGATGGGCGAGCTGATCGACCTGGGCGTGAAGGCGGCCATCGTCGAGAAGTCCGGCGCCTGGTTCAGCTACGACAGCCAGCGGATCGGCCAGGGACGAGAGAATTCCAAGCAGTTCCTGCGCGATCATCCGGAGATGGCGGCCTCGATCGAGAAGCGCATCCGCGAGCAGTCCGGGGTGGTGGCGAATGCCCTGATGATCGCGCCCGACGAGCAGGAAGCCGCCGACGCCGCCGATTGAGGCGCGGAGGCGGAGATCGGGGAGCCGAGGCAGGTCGCGGCGGCCCGAGTCGCCTGGCGAGGGTTGTCGCATATCGTGCGGGATGCGAAGGAGGACGGGGTCAGCGTCGGCGACGGGCCGGCCGAGCTAGAACGGACTGAACATGGCGAAGATCAAGGTGAAGGAACCGGTCGTCGAACTCGACGGCGACGAGATGACGCGGATCATCTGGAGCTTCATCAAGCAGAAGCTGATCCTGCCCTACTTGGATATCGACCTCAAATACTATGATCTCGGCATCGAGCACCGCGATGCCACCGACGATCAGGTGACCCTCGACAGCGCCCACGCGATCAAGACCTACGGCGTCGGCGTGAAGTGCGCGACCATCACCCCGGACGAGGCGCGTGTCGCCGAGTTCAAGCTCAAGAAGATGTGGCGGTCGCCGAACGGCACCATACGCAACGTGCTGGACGGCACCATCTTCCGTGAGCCGATCATCTGCGCCAACGTGCCGCGGCTGGTGCCGCACTGGACCCAGCCGATCGTCATCGGCCGTCACGCCTATGGCGACATCTACCGTGCCGTCGAGACCAAGATTCCGGGCCCTGGCCGGGTGACGCTGAGCTACCAGCCGGCCGACGGCGGCGCACCGCTCGAACTCGAGGTGCATGACTTCAAGGGCCCCGGCGTCACGCTCGGGATGCACAATACCAGGGCGTCGATCGTCGGCTTCGCGCGCGCCAGCTTCCGCTACGGCCTCGACCGCAGGATGCCGGTCTATCTCTCGACCAAGAATACGATCCTGAAGGCCTATGACGGCATGTTCAAGGACGTGTTCCAGGAGGTGTTCGACGCGGAGTTCAAGGCGGAGTTCGATCAGCTCGGGCTGACCTACGAGCATCGCCTGATCGACGACATGGTGGCGGCGGCGCTGAAATGGAGCGGCGGCTATGTCTGGGCCTGCAAGAACTACGACGGCGACGTGCAGAGCGACATCGTGGCCCAGGGCTTCGGCAGCCTCGGGCTGATGACGTCGGTGCTGCTGGCTCCGGACGGCAACACCGTGGAGTCCGAGGCGGCGCACGGCACGGTGACGCGGCACTACCGCGAGCACCAGAAGGGACGGCAGACCAGCACCAATCCGATCGCTTCGGTCTTCGCCTGGACACGGGGCCTGATCTATCGCGGTCGGTTCGACGGCACCCCGGACGTCACGCAGTTCGCCGAGACGCTGGAGCGGGTCTGCATCGATACCGTCGAGGCGGGCCACATGACCAAGGACCTGGCTCTCCTGGTGGGCCCGCAGCAGCGGTGGCTCAACACGGAGGATTTTCTCGGCAAGATCGACGAGAACCTGCGGAGTGCCAGCCGGCTCTGAGACATGACGCTGCGAGGTGCAGGGCGTCCAGCAGGCGCGTCCTCACCTCGCAGTCGGCGCGGGCCGCCGTCTACTCGGACGGCAGATCCAGCCGATCCTGCTCGTGGATCTGGCGCAGCGCCTCGGTCCAGTACTCCTCGTTGCGGCCGTGCGGACGGCCATCCTTCTCCCAAAGCTCGTAGGCGCGCACCCGGACGCGCTCGTCTGTGCGTTTCGCTTCGTCACTCATGGCTCACAGCCCTCGAATCCGGCAGCATCTTACGATCATGCGCCGCGCGCATGTTGCGTGAAAACCCGTGCCGTCCGCGCCCGAGAATAGATCATCAAGCAGAGCGTCGCGAGGAGCTTCAACCGTCCTGGCGATAGGGCGACAGCGTCGCCAGCTCCTCCATCTCGGCGAGCCGCGCCAGCCGCTCCTGCTCGACGAAGCCGGCGACCGCCTCGCGCAGCCCGGGATGGGCGATCCAGTGCGCCGAGTAGGTCGGCCGGGGCAGGTAGCCGCGCTGGATCTTGTGCTCGCCCTGCGCGCCGGCCTCGACCCGGGCGAGGCGGTGCTCGATCGCGAACTCGATCGCACGGTAGTAGCACAGCTCGAAATGCAGGAACGGCCACTCGCCGACGCATCCCCAGTTGCGTCCGTAGAGGGCATCGCCGCCGAGCAGGTTGAGCGCGCCGGCGACCGGACGCCCCTCATGCTCGGCCAGCATCAGCACGACGCGGTCGCCGAGCCGCTCCGAAAGCATCGGGAAGAACCGTTCGCTGAGGTAGGCGCTTCCCCATTTGCGATCCACGGTCGAGGTGTAGAACCGATAGAAGGCCCGCCAGTGCGCCGACGTGATCTCGCTGCCGCGCAAGGTCCGGTAGACCAGGCCGCACGCGTTCGCATCGCGCCGCTCGCGTCGCATCGCCTTGCGCTTGCGCGAGTTCAGGCTGCCGAGGAAGTCCTCGAAGCAGCCATAGCCGGCGTTCTCCCAGTGGAACTGCGTGCCCAGCCGCTGCAGCCAGCCAGCCTCGCCGAGCTGCTCGTACTCGTCGGCGGCGCAGAAGGTGACGTGCACCGAGGACAGCTTCAGCTCGCCGCAGGCCTGGCTCAGCGCGCCGGCCATTGCGCGCAGGATCGGGCCGCGCTGCGGCGGCGGCAGATCCGGACGCAGCAGCAGGCGCGGCCCGGAGACCGGGCTGAACGGCGAGGCGACCTGCAGCTTGGGGTAGTATCGCCCGCCGGCGCGCTCGAACGCCGCCGCCCAGCCATGGTCGAACACGTATTCGCCGTAGCTGTGCGACTTCGCGTACATCGGCGCCGCGGCCAGCAGGGTGCCGTCGCCATCGTGCAGCGTGGCGTGACGCGGCAGCCAGCCGGTGCGCGATCCGGCCGAGCCGCTATCCTCCACCGCCGAGAGGAAGGCGTGGCTGACGAACGGATTGTCGTCGCCGGCGCAGCGATCCCACTCCGCGGCATCGATCGCGTGGATCGCCGGATGCAGGCTGAGGGACAGGGTTGGATCAGGCATGGGCCGGATATGGCATGGGGCCAGGCGATCCCAAACCCGCGGCCGGACGGCGGAGCGGAGCCGCGACCAGAGCGAGCGCACGGCTCACGCGATCTCGAACAGGCCTTCCACCTCGACCGGCGCGTCCAGCGGCAGCGACGGCACGCCGATGGTGGAGCGGGCGTGACGTCCCGCCTCGCCGAACACCGCCGCGATCAGGTCCGACGCGCCGTTCATGACCGTCGCATGCTGGGTGAAGTCGCCGGTGCAGGCGATGAAGCCGCCGAGCCGGACCACGCGGACCACCCGGTCCAGCGAGCCGAGTGCGGCCTTGATCTGCGCCAGCAGGTTGATCGCGCAGGTCCGCGCCGCCTGCGCGCCCTGCTCGATGCCGACCCCGCCGCCGAGCTTGCCCACCGCGCTGAGCCGCCCCTCGATCAGGGGCAGCTGGCCGGACACGACCAGCAGTTGGCCGGTGATCACGCTCGCCACGTAGTTCGCCACCGGCGACGCCGCCGGCGGCAGGATCACGCCCAGCGCCGCCAGCCGCGCTTCCAGGTCGGTCTCGGACATCGACGATGCTCCGGCTCGGGTTCAGCCGACTAGGCGCAGTCCATGGCGGTGCCGCACGCCGGCACTGCTGGAACGCGGCAGGTCGAGCGGCAGCAGCGCATCGTCGGCCGCCTGCGGCTCGTGATCGTGCGGCGCATCCGGCAGGACGTGGCCGAGATAGGCCTGGGCCAGGGTGCGGAACACGTAGTCCAGCGGCGAGGTGGCGGTCGCGACCGCGGCGTCCCCCTCCACCGGGCCGCTGGGTCCGAAGCGGCTATAGGCGAAGGCTTCGACGAACCGCTCCAGCGGCACGCCGTGCTGCAACCCGAGATTGATCGCCTGGCAGAAGGCGTCCATCAGGCCGCGTTGCGCCGGCCCGTCCCGCGTCGGGCTGATGGTGAGCTCGCCGAGGCCGCCGTCGGCATACTCGCCGGTGCGCAGGTAGAGGCGATGGCCGCCGACCGACGCCTTCTGGGTGAAGCCGCCACGGCGCGACGGCAGCTCCCGGCGCCGGGCTGCGTCGTCGCGCTGCGCCGGGTCGCGCGGCTTCGGATCGAGAGGAGCCGGCGGAACCGTAGCCAGGCCCAGCGACCGCAGCGACGGCATGGCGCGTTCGGTGGCCCCGCGATCGGCGCCGGCACGATCGATGAACGGGCGGACCGCGCGCTGCATCGCCTGGACCGCGGTGAAATCCACCGCACGCAGCACCCGCTCTCCCGCCAGGCTGGCAGCGAGCGCCGCTTCCGGGCTCATCCCGCGTGCCGCCAGCCGGGCCAGGGTGCTGTCGGCGAGCCTGCCGTCGGGGCGGAGCGGCGAAAAGATCGGCGCGATCCCGCAGGCCTCGAAGCCGAGCAGCGCGTCGGCCGGTCCCGGCACCGAGAGGCCGGTCTCGACCGGCAGCACGGTCCGGGCCGCATCGGGCGCGTCGAGGGGCGCCGACGCCGGCCGCCATGCCGCCAGGGCACGCGCCGCGAGCCCCGGGACGGCGGTGCCGCTCGCCGGTGGAGTTTCGTCGGCGTCGCCGCTGCGAGGCTGGCCGGAGCGGGCGCGACCGGTAGCGAGCGCCAGCAGGCAGGCGGCGGTATCGCGTCCCGCGTCGCTGTCATAGTCGAGCCCGAGCCGGGCCAGGCAGGCATCGAGGTTGCCGAGCAGCAGACGAGCCGGTCCGGCGCCGCCGCGGCCCAGCAGGCGGAGCGCCTCGACCAGGGTGTCGATGGCGGCCGCCATGCCGTCCAGGTCGAACCCGGCGCCGGGTCCGGCGAAGGCCGCGAGGTTGAGCACGAAGGCCGGCCTGTCGGGACGCGACAGCTGCCAGACCGGCAGATCGGGGCAGGCGGCGCGATGCAGCAGCAGCAGGCTCAGGCGAGCGGCCAGGTCGGGGCGGGCACCCGGCGCATCGGCCAGCGGCGCGATCCAGCGCGAAGCGGCCTGTGCCAGCGCGACCGCGGCCTGGCCCGGCGCCAGCTCTGCCAGCGCCGATGCGGCATCGTCGTCCCAGTCCGCCGGCAGGGTCACCGCACGTGTCGCGGCGTCCGGATCGGCACCGGCGGCCACCCGGCGCATGCGCACGCCGTTCCAGTGCGCGGCGACGCGCGACCGGCTGCCGCGGGCGGCACGGCGGGAAGGCTCGGGAAGGCTCGTGGCGGCGGTGTCGGAAGCTTCCATGCGGGTCATGCTACGCGCCGGCCGGCACGATCCCAAGCTGTATGTTGATGTCGGACTGCGGCAATCGCCACAGCATGTTGTGGATATCCGGGATAAGTCGCGGCGGGGCGGGATCGCGGCGGGGCCGGATGGACCGGCCCCACCACCGCGCGTATATCTCGCGCCATGACCAGCATCGGCACGCGCCTGTTCACCATGTTCAGGGGACGACTGATCGGGACCGACCCCGACGGCCGCAGCTACTACCAGGAGCGCCGCGCGAGCCAGGTCGGCGGGCGCCGGGTGCGTCGCTGGGTGATCTACCGGCCGGGCGAGGATCCGTCGGCGGTGCCGGCCGAGTGGTGGAACTGGCTGCATCATTCCGACGATGCGCCGCTGCCGGTGGCCGTGCGTCAGGCCTGGCAGCTGCCGTTCCAGCCCAATCGCACCGGCGATCCGGAGGCCTACCGGCCGCCCGGCAGCGACTACCTCGGCGGCCGTCGCCGGCCGTCGCGCGGCGACTACGAATCCTGGTCGCCCGACGCGTGAGCGACGCGGCTTCGGCCCCGCCGCGCGGGGCACGCCGGCATGATCCGGTCGAGCTGCTCGCCGGCGTCGTGGTGCTGGCGCTGCTCGCCGCACTGATCGTCGGCGCGGTGCTCGGCAACGGGCGCCGAGCCCAGACCGGCACCGTCCTGACCGCGCAGTTCGACCATATCGACGGGCTCGACGTCGGCGCCGACGTGCGCATGGCCGGCGTCACCGTCGGCCAGGTGCTGCGCGAGACCGTGAACCCCAAGGACTACCAGGCGATCGTCACCCTGACCGTGCGTCCGGACATCAGGCTGCCGACCGACAGCTCGGCGGTGGTCACCTCCGACAGCCTGCTCGGCGGCAAGTACCTGGCGCTGGCGCCGGGTGGCGCCGACAGCGTGCTGTCGGCCGGCGGCCGCATCACCCAGACCCAGGGTGCGATCAGCCTGGAGCAGCTGCTCAGCAAGTTCATCTTCACGGTCACCGATTCGATGACCAAGAAACAGCCGGCATCCACCGCGCCGGCGCCGCTCCAGGGAACCCCGACACCGCCCGCCGGAGCGGCACCGTCCGCGCCATGACCGTGCGCTGGCCGCAACCCGACGGCACGCCGATCGCCTGCCGCGAGAAGCTCCGCATGCTGGAAGAGAACCATGCCGAGCTGCAGTCGGTGCTGCGCGACGCCTTCGAGGATGCCGTGCTGATGGGTGTGGACGGCGCGGTCATGCGCCGGATGCTGGTGGCGATGGTGGAGTCGCTGGAGATGCCGGGCGCTTCCCGGCAGCCGGGCCGGTCGTCGCCGGCATGAGGCGGCCGCACCGCGCGGGATGGCTGCTCGCCCTGCCGCTCTGCACCGCCACGGCGCTTGCGGCCGAGCCGGTCACGCCGCCGGCGATGTATCCGCCGGAGACCTGGCAGGGCCGGTCGGCCGCGATCGTGCGGGTGCTCGACAAGCTCGACGCGCACGTCGAGACCCTGACCATCCCGGTCGGCCAGAGCGGCAGCTACAAGAGCCTCGGCATCGCGATCCGCAGGTGCCTGCAGCATCCGCCGGGACTGCCCCCGGACTCGGCGGCGGTGCTGGGCGTGCGCGACGCCAACGCCGCGGCCAAGCCGTTCGAGGGCTGGATGTTCTCGGCCGAGCCGTTCGTGGCGGTGTTCGAGAGCCCGGTCTACGGCGTGCAGCTGGTCTCGTGCGGCGGCAGCGATGCGGCACCGGCCGCTCCCGCGCTGCCGCCGCCGGTCGCGGCGACGCCCGTGCAGGCCGATCCGGCGGTGCCCACAGACGGGCCGGCACCCGATGCCGATCCCAGTGCGATCTATCCTTCCGGGGCGCCGCCCCCCTTGCCGCCGCCCCCCTTGCCGCCGCCCCCCTTTCCGCCGGATGCGGCGCCGCCCGACTGAGGCCGATGCAACCGCCCCTGTACCCGACGGTTCTCCACCCATGACGCAGCAGCCCGTCCCCGCCGTACGTCCGCCGCTGCCCGAGCCCGGCGAGGCCGCGTTCCTGCTGGATTTCGACGGCACCCTGGTCGACATCGCCCCGGCACCCGAGCTGGTGCAGGTGCCCCCTGGCCTGGTGCAGACGCTGCGGCGCCTGCGCGCCCGCTGCGGCGACGCGCTGGCCCTGGTCAGCGGCCGGCCGGTCGCGCAGATCGACGCCTTCCTGCCCGACGTGCCCTTCGCGGTCGCCGGCGAGCACGGCATCGCGATCCGGCACGCGCCGGGGGCTCCGGTGCAGCGGCCGGAGCTGCCGCCGCTGCCGCCGCACTGGCTCGACGCCGCCGACGCGCTCGCGGCCGGCCATCCCGGTGTGCGCGTGGAGCGCAAGGCGACCGGCTTCGTGCTGCATTACCGTGCCGATCCCTCGGCCGGTACGGCGCTGAAGCAGGCCGCCGACGCCCTGGTCTCAGGCTCGGCTGGACGCTTCCACGTGCAGTCGGCGAAGATGGCCTGGGAGATCCGCCCGTCCGGCATCGACAAGGGGAGCGCGGTGCGCGCGCTGATGCGGCAGCCTCCGTTCGCGGGCAGGCGGCCGGTGTTCGTCGGCGACGACCTCACCGACGAGGACGGCATCGCCGCCTCGATCGCGCTCGACGGCACAGGCTACCGGATCCCGAGCGACTTCGCGGATCCCGAGGCGGTGCGCCGCTGGCTGAGCGGGCTGGCACAGGGCGAGGCGCGCGCGTGGGCCGTCTAGTCGTCGTCTCCAATCGGGTGCCGGCGCCGCGCGAGCGCGGCAACCCGGCGGGAGGCCTGACCGTCGGTCTGAAGGACGCGATACGCGGCCAGCCCACGCTCTGGTTCGGCTGGTCCGGGCAGGTCAGCGCCGGCACCGACGCCGACCCGAAGCCCAAATCCAGCACCCAGGCGGGGGTGACGTACGCCACCATCGACCTGACCCCGGCGCAGAACCGCGGCTTCTACGAGGGCTTCTCCAACCGCATCCTGTGGCCGCTGTGCCACTATCGTATGGGGCTGGTCGAGTACAGCCGCGCCGACCTGGAGACCTACCTTTCGGTCAACGCGCTGTTCGCACGCTGCCTGCTGCCGATGCTGCGTCCGGACGACGTGATCTGGGTGCAGGACTACCACCTGATCCCGCTGGGTGCGGCACTGCGCGAGCTGGGAGTCACGGCGAGGATCGGCTTCTTCCTGCACACGCCGTTCCCGCCGCTCGCCCTGTTCGGCGCGCTGCCCGGCGCCGGGCTGCTGATACGCGCCATGGCCGCCTACGACCTCGTCGGCCTGCAGACCGAGGAGGATCGCGGCCATCTCGACCAGTCGCTTCATGCCGAAGGCGTGACGGCGACCACCGCCGCCTTCCCGATCGGCATCGATCCCGACGATTTCGCCAGGCAGGCGGCGAAGGCCGCCCGCGGCACCGACGTGGTGCGACTGACCGAGAGCCTGAGCGGGCGCGCCCTGATCCTGGGTGTCGACCGGCTGGACTACTCGAAGGGGCTGCCGCAGCGCTTCCAGGGCTACGAGCGTCTGCTGGAGCGCTTCCCCGAGCACCGCAAGAACGTCACCTTCCTGCAGGTGGCGCCGGTGTCGCGCGGCGACGTCTCTGAGTACAAGGCGCTGCGGCGCCGGCTCGACGAGCAGGCCGGACGGATCAACGGCTCCTGGGCGGAGTTCGACTGGATGCCGATCCGCTACATCACCCGCGCGATCGCGCGCAACACCCTGGCCGGTTTCCACCGCTTCGCCCGTGTCGGCCTGGTGACGCCGCTGCGCGACGGCATGAACCTGGTCGCCAAGGAATACGTCGCCGCCCAGCAGCCGACCGACCCGGGCGTGCTGGTGCTGTCGCGCTTCGCCGGCGCCGCTCCGGAATTGTCCGAGGCGGTGCTGGTCAACCCGTACGATCCGGACGAGATCGCCGAGGGGCTGCACCTCGCACTCTCGATGCCGGAGAGCGAGCGTCGCGCGCGCTGGGAGTCGCTGAACGCGGCCGTGCACAAGGTCACCGCCGCCAGCTGGGCGCGGGATTTCCTCGTCGCCCTCGACCGCCAGCAGCCACGTGCGGCCTGAGCAGCGCGCCGGCGCCGTCGCGGTGCTGTCCGGGACACTGGCGCTCGCGGTCGCGTGGGTGGCGGAGCATCGTCTGTCGATGGCGCCGTGCGCGCTATGCCTGCTGGAACGCTGGCCATACCGGATGCTGATCCTGCTCGGCGTCGCGACGCTGCTGGCGGCCGCGACGGCACCGGCGCGGGTGGCGCGAGCGGTGCTGCTGTGCTGCGCGCTGCCGCTCGCGGCCGCGGTCGCGCTGTCCCTGACCCATCTCGGGGTGGAGCAGGCGTGGTGGCCCGACCCATGGCCGGCCTGCATCGCGCCGCATTTCCGTGCCGGCACCATGGCGCAGCGCCTGGCCTCGATGCCGCTGCGTCCGGCCAAGCCGTGCGACAGCCCGAACCGGCTGTTCGCGTTCCTGCCATTGTCGATGTCCTCCCTCGACCTGATCTATGCGGCGCTGGCGTCCCTCTCGATCGGGATCGCCGCACATCGGCGGAGAACCTCATGAGCGAGAGACTGAGCGTGCAGCCGGGCGAGCCGGACCGTGCCACCCGGCTGAGCCGGATGATCCGGGTCGACCATGCGGGCGAATACGGCGCCGAGCGGATCTACGCCGGCCAGCTCGCGGTGCTGGGACGCGGCGAAAAGGGGGAGCTGTTGCGCCACATGATGGCCCAGGAGACGCACCACAAGGAGGTGTTCACCGCCCTGATCGCCAAGCGGCGGGTGCGGCCGACGGCGTTGCTGCCGCTCTGGCACGTGGCCGGCTTCGCGCTGGGCGCGGTCACCGCGGCGATCGGCGAGCGCGCCGCGATGGCCTGCACGGTCGCGGTGGAGGAGGCGATCGATGAGCACTACGCGCAGCAGGCGGCGAGCCTCGACGACGAGGAGGACGAGCTGCGCGGCACGATCGAGCAGTTCCGCCTGGAGGAGCTCGAGCATCGCGACATCGGCCTCGCCAACGAGGCCGAGCTGGCACCCGCCTACCGGGTGATGTCGCGGGTGATCAAGGCGGGGTGCCGGGCCGCGATCGCGGTGAGCGAGATCCTGTAGCGGGAGCGATCGGCGGCGTCGCGGCGCCTCGCGACGCCGCGACCGATCCTCGCAGGCGCCTGCTCAGAGCCTGGTGCGTCGTCCGCGCCCGAACAGCAGGCTGACGACGAACAGCACCAGGAAGACGAAGAACAGGATCTTGGCGATCCCGGCGAAGGTGGCCGCGAAGCCGCCGAAGCCGAGGGCGGCGCAGACCAGCGCCACCACGAGGAAGATCAGGGTCCAGTGCAGCAGTTCCACGGCAGCCCTCCGGCGATCACGTCATCAGACACGAGAACGGCGCTCGACCACGCAAGCCGAGCTCGTAACGTTCCCGCATCGGCTCGGTTGCAGCGGTGACCTGGTTCGCCTCAGTACGGGCGGACCGGCCGGTGATAGGGACGATGCCGATGGTGGTAGGGATGGCGCAGCATCGGCCGCGGCGGCGGCCCGCGGTAGCCGGGCGGTATCGGCTGCGCCTGCGAGACCGCAGGCAGGGCCGCGATGATCAGGCCGATGACCAGGATGGCGCGCAGTGGGTGTCGCATGGGTGCCTCTCTGTGTTCAGGATCCGAAATGACGCAGCGTCACCGCGATCCGCAGGTCGTCGCGGCCGACCGTGATCACGCTGCTGGAGAAGGAAGGCGGGCCGAAGCGGAGGGCCGGATCCCTCGAGAAGCCCAGATCCTCCTGAGGCACGCCGATGAAGTTCCGCTTCAGATGTCCCGACCCATCCCGATCCTGATAGACCGCAACGCCGTACTGGCCGGGCGGGATCCCGACGATCTGCGTGCTGACCTCGCCGCGCCGCGCCGGGACCACGGCGTGGTAGGCGCAGGACTGGGTGAGGAACTCCTGCTCGCGGCACACCCCGATGCGCAGGGTGCCGCGATCGCTGCGAACCTCGCGCACCGTGACCTGCAGCGTCGCCGCCGAAGCCGCGATCGCGGGCCAGCCGGCCAGGAGCGCCGCCAGCAGGAAGCGCGTCGTCATCGCCTCACTGCATCGGATAGGCGCGACCGCGCCAGGTCGCCGGACGGCCGCGCGCCGCGCGGAACAGCGCGTTCCACTGCAGCACCAGCATCAGCGCCACGCCGAGCGGGCTGAGCAGCACCCCGCGCGGATCCTGCCTGAACCGCACCCCGAGCAGGACGCGCAGGCCGAGGCTGAGGGCGCAGGCGGCGAAGCTGACCGGTCCCGGTGAGAGCACGGCGAGCGGGAACGGCAGCACGTGGCCACCGCCGAGCAGCAGGGTCCACAGCGGCAGCGCGCGCCGTGTCGCCATGCCTTCGGTCGCGTTCTTGCTGAGCCCCTCCCAGACCTCGCCGAAGCGGGTGTACATGCGGCATCGCGCGAAGTGGGTGGCGTCGAACAGGCCGGTGGCGAAGCCGGCGGCGCGGAACGCGCGCGGCAGCTTCAGCCCGTCATGCATCGAGGCGCGGATGATCGCGTGGCCACCGGTGCGACGGTAGGCGTCACGGCGGACGATGAAGAGCTGGCCGCAGCCGGCGGCGAAGCCGGCGATGCGCGGATCGCGGTCCAGGATCTGCGGACGGTAGCCGAGCAGCAGCAGGTGGATCAGCGGCAGCAGCAGCCACTCCGACCAGCTGCGGGTGATCTGCCGGGGGAAGCCGCTGGCGAGCCCGAGTTCCGGCTGCGCCTGCATCAGCGACGCCATGCGCGACAGCGCGTCGGGCGCCAGCACCACGTCGGCATCGACGAACACCATGAGCGGATGCTGTGCCTCGCGCGCCAGGCTGGCGCAGGCATGCTGCTTGCCCGACCAGCCGGGCGGCAGGCTGGGCCCGCTGATCACGCGCAGCCGCGGGTCGCGGACCGCTGCCAGGATCGAGGGGGTGGCGTCGGTGGAGTGGTCGTCCAGCACCAGCAGCTCGAGCTCGCAGTCGAGATTGCCCAGCACCGCCGCCACCGCCGGACCGATATGTAGCGCCTCGTTGCGTGCCGGGATCAGCACCGAGATGGCGGGCATCGTCGTCGCGGGCGGCGGCGCGCGCAGCAGCGCGAAGTTGCTGAGCGCGATCAGCATCGGCAGCAGCGCCAGCGCCAGCGAGACCCAGGCCAGCGCCGTGAGCGGCGTCACGCCTCCTCCTCGTGCGACGCCGAGAAGCGGCGGCCGGACAGCATCGCGCGGCCCCTGCGATACAGGTCGTAGATCAGGTCGCTGCCGGCGCTGCCGCGCAGGATCGCCCGGAAGCGGGCGGCCTCACGGCTCATGGACTCCGCGGCCAGCGTGTCCATCTCGCGGGCCAGCGCGTCCTGCAGCCGCTGCGTCCACTCGGCAGGACGCAGCGAGGCGTCGGCGTCGATCGGCGGCCCGAAGCGAAGCAGCAGCTCCGGGCGGCTCTCGTTCCAGAACACGTACTCGATGGCAAGCGGCAGCAGCATCGCGTCGGGCACGGCGCGGGCCAGGTGCGCGATGCCGGAGCGCAGCGCCAGCGGTCGCTGTCGCGGGTCGGTGAAGTCCCCCTCCGCCGTCACCCAGATCATCGCCCGGCCGCCCGGGCCGCGGCAGCGCTCGAGCACGTCGCGCGCGACCTCGAGGAAGCGGCGCGCGCCGGCGACGCTGTGCCTGTCGATGCCGAACACCCCGAGCCTCCTGAAGAAGCCGTAGCGGGCGAGCGATTGCTGGTCCATCGGGCCGAAACCCGGACGGCCGCGGAACAGCCCGTCGGCCAGCATCATGTACAGCGCCGGATCCCACCAGGAGGGGTGGTTGCCGTAGATGATCACCGGCCGGTCCCTCGGCAGCTCCGCCAACGTGCCCGACTGTCGGACCGCGTGGAACGAGCGCCGGAAGCGGAACCCAAGATAGAAGCTGAACAGGCGGAACAGCAGCTCCGACCGCAGTGCCACCGGACCGGCGTGGCGCCCGACGGCCACCTCAGAGGCTCCGCACCGCCATTTCCGGCTACCCGACCTCTTCCATCCCGACATCTTCTCGTTCGAGCTGCCCCTGGGGTCTGTTGGAGCGGCGATCCTGGTCCAGGCTGTCGGCGGCGATCCAGCCGGACATCATCACCATCGGCATCCCGGGCCCCGGATGCGCGGCACCGCCGGCGAGATACAGCCCCTCGACCTCGCGCGAGCGGTTGCCCGGCTTGAAGGCGCCGAGGAAGCGCCCGTGGCTGGCCAGGCCGTAGATCGCGCCGTCGAGCACCCGGTAGCGCTCGTGGATGTCGGCGGGGGTCAGCACGCGTTCGGTGCGGATGCGCGATTGCAGGTCGGTCAGGCCGGCGGTGCGCGCCAGCTTGTCGAAGATCACCTGCCGGTAGGCCGGCAGCATCGCCTTCCAGTCGTGGTGCGGTCGCAGGTAGGGGGCGTGCACCAGGATGTACAGCGCCTCGCCGCCCTCGGGTGCCACGCCGGGCTCGGTGCGGCTGGGTGCAGCGAGGTAGCAGGTCGGGTCCGGCGCCGGCTCCCCGCGGCCGTAGATGTAGTCGAACTCCTCGCGGGCATCGCGGGAGAACACGAAGTCGTGGTGCGCCAGCTGCGGGTAGGCGCGGTCCAGGCCGAGATACAGCACCACCCCGGAGCAGGCCGGCTCGCGCTTGCGCCGGGTGAAGCGCCTGCCGGTCTCGCCGCCGATCAACTCGCGATAGGTGCGTACGCTGTCCATGTTGGAGACCACCGCGGACAGCGCCACCCGCTCGCCGCTCTCGGTCAGCACGCCGCAGACCGCGCCGTCCTCGCGGCCGTCCTCGCGCTCGATGCGGGCGATGCCGGTCTCGCTGCGTATGTCGACGCCGAGCCGCTGCGCCAGCGCGGTCAGCGCCTCCGGCACCGCGCGGGTGCCGCCCATCGGGTACCACACGCCCTCCTGGGTCTGCATGTGCGCGATCGAGCACAGCACCGCGGGAGCCAGGTAGGGCGAGGAGCCGACGTACTGGACGAAATGATCGAGCATCTGCGAGACCCGCTCGTCCGGCACCCGCTTGCGTATCTGGGCGGCCACAGTCGAGCCCATGCGCAGGCTCAGCACGTCGCGCAGCGTGTCGAGGTCCATGTTCTTGCGCAGGTCGAGCGTGTCGCCGATATCCTCGACCGAGCGCCAGAAGAAGAACTTCCGGCTCACCTCGTGCAGCTTCTCGCTCAGCGCCAGGAAGTCGGTGTAGCCGGCCTCCGACTGCGGCGAGAAGGCCCGCAGGCGCTGCGCCATCGCGACCGCGTCCTGGTCTAGGTCGAGCACGGCGCCGTCGTCGAAGAAGCAGCGCCATTGCGGGTCGATCCGGCGCAGGTCGAGATGCGCGTCCATCCGCTCGCCGGCCTCGGCGAAGATGCGCTCCAGCACCGAGGGCACCGTCAGGATGGTCGGTCCCATGTCGAAGCGGAAGCCGTCGGCCTCGTGCTGTGCGGCCTTGCCGCCGAGCCAGGGATTCTTCTCGAACAGCACGACGCGGTGGCCGCGCGCCGCCAGCGTGCAGGCGGCGGCGAGCCCGCCGAGGCCGCTGCCGATGACGCCGACCGGCTCCAGCCGGTTCCTGGACAGGCTCACCCTGATCTCCTCTCTGCGAACGCCGGTGTCGGGGAGATGGCGGCGGCAGGCGCCAGCGGCTGGTCCGCCCACCGCATCTCGGTCTGCACCGAGCGGAGCCCGAGATCCTGCGCCAGCAGCCGGGCGCTGATGCGTGCGCCCTCGAAGATCACCGGCAGGCCGCTGCCCGGGTGGGTGCCGCCGCCCACCAGGTAGACGCCGTCCAGGTCCTCGAAGCGGTTGCGCGGGCGCAGGTGCAGCATCTGCGGCAGCGAGTGGGCGAGGTTGAACACCGCACCGCGATGCACGTCGAGCTCGCTCTCCCAGTCGTCCGGGGTGACGATCTTCTCGAACACGATGCGCTGCTCGATGTCCGGCAGCCCGGCCTGCGCCAGCCGCCTCAGCGCCAGCCCGCGATAGCGCGCCCGTTCCGCGGGGTTCCAGTCGGTGCCGCCCTCGCGGGTATGGCCGACCGGCACCAGCACGTAGAGGGTCGAGTATCCGGTCGGCGCCAGCGTGGGATCGGTGACGCAGGCGTTCTGCATGTAGAAGGAGGGCGTCTTCGGCGGCGTCTTGCCCTCGTTGATCTCGCGAAAATTCTCCCGGTAGTCCTTGGAGAGGAAGATGGTGTGGTGCGCCGTCTCCGGCAGTTCGCCCTTGATGCCGAGGTAGAGCATGAAGGTCGAGCAGGAGAGCCGCTTGCGCGCGATCTTGCGGTCGGTCCAGCGGCGTCGCAGCCGGTTCGGCACCAGCGTGCCCATGCTGCGCAGGAAGTCGGCGTTCAGCACCACCGCGTCGGCCGCCTGGACGCCATCGTCGGTGCGCAGCCCGGTCACCCGCCGGCCCTCGAACAGCAGCTCGCGCACCGGCTCGTTCAGCCTGATCCGCACCCCCATGCGTCGTGCCGCCTCGGCCATCGCGGTCATCACCGCACCGGTGCCGCCGCGCGGGTGGAAGATGCCGAACTCGTACTCCATGAAGGCGAGGATGGTGAACAGGCTCGGGCAGCGATACGGCGACATGCCCAGGTACTTGCTCTGGAACGAGAAGCCGAGCCGGATCCGCGGGTCGGAGAAGAAGCGCTTGAGGTCGTTCTCGACCGAGCGTCCCGGCCGCAGCAGCGGCAGCGCCCGCAGCATGTCCGGGGTGAGCAGGTCGCGCCAGCCATGGAACGGTCGTTCCAGCACCGGCCGGAAGGCGGCCAGCTTGGCGCGGTTGTCGGCCAGGAAGGCCGGGATCGCCGCCGCGTCCTGGGGCGAGATCCCAGCGACGGAACGCTGCAGCGCCGGGATGTCGCTGCTCGCGGTCAGCCGGGCGCCGTCCTCGAACAGCAGGTCGTAGTGGGTGCCGAGGCGGATCAGCTCGACACTGTTCTCCAGGCTGCGGCCGCACTCGGCGAAGATGTCGGACAGGATGCGCGGATAGAGAAAGAAGGTCGGACCGATATCGAACTGGAACCGCCCGTGCGCGCTGTTCGCCCTGATGGTGCCGGAACGGCCGCCGACCTCGGCGTGGCGTTCATGCACGGTGACGTCGGCGCCGGCGTGGGCGAGCAGCATGGCGCTGGCAAGACCGCCGGGCCCTGCGCCGATGATCGATACAGCCCGACTCACGGCTGGGTACGTCTCATGGCAGCAGACTCTCGCTTGGTATCCATCTAGTCCCTGATTCTACACGCTTTCTCCCGGCTCGGAAGATGCGATGTTTTTCATGACGCTCTTGAAAAATCAGTCCGGCCTCCCTTGCGCCGACCCGAGGGCCAGCCCATGACATCTCCCATGGCAGGCAGCGTCGGCGACCCCCCAGAGTTCCACGGCGCGCCGGAGTTCCATGCCCCCCGGGAGCAGGCCGGCGGCGATGACGCGGTGTCCGATCCGGCGGCGCCGTTCCGTTCGGTCTACCGGCACGGCTTCGCGCGCGTCGCCGCCTGCACGCTGCCGGTCAGCCTGGCGGACCCGCGGACGAACGCGCACGCCACCGCCGCACTCGCGGCGCGCTGCGGCGAGGACGGTGCGGTCGTCGCGGTGTTCCCCGAGCTCGGCCTGTCCGGCTACACGATCGACGATCTGCGCCAGCAGGACACGCTGCTCGACGCGGTCGAGGCGGCGCTGGCGCTGCTGCGGGAACGCTCCGCGACGCTGCTGCCGCTGATCCTGGTCGGTGCGCCGCTGCGCCACGACGGCGCGCTGTTCAACTGCGCGGTCGCGATCCATCGCGGCCGGATCCTCGGCGCGGTGCCGAAATCATACCTGCCGAACTACCGCGAGTTCTACGAGGCGCGGCACTTCGCCGCCGGCGTCGGCCGCATCGGCGAGACGGCGGTGCTGGCCGGCGATCGCGTGCCGTTCGGCACCGACCTGCTGTTCGAGGCCGCCGACGTCGCGGGCCTGGTGGTGCATGTCGAGATCTGCGAGGACCTCTGGGTGCCGGCGCCGCCGAGTTCCGGCGCCGCGCTGGCCGGTGCCACGGTGATCGCCAACCTTTCGGCGAGCAACATCACCGTCGGCAAGGCGGAGACCCGGCGCCTGCTCTGCCAGGCGCAGTCGGCGCGCGGCCTGTGCGCCTACCTCTACGCCGCCGCCGGCGAGGGCGAGTCCACCACCGACGTCGCCTGGGATGGCCAGGTGTCGATCTTCGAGGTCGGGGCGCTGCTCGCCGAGACCGAGCGATTCCCCTCCGGCCCGGTCAGCGCGATCGCCGACATCGATCTCGACCTGCTGCGCCAGGAGCGCGCCCGCATGGGTACGTTCGAGACCAACCGCCGCGCGACCCAGGGGGGCGTCGGCTCGGGCTTCCGCCGCATCGGTTTCACCCTGGCGCCGCCGCGTGACGATATCGGCTTTCGCCGTCCGATCGAGCGCTTCCCGTTCGTGCCGTCCGATCCGGCGCGCCTCGGCCAGGACTGCTACGAGGCCTACGGCATCCAGGTGTCCGGGCTGGAGCAGCGGCTGCGCGCCACCGGCATCCGCCGCCTCGTGATCGGCGTCTCGGGCGGACTGGACTCGACCCAGGCGCTGATCGTGGCGGCGCGCGCGATGGATCGGCTCGGGCTGCCGCGGCGCGACATCCTCGGCTATACCATGCCCGGCTTCGGCACCAGCGAGGGCACGCGCGGCAACGCGATGGCGCTGATGCAGGCACTCGGGATCAGTGCCGCGATGCTGGATATCCGTCCGTCGGCGCGGCTGATGCTCGAGCAGATGCACCACCCGTTCGCGCGCGGCGAGGCGGTGCACGACGTGACCTTCGAGAACGTCCAGGCCGGCCTGCGCACCGACTACCTGTTCCGGCTCGCCAACCAGCATGGCGGCATCGTG